>CAIQWB010000117.1 GCA_903875465.1 uncultured Verrucomicrobia subdivision 3 bacterium
CAGTGTCAGTTAAAGTTTCAGTGACAGCACCGAAAAGTTAGCAAAAATAGTGACGAGTTAGCGCGAATTTACCTTGGAAATGCTTGGTTTTTCGCTAGTTTATTGAAATCTGATTTAGATATACAGACTGTGCCCATCTGTGGCCAAACCCGCCTTTTTTGCCCCCTCCGCTCGCCTTCTGTCTTTATTTCGTGTATTTCGCGTCTTTCGCGGTTAAAACCCCTTCTGTTTATCTGCTCTTTGAGTTCTTTCGTGGCAAAAATCCCGCTTCCGCGCCGCCGTATCCAACCCAAACACCAAACCCAGCATCACTCCGGCCGGGACAAAAAAGGCCCACGTAAAGACTTCCACAAATTGCATCATGGTGTAATCGTGACCCGGCACGATCCCACGCATAAAAACGATCCACCACAAGGCCGTGAAGCCGGCGGCCACCCCGCCAATGACATCCCGGGTGCGCTTCGAGCCGATCACCGGAAACCGGCGGTAACCCAAGCGCCCGAACCAGCTCAATGAGGAGAAAATGCCCAGGGCCGCCAGGCTGGAAAGCAATTGTGCGGCCGTCATATCCGCTCGATGGAACAGGACTGAACCTGCCATGCCCGCTGGCAGGACAATGGCGGCCAGCACCAGCATGCCGAGCATGAATTTCTCCTCGCGGACCGTGCTGGTTGCCATGACTTTGGCAAACTCCGCCTGCATCCCCGGTGCCGCGCCAATCTTCTGCTCAGCCAACTTAAACGCCTCCGCCTCGCGCTTCCCCGATTTTAATTGCTGCTCCATCTCCTCGCGCAAGTGCTCCTCCAACTCTTCCAAAGGCACCGGCGATTGGATCCCCGCCGTCCGCATGCGCCGCCGCCATTCCGTGATGTTTGCTTCTATATTCATCGGGTGCGATCCATTAAATGTATGCTGGCGAGGACCGCCAGAATCAACATGGCCAAAATTAACATCAAGACGAACGAATTTAGAAAAAACGCCGTTGCTCCCAAAACCAGGCGGCGCCGCCGCGCCCACCCACGGGCGCGCCATTCCAAAGCCGTTAGCACCAAACCGGCCACCACCAGCACTAGTGGCAGGTGATACTTCAACAGGTCGGACAACGCCAAAATGAATAAAATGGGCTTGGGCCCGACCGTGTTGGCGACCGAGCAAATCTCCCGGAGTTTGGGCAGCACAAACACATTGGATGCCATCCAAACCAGCGTGGCCGGAAAAACCCAGCCCAGCGTTTTAACATAAGTGGCCCAGCGGGGTTCGCTGGCCGGCAGAGGCGTGTTCACATTCATATTCGTGGCCAGTTGATAATCCGGAATTCCCGCCAGGGTGCGCATGGCTTGCTTCCAACGTTCATAAACCGGTCCGCCCGCCCTGGCAAACTCACTTTTCAAGTCTCCGGTGGGACCAATCTCCTCGACCGCCGCGGCGAAGGCTTCGGACACACCCCACCCGGAGCGCATCTTTGCCTCCACATCCTCCCGCAGATGATTGTCCAATTCTTCCAGCGGCACCGGCGATTTGATGCCAGCCGCCAGCATCCGTTGCCGCCATTCCGCGATGGCTAGTTCGAGGTTAAACATAAAGTTCCAGTTTCGGCACGCTGATTGGCTAATTCACGGCCACCCGGGCATGCCGCCCGGGCCGCAACCACCAGAGCGTTACCAAGTCAAAGAAAACGTGAGCCAGAATGTAGCCGATTGTGGCCGGATGGTTATGCGGGTGGAACAGGGCGAACGTATCGGGAATCAAGGCCAGCACCGCGACGGTGCAAATTAAATAACGTCCCCCGGCCGCTCCCCGCAGCAGCAGAATGCCGCCGATAATCCCGCCCAATTCCTGAAAGGCAATAATGCCCAGAACCAAGATTAACAATCCGGCCGTCGGCTTCGTCGCATCCTGAAAAAAGCGTTCGTGGCAGATGAGCAAGGTATTGCTCAGCAACCAAAAGCTCAGCCCCACCCAAGTGAGCGCCAATAGCCGGTTTAGCCGCGTTGCCAGGTTCTCGCCCAGCCCGCCCCAAAGCCCGCCCGCCCAGGCAAACTCCCGTTTCAACAATCCCGCTTTGCCCAGTTCATCGCCAGCAGCCTTAAAGGCGGCGGCCTCATCCCACCCCGCGCGCACCTTCTCCCCCATGCTTTCGCGCAGGTGGCTTTCCAATTCGTCCAGCGTCGGCGGCGTTATAATTCCCCCCGCCCGCATCCGCTGGCGCCATTCCGTGATCGCTTGTTCCCGATCAAACATAACTTTCCCCCTTCAAGCCGGCCAGCACGGCATGCACCATCGTCCATTGCTCATCGTGTTTGGCCATGGCGGCTTTGCCATCCTTTTTCAGGGAGTAATATTTTCGCTTCCGGCCCGTCTCGCTTTCACCCCAGCGCGCCTGGATCAACCCCCGCCGCTCCAGCCGGTGCAGCACCGGGTACAACATCCCATCCGTCCACTGCAACTGCCCGCCGGACCGTGCCTTCACCTCCTGGATGATGGCATAACCATACGACTCCCCCCTCGCGAGCAACGCCAGTACCAGTGGCTCCGCCGAGGCCGCAACCAGTTCCTTCCGTATCATAGAAACACTATGCATAGAACTCACATGTATGGCAAGTGCCTGAACCAGCGGGTTGCCCGCCGAAAGGATCCCCTCTGAACGCGGGAACTTTGGTCGAAAAACCTTCAAAACCGGCCTGTTTTACAATCTTTTCCGCTATTTAATGATTTTGCTCTTTGGCGGGGCGCAAGTTGGCAGCAATGGTTACCCTGCCGCCGTTGGGCACCGCCCACCCCAGCGCCCGGGTGAATCACTCGGCACCATGGCGGCGTTGCGGGCGGATGACCTGGGGTCGGTTGCTGCGGGCCGACTGGCAGGCCGCTTCGATGATTTCCATCGAGGCCAGTCCCAATTCGCCCGGCGAGCCATTGGGGGCATTACCTAAAATGGCGTCGATGAAATTCAAGGCCGGCGCTTGCGCCGGATAAATTTCCGGGTCGGCCAGGACCGGGAATTCGGTGCGTTGACCGGCAAAATCAATGAGGGACATGGTGCCGCGCCAGAGTTCGAGTTGCAAAATGGCCCGCCGGCCGAAGATGCGGATTTCGTAAGTGCGCTCCACCAGCGGCGTGGCCCCGGTGCTGGCCAGCGAAACCAGCGCGCCATTTTCCAGTGTGATCGTCAGGGCGTTGTAAATGTCGTTCGGGGAACCATCCTGGTCAAAGCGCGCATACACTTCGGCCGGCCGCAGGCCGGTGAGAAAAGTCAAATAGGCGGCCGCATGCGAGACCTGGCAATAGATCTGGCCGCCCCCGGCGATGGCCGGATCATTGTAAGAGCCCAGGCAGGGTTCCACGTACACGTTCGCCATGCCATGGGTGGGCGAAGTGCTCCGGCCCCGCAATAATTGGTCAATCGGGTTGGTCATCAGCACCGAGATCATCTTGATCTCGCCGAGGGCGCCGGACTGGATGAGTTCCCGGGCCGCCCGGCCATGCCGCGTAAAATGCCACGGACAACTAATCAGGAGCTGTAATTCCTGCCGCGCCGCCAGTTCGACCAGGTCTTTCGCCTCGCGGGCACCCAAGGTCATGGGTTTTTCCAGCAACACATGCCGGCCACTCGCTAGCGCGGCGCGGGCCTGCGCGTAATGGACATTTGGCGTGGAAGCGACAATCACCGCATCCAACGCCGGCAGCGCGAGCAACTCCTCCACGCTGGTGCAGGCGTGCTGCGCCCCGAAGTCCCGGGCGATCTTCGCGGCCGCAACCGCTTCGCGGGTTTGCACCGCCACCAATTCCGCCCGGGGATGTGACTTCACAGCCGGCAGATGGGCAAAGGTCCCCCACCAACCCGCCCCAATCATGCCGACCCGCACGGCCTTCATGGCTGCGCCGGGGCATTGGCCGTGCCCGGCAGGATGGACAGCTCCGGCCGCATAACGTTGATAATGTGCATCTGGATCAGGCTGGATAAGTTACCGGCGGCCTGGGCATATCAAAATGGACAAAATGATATAATGAGTAGACTTTTTGCCCAAGTTGCCTGGCCGGAAACGGAAGTAATCAGGCATTTTGCCGGCGCTCCCGCCACTGGCTGGGCGTGCACTTGAGTTTTTGGCGGAAGAGCCGGGAGAAATAATGTTCGTCCTGAAAACCGGTTTGTTGGGCGATTTCTTTCACGGCCAGCGTGGTGCCCACCAACAGGTTGCGGGCGCGCACCAGCCGCATTTCCAGGACATATTGATGCGGGGCCAGGCCGGTGTGCATGGTAAAGGCAGTGCGAAACCAGCTATAACTCACGCCCAATTCCTGCGCCAGCTTCTTGATATCCAGCTCCCGTCCCAAATCCGCCTCCAGGCGGGCAATGGCCAGTTCAATCGCATTCGATCCCGGGTCGCCGGCCTCCGGCGGGGCCTGCTGGGCGGAATAGCAAAGCCCCACCAGGTTGGCGGCGGCGCCCGCCAGAATTTGTTGCAGGGCCGGCCGGTTGGCCCGGGCGGCTTGGAGGATACGGTTGAAGGTGGCCAGCACGGTGTCCTCGGTATTGATCTTGAACACCGGTTTCGCGGGGGCAATGAAATGGTTGAGCTGCCAGTTGCGCGCAGTGTCGCCATCGAAGCCGATCCAGAACTCGTGCCAGCCAGTTCTAGCCTCCGGCTGATAGCGGTGCCAGACCCCGGGGAAGAGCAGGAATACATTTCCTGGCTCCACCGGCAGATTGATTTTGCCCTCCGACTCGAACCGTCCCTGTCCCCCGGCAATATAAACCAGGGCAAAACCCTCCAGCACCCGGCCCTGCTGCCAGTCAAAGGCATAGCCTTTGGGATGCACGGCGAGCGGATAGGAGGTATGCGGGGGCACGCGGGTTTCGCCAATGGTGTTCACAAACAATCCCCATTTCCGGTCGCGCTGGCTGACCGGAAAATAGCGGTGGAAGGAAAAACCAGGGCTTTTCATGGGCGCACCCGCCGTTGCGAGTAATGTTCGGAAAGATACGGGTGCCAGTCAAATTATCCACGCCAAATATCATTTTGTCCATTTGCAAACGCCATGGCGGGTATAATGTAATCTCACAACCCATGCCATAATACCTGAGCAACCGCCGGTTCGCCCAGTGAGTAAGTCATGTGTCACCCAAATACCCAATACAACATGAAAATAATAAACAAACTGACCGCCCTGGCGTCGCTTGCGGCTCTCGCCTGGGCGCACGATGCCCATGCCGATCTCGTCGGCAATTATACCGCCGATAGCAACACCGTGGTCCTGCTGCATTTTGACCAGCCAGCCGGCGGTTCGGTGGTCACCAATTATGGCACCTTGGGCAGTAATTTTATTACCGCCAACATGACCGCCAACAACCATTCGACCTCGACCGCAGTTACGACTTACGTCGGGGTTCCTTCTTATGTGAGCGGCCCGACCAATTTTGGCAACGCCTTGGGCGTCGGCCCGGGAACCACCACGTTTGGCGTTTGCGGCTTTGATTATAACAATAACGGCACCTACAACCTGGATGGCGATGTGTTTCCCTCAAAATTACTGGGCATCGGCAACGGCGGTCAGACCCCGTTCACCTTGGAATGCCTCGTCTACCCCACGAATAGCGCCGGTGGGACCCTTCTTTCCACCGACACCTCCCTGGCCAACCGGGGTTTCCAATTTGCCCTCACCGCCACCACCCTCAGTTTTAACTTCATCACGAGCGGTGGCACCATGTCAGGCACCCTGCCAACCACGGGTAATAATGCATTTACGAGCAACCAATGGTATCATGCGGCCTTTACGTATGATGGCACCAACGGGACCCTCTACTGGACCCTGCTCAATGGGACCAACGGCGCGGCGGCCGTTTTGGCCACCCAGCCGCTGACAATTGGGACGGCGGCGGGCAACGTCAGCGGCGAGTTGGTGGTGGCCGCCAACTCCCGCAACGTTTCCCAGGCACCCTTCAAAGGCTATGTGGATGAAGTGCGCATCAGCAAAGTGGCGCGGGGTTCGGGCCAGATGCAGTTTTATTCCCCGGCGGTCACCATCACGCTCAATCCCGTGAGCCAAAACGTGGACTATAACCTGCCGGTGACTTTCTCAGTGGGCGCGTCCAGCCAGTTCCCGTTGGGCTATCAATGGCGTTTCAATTCCAATTCCATCGCGGGCGCGACCAATACCGCCTACACCATCCCGAACACGGCGGCTGGCAACGCGGGTTATTATGACTGCGTGGTGACCAACACCATCGGCTACAAGAACGTCAGCACCGGGGCCTCACTGGTGGTTGGCGCGGCCAACTTCCTGGGCAACCGTTATAGCTTCAACACCAACTGGGTGGATCTCGCGAGCGGCTTGACCGTCACGCCCGACAGCGTCGGTGGGCAAACCGCCACGAATTTCGGAAATGCCTACGTCACGAATGGTTCCTTGGTGCTGGATGGAACGACCGGCACGTTTGTGCAACTGCCCTCCAACCTGTTCACCGCGCAGAATGCCACCGCCCTCACCCTCGAGTTTTGGGCGACTTTGGGCACCAATCCGAACAACGTCGATGTCTTTGCTTTTGGCGTGACGAACTATGTCATTGGCTCAGGCATCATTGGTTTTAACGATGTGCAATATTCGCCCCATACCGCCGCCGGACAACTCGCGGTGGTGAATAATAATAATCAGTCGGTCACGGCCGCCGGCAATCTGGACAATCAGACCGTCCATGTCGCCGTGGTGGTGGATGCGCCGGATCGCGTGCTCTCAATTTACACCAACGGTGTGCTCGAAGCGATCAACACCAACTTCACGGTCAATCTCAGCAGCTTGAACGACAAGTTTTCCTGGATCGGCCAGTCGCTGACTGCTGCCAGTCCCAATCTCACCGCCAGCATTGATGAGTTCCGCCTTTTCCGTGGCGCGCTGTCTCCCATCAGCATTGCCCAGAGTCAGGTTCAAGGTCCGAATGTGCCTCTCGCCGGTGGCCCGGCCAAGTTCCTGGCGCAACCCGGCGATGTAACGGTTCCTGCCGGCCAGCCGGCACTGTTCTCCGTGGCCACCATTGGATATCTGCCCATCACCTACCAATGGTACAAAAATGGCTCACCGATTACCGGGGCAACCAATGTGTCCTATGCTTACCTTCCCCCGCTCGGCGACAATGGTGCAACCTTCACCTGCCGGGCGGCCAATACCATTGGCACGACCACGTATCTGACCAACAGCACCAGTGCGACCCTAAATGTGTTCCTGCCCCCCACGCTGGCGTGGCTGGGCAGCACGGCGGGCGGGATGGATAACGGCTGGAATACCAGTTCCCTGGATTGGACGAATGATGCGCTCGGTGGCGGCATCATGGCCTTTACCCAGACAAATGGTGTGCTGTTTGACGACCGCAGCGGCGGTGGATATGTGGATCTCGAATCGCCCATCACCCCCTATAGCATTAATGTCAACGCCACGTCCGCCTATACGCTGACCTCCGCCGGCAACACGGGCGTGCTCACCGGCCCGAGTCCGTTGACCCTGCAAAATTCCGGCACCTTTACGATTGACCTGAGCAACAGCCTGAGCGGTGCGGTCACGATCTCCGCCGGGAAATTGCAAATTGGCAACAATGATTCCAGTGGCTCGCTGGGCACCAGTGTGGTGACCAACAACAGCATCCTTTCACTGAACCGTGGCGACACCATTCTCAATGTCGGCAACGCCATTCACGGCACCGGGAGCCTGAGTGTGGACGGCAGTGGCGGGGTGACGCTCTCCGGCAATAGTGATTATACCGGCCCGACGTGGCTGAACGCGGGCGTCACTTATCTAACCAGTGCGACTGGTCTGGGCTCGCCGGTCTCGCGCACGACAGTCGCCAATGGCGCACTCCTGTATGTGACGGCCAACCTCACCCTGGCTAATCCCCTGACGCTGAATGGCGCCGCACTCCAAAAAGGTGGCGGTGGCTTGACGGTGGATACCGCGCCCGTGGCGCTCGCTTCGGACGCGACGATCAGTCTGGACGGCGGAGCGACACTGGTGCTGAGCAACAGCATCACCGGGGGATTTAATCTGACTGCGGCGGGTAGTGCCAGTGGCACATTGACATTAGCTACTAACAATACAATCAGTGGCTTTGATCTGAACGGGCCGGTCGTGAACGTCGGCAGTGCCGGCGCGCTCGGCACCGGCACGGCCACGGTTGATGGTCCCGGTCGCCTGATGCTGGCCACCGGCATCACTCTGGCCAATCCCATCGTTGCCAACACGGTTTCCCCCGGTGCGGGAACGGGTTTGATCATGGTGAATGACAATACCAACGGTACGGTTACCACCGTCAGCGGTCCGATCACGTTCAACGTGGCGGCGGTCAATGGCGGTAACTTTGCGGGCCCCGTCAGTTCGGGCTATTTGAATATTCTCAACCGGGTTTCTTCCCCTGGCGTCAATATCGTGGTGCGCTTTGGGAATGTGCGTTTCTCGGGCGGCGGTGATTGCACCGAATTTCAGATTCGTTCCCAAACCACCAGCCTCGGCGCGAACAACGGTATCTCCACCAACGCCGTGGTTGATATCGGCGCCAACGGCAGTCCGACCATCCCCACCTATTTTGATTTGAATGGCTTCAATCAGAAGGTCCTGGGATTGAAGAACACCATTGTGCCGACCAACCTCGGCATGGTGACCAATAGCAGTGCGAAGGTGGCCACTTTGACGCTGGACCCCGGCACCGGCAATTTTAATTCATTTGACGGTGCTGTGGTGGGCAACATCGCGCTGGTGCTGAGCTCCGGCCAGCAGACCTTCACCGGGGTGCTCGCCACCAATGCCTACACCGGGAACACCACCGTGAATGGCGGCCTTTTGGAACTGGCGAATGCGTCCCTGGCCACCAATTCCACCGTGACCATCGCCACCGGCGCCACCCTCCAACTGGACTTCGCAACGACCAACCAGATTGGCGCTTTGGTGCTGAATGGGGCCAGCCAGGCCCCCGGCTTATACAATAGCACTACCAGCCCTGCCTTTATTGGCGGCGCCGGCAGTCTGCTCGTGGTTCCGCCCGTTAACCTGGCCCCGACCAACTTGGTGGCGACCGTCAGTGGCGGCACCCTCACCCTGACCTGGCCGGCTGACCACACCGGCTGGCGTTTGCAGGCGCAAACCAACTCGCTGACCTCCGGGTTGGGCACCAACTGGGTGAATGTGCCGAACAGCAGCAGCAGCAACAGCTATAATGTCACGATCGATACGAATGCCCCGGCGGTTTTCTACCGCCTCGCGTATTAATCAGCCGCGGCAGTTATCCTAAAGTTCACCTTGCCGGGATGAGAACGATCACGTTGTCATCCCGGCAATTTTTTTGGCAAGCGAAGTAAAAGCAGGCGGGTTGAACCAACCGAAGCTCTCCCTGCGGCGTTCCACCTCGCCTGCGTTACTGAAATGTCCGACTTGCCCCCACCAAGGGCTTCAATTAGCGGTGACCGTCCGGTAAAACCTGCTGGGGGACAGGTTGGTGCTCCCACTGTCGAGATAAAGCAAGGTGCCGTAACTATCAAAAAGCTCCAGCAGCGTGCCTTGCGGCCAGGCAGCATTCCCTTTCAAACCCGCCAGATTATTGGTGGATTGTAAGTAAAAGCGCTGGTCCGGCTGCCCGGTGAACAAAAACACGCTCTGGCCCGATTTCAATGAATACCCGGTGATCGCCACCGGGGTGGTGGCCGGGATGACCTGGCTGCGGAGGATGATGCCATTCACTCCCACCGCCACCAACTGGCCGCCATTGACCGCCAACCCGTAGAGGGACTGCTTGGTAATCGTCCCCGAATTAATCCAATTGATGCCGTTTGTGCTGATGAGCAAGGTGCCCTGGTTGCCCGCGATGAACAGGGCGCCGCTGATGGCCGCCACGGAATTAAGCCAGTTCGTGGTGCCACTGGCCACCGTGGTCCAGGCCGTGCCATTGGCGCTGGTGAGGATCGTCCCGTTTTGTCCCACCGCGATTAGTTTATTATTCACGTAAGCCACTTGGGATAGCCAGTTGGTCGTGCCGGAAGTTTGGCGGGTCCAGTTGGTCGAGTTGGGGCTGGTGAGAATGGTGCCGGACTGGCCCACCACTACCACGCCATTGGTCGTCTGGGCGAAGCTCGTGAGGAAGCCCGTGGCCGGGGTCGTGCGCGCCACCCAGTTCGTGCCGTTGGCGCTTGCCAAAATGGTGCCATTGCCACCACTCAGCAGGTAGCGGGTGCCGTCGTACCACACTCCCGATAAATCGTTCGTGGTCGGGGCTGGGGTGACGGCCTTCCACAAATAAGCATTGGTGGCCCACCACACGGTGCCCCGCGAGCCGGCGATGAGGAAGAGGTTAGTGCTCCCGCCCACTCCGAGCAGCACCGCGTTGGTGGTGGCCGTGACGGCATTCGTGGGCGGCAATTCCACCTCCCAATTGATGCCATTGGCGCTGGAGAGGATAGTCCCGTAATTGCCCACGGCCAGATAATTGGTCTGCGTGGCATTTTGCAAATGGGCGACCTGCCAGAGCCAGCTCCGGTAGGAATTGGTGCTGGTGGTCCAGCTGGTGATATTGTTTGACGTGGCACTCACCGCCAGCAGACCGGTCAGGCCGGCCACCAGGTAATTGGAACCGTTCCACGTGGCGGCATAATAGGGCCAGGCGGGGGCTGGGGCGGCGAGGCTGGTGGCCAGTTGGTTCGCATAGCTCCCCGCGCCTTGCAGCAGCAATGCGGAGTCGCCCGCCAGCAAACGGCTGGAATTCGTGCCTGCCACTACATACAAATCATTGGTTACGCCCGTGGAAACAGTGGTCCAGGACGTGCCGTTGGGGCTGCTAACGGCCACCCCCCCGCCCGCCACCGCCAGGAAACGGTCGCCCAGCCACGCCACACAGTTAAAATAAGCCGTTGTGCCGCTGCTTCGCGTGGTCCAAGTGGTGCCGTTGGCACTGGTGGCAATGAAACCGCTGGCCCCCACGGTCACGAAAGTGTTGGTGCCATACGCGACACTGCTCAGCCAATTGTTGAATCCGACGCTTTGGCGGGTCCAGTTCACCGCGTTGGTGCTGGTGTAAATGGCCGCGTTGTCCCCCACGGCTACCACCAAGTTGCTGTTGGCGGCCAAGCCCACCAGCCAATCGGTGGTGGCCTGGCTGGAGTCATAAAAGGTTGCCAGGTCGTCCGAAATCAAAATTTTGCCGTTCGCGCCGGTGACCACCAGCCGTCCGCCCAGATAGCCCGCCGCGCAGAGGTCGTTGGTGGTGCCCGTGGTCGCCGGATTCCAGGTCAGGCCGTCACTACTTTCAAAAATCTGCCCGCATTCGCCCGTTTCTATATACGTCCCACGGCTGGATAACAGGGCATAAATATCCGCGCCATTGGGCTGGGGGTTGGACCAGCGCCACACCGGGGGCAAATTGAAGGCGGTCGCCGGGCCCGCTGCGGCGAGCAGCAATAGCCCAAGACAGCCAGCCGCTAGGCGGCGGGCGGTTTCTCGCAAGCGCTCACTCATATAAAATCAGGACTTGGCCAGGGCTTCCGCCAGCCGGGCGGAAGGAATGGTTAACTCAAAGATACAACCATTCGCATCGGTCTTGGCAAGGTCCAATTCCGCACCCATCTGGCTGGCCAGTTGGTGGCTGATGGCCAGGCCAATTCCATTGCCGCCATGGCGCGAAGGGCAGGGCAGGAACAAGCGGTCTCGCAACGCGGCCGGATAGCCCGGACCTTCATCCGCCACCTGGCACACCACCCCGCCCGGGGCGGTCCGCACCCGCACCCGCACCCGTCGTCCGCGTGGGGTCACTTGCAGGGCGTTTCGCGCCAGGTTGTCCAGAATCAGCAAAACCAAGTTGGCGTGGCGGTTGTTCAGGTGGCCGTCCGCTTCCGCTCGCACGTCGCAGACGACGCCCGCGGCTTGGGCTGGGGCGGCGATTTTTTGGGAAAAGATTTCCGCCAGTTCCGCCAGGGTGATTTCGTAATCGTCAGTGCAGTTCTCCTCGGCCAGCACGCGGACCACCTCCTGAATGATTTGCCGCATGCGCCCCGTGGAGGCCACCAGATCCTGCCATTCCTCCCCCGCCAGACCTTTGTCCTGCTGGGCTCTCATAAAGGCCTGCAGATTGGCCAGGGGATTGCTCAGGCCATGTACCAGATGGGCGGTTACTGCTCCCAGGGCTCCGGTTCGGGCGGTCAGGGACAGTTCATGATTCGCGTGTAACAACCGGGTTGTGCGGGCCTGCAACAGCGCCTGGCTGTGTTGCAACCGCCGCCAGGCCCAGGCAAAGACGCCGGTCAGCAAGGCACTGCCCGCCAGCCAGGCACCTCCCGCCTGCCACCCAAGATCGTAATCCAAGGCCGCCAGTGCGCGCTGCAGTGGTTGCGCATCCACCATGATCTGGGCCGAGGCCAGCAATCGATCCTGGCCATGCGCGTGGATGGGGAGGTTGACCTCCAGCAACGGCGTGGGGTTGGTCGCCATCGCCGCCGCCGTGCCGGGAAAAAATTCTGCCCCCAGCACCGCCCGGGACCGGTAGCGGCTCACGGTGTGTAATTGTTGCAAGGCGGTCACGGTTCGCATCGTCAGCTTCCCCTCCGCCACTTCGGCGGGGAACGCCGTGACAAATGTGCCTCCCGAATCAAATAGCCGGACTGCCAGCACGCCGTCCATGATTTGGGAAATGTTCAGCACCAGCGCCAGTTGTTCCGCCGGATTCTGCAACCTCACCGCCAGGTTCGTTTCGCCCCCGGGCAAGAGCCGGGCTTGGGCCACCGCATTTAATAGGTCCCCGTCCCGATTGATGAGTTGGTCCCCCAGGCTGCGGCGCAAGCGCCAGGTGCCCGCGCCAATGGCCGCCCCGAACAGCGCCAGGGCCAGCGCCAGCAACAGCCACGGCGCCCAGCGGGGCGTGCGCGGCAGCGGGAGATGTTCATTCATGGCCACCGTTTGGAGCGTATTAAACCAAGTCTGGCTGGCTGAAGAAATACCATGCCGGCGAAAAATTAAAAGTGATATTCCAAACCCGCGCTGGTGGTGGTGGTGGTGTAAGCGTCGTAGCCCGCATTGGAAATCGAGCGTTCATAACTGGCACTCGCAAACACCTTGAACGACTTCCCCAGACGCTTGCCCGCATAAATCCCCGCAGCCAGGGAGGTTTTGCGCCGGAGGGAATCATCGGTCTGGCTGGCCGGTTGCACGGTGAAATCATAGTAATTCACTCCGCCGGTCAGGGCGAAATCCCAGGTGCCCGGATGGTACTTGAGCTCTTCAGCCAGGTGGTATTGCCAATAATTATAATATCCGGAGCCATTGTCCTGGTTGTAATCCAGACCCGCCCGGGTGACTGTTTGCCAGTGTTTGGCCGCATCCCAGCCCTGTTGCCAAAGAAACTCTGTCGAGTGGGTCTGAAAAAGCAAACGCGTTCCCGGGACGGCGAATCCGCTGGCCGAGGTCTGCTCGCGAGTGTCGAAATCCACCAGTGCCCATTGATAAAACAGACTCACCGACGAACCCTTTGGACCGTAATCCCGGCCCACCGCCAGCCGCGCCCCAGGCTGCCAAAAGCCGTCCAAGGGCACCGCCAGCCATTCTCGGGACAGGCTCAACGTCATTTCCGACCAGCCGGGCTGGAACGTTTTGCGGACAAACCACCGGCCGGTCAAATTCTCGCCCACGATGTCTGTGACGCTACTCCCGTTGGTTTGTGTGACCGTCGTGTCGACCACTTGGTCCTGATAAAAGGCACTGACACTGCCCCCGGTTTTCCAACTGCCACCCCAGTCCTTGGTTAATTGCCCCAGGGCCATGCCCGTCTGTTCGGCACTGGCGCTGCTGGCCCCGCCCACCGGCACGTAATTCAAATAATTGTAGGTGCCAAACGCGCTGAACTGCCAGCCGTTCACGGGCAGCCGGAAGGTGAGCAGGTCACCGCCCGCCGCCCAATAAGCATAATTCGCCGACCCGCCACTGCTGCTCAGCGTGGGATTGTCCCGGTAGCCCGCACTGGTGCGGACCGTGACATCCGTGTTCCAATAGGAAACTTTGGGAATTTGAAGGCCGGGAGGAAGTGTGCCGGGCAACGTGTGGGACGCCGCGACCTGAGCCGACAGGATACCCCCGGCCCCCAGTGCCCTCAGCCTCCACGTTGCCTGCCGGAATGCCAGATAGTTGATGGGTTGACGGCCTTAAGCCATAAAGGTTGGACGGCCCGGGTGAGCCGTCCAACCGCGAATCGTAAATGATTTAATAATTGCTGATGAAGCTCACCGCGGTTTGGTTGCACCACCACCGGCCGGCGGCGGATTATTGTGCACCGGATCAAAACCATTATTGAATTGCTGTTGCATCTGCTGCGCCTGTTGTTGGGCCTGTTGCCGCAACTGGCCGATTTGTTGCTGGAACTGGTCGCGCTGTTGCTGCAGCGTGCCCAGGATGGCCGCCCGCTGGGAGGCCGAGGCCGACTGCAATTGGTTAATCAAAGCGTTGCGATCCGTCTGAAATTGAGTCACCACTTTGTTCACATCCGGGGGTGCCTGCGGCGGCGCACCCTGGCCGGGAGCCAGTTGTTTGGGCCGGGGCGGCAGGTTGGTGCAATTCAAAGGCGGTGGCGTATTGGACCAGCCAATCGGGGGTGGCTGCGGGGCATTATTCGTCCACACCGGCGGGGTGTTCGTAAACAGCGGCGGCAGATTGGTCCATACCGGCGGAGTGTTCGTGAATACCGGGGGAAGATTGGTCCATACCGGGGGCAGGTTCGTGAATACCGGGGGGGTATTTGTAAACACGGGGGGCGTGTTGGTCCATATCGGGGGTGTATTTGTGAATATCGGTGGCAGGTTGGTCCATACCGGCGGATGGTTGGTACCAAAGCTGGGGGGGAGCGGCGGCGGCTGCGGCTGCGCGCTTGCCTGGTGGGCGACGACTAGGGCCAGCCAAACTGCGGCGAAGGCGATAATTTTTTTCATGTGTTCGTTACGATTAAGTTATTGGTTGTTTCCCGGCAAACCGCCGGAAAATCTATGGCAAATTTAATAGCAATCCACATGCCAGTGTTGGATGCAAATTTGCAAGTGTTTGAATTCCAATATATTGGCGCATTTCGATGGGGAGCGTTCCCGATTGGTGGCACCCACTGATTCCAAATAGTTCCCAATCACCCCCGGTGGTTGCCGGCACAATTTGGAACTGGTTCCAAGCCGTTTTCGGCATCCCGCCCAAACCGCCGCCATTTATACCATGCCAGCCAATGTCCCGGCGATTGTCCCAGTTTGATGCGGCAATTATTTCCCGACAAAACCGATGCTGTTGGTATAAGTAACCCCGCCGGTTAGGGATTGGCCATTTCCAGTCGAACTCACCTCGATGATGGCCTGGGTGGTGGAAACGGCGACCTGAAACAGTGAAGTGCGCATGCCACCGTCGTTCGACGGTGAACCACCGGTGGAGGTAGGACCAGCCGTGAACCAAACTCCCGGTGGACTGGCGTAGGGATGCGCGAAATTGATGGTCAAAATCTTCTGCCCGGTGACATACGCAACGGTGTTGGTCGAAACAAACCAAAAGGTGATATTTTGGTCGCCATTATTGGAAACCAGCCCCGCCGCCGAGGCCCCAATATTGGTGGTGAAGGTCGGCACGCCTGAAGCGTGAAGCATTTGGGCGGCCAGCCAGCTATCCAACACATTGGTGGCCAGCGAGCCGCTGGTCAGGTTGCCAGCATTTAAATTGGTCAAGCCGCTGCCATTCCCGTTGACAGTCCCCGCCAGGTAAGTGGCGGTCTGGCCGCTCCCCAGGCGGACCACGTTGCTTTCCGCAACGGTGCCCGCATTGCCAATTAGGATATTCCCCGATTCGGCACCGCTGTAATTGCTACCGGCCTGGTAGCCCAGAATGAGGTTGTTGTTGCCTGAGGTGGTGTTGGCCAGAGCAAGACTGCCCAGCACGGCATTATTGCTGCCGATTAAATTGCTTTGGAGGGCGGCATAGCCGATGGCCACATTGTTATGTCCGGCATTTGCCATCGACCCGGCGTTAATGCCTAAAAAGGTGTTGGAATTATTGTCGATGGTCAATATCGGGGCGTTTCCCGATCCCTGCGACAATACGACCTGGGCATAGGTGTCCAGCGAACCGGATAGCGTCCCATTGGTAATGGCAATGCCAGCGACCACATTGGAGGCCACGGAAGCCGTGGCGGCATTGCCGGTGGTGTTTATGCTGGCCACTCCGGTTAATTGCGCCGCAGCGAGATTCGTCAGACCACCGCCATTGCGGATGGGTGGATTCAGGGCGTAAGCCACGCCAGAAACCAGCAGGTTGCTGACGCTGTTGTAAGCGGCCGCCGTCCAGTGGTTGGAGTCATTAAAGAAATAAACCGGGTTGTTGGAGCAGGAAAGGAACGGCCCAATATTGGGGGCGGCATGGGTGGGCACAACCGCCGCAAACAGGTTGGTATTGGACATGATTTGATTGGCCAGATTGGTGCCCTGGCCCGGCGACAAAATATCGGTTTGGAAACTGGAGGCCGGCGTTGCCACCATGAAACTCCAATTGTTAGAGGCGTACACGCTGGCAATATTGGTTAGCAAACCATAGGTCTGCAAATAGCCCCAGCGAGCCACGGACTCATTAATGTCGCTGGCATACAAAAAGGCCAGGTGATCTCCCGGAACCGAGCGCAACCAGTTAATGTTGGCCAGCAAGTTGGTGTACTGCGCCCCGCTGGACTGGCCCGGGAAGCAGGTGAAGCCAACCCTTTTGCTGGGGTATGCGCCATGGTATTGGTCCTTAAACGTCGCGCCGTTAGTCGACACCACCCCCGTGGCAATGGAATCGCCCATGATCAAAAAATCCACCCGGTCCACCCGGTATTTGGTGGTGTAAAACTGGGCGATGGTGGCCTTCTGAGCGAGGGACATCGACGCCCCGTTGGTGAAGATGAGTAATTTTAAAATGTCGCCATTGTATGCGTGCCAGGAGCTGTTGGCAAAATTGCCCAGATAAAGGTTGTTGCCACTGAACCCCAGCCCCGATCTTCGGTTGGGAACTCCCGTGCATTGCGGCAAACCATTTACCCAAATGGTGAGGTTGTTGGGATTGTAATCCCAGGCAAGCACCACGGGTAATCCGTCATAATTTTTGGAGATTTGCAAGTTGGCATTGGTGCTGTACTCGAAGCCGATCCCATTCGCGCTCTGGTTGTCCAGGATGTTCAAACCCGATGCGCCAGCCCGATTGCCCGCCACCAAAATTTGTCCCCCCGGCGGGTAAGGCTGGTTGATCCCGAGTTGCGGGGTTTGAAACACAAACACGGCAAAACAGTTGGTGTTGAGCGCGGGGTTGTTCGCGAGGAAGGTTGAATTACTCGCGAGACAGGCGGCCGGATACAACGGGCTGCCCAGATGGAAGCCGCCGCCAATGCCTGCAAAAGCGTTAAACGTCCAGTTGGCGGCATTGAAATGATTGCCGTTGCCGGAAAGGTCATAAACTATCGGAATGGGGGCTCCATTGGTCAGACTGTTATACGAAATCGCGTCGAGATTCAAGCCAATGCCCGGCAATTGCTCCGGGGTAAACCATCCGTTGGTGCTGACCGCGCCCACCTGGGCCGCCGTGGTGGGCAGCGCGTTCGTTGGCAGGCTGGCCCACCCATCCAGGTTGCTGCCCCCACCCGGCCCGCCAGTCCCGGCAGGCAGGCTGAGATTGGTAAGTCCGGCCCCGTCCCCGGAAAACTTTCCGGACAAATACACCCCGGTTGCGCCGTTCAAGAGCACATTCGTGGGTAGTTGGGTTGTGGGCAGCGGTCCCGTGAGTCCCCCCGCTGTGTTCGCATAAATGGCCCAGGGCACGGGCGTGATGGCCTGCCGGGGCAGGAGGGGCACGAAACCGTTCCCTTGGTTCGTCTGCACGGCGATTTCCAGCCAGTTGCTCCCCCCGGCAAACACGCCGGTTCCGAAATCAATCGTAACCGCAAATTGGCCGCCACTGACCTCGGTGGCCAAATTGGTCACCGGCCCGGCCACCGGGGCGCCGCCATTGCTGCTAAAATAAAGAGTGAAGGTGAAATCATAACTGCCCGTTAAGGGGCCGTTGGTGTCGAGCAACCGGCCTTGATAACTGAAAGCCGTGCCCGCCGCCTCCCCCGCCAGACAGCTGAACAGAAACCCGAGCTGCCACACCAGGCAACAAAGGGCGTAAAATAATTTTCTCATTAATTCATGGCGTCACATGTCCACCAATATCATTTTCAAGCCTTTCAAACACCGCTCCGGTTGTCAATTTTAATGGCCTGCCCCAAGGTGCTGGAGAATGCCGCTTGTTGCCTTCGGGGCGTGGCGATACGCTGGCTAAACCTTGAACTTCCACCGTTGCGAGGAATTTCGTCTCACCCCCACTAAACTCATACCGTCCGTTGACGAATTATTGTGCGCTTCAAGATGGCCCTGACGGGGGACGGCCAACAGGGGGGGGGTTAGGTGCCAAAAGGCCCCCCGATCCTGCCATCAACTGCATTTCTTCTTCTTTCGCCCCAGGCGGTAGCGAATAAAGTCGTGCGGCACGCCCAGCAGCCGCCCGGCGGCGGAAATATTACCCCCGGCCTGTTCCACTGCCAGATGCACCATGCGGTTGATCGCCTCATCCAGCATAAAGCCTTGTGAGGGAAACTGGAAGCCGGGGCTCAGCCAGCCGGAGTCGTCGGTGGGCGTGGGGCCCGCCGCCACCCCACCCAGTTGTGCAAAATGCAGCTCCGCCCCTTCTTCAAACACAATGGCCCGTTCCAGTTCATGCGCCAGTTCCCGCACATTGCCCGGCCAGGCACCGGCCAGCAGCCGCTGACGGCCCTCCCGGGAAATCGGCCTCGGTGCCAGTCCGTGTTTCTGACAAAGCTTCCCGGCCAGCAGTTCTGCCAGGGTCACAATGTCCGCGCCCCGCTCACGCAATGGCGGGATGTCAACCCGGTACAAATCCAGGCGGTGTTGCAAGTCTTCCCGGAATTCCCGGCGCGCCACCATTTCCCTCAGATCACGGCTCGTCGCGGCAATGGTCCGTACGTCCACCGGCATGGTCTTGCTGGCCCCCACCCGGCGGATTTTGCCGTCTTCCAGCGCCGTGAGCACCTTCGCCTGGAGGGGCAGCGCCAGGCTTGGTAATTCGTCCAGAAACAATGTGCCCCCGTTCGCCGCCTCAAACAGTCCCATCCGCGCCGTGCGCGCGTCCGTGAACGCCCCCCGCTCATGCCCAAATAATTCTGACTCCGCCAGCGACTCGGGCAATGCCGAGCAATTGACCTCCACCAGCTCCCGGTCCGCACGCGGACCGTGCCCATGCAACCAGCGCGCGAGGGTCGTCTTGCCCGTGCCCGTTTCCCCCTGGATTAGCACCGGCGGCAGCGGCCCGTGCATGCGCCGGTCCGCGGCCAGAATCTTGTGCAAGTGTTGCTCCAACCCGGCCAGCGCCGTCCCAAAAAACAAAGGGGCTTTTTCGGCGTCCGCCCGGCGGTGCTCCACCACCCGCGCCGCCTGGCGGCCGCGCCGTGCCCGTTCCAGCACCAGCGGCAATTCCTCCGCATCAAAGGGCTTCACCAAATATTCCCGCGCCCCCAGCCGCATGGCCTCCACCGCCCCCGCCACCCCGCCATGTGCCGTCATCACGATCACCCCCGTGTTGGCCGGGATGACTTGGTCACGCAGCAAATCCGGACCCAGGCCATCCGGCAGGTTGACATCCAGTAATGCCAGGTCAAAATCCTGCCCGGCCAGCAACTGCCGCGCCCCCTGCACGGTCTCCGCCGCCGCGACCGCAGCTCCCAGCCGGGTTAATTGCACCCCCAGCCGCTTGCGCAGCATCACATCATCTTCCACCAGCAAAATGGCCAGTCCGGCGAGGGAACTCATCCGCTTTTTCTAAAGCCCCACCTCGCTTGTGTCCAGATTTTCTTTCCCCTGCCGTCCCGCGCCCCGGGTGCTGGATTTCCCGATGATTGAAGTTTGAATTTTGGATTTTCCGGCCCGTGTCCGTCCGTCCCCTCCTGGTGCATTATCAATTGTCCATTGTCAATCATCCCTATTCATGGCTTTATATCTGCCGATGAATATTCAAGTAGCTGTGTTGTGCGACGCCGCCACGAATGACAATGAGAAGCTGAACCTGCTCGGGGCGTTCGACACCATCTACGCCCAGCAACTCCCGGCTATTCATCCCCAATGCTCGGTCGCCCTCCGCCTCACCTTCACCCCGGGTGATGAAGGTCACCACCAGGTCACCCTCAACTTCGTGAACGCCGATGGTCGGGCCATCATGCCCCCCATGGACCTCCCCGTGGCGGTCACCCTCCCGGACGATGCGCATTTTCTCACCCGTAATTTCATCATCAACATCCAGCAACTGAAATTCAACGAGCCCGGAATGTTCTCCCTGGACGTCCTGCTCGACGGACGTTCCCAGGCGAGCATTCCCCTCTTGGTGAAAATCACGCCTCCCAGCGCCTCGTCCGAAGTCCCATAACTAGCTTGCGCCAAGCAAAAACCAGCGAGCGGAAGCCATCGCAGCGGGTCGTTCCCCGCTGCTATTTCGCTCGCTTTTATGAATGGATTAAAGTGGCCGGGGCGATGGATTGTCGCCCTCAGGGATTGGCCGGCAAGGGACGGATCTTGATATTCCGGAAACTCACGCTGCCGTGGTCGCCCTGCAAGGCCAGCCAGCCGGTCTCGAACTTGGCAAAGTTCGGCATCTTGGCGAATTTGGTATGGGCCACGCGATTGGTAAAATCACTGCTGCCCAGCACGTATTCAAAATATTTGGTGCCGTTGATCTCATGGACACATTTCTGCGGGCTGATGACCAGTCGCACATGATTCCATTCCCCCACCGGTTTGGTGGCATCCAGGGTTTTGCCGGTGGTCGCGTCCACCGGGGGTTGGTACAGGGCGTAGAGCCAGCCGCAACGGATGGGGTCGGCGGCTTTTTGGTTGTCTTCCAATTGAAATTCCGGTCCCGTGGCCCAGACCGCGCCACCCGCATCGGTGACGTGGTACATGATACCGCTATTGCCTCCCTCGGAGATCGTGTAATCCAGTTGCAATTCGAACCAGTCAAACTTGTCGCTGGTCACAATATCACCCGCTTGGTGGGGATCCACGCAGGCGAGGGTGCCGTCCTTGATCTGCCACCCCGGGCGCACGCCGTCCGCTTTAAAATTATGCCAGCCGTCGAAATTAGTGCCATTGAACAGCAAGCGCCAGCCGGCGGCGGTTTCGTCCGGAGTGAGGCTGTTGATAGCAGTTTCCTGAGCAAACGCCATTTGGAAAGAGGCCGCGAGGGTCAGAGCCAGACACGCGAATTTTTGGATCATGCGAAGGAGATACCAAATGCCCGGGCGGGATGACAATCAAATTCAGCGGGGTGCCCGGCAGGGCCGGGGTCTTTTAAACCAATTTAAATTTGCAGTCGCCTTTGCTCTCAAAACTGGCAGAATTTTGGCCAATCAAGTAATCAACATGGAAATCCGCAAAACTGTGATCACGGCCGCCGGCCCCGGGCAACGCACGCTGCCCTTGCAAACCCTCGTGGACCGGGACGGCAAAACTAAGACGGCCCTGAACATCATCATCGAGGAGGCGCTCCATTCGGGCGCGCAGGAAATCTGCGTGGTGGTGCACCCCGGTGATGTGGCGGCGTTCCGCACGGCCGCCGGCAGCCATGGCACCCGCTTGCATTTTGTGGAGCAGGCCCAACCGCTGGGCTACGGCCACGCCATCTGGAGTGCTCATGAATTTACCGGGGGCGATCCGTTTTTGCTGTTGGTGGGCGATCATTTGTATCTGAGCCGGGAAACCCGCAGTTGCGCGCGGCAGCTTGTGGAAGTTGCCGCCGCCGAAGCCTGTGCGGTCTCCGCTGTGCAAGCCACGCATGAAAGCAAACTTCCCTATTATGGCACTGTCGGCGGCCGTCTGGCGGAAAATCGCCAGCGCCTTTATCTGGTTTCCGAGGTCTTGGAAAAACCCACCCCGACCGTGGCGGAACAGCGGTTGATTGTTCCGGGTCTGCGCGCCGGCCATTATCTGTGCTTTTTCGGCATGCATGTCCTCACCCCATCGGTCATGACGGCACTCGGTGCCAGCATCGCGGCTGGCCAGCCGGCGAGCCTCAGCCAGACCTTGTCACGGCTGGCGAGTCAGGAACGGTTCCTGGCCCTGGAACTGGCGGGCCGGCGCTTCGACATCGGCTTGAAATACGGCCTGCTCACGGCGCAACTGGCGCTGGCATTCGCCAGCCCCGCCCGCGCGGAAGTCCTCGCAGGCCTGGTGGAACTCCTGGCCCAGGAGGGGCAGTAACCAGCCCACGCCTGCAACCCTCAAAAAACCATGGCCAGCCCGCTTCTCGACATTATTACTTCGGCGGATCCCGCCATTCGCAACCAGTCGCTCGACGCCGTTTGCGCCCGTTCCAGTGCGGCTGAATTAGTCACCGCCTGCGGCGAACTGGATGCTTTCCGGCGCCGTAGTGAAAATTTGTATGAACGGGTGCGCGCCCTGTTTTTTCTCTACGCCATTCACCGCTTTCATTTGCCCGGCAAAATTCCGGCCGGGGCTGCGGGCATGATTCCCTTCAAGGGTTTTGAGCACCTGTTGCAGCGGCGCTTTGAGGAGGCCCTGGATCAGTTTCTCGCGGTGCAAAACGGCAGCGGTCCCAGCGATGCCATTTCCAGCGCGCTGGCCGTGGTGTATCAGCGCATCGCCTTCCAAACGCTGGCCGACCAAGTGCGGCGCAGTGTGCGCTCGGTGCGGGGGAATCAATGGATGTTCCGCATGGGGCACCCGGCGGATCATCCGCTGCGGCTGCGCCCGGAATTGCTTGAGCGGGGCGCGGACGGTACCTACCCGGTCTTGCGCGAATTGACCCCGGTGCGGATGGATTTGAGCCATTCCGGCTGGAGCGATATTTTCTTTTTGGGTATGGATTATCCCGAGGGGGCGCGGGTCCTCAATATTTCCGTGGACCTGGGGGTGCACGGGCGCGACGCCGTGACCAAGCCGCCGGTGGAAGCCTGTTTGCGGGTCATTGAGGAGCCGGTGTTGCGACTCACCAGCGTGGACCTTGGGGCCACGGTGGACATTACCAGCCTTGCGGAGGTGTTTGATTTTGCGCGGGATTATCTGGGTTTGCTCAAAGCGGCAGTGATCGCCGCAGGCATTGTGCCCCCCGGGATTGAGGGCTCCGGCATGGAGCTGGCCGACCTGCTCGCGCGGGTGGTCGGTCCGGGCCGCGGATTGGAACTGGTCAGCCATGTGAATGACATCCCCAAAGGATCGCGCCTGGCGGTCTCGACCAACCTGCTGGCCTCGTTGATTGCTGTCTGCATGCGGGCGACCCGGCAGGCCGAGTCGCTGACCGGCGAACTGGCCGAGTCCGAGCGCCGGCTGGTGCTGGCCCGGGCGCTGCTCGGCGAATGGCTGGGCGGGTCCGGCGGTGGCTGGCAGGATTCCGGCGGCGTGTGGCCCGGGATGAAATTAATCACGGGCGTGGCGGCAGTGGCCGGCGATGCGGAATTTGGCATCAGCCGGGGCCGGCTCATGCCCGCGCACCAGATATTGAGTCGCGAGCAGGTCACCCCGGACACCCGGCGGCGTTTGCAGGACAGCCTGGTGCTCGTTCACGGTGGCATGGCGCAAAACGTGGGGCCCATTCTGGAAATGGTCACCGAGAAATACCTGCTCCGTTCGCCTACCGAATGGGTGGGCCGGCAGGTGGCGCTCACGCTTTTGGACGAGATCGTGCAGGCCTTGCAAGCGGGCAATGTGCAGGCCCTGGGTGGCCTGACCATGCGCAATTTCCGCGAGCCGATTCAAACCATCATTCCCTGGGCGAGCAATGCGTTCACGGAAACGGTGATTGCCGCCGTCCAAAAGGAATTCGGCCAGGATTTCTGGGGCTTTTGGATGCTCGGCGGCATGTCCGGGGGCGGCATGGGTTTTATTTTTGAACCAAGCCGCAAGGCGGAGGCGCAGCAGCGGTTGCAGACCATCCTCTCCCGCACCAAGCGCGAATTGGAGCACGCCCTGCCGTTTGCCATGGAGCCGGTGGTTTACGATTTCGCCATTAATGAGCACGGCACCCGCGCGGAGCGGCTGACGGGCGAGGCGGCCCTGCTGCCGCGGGGTTATTATGCGTTGCATGTGCCGCGCTGGCTGCGGTCCGATCCCCAGAGTCTCACCCGTCCCCAGCGCGCCGAGTTGGACAAATTTAGCGCCGCCTGCCGCACGCGGCCGGAATTTTCGGGCATGCTGCAAACCCTCTTCGACCGGCTCCTCCCCCGCTTAAAAACCGGCAGCGGCCACCAGCACAGCCTCGTCGAGTTGCTGGAGCAAAATGGCTTTGACCGGTTGCAGCACGAGCAAATTCGCGAGGATTTGAAAAATGGCCGCATCGGCCTGGCGCAAAACCGTTTGCCTGCCGCTGCGGATATCAAAGATGTCTCGGATGCCGAAGTTTGGAATGCCACGGTCCCGCTGGCGGATGAGTTGCGCCAGGCCGGGCTGGCCGCAATTGCGCGGGGCGAACTGGCCATCGTCACCCTGGCGGCCGGCGTGGGTAGCCGCTGGACCCAGGGGGCTGGGGTCGTCAAGGCCCTGCATCCATTTTGCAAGTTTGCGGGCCGGCACCGGACCTTCATCGAAACTCATCTGGCGAAGAGCCGGCGCATGGCCCAACTGGCTGGACAGCCCGCGCGGCTGCCGCATATTTTTACCACGAGCTACCTGACGCATGCGGCCACAGAAGAATATTTGGCCCGGGTGCAAGCGCACCATTACCCGGGGCCGTTGCTCCTGTCACCCGGCCGTTCCATCGGCCTGCGCCTCATTCCCATGGTGCGCGACCTGCGCTTTCTCTGGGAGGAAATGCCCCAGCAACGCCTGGACGAGCAACAGCAAAAAGTGCGGGCCAGTCTGCGCGCCGCCCTGCTCAACTGGGCGGGCACGGCCGGGGAGGGGACAGATTACACCGATAACCTGCCCGGGCAGTGTCTGCACCCGGTGGGCCACTGGTTCGAAGTGCCCAATCTTTTGCGCAACGGGGTGCTCGCGCGCCTGCTGGCCGAACAGCCGCAATTGCAGCATCTGATGCTCCACAATATTGACACGCTCGGGGCGGATGCCGATCCAGCCTTGTTCGGCCTGCATCTGGCCCAGGGAGCCGGGCTGACCTTCGAGGTGATCCAACGCCGGCTGGAGGACCGTGGCGGCGGCCTGGCCCGGGTGAATGGCCAGGTGCGCCTGGTCGAAGGGCTGGCGATGCCCCGGGAAGAGGATGAATTCCATTTGCGGTTTTATAATTCCAACACCTGCTGGATTCACATTGACCGGTTGCTGGCCATCTTTGGGCTCGAACGCAGTGAGTTGGGGGATGCCGCGCGGGTGGCGGCCGCAGTGCGGTCCGTGGCCGCCCGCATGCCGACGTATATCACCATTAAGGACGTCAAGAAACGCTGGGGCCACGGCCAGGAGGACGTATTCCCCGTGACCCAGTTTGAAAAACTGTGGGTGGACATGACGGCCCTGCCGGAGATGAAAACCCACTTTGTTGCCGTGCCCCGTGCCCGTGGCCAGCAACTCAAAGACCAGGCGCAATTGGATGGCTGGCTGCGTGATGGCTCGGCGGATTATGTGAACGGGCTCTGTGCCTGGGGGTGATGCGCTCAGGGCCGCCCGCCACCCGGCATCAGGTTTTTCCTGATTAGGGTAAGGGTTGGCGGCCTCCTTGAATCAGGGTCAGCCCAATTGTTGCCCGGCGGGGGTTAGCGTAAATTGGCGACATGGAAACAAAAATTGCTGGCCAGTCAAATGTCACCGAGGCGGCTGCGCCCGGTTCCTTGCGTGCGGATTTCGCGGTTACGGCCGCGAACAACAATGGCAACGACAGCGGTAATGTCAATCGCTCATTGGTCCAGGCGCTGACCACTTCCAAGATTTACCGCGATTACGCCCGCGCCTTCGGCGACCTTACCGGTCTGCCGCTGGCGCTGCAACCAGTGGAAACCTGGCAGTTGCCCCATCACGGCTGCCGGAACGAAAACCCCTTTTGCGCCATGATTTCGCGCACCAGTCGCTCCTGCGCCGCCTGTTTGCAAAGCCAGGAGCGCCTCTGCGCCAAGGCCACCCACGAACCCCAGTCCGTCGTCTGCCCCGCCGGCCTCTGCGACACGGCCGTGCCCGTCCGCATGAGCGACCGGCTGATCGGGTATCTTCAGAGCGGCCAGTTTTTCAAAAGCAAACCCGATAAAAAGCAATTTGAAAAGATGCTCGCGCTGGCCGATGAATGGGGCCTGGACGTGGATCGCGAGAAATTAAAAGCCGCTTATCATGCCACCAAGGTGGTGTCGCCCGCCCAGCAAAAGGCCGCGCTTAAAATGCTCACCATTTTTTCCCAGCACCTCGCCATGATGAGTAATCAAGTGTTTATTCAGCAGGAAAATGCCGAACCCCCGGTGATCAAAAAGGCCCGGGACTATATTCAGGAGCATCAGGGCGAGAAGCTGTCCCTCGGCCAGGTCGCCCGGGCGGTTAACATGAGCACCTTCTATTTCTGCAAAACCTTCAAAAAGGTCACCGGCATCAATTTTACGGATTACCTTTCGCGGGTGCGCATTGAAAAATCCAAAAATCTCCTGCTCAATCCCAATTTGCGCGTCAGCGAAATTGCCTTTGAAGTGGGCTTCCAGTCCCTGACCCATTTCAACCGGGTTTTCAAAAAAATTCTCGGTCAGTCACCCACGGATTACCGGGCCCAATTACTGGCACATTAAGTCGGCCCGCATTATTTGTGAGTCGGAAGCCTCGGTTTGCAGTTGGCAGCGGCCAGGATTTTCCTGATAGTGAGTTCATCGGCTCGATGAAAGACTATCGGAAAATGTCCCGGGATGAGTTGCTGGGCTGGATTACGCAGTTCAAATCCCGCCAGGCGGCGCGTGCCCGCACCCGCAAACAGGCGGCTTTGTCGGCCCTCGGGGATTCCGAGGCGCGTTTGCGCGCCATTTTGGAGACGGCGGTTGAGGGCATCATTACCATTAACGAGCGGGGCATCATTGAGTCCTTCAACCTGGCTTCGGAAAAAATGTTTGGTTATCTGGCGGCCGAGGTCATTGGCAAAAATGTCAGTGTGCTCATGCCCGAACCTCATCATGCCCAGCACGACGGCTACCTGGCCAACTACCGGGGCAGCGGTCAGGCCCGGATTATTGGGATCGGCCGGGAAGTCAGCGGCCGGCGGAAAAATGGCACCGTCTTCCCCATGGATTTATCCGTGAGCGAGGTGCAGCTGGCCGATCGCCGGATTTTTACCGGTTTTATTCGCGACATTACCGAACGCAAACAACTGGAAAAGGAAATTCTCGAGATTAGCGAGCGGGAACAACGCCGCATCGGGCACGATCTGCACGATGGTATTTGCCAGCATCTGGCCGGGATCGAACTGATGAGCCAGGTGCTGGAGCAAAAACTGGAGCGCCGCTCCCGGGATGGCTCCACCCGGGCAGGCACCATTGCCAAAAACGTTCGTGAAACCATTTCGCAAACGCGCGCGCTGGCCCGGGGGCTCTCGCCTGTCACTCTGGAGGCAGAAGGCTTGATGTCCGCCCTGGGCGAGCTGGCCGAGAACACCAGTAAAATCTTCCGGGTGAACTGCCAGTTCCAATGTGATCCGCCGGTGCCCGTGAATGACCAGGCCATCAGCACCCATCTGTTCCGCATTGCCCAGGAGGCGGTGTCCAACGCCCTGCGCCATGGTCAGAAAGTGCGGCGTGTGACCATCCAGTTGCAGGCGGCTGACGGACGTCTCTGGCTCAGTGTGAGCGATGACGGAACCGGTTTTCCCACGACCAAAGCGGCCAATGGCAAAGGCATGGGCCTCCGCATCATGCAATCCCGCACCGGGATGATCGGCGGCACCCTGGCCATCGGCGGCAATCCGGCCGGCGGGGCCACGGTCACTATTTCTGTCCCGGCGGCGAACGCCAACCCCGCCCCTCAACATGGCCGTTAAAAATAAAAGCACCGCTCAAAAACTCCTCATTGTGGACGACCATCCCATGATGCGCACCGGCCTGGGCCAGTTAATTGATAACGAGCCCGACCTGGTGGTCTCCGCCGAGGCGGATAATGCCGCCCAGGCGCAGGAGGCGGTCATGAAACAAAAGCTCGACCTGGTCCTCCTTGATATTTCCCTCCCGGATAAAAACGGCCTTGAACTCATCAAAGATCTGCGGGCCTTGAAGCCCGACCTGGCCATTTTGGTCGTGTCCATGCATGATGAAACCCTATATGCCGAACGGGTGCTCCGCGCCGGCGCGCGCGGTTACATCATGAAGCAGGAGGGCGGTAAAAAATTTCTGCTGGCCATGCGCAAGGTGCTGGCCGGCGGGATTTATGTAAGCGAAAAAATGGCCTCGCGCATTCTGGAAACCTTTTCCGGCCAGACCAGCGGGGCGGCGGCCTCACCCGTGGCCCGGCTTTCTGATCGTGAATTTGAAGTCTTTCAATTGATTGCCCGGGGCAGTGACACCGGGGCGATTGCCCGGCAGTTGCATGTGAGCGTCAAAACGGTCGAGGCGCATCGCGTGCACATCAAGGAAAAACTTCAACTCAAAACGGCCAATGACCTCGTGCGTTATGCGGTGCGCTGGATTGAGTCCGAGGGGAAAAATTGATCCCGGGCGCTCAGCCCTTGGCCTGGGGATTTAAGCGCAAAGCGATCAGCCCACCCAAACCGCAGAGCAGTAATACCGTCACTGCCACCGTTCCGCTGTTGGCCATTTGCGGTAGAAATTGCAGGGAGGCCGCCCCCACCGCCGGTCCCAAACAGTTGCCCGCGCCGATGGCCGCCTCGTGAATGCCACCGTGCTCGCTGTTCGAGTCATGCGCATCCATGGCGTAAAATAGTGAGGAATAATATAACAGGCCAATCGCAGCGCCAAAAGCCCCTTGCGCCACCACCAACAACGCCAGGGAATGCGTCATCAATATGGTGGCAAAGGACAGCACCAGCAGGCCATAAGCCGTCAGCAAACCCCGAAACCGGTAATGCCAGGCTGTCCAGTACCATAACACCACAAACATCCCCAGCCGCACAAAGCACCACAGCGAACAGGTGAACCCCGCCAGCATGGGGGAGAGGTTAAATTTGGCGGCCACGCCCGGCATCACGGCCAGCAGGGTGTTCACCGCAATGTAGGCGAAAGGATTGGCCAGCCAGGCCATGTGTTGAAAGGAGCGGGCTTGCGCGGGCGTCGGCCGCCCCGCCTCGGGGGCGTGCGCCCCCGCCTGGGGAGCGCCGGCCACTGCCGGTCGGTGCGGTTGCAAGCGCCGGGCGAGTTCGAATTGGGCCAGCATGAGCACGAACGGAACGTAAAAAATTGCCCCATACCCGAATTTTTCGATCAGGGCGCCGCCCAGAAAATAAGCCAGGGCGTTGGTGGCCGCCCAGGTTATATTGTATATTCCAACGGCGTCGGCGGCCACCGCCCCTTCGCTCACCAGCGCCTCCAGGGTGGGCCAGATCAGGCACATGCCCACATTGATGATGCAGGCGGCGGCAATCGCGCCGGTCACCGTGTGCAGTTGCGCCCCCGCCAGCAGGCCCGCCGCCATCACTGCGTACCCGCCTTTCAACGCCGTGAAATAACCGAAACGCGTGGCCAGCTTGCCCGCCTGCCAGGAGGCCAGGGTGTAAATCAGCCCAATAAACGAGGCCAGTTCGAGGTTTTCCTTGTTGTCGAAGCCAAAGTTGTCCCGGAAATAGAAATAGAGGTAGTTGAAATAAATGACCACCGCGAAGGAATTCAGTCCTTCCAGGGTGTAGCAACCGGCCCGGAAACGTTGCGCGGTGGTCATGGCCAGCGCGGAATTTCCGTGACCGCCTGCTCGCAATACCAGATCACCGCCGGGGACATGGGCGGTTGCAAGGCCGCAAAATCCGCCGGAGCGCACCAGCGAATATCATGATGTTCCTCCGTGGCCAGGGTCACCGTTCCCTGCCGGGGCCTTGCCCAGTAAATCATTCCGATGTGCTCGTGGGTGTCGTTGATGCGGTGGATGTCCAGGAAGCGCGGCGCAATCAGCGCGCGGGTGCCGGGCGAAGTCGTGGGCGGACGCTCGCCGAGCAGTTCCACGTCCAGTCCGCTTTCCTCCCTGGCTTCGCGAATGGCCGCCTGCTCCGGATCCTCATCCAGTTCAATATGACCGCCCAACGGCAGCCATTTGTTCAGCTTCCGATGTTGGATCAACAGGATTTTGCCTGCGTGAACCACAAAGATTGCGACCGTGAAATCAATTTTTTCGTGTATGTGCGCCATGTAACAAGGTTTCCCAAATCCCTTTCAGCATACCGCAAGGCAGCCCCTCCGCCAAATAACAAAACGGTGACCTTCCAGACGACGTTACACCACCACCACCCGAGGCAGTTTGCGGCTGAGGGGGTCATGGATCATCGGCACCTTGCGCCTACCCCCCCAAAAGGGGTGCTTGGACATTGAAGTTTGGAGTTTGAATTTTATTTTCCCGCTTGACGAATTGGTCATGGCTTGCAAATATATCCGTAGCAGATACATCCGTAAACATACTAAGTTGCATGGCCACTGTTCAAAAAAATCCCGAGGAATTCCTGCCGCTCACCCCGGCCGTGTTTCATGTGCTGCTGGCCCTCGCCGACGGCGAACGCCATGGCTACGCCATCATGCAGGAGGTTGCCGCCAGCACCAGCGGCCAGATCAAAATGGGCCCGGGCACCCTGTACGGTACCATTAAGCGCCTGCTGGAAATACGCCTCATTGAAGAATCCGAGGAACGTCCCGATCCCCGGCTTGATGACGAGCGCCGGCGCTATTACCGGCTCTCGGGCATGGGCCAGCTTGTGGTGCGGGCCGAGGCCGGGCGTTATGCCGCCATGGTGGAAGTGGCGCGGGGCAAACGCCTCCTCGACAAGTCCCTGAACCCGGTCACGTTGGGAGGCCTCGCATGAACCCGACGAATCCGTCTCTCCGGCAACCTCCGTGGCAATTCTCCCAGCGATTGTACCAGCGGCTGCTTGCCGCCTATCCCCGGGCGCATCGCGAAGCATACGGACCCGCCATGGCCCAATTGTTTCGTGACCAATGCCGCGATGCCTGGACCGAGGGCCGCGCCTGGGGCTTGGCAACTCTCTGGTGCCGCACCCTGCCGGATTTGCTCAAAACTTCTTTCCTCGAACGCTGTGCCACCCTCCGACCTGGAAAATATATGACCAACAAACTCACCTCCCTGTTTAACCCGGGCCGCGGCCCCCTCCTCACCTTTTGCCTCGTCTTTTCCGTGGTCTTTCTGATTACTTTCGTCATCGCCGTGGTGGTGACCTTCATCCTGCCCGAATCCTATGCCAGCACCGCCCGCATCAAGGTCGAATCGGATATGGTGGATAATAGCTACACCACCGGTGGCCCGGCTGATCACGTGCCTTCCTACGATCCCTATTTTATCCAGACCACCTTCGAAGTCATCCAATCGCAACTCGTCTTGAGCAATGTGGTCACCGCCCAGAACCTCAATGTGAAATGGGGGAAACGCTATTATCGCGGGGAAACGCTGAAGCTAACCGAGACCATGGATATTCTTAAACGGCGCCTGGTGCTGGCCCCGGTGCGCAACACCAGGCTCATCACCATCACCGTTTATGATGAGGACCGACAGGAAGCCGCCGACCTCGCCAATGCCGTGGCCAAAGCCTATCAGGACTACCGGCTGCAAGTTCGCGAACAAATGGCGCTGGTGGGTCAAGCCGTCCTCGCCGAACAAGTGAAAGCATCGGATGCCAGCATTGACCGGCTCACGGCCGAGACGGAAACCTTGCGGGCTAAATTTGGCATCCCGGAAAATGTGGATCAGCTGCGGGCCAAATACCAGGAACAATTAATTGATGGCCAGCGCACCTATGACTCGCTCCAAACCCAGTTGACCCAATTGCAAGGGTTGCATCCGCAACCATTGCGGGATGTGCTGCCCACTGTTACGACCGACCCCATGCTGGTGGAGTTGCTGGGCAAACTACACACCACCGAGCAAGCACTGGTAACCATCACCAATGACTACGCCCCCGACAACCTGCATGTAACCCGTTTGCAATCCACTTTGAATGAACTCAACCGTGAGCTTGATGCCCGGGTGGCCGGTATCATGATCGCTTTGGAAAACGAGGTGAAATCCAAACACACCGCCCTGGATTCCCTGCAAGCCTTCTTGGATGAAGCGCTGCAGAAATCCAAGCCCACCCCTGAAACCCAGCCTTATTGGGACAAACAAAGGGAATTGGCGGGACAGTTGGAATTTCGCAAAACCCTCGCGGCCAAAATCGCCGCCGCCAAACTGGACCTGACGATCCCCAAAACCTACCATTTGGTGGAGGTCATCGACTCCGCCGAACCGGGCCTGGCGCCCGTCAAGCCCAACAAACCGCTCAACCTGGCCATCGGCGCCGTACTCGGTATTTTGCTGGGTACCGTGGCTGGCTCGCTCGCCGCCCTCGTGACCGTTCGGCTCGCCCGCCGGCTCCCCAAGCCCGCGCTTCAATCGTAGTGGCCTCCCGGCCGAGCGCCCTCCTAAATGTGCTTCATTTGCGCCACATCGGCTACTCAATCGGCTGCCTCACCAGCAAATGATCCTCCGAACTTTTCCACTACCTCCGCCGGCAAAAAATTGCGTAGACGTGGATGTGGCCCCACCAGTCGCATAAGCCCGAACTCCGAAATTAAAATGCCCGGGATGCGTCATGATATTGGAGCAGAAACGCTTTGGAAAAATCGCCGCATACCCGCAGCGGTCTGGTAAGACTGCCTCTGCGCGAAGCGCACACCCTTAAATGGGCAACTGCTTGGCAGCGGCTTGGGAAGCCACTTTTCCAAACCGTTTATGCCCAATAGATGGATGCAGACCGGGCGTTTTAATTTCGGAGTTCGGGATAAGATCCAGCAAGTGGTTTTGCCGTTTACTAGCTTGTCGTTTGGGGGTCTGCCAGTCGACCAGTTTGCCTCTCAAGGCATCCTCCCGGCTGGTTGCACGCTTAGAAAGCGATGATAATTCCCCTTCCGCAGCTGTCCCTTTAGGCTTTCCATGGCTGTCCCGATCCTTGCGCAGGGCCGCCTTAATTGCTGCCGGCTGGGCTCGACGAGTAGCATCAGGAAACCTTCCCGGGTTCGGACCGGCCTAACCAAGGGGGGACTTCCTTTTCTACCAGTTCCACCACCCACACACTGCCGTCGGGCTGGCGGGAGGCATCAAAGGCCACGCTGGGTGGAAATTATTCCACGGAACAACTGCGCCCATGCTTGGCAGCAACCCCTTTCATCGGGGGATCACCCCCGATTTGGGAATGGTTTCACAGGTCCTTCCGCAAGCACTTCAACCGCCCAAATAGGCGCTCTTAACCTGTGGATTCTGCCGCAGTTTGGCGGATTCATCGGACAAGATAATGCGGCCGGTTTCGAGGACATAGCCGTAGTGGGAAATTTCCAGGGCCAGATTGGCGTTTTGTTCCACCAGCAAAATGGTCAGGCCCTGCTGGCGGTTGATCTCCACGATTTTCTCGAAGATGGTTTTGACCAGCAAGGGGGCGATGCCCAACGAGGGTTCATCCAGCAGCAGAAACCGGGGCTTGCTCATCAGCGCCCGGCCAATGGCAAGCATTTGCTGTTCGCCCCCGCTCAACGTGCCGGCCACTTGCTCGGCCCGCTCTTTCAAGCGCGGAAACGTGGTGAAAACGAAGTCGAGTTCCTGCCGGATGACCGCCGCGTTGGTTTGCAGGTAGGCCCCCATGCGGAGGTTTTCCATCACCGTGAGATTGGCAAAGACCATGCGGCCCTCGGGCACATGGGAGAGGCCACGTTTGACGATTTCGTGTGGCGGCAGCCCAACCAGGCTGCCGGCTTCGTAAATGATTTCGCCAGACTTCGGTCGGATCAGTCCGGAGACGGCCCGCAGGGTGGTGCTCTTACCGGCCCCGTTGGAGCCAATCAGGGTGACGATCTGGCCCTGGTCCACGCGCAGGGAAATCCCGTGCAGGGCGTTGATGGCACCGTAACTGACCGCGAGATTTTTAATTTCCAGCATGGCTTCAGTGGGGTGCGGTGACTTCCTCTCCCAAATACGCCTCAATCACTTTGGGGTTTTTGCGCACGGATTCGGGGGTGCCCTCGGCGATCTTAACTCCGTAATCCAGCACGGCCACGCGGTCGCAAATGCCCATCACCACCCGCATGTCGTGCTCGACGAGCAGCACGGAGATGTGGAATTTTTCCTGAATGAACCGGATGAGCCGCGTGAGTTCGACTTTCTCGGTGGGATTCATGCCGGCCGCCGGCTCATCGAGGAGCAGGAGCTTGGGCCGGGTGGCTAGGGCCCGGACAATTTCCAACCGCCGTTGGTCACCGTACGGGAGGCTCCTGGCTTCATTATTCCGGGCCTTGCTCAGGCCAAAGATTTCTAGCAGTTCGAGCACTTCGCGTTCCACTTCCGCCTCGCCCTCGCGAAAGCCGCGGCCCCGCCAGAGGGCGTTGATAATGCCGTGCGGACGGTGCAATTGCACGGCGGTGCGCACATTGTCAAACACGCTCAGGCTGGCAAACAGGCGGATGTTTTGAAACGTGCGGGCAATGCCGAGGCGGGCGAGTTGATGGGCTTTGAGACCGCCGGTGGCGCGACCGTTAAAAGTGATTTTGCCGGTGGTCGGCTGATAGACCCCCGTGATCAGGTTGAAGGCAGTGGTTTTGCCCGCGCCGTTGGGGCCGATGAGTCCGACGAGTTCGCCGGTGCCAATGGCGAGGTTCAACTCAGACACGGCCGTCAAGCCGCCGAAGCGAATGGTGACTTGGTCGAGTTGGAGCAGGGGGTTCATGCGGCTTTGGCCCGGCCGAAGCTGAACAGGCCCTGGGGCCTGGCGATCATCAGGAGGATGATCAGCAGGGCATAAATGATCATCCGGTATTCCGCAAAGGGGCGGAGAAATTCCGGCAGCAGCGTGAGAATAATCGCCGCCACAATGACCCCCCCAGTCCGCCCCATCCCGCCCAGAATCACCATGACCACGATATCGATCGACTTCATGAAGTCGAAGTTGGTGGGGGACAGAAAGAGTTTATGATGGGCGAACAGCCCGCCGGCGAGCCCCGCAAAAAAAGCGCCGATCACGAAAGCCGTGACCTTGTAACGTGTGGGATTGATGCCCGAGGCGCTGGCGGCGACTTCGTCGTCATGCACGGCGATAAAGCCTCGGCCGTAGGTCGAATTGACCAGGCTGCCAATGACGTAGACGGTGACCGCCGCCAGGCCAAAGGACCAGAACAAGGTGGTTCGTTCCGGGATGCCGCTCAAGCCGCTGGCCGCGCCCACGCATTCCATATTTTGCAAAACTACCCGGATGATCTCGCCGAAGCCGAGGGTGACGATCGCCAGATAATCGCCCCGCAAGCGCAGGGTGGGAATCCCCACGGCGAGCCCGGCAATGGCCGCCAGCAAGCCACCCGCCAGCAGCGAGCCGGCAAACAAGAGGCCGGACAATACGACCGAAGGCGACCCAGACAGGTGCGGGGTAATGGCCAGAGTGATGGCCGCGGCCGTGTAGCCGCCCACGGCCATGAAGCCGGCATGACCCAGGCTGAACTGGCCGGTGTGGCCATTGATGAGGTTCAGGCTGACCGCGAGAATGATATTGATGCCCACATCGATCGCCACGCCGAGATAATAGCGATTGAAATAGGCCGACAAAGCAGACACGCCGGCCGCCACCAGAATGGCCAGGATCAAAAAGCGTTTGGCGCGGGTGTGCATTAGCTTCGGATTATACCTTTTCCACCTGGGATTTGCCGAGGAGACCGGCGGGTTTGAAGAGCAGGATTAAAATCAGGATGGCGAAGGCAATGCCATCGCGGTAATTGGACAGGCCGGGAATGCCCCCGGCAAAAGTTTCGAGGAGGCCGATGACCAAGCCGCCCAGGGCTGCCCCCGGCAGGTTGCCAATCCCGCCCACCACGGCGGCAATGAACGCGCGGAGACCGGGTTGCACGCCCATCAAGGGATCAATGCCGGGGGCGCGGAGGGCGTAGAAAATGCCGGCGACCGCCGCCAGCGCCGAGCCCAGTCCGAAGGTGAGGCTGATGATGCGGTTGACGTTCACGCCCATCAGGGCCGCCGCCCGGTCGTTGAAGGCCACGGCGCGCATCGCCATGCCGGCCTTGGTGTGCTGCACGATGAACCACAGCGCGCCGAGCAAGCCGGCGGTGACCAGCAGCGTGGCCACGTCATTGCTGTCCACGGTCAACGCCCCGAGGTGCAAATCGTGCTTGGGCAGCAGCGGGGGAAAGGGCCGGGTCTGCGCCCCAAACACGGCGCGGTGCTGGCAGGCGTATTCAATGAATAACGAGACTCCGATCGCGGTGATGAGCACGGTGAGTTTGGGCCGGGCGCGCAGGGGGCGGTAGGCCAGTAGTTCAATCAGCATGCCCAGGCCGGCACAAATCGCCGCGGCCAGCAGGATGACCACGAGGGCTCCGGCATAGGATGAGGCCGGAAACACGTGGCCCACCCAGGGGGCCAGAAAGTAGGCGGCGAACGCCCCCAGCATCAGCACGTCGCTGTGGGCAAAGTTGATGAACCGCAGCACGCCATAGACCATCGTATAGCCCAGGGCGATGAGCGCGTAAATCGAGCCGAGGGCCAGCCCGTTGACCAGTTGTTGGATGAATTCGTTGATAACGTTGGCTTACGGATTCACGGTTTCCAAATATTTGAACTTGCCTTTCGTGACCTGCAGGATCACGGCCGGTTTCGTGGCGTCGCGCTGCTCGTTGATCGTGGTGATACCAGTCACGCCGTCGAAGTTTTTGGTGGCGGCCAGGGCGGTGCGCACTTTCGGTCCGTCGGTGGTCCCGGCACGTTTTATCGCGTCGGCCAGAATCATGGCGGAATCATAACCGAGGGCGGCCATGGCATCGGGGGTTTTGCCATTGAAACGTTTCTGATAGTCGGCCACAAACTTCTGGCTGTTCGTGGTCGCCACGTCCGGCGCGTAGTGCGTGGAGAAATAATTGCCTTCCACGGCGTCCTGGCCGATTTTCACGAGGTCCTCGCCTTCCCAACCATCACCCCCGGTGAGCGGCACATTGATCCCCAATTGTTTGGCCTGGATGCAAATCAAGGCCACATCCGTGTAATAGCCGGGCACAAATACCGCGTCGGGGTTCGACGCTTTGATGGCCGTGAGCTGGGCCTTGAAATCCTTGTCGCCGCCGTTGAAATCCAGTTCGGCCGTGATTTGCCCGCCGAGTTTGACAAAGCTTTCCTTGAAATATTTGGCGAGGCCCTTGCTGTAATCGCTTTTCACATCCGTGAACACGGCGACCTTGCGGGCCTTCAGGGTGTTGTAGGAGAAATTGGCCATCACCGTGCCCTGGAAGGGATCAATGAAGCACACGCGGAAAATATAATCGCCCGTTTCCGTCACCTTGGGGTTGGTGGAGGAAGGCGAAATCATGGGGATTTGATTTTGCTGGCAGATCGGCGCGGCTTCGAGTGAGCGGCTGGAGGCCACCTCCCCCAGCACGGCCACGACATTGTCCTTGGAGACGAGCTTGTTCACCACCGTGGCGGGTTCGCCCGCCTTGGACAAATCATCCTCGGTAATGAGCTGGAACTTGCGTCCGAGGACACCACCGGCATTGTTCAAGCTTTCAATCGCGAGCAGGGTGCCTTCATGGGAGGAAATGCCGAAATTGGCCTCCTTGCCCGAGAGGGAGGCGTATTCGCCGATTTTAATGGGATTATCGGCGTCGCTGCCGCCGCTGGGCTTGCAGCCCGTTAACCCCGCCACGCCGGCGAGAACGATCAAAGATATCCACCCATGCCAATGTTTCATAATTGTGACTGAATAATGGTTCCTTGCCACTCGCGGGCACAATAAAGGGTTTCCGCGTGGGATTCAAGCTTGGCGGTGGGAGTTTTCTAAATCTTAAGGCATTCGGCCAAAAAGCCGGCCCGGCGGTGAATTGGATTGCCCCCATTTATTGGGCCGCCTGCCCCACCAGCGAGGGCCATTGCGTGCTGGTGAAGGCGACATTCGCCGCCGCCGCCAGGGTCAGCTCATCACCCTGGAAATTTAGGGTAAACGTCATTTGAACCCAAACTCCGAAATTAAAATGGCTGGGATGCGTCAAGATATTGAAGCAGAAACACTTTGGAAAAATTGCCGGCCTACCCGCAGTGGTCTGGTGAGACTGCCGCTGCGCGGAGCGCGCATTCTTAAATGGGCAACTGCTTGGCAGCGGCTTGGGAAGCCAATGTTCCAAAGCGTTTATGCCCAAGAGTGGTTGATGCAGACCGGCCGTTTTAATTTCGGAGTTCGGGCTTAGTTCCGAGAAATAATGAATCCCTGGGAGGCTGTCACGAACGGAATCGGCGGCCTCTCCCTTTGGGGGGGTGCGCCGGACGGTGCAGGAGTGGCCGGGTGAACACCCAGCCTGGGGAGGTGCTTACGCTTCTTCCTCGGGCACTTCCAGGGAGGCGTAATGCACGCCGAGATTGTGCTGGGCAGTTTTGTCACCCTGGCGGGCGGCACGAATGAACCATTTCACCGCTTCCTGGGTGTTTTGTTCCACGCCCCGGCCGGTTTGGTAGCACAGACCCAAATTGCACTGGGCCGGCGCACATTCTTGTTCGGCTGCGGCACGGTACCATTGCACGGCCTCAGTAAAATCCTGTTCGACCACCTGGCCGGATTCGTAAAAAACGCCCAGATTGAATTGGGCCGAGGGATAACCACGTTCGGCCGCCTCCTGGTACCATTTCAGGGCTTCGGGATAATTGAGCGGCACCCCCTGGCCGGTTTCGTACAACATGCCGAGGTTGAACTGGGCGGCCGGATCACCTTGCTCGGCGGCTTCGCGCAACCAGCGGGCGGCTTCAGTATATTCCTGGGGAACGCCCGCGCCGGTAATGTAGCTTACCCCCAGATAACATTGGGCCACGGGATCGTTTTGGTCAGCGGAACGCCGAAACCACTTGATGGCCTCCCCAAAATCTTGTTTGACGCCCTGGCCGTTTTGAAAACAGACCCCGAGATAGCACTGCGCTTGCGCGTCCCCCTCCTCGGCGGCGGCGCGCATGGCCTCAAAATTGTCCCAAGTCCGACGATGCCCTGACATGTTTGGTCTTTCTGCAATCAGCGTGGCAAAAACCACACCGCTCTGAAAATAAAGAGAAACCCGGTGAATTCAAGTCGTGAATTCAGCTTTCGCCGGAGCCCCCGGCCTGTTACAACCCTGTCATGGCAGACAAGCTCACCATTGGATTCCTGGGCGCCGGCAAAATGGCCACCGCCCTGGCCCGCGGCTTTGTGAATGCGGAACTGGTTTTCCCGCGTGAAATCATGGCCAGCGACCCTTATGCCACCGCCCGGGACCATTTTGCCGCCGAGGTGGGCGCGGCGGTGACGGCCAATAACGGGGAAGTGGCCCAATTCGCCCAGGTTTTAATTCTGGCTACCAAGCCGGACCAGGTGGCCCCGGCCCTGGCGGAAATTCACCCCTATATTACCAGCCATCACTTGCTCATTTCCATCGCCGCCGGGGTGACGCTGGCCAAATTGCAGGCGGCCCTGCCTGCCGGGGCGCGCGTCATCCGCGTGATGCCCAATACTCCGGCCTTAATTGGGGCGGGCGCCTCCGCCTATGCCTTGGGCGCGCAAGCCACCCCGGGCGACGCCGAACTGGCGGGTCGCCTGCTCTCGGCCGTGGGGCTGGCTCTGCCCGTAAAAGAGGTTTTGCTCGATGCCGTCACCGGTCTGAGCGGCAGCGGACCCGCCTATGGCTACCAATTTATCGAGGCCTTGAGTGATGGGGGCGTGGCCGCCGGATTGCCCCGGGACGTCGCCACCCGTTTGGCCGCGCAAACCATGCTGGGTGCCGCGAAAATGGTGCTGGAAACCGGCTTGCATCCCGGCGTGCTGAAAGACCAGGTAACCAGTCCCGGTGGCACCACCATTGAAGGCTTGCATGAACTGGAAAAAGGCCACTTGCGCGGCACGGTCATGAGTGCGGTCCGCGCCGCCACTGAACGCTCCAAGAAACTGGGCCACGCATGAACGCGCACTTGCCCACCCCCACGCAACGACGGATTCTCTGGCTGGCCCTGACCGGGCTGGCGGTCGCGGCCATCCTGGCGCTGGTGGGCGCGGTCGTCTGGGGCCTGGGGCGCGTGCTGGACATCCTCGGCCCGGTATTGTGGCCGCTGGCCGTGGCGGGGGTGGTGGCTTGCGTGTTATCCCCCTTGGTTGACTGGCTGGAAAAACGCCGCGTGCCGCGTATCCGGGCCATTTTGATGGTGTTTGTCGTGGTCTTTGCCCTCAGCGCCGGCGCGCTGGCCAGTCTCATCCCGCAGGTGGTGGTCGAGACCCAGGAGCTCGTTGCCAAAATTCCCGAATACTCGGTGCGCCTGCAACATCGGGTGGCCGATTTCCTCGCCAAACCGCCGGAGTTTTTGCGGCAATTCTTACCCGCCCCGCCCAAGGCGGACGCCGGCGCGATCAGTGACCAAGAGCAGGCGCTGGCCTCGGCCATGGGCCTGCTGAGCGAACATTGGTCCGGCTGGGGCACCTGGCTCTTTTCGCAAAAGGATAAAGTGGCCTCCAGTTTTGGTGTGCTGGCCGGGCTGGCCCTGATTCCCGTCTACGCGTTTTATTTCCTGCTGGAGACCCGCAAGATCAAAGATCATTGGCAGGACTATTTGCCCGTGCGCGATTCCCGCTTGAAGGTGGAAACGGTCTTCGTACTCGGCTCCATCAGCGAATACATGGTGGCATTCTTTCGGGGGCAGGTGCTGGTCGCCTTGTGTGATAGTGTGCTTTATACCATTGGTTTTGTCTCGGCGGGCTTGAATTATGCCTTCCTATTGGGCTTTGCGGCGGTGCTGCTTTCCATGATCCCCTTTCTGGGGGCCATTGTCCTCGCGGTCTCCGCGGTGACTCTGGCCGTCGTGCAATTTGGCGACTGGCTGCACCCGGTGATTATTCTTGGGGTGTTTGGCGTGGTGCAAGTCCTCGAAGGCCTGGTGATTTCACCCAAGATCATCGGCGACCGGGTGGGCCTGCACCCACTGGTGATCATCATCGCCGTGATGACCGGCACCACCCTCCTGGGCGGCATCCTGGGGGGCATTCTCGCGATCCCCCTGGCGGCCGCCTTGCGGGTGATTTTGTTCCGCTATGTGTGGAAGGTGCGGCAGGAGTGACTCACGCCGGCACAATCAACGTGCGCACATCCACCGCATCCATGCCGGCGGACCGAATCGCTTGCATGCCCAGATCGGTGTCTTCGTAACCCCGGCAAAACTGCGGCTCCACCCCAATGCGTCGGGCGGCTTCTAAAAAAATGTCCGGGGCGGGCTTTTGGTTCACCACCATTTCACTGGTCACCACGGCGTTGAAGAGCTGCCGGATTTTCAAGTGCTCCAACACGGCCACGATGATGGGCTGGGTGCCCCCCGAAGCGACTGCCATGGGGATTTTGCCGAAATGTGCCCGGGCGATTTCCACCACGGCGTGAATGGGTTCCACCTCGGCCATCAAGGGCAGATAGGCCTCTTCTTTTTCGTGGGCCACGGCAATGTGATCCAGCGTCCGGCCTTGTTCCTGGGCCAGCATCTTTAATATATCCCGCGACGGCACGCCGCCCAGTGCATAAAACCGGTCGATCGGGAAATGCAGGTCGTGACGCTGGGCAATGAGCTGCCAGGCGCGCCAGTGCAGCGGCATGGTGTCCGCCAGCGTGCCGTCACAATCGAAAACCAAGCCTTTAATTTGCATTATTTTAGAGAAGTAAGGAGTCCGGAGGCAAAAGTCAGAATTTTTGCGGAGTACGACTCCAATAATTTGCTGACTTCAACCAGTTGTTGATAAAGTTGCGCCGTGTCGGTGTAATTCAAATCTTTCGCCAAAATTAAATAGTAACGGCATTCTTCGAGCGAACCCTGCGCGATGTTCAAAAACCGGACCTTGTCCGGCCGCCCGCGTTTCTTAAAACCCTCCGCAATGTTCGCTGGGATCGAAATCGCGGCCCGGCGAAGTTGCGATGTCAGCCCATAAATTTCCTGCTTCGGAAACCCTTCCGTCGTCCGATAAACTGCCAGAACAAATTGATGCGCCTTCTGCCAGACTATCAACTGCTCAAAACTCCGCGCCGGTCCGGCGGGAATTGTCCGCATTCCGGCTTTTGAATTCTGGCTCCTGTCTCCTGCATTCATGCTTCTCTCCTCATTCGGCAATAAATTCGTGATCACTCCGAGCGCATCCGCACGCCATGTTCCCCATTCTGGCTCCTGAATTCTGACTCCTGACTCCCGCCCCTCATAACTTCAACGCCGCCAGCTTCGTGTCCATGTCATGGTTCATGAGCGGCTCAACCAGGGCATCCAGCTCGCCCTCCAGGAAATTGGCCAGATTGTACAAGGTGACCTCAATCCGGTGGTCGGTTACCCGGTTCTGTGGGAAATTGTAGGTGCGGATTTTTTCGCTGCGTTCGCCCGTGCCCACCTGGTCCTTGCGGGCCGCGGCATACTTCGCATTCTCCTCGGCAATTTTTCGTTCGAGCAATCGGGAACGCAGGACCGTGAGCGCCTGGGCCTTGTTTTTCTGCTGCGATCGCTGGTCGGCGCAGCGCACAATCATCCCGGTGGGCTTGTGAATAATTTGCACGGCGGAATCCGTGGTGTTCACTCCCTGTCCGCCCTTGCCGGAGGCCCGGCAGACGTTGATCTCGATCTCATCCGGGTTGATTTGCAAATCCACTTCCTGCGCTTCCGGGAGCACGGCCACGGTTACGGTGCTGGTGTGGATGCGGCCCTGTGCCTCGGTGGCGGGCACCCGCTGGACGCGATGCACGCCGCTTTCGTATTTGAGCCGCTTAAAGACATCCTCGCCGGTCACCTCAAAGATAACTTCCTTGAAACCACCCAGATCCGAGGAGCTGGAATCCAGCGGATCAATCTTCCAACCCCGCGTTTCCGCGTAGCGCGAATACATCCGATATAAATCGGCGGCGAACAGGGCGGATTCAGAACCCCCAGCCCCGGCGCGGATTTCCACAATGGTATTGCGGGAATCGGTGATGTCGGGCGGCACCAAGCCGCGCAGCACCTGGACGGTAAGGCGCTTTTCCTCCGCTTCCAGCCGGGCGATTTCCTCGCGGGCCATTTGCCCCATCTCGGAATCGGGCAATTCCGTTTTCCAGAGAGCGCGGTTGTCCGCCAGCTCCGCCAGTGTGCGCAGATAGGCGTTGCCTGTGGCCACCAGCTCCTTGAGCCGGGCGTATTCGCGGGACAGTTCCTGGGCGCGCTGCGCATGGTCGAACACCCGTGGATCACTCAGCGCCGCCTCAACTTCAGCAAGGCGGCGGGCGAAACGTTCGATGTGCGGTTGTAAATCCATGGGGGGCAGGGGCGGATTCAGCGGGGACCCGGTAAAAAAGAATCCGCCCGCCCGCGCATAAAATACGCGGGCGGGCGGTGGAAAGGCAGGGGACTATACTTTCTTTTTCTTCTTGCCGGCGAACGCCGTCTGGGCAGCCAGAGTTTTGGCGGCGCGCTGCTGGAATTTATCCACGCGACCGGCGGTGTCCACGAATTTCTGCTGGCCCGTGTAAAAAGGATGGCAGACGTTGCAAATGCCAACGATGACCGTGGGCTTGGTGGAACGCGTCTTGATCACATTGCCGCAGGCGCAACGAATTTCCGCGTCCACATATTTGGGATGTATGTCCGTCTTCATAAAATGGACGCCCATAATATCATGGAATCAGGGGATGACAAGGAGCTTTTTAAAAAAGGTTTAAAAACTTTAAAATGATTCGTTGACAGTTTCGAAAATATCTGGCTTAATTATCAACCCATTGCGGGAAAATTTATGTACGCCGTTTTAGAAACCGGAAGCAAACAATATCGCGTCGCCGCTGGCGACACGCTGGAAATCGAGCGCCTGGCTGTTGAAGCCGGACAGCCGTTCACTTTTGACCGCGTCCTGCTGGTTAACCGCGATGGCGCGGTGGCCGTGGGCACGCCGGTTGTCACCGGAGCCACTGTGGTGGCGGATGTCGTCGAGCACATTCGCGGTGAAAAAAAACTGACTTTCAAGATGAAGCGCCGCAAAGGTTATCACAAAACCATCGGCCATCGTCAGGAATTGACGATCGTCAAAATCAAAGAAATCAAAGCTTAAGGCATAGTTATGGCACATAAAAAAGGACAAGGCAGCGTAAAAAACGGCCGCGACAGCGTAAGTAAGCGGTTGGGCGTAAAAGAATTTGGCGGCACGATTGTCAGTGCCGGCAGCATCATCGTCCGCCAGCGTGGCAGCAAGTTCCTGGCCGGCAAAAACGTTGGCACCGGTCGTGACTGGACCCTGTTCGCCCTCGTTGACGGCAAGGTTCTGTTTGACAAGGGCAGCCGCCGCGTCAATGTGGTGGCCGAAGCCGCCGTCGCGCAAAACTAAGCGTCGCCCCAGCTCATTTTCACGGCGAGGTCACCGGCCTCGCCTTTTTTATTTGGTGGCGGGCCAGGGCTTGTCCGAAACAGCCAGCCGATTTTACTATTCGGCCCCCGCCTTTCGGTGTATTTAACGATCCAGCCAGAGTTCATGTTTATTGACGAAATCAAAATCTACGCGCGCGCCGGCCACGGTGGCAAAGGCTGCGTCGCGTTTCATCGCGAAGCTTACATCACCAAAGGCGGCCCCAGCGGCGGCAATGGCGGTCGCGGCGGCAGCGTGATTTTGCAGGCCGATCATGACTTGAACAATCTCATCGCCCAGTATTATGTGCCCCGCTTGATCTCCCAGGACGGTGAGGCCGGCATGGGCAAGGGCATGGATGGCCATGCCGGCAAAGATTTGATCATCAAAGTCCCCTGCGGCACCCTCGTCTGGCGCTTGCCTGACCAGGCGGTTCCGGCCGATTCCGTCGTGGCCAAAGCCCAGGAGGAAGATGACGAGGATGCCGAAGCAGTCGAGGAACAGCCCCGTTTGCACACCAGCGGCCGCAAACGCCCCTTGCTGCGCAGCGCCAGTGGCGAAGTCGCCCAGGAAGTGGATTTAAACGTGGATACCACCAGCGAATCCGCCGTGGCCGATTCCACCAAGGGTGAAATCATCGCCGATCTCACCCAGCATGGGGAGCAATTCATTCTATGCCAGGGCGGACGGGGCGGTCTCGGCAATCGTAATTTCGCCACCGCCGCCCGCCAGACCCCGCGCTTCGCGCAACCCGGTGAGCCGGGTGGGGAAGGTAATTATCTCCTGGAGCTGCGCATTCTTGCCGAAGTGGGTTTGGTCGGCTACCCCAATGCCGGCAAATCCACCCTGCTCACCGCCATTTCCCATGCCCGGCCCAAAGTGGCCGCCTATCCCTTTACCACCCTGCATCCCCAAATTGGCATCGTGGAATATGCCGACTGGCATCGCCTCACCGTCTGCGACGTCCCCGGCTTGATCGAAGGCGCCCACCAAAATGTGGGGCTGGGGCACGCCTTCTTGCGTCATATCAAGCGCTGCCAAATCCTGGTGCTGCTCCTCGACATGGCCGGCACCGACAATCGCAAGCCCTGGGATGATTATAAATGCCTGTTGAAGGAACTCGAATTGTACGATCCTTCCATGCTCGAAAAACCCCGTTTGGTGGTCGCCAATAAAATGGATGAGGCCGTGGCCGAGGAGAATTTGAAACAGTTTAAAAAGAAGGTGCGCAAAGTCACCGTGCTGCCCATTTCCGCGGCCTTCGACCAGGGAGTTGATCAATTCAAGGAAACCATCCGCGCCGCGGTCGCGGAAGCGGCCGCCCAATGAGGTGCCGCTGCTTTACCGTTGCTCTTTAAATACCGGCCATGAATATCACCAATCTTAACCCCGATACCGCCATTGGCGCCAGCGCCTGGCTCGTGGAGGTGGACGACCATCGCTTGCTGCTCGATGCCGGCATGCATCCCAAGCGCGAAGGTCGTGAGGGCCTCCCCGTTTACAAGTCCATCGGCCAGAACGATCTGGACGCCATTGCAATTTCCCATTGCCATCATGATCACGTGGGCACGCTGCCCGTGGCCTTGCGCCATTTTCCCAAGGCGCATGTGCTGATGAGCGAGCTCAGTTACTTCATTATCGAGCGGGTCCTGCATAACTCCGTGAATGTCATGACCCGGCAGCGGGATGAACTGGGCATCCGCGATTATCCCCTCTACTCGCACGACGAAGTGGATGACATCGCCTCCCGCTTTCAAGGCTTTCGCTACAATCGCGAAATCGAATGGGCCGGCTTCCAGAAATCCCGCCAGGGCAAACCCTCCCCCACCCTCGAATTTTTTGACGCCGGCCACACCCTGGGTTCCGCTGGCATCATGGTGCGCGGCAAAAAAGAAACCTTGTTCTATACCGGCGACGTTTGTTTTCACGATCAGACCATTCTGCGGGCCGCCCGTTTTGAAGGCGTCAAGGCCGATGTCTTGATCATGGAAACCACCCGTGGCGCCCGCGCCGTCGCCCCGGAATTCACCCGCGAAAAGGAAATTGAACGGCTCAGTAATGCCATTCAAAACGCCCTCAAACGCAAGGGCTGCGTCCTGATTCCCTCCTTCGCCCTGGGTCGCACCCAGGAAATTCTCGCCTTGCTCGCCCAGTTGATGCGCGCCGGCAAATTGAAAAACCAGCCGATTTACATCGGTGGTCTGGGCCGGGTGTTTACCGAAATTTACGACTTGGAAGCCCACCGCACCCACCGGCAGCACACCAATTTGCAGTTGCACGAAGCCCTCAACCTCATCGTATTGGAGCAGGGTCAGTCCGAAAACATGAAGCTGACCGGTGGCCGGATTTTTGTGATCACCGCCGGCATGATGAGCGAAAATACGGCCGCGCATAATCTCGCCGCCCGCATGATCGGCGACGAGAAGCAGGCAATTTTCTTTGTGGGTTATGCGGATCCCGAAACGCCCGGTGGCCGTTTAAAAGCCTCCAAGCATGGCGAAACCTTCGTTTTCAGCCCCAGTGCCGGCCAGGTGACCCGCCGGTGCGAAGTGGATGATTTTGATCTCACCGCCCATGCCAATCGGGCCGATTTGCTCGATTTTGTCGGCCAGGTTTCCCCTCGCGTGGTCTTGCTGGGCCATGGCGATGAAGCTGCCCGCCAGTGGTTCGAGGAACAAATTCGCATCCGCCACCCCAAAATCAAAGTCATCCAGCCCCAGCCGGGCAAAGTAGTGGCGGTGTAGACCGCTTCCCTTCCTTGCGAACGGAACAGCTGGTAAAAAGGGCGCATTCACTGAATGCGCCCTTTTTTTATGCCTTAATGGACTTGATACCTTGGGAATAGCCTTCCCGCAGGGCTTGATATCAATTAGTGGGGTCCAAATAAATGATATTAGTGGCGTAATTCTGGCCAACGGCTTCCGAATGCCCATCCACAAAGGTGGTGTTGCTCCGTTTGCTGTGGCGCACCGTCAGGAAGTTGTTCAGCGACGTTTTGGCGGTATTAAAGGGCTGAAATCGCCCGCATTGCACCACCCAGCTCGATCCCATGGCCTTTTCGATATCCGGCTCGTCGCCTGGTACCAGCCGGGCCACCGGTTCCACCACCATCATTTTACTCGAGGGCCGCCGCACGGCGGTGGATTTAAACTTATACGCCACCCCATTGAGGTCAATAATCGTGGTGATTCCCGAGCCCGTCGAACCATTCACGTTGAAACTGGTCATTTCATAACTAAATAAATAAGGCCCATCCCCACTTTGCGCATAGGTAATCCGGTCCCGATCGTCCGTATCCATCGGACACCGAAACATGTTGGTGGAACCGCCGGTTCCCAGTTGGGTTACCAAGGTGCTCTTGTTCAGGGTCATCAACGTGCCATTGACTGTCTGCATGTTTGCTCCAGCACGCCAGTAAATCCAGTCCTCCAAATGCGGACCATAAGTATTGGCCGAGGCGGCCCCCGGGTAAACATCGTTGTTGTCGCCCACATAAAGCACCATGGCCAGACCTAATTGTTTGGAATTATTGGTGCAATATGCCTGTTGCGCCTTGGCTTTTGCCTTGGCCAGAGCCGGCAGCAACATGGCTGCCAGGATCGCAATAATGGCGATAACCACCAAAAGTTCAATAAGTGTAAAGGCGGCTGGTGAAGTGCCTTCTTGGGAGCGGCCACGAGTAAACGCCAAGCGCGGGTAGTTTTTCATAAGTTCTGGGTTCATCGCGAAAGTAGCAGGCTGGCCGGTGCCATTCAATCCCAATTCACCCGCCCGGCATCGTATGTTTGTACTACCCGCCGGCGAAATGCCGGGGCTCACTCCCGGGTATAAATAATCTGCCGGGCATGGCGATCCCCCAATCCATCCGGCATCTTCGGGTTTCCGGGAGGATTGGCCGTGATCACCAGCCGGTCGTGGCCCTCCGTACCCAGTTCGAGCTGGTACACCGCATGGATCGGTTGCCCCGCCGATTTTGGCACGGACGATTGCGTCAGGCTCACCGTCATTTGCTTGGGGCTGGCCGTTTCCAATAGCGTAAACGTTCCTCTGTACCATTCCTTGCCGTCGGCGGCACGCAATTCGTATTCCCGGCCGGTAAGATTCAACCAGCTTTTGTAAACCTGACCTTGGCGGAATTCCCGCCCGGCCCAAGTGCCCTGGATGGTGTCCGCATCCGCCAGGTGTGGTGCCGTCGCGCAACCAGCCATCGATAAGAGGGCCACACTGCTTAGTGCCAATAATAAAGTCTTCATAAATTTAGAAACTGCCAGCTGGCTGCACCCGGTCGTTATCATTATTCCGTCACGCCCCACCCGATGACCCCTCTGCCGGGCCGTCCACCCGAACCCCGGGGGCAGACTTTGGCTGCCCAGACAATACCGTGACGCCGCCGCTCGGCCAATGAATTTTCCATCCCATGCTCAATGAATGATCCCCTGTTGCCTCCGAAAACCAGCTCGGTCAGAGGTTTCAGGTGGAGCATCCGATCATTCACGTGCCTCCGGGTGCTGCGGGATCAAGTGACCGACTTTTGCCCAGTTCAATTAGGTCTGATAAAAAAGTATTGTCACAATTTGGCAAATATTATAACGTAACGGGCAAATGCACTTAACCGTGCGACGGCAAACTGGGTTTGCCGGAGGCGCATTGGCGCAAACAAACAAAGTAAACAAACAAAACAAACAACATCGGAGGAACAAGATGAAGTTTAATAAATGGACATTGGGTCTGGCAGCTGTCGGCGTGGTCAGTTTGACCTCGGCGGCTCGTGCCGACGAAAAACCGAGCGCCGTGCAAACCGCGCTCTCGAACACCACCATCAGTGGTTATGTCAGCGCTTCGGCCAACGTGGGCTTGACGGATAAATACTACAGCTCCCCCGCTGCGGCTATCCCGTTTCAGTCTGGCAAGGAAAATGGTTTCAACCTCGATGTGGTGAAGCTCTCCATCGCCAAGCCCGAAGACGCGACCCCTTGGGCGTCCGGTTATCAAGTCGACCTGCTCGCTGGTCCTGATGCCGTTGGTTACAATACTTCCGTTGGCACGAAAGCCACGACCTCGAGCGATTTCGCCATTAAACAGGCGTTCGTCAGCTTGAATGCCCCGGTGGGCAATGGTCTGGATTTCAAAGTCGGCGTGTTTGACTCCCCGCTCGGCTACGAAGTCTTTGATTCGGGCAGCAACCCGAACTACACCCGTTCCTATGGCTATGCCATCGAACCGACCGAATTGACCGGCGTTTCCGCCACTTACAAGGTTAACGATCTGCTGTCCCTGAACGGTGGCGCGGCTGATACGTCTGCCGGATTCATCAATAACCGCAACAGCAACAGCGGGCTGACCCAGAGCACCTGGCATCTGGCTTACTTCGGTGACGCTACCATCACGGCTCCCTCTTCTTGGGGCTGGGCGGCTGGTTCTGCTGCGTTCGTCGGCGTCCTCTACGGTGGTGCGAACACGGTTCAAAACGGCTACACCGGCGGTTACATGGGTGGCAACCAGGTCAACTACTACGGTGGTTTGACCCTGAACACTCCTTGGAAAGAAGTCACTGGCGGTCTGGCTTTCGACTACGCCCGCAACTTCTTGGGTGGCTATGAAAACACGGGTGGCAACACCTTTGATTATGACGTGCTGGCACTCGGCCTGTACGGCAAATATCAAGCCTCCGACAAGTTGAGCTTCAGCGCTCGTGGTGAATATGTTGAGGCCGATTCTTATACCGCCTCGAAGTATTCTGGCTCTCTGAACTTGGTGGAATTGACCGGCACGATCGAGTATGATCTGTGGGCCAATGTCATCTCCCGTTTGGAAGTCCGCTGGGATCAAAACCTCCAGGGTGGCGGCAATTTGTTGCCCAACACGAGCTACGTTAGTGGCAACTTGACCACCAAGCGTGATTCCGTTGGCCTCTATGCCAACATCATCTACAAGTTCTAAGTTAACTTAGAATCCTTTGCCCCTTTCGGCTCTGCCGGAAGGGGCTTTTTCCTTTTTTACACATCCAAATAGACAAAGCTTGGCATCGTTTGTCGTGACCATCATAATTTAAGGGCATGGCACTCATCCGCGATATATTAGCCGCCAAAATGGCGGCCCGTCAGCCCGCCGTTTCATTTGAATTTTTCCCCCCGAAAACCGAGGAGGGGGATCGAAATTTGCTCGAACGGCAAATCCCGGCCCTGCTGGCCACCCGTCCGGATTTTTGTTCGGTTACTTATGGTGCTGGCGGCAGTACCCGGGAAAAAACCCTGATGATTGTGGATCGTATTCAGCGGGACCACCACCTCACCGCCCTCGCGCATCTCACCTGTGTGAACCACACTCAGGCCGAAATCCTCGCTCTCTTGGAAAAATTCCGCGCCTTGGGTTGTCACAATATTCTCGCCCTCCGCGGTGACCCGCCCGGCGGTGGCGTGTTTCAGGCGACCGCCAATGGGTTTGAATATTCCTCCCAATTGGTTAAATTCATCCGTGATCATGGTGATTTTTCCGTGGGCACCGCCGGCTTTCCCGAGGGGCACATCGCCTGCACCGCGGGCAAGCACACCGATTGGCAGCATCTGCGGGAAAAGATCGATGCCGGCGCCGATTTTGTGCTCACCCAGTTATTCTTCGATAACGCGGACTATTTTGAATTTCGCGATTACCTCACCCAAAAACTCGGAGTGACCGTTCCGCTTATTCCCGGCATCATTCCCATCTTGAATGCCGGGCAGATTACGAAGTTCACCCAGCTTTCCGGGGCAAAAATCCCCGCTGCCCTCCAGCAATCCTTGGACAAACTCGTTGGCAATGACGAGGCCGCCACCGAATTCGGCATCGAATATGCCACCCGGCAGTGCGAGGAACTCCTGCGTGCCGGCGTGCCCGGTTTGCATTTTTACACTCTGAACAAAGCCCGATCCACCGTGCAAGTGCTCAAAAACCTGCATTTGGCCTAGCCGCCTTCAACTATGGGAAACTTCTATACCAACCTGACGCTGCGTGGGCCCACTCAGGCGGAGGTGGCGGCTGCTTTGGCCGGGCGGACGGCCTTGGTCACCCCTTCCGAGGCAGGCTGCGTGGTGGTTTTTGATGAGGCCTGCGATTCCCAGGATCCCGAACTTCTCGCCGGACTTGCCGAGCAGCTCTCCCGGCAGTTTCGTTGTCCCGTGCTGGCCGTCCTCAACCACGACGACGATATTCTCAACTACCTGCTTTATTTGTATGGCAACCTGGAGGATCAATATGATTCCTCCCCGAATTATTTTGATCCCGACGCTGAACCTGCCGCTCCCTCGGGTGGGGATGCGGCTAAATTATGCGCTGCCTTTGAATCCCCCAACGTCGCGGCGGTGGAATCAATCCTGCGCCAGTCAGGTTTGGATGAGGACGGCTACACCTTTGAGGTGGAGCGGCACGAGGATCTGGTACTGGCCCTGGGCCTGCCAACCTTCGGCGTGGGGGCCGGCTATAATTATGTCAGCCAGGGTGAATTGCCCGAAGGCTTAACCGAGCTCGACTTGATACGAGTCCAATAATTAAACCCGGGTTAAAACAGATTGCCCGCCATAATCCCCAGAATACTGAGCGGCCCCTGATCTTCCAATCCATCGGCCGCCTTGTCCAGCTTTTGGAGCGAGACCTTCGCATTGACCAGTAAATCATCATTATTGACCAGCTTGCCCACCGAACCCTGGCCATTGTTGATCTTGTACAGGATTTGATTCAAGTTGGTCATCGAGGCCGTGGTGGACCGGTACAGCGCCTCATCGGTCAACAACTTCCCAATCGTGCCCTGGCCGGCACTGACATTATCCACCATGAGTTTCGCCTCCGTCACCGTTTCGTGAATGTTGGTCACGGTCGACATGGCGGAACTGTACAAGCTGTCATCATAAAGGAGTTTGCCCACGGTTCCCTGTCCAGCGGCAATCTGGCTCGAAACATTCTTGATATTCGCAATCGTGGCGGTGAGCGGGCCGCTGTTTTGTTTAAAGAAATCGGTGAGCGGACCGAGGACGTTGTCAATTTTGTCACCCGAGAAACTGCTGGCCACCTTGGCAATCCCTGAGGCCGCATTATCCAGTTTGGCCATAATTGCACTCAGGTCGGGTTGTTCCGCCGTCTCCAATACCGCGTTATCCAAAGCTTTGGGCGCCGCCGCTGAACCAAAGTCAATCGCCACAAAATTCTGCCCCATCAGCCCGGTGAATTTGATCAGTGCTTTGCTGTCGGTTTTCACCATGACATTGTCATGCAGCTTCATCGTGACTTGAACTTTCTGTTCCGCCAGGGCGATTTTTTCCACGCGACCAATTTCCACCCCCGCCATTTTCACCAGGTCGCCCACTTTCAAATCTTGGGCCGTGTCAAACTGGGCCACCACATGGTAGCCACCGCGAAACATCTCCACGCCGCCCAGGGTCTCCACAATGAACCACGCGGCCAGCACAGCCACGACGACAAACATGCCCAGCTTGGTTTCCAATGAATTTTTCATATATTTTTAAATCGAGGTTCGCGTTTAAAATCCGCGTTCAGAAAAGTTTGCACCCGTGCATCGGGAAAGGCCTTTACCGCCTCCGGGGTGCCGATCGTGAGAATCTGGCCCCCATCCATGACTGCAATGCGATCCGCCACCCCAAAGGCCAGGTCACGGTCATGCGTCACCACCAGCGAGGTCACGCGGGTGTTTTGGTTGAGATTCCAAATTTCCTGGCCAATGACCACGGAGGACAGGGGATCCAGTTCACTCGTGGGTTCATCGTAAAGAATCAATTGGGGCTCAATTACCAGGGCCCGGGCAATGGCCGCCCGCTTTTTCATGCCCCCGGAGAGCTCCCCGGGCATTTTATGGATTGCCTCGCTCAACCGCACATCCGCCAGCTTCTCGCGGACAATGCGCTCGATTTCCGCCGGTGGCTTCAAACGGTGTTCCGTCAAATACAGCCCCACATTTTCCCCCACCGTGAGGGAATTGAGCAGCGCCCCCGATTGAAAAACCAGCGCCATGCGGTATTTGGCCGCAATCTCCGGTGTCATGATGGATTCGCCGTTCACCAGGATCTCCCCCGCATCCGGCGCTTCCAGGCCGATCAAATGCTTCAGTAGCACGCTCTTGCCGCTGCCGCTGGGGCCCATGATCACAAAAATTTCGCCGGGCTGCACGGTGAAGTCCAGTCCTTGGAGCACTTCCTGGCTGGCAAAACTCTTGCGCAACCCGCGCACTTCGAGTTTGACGCCATCGGGTTTTTGAGCAGGTGAATTCATCAGTGAAGCAACAAGCGGGTAAGGATGTAATCAAACATCACAATCAAAATAATGGAATTCACCACCGCCTTGGTGACCGACCGGCCAATGCCGCGCGGGCCGCCAATCGTCGCCATGCCTTGGTGACAGGAAACCGTCCCAATGATGATCGCAAAACAGAAGGTTTTGAAAACCCCATTCGCCACATCCTTGAGCTCCACCATGCTGCGGAGGTCACCAAAGAAAACGGCAAAGGGAATGGCCATGTGATGGTTGATTTCCGCCACCGTCGCCCCCCCAAACCAGCCAATCAGAATCGCCAGCACCACCAGCATCGGCAGGGCCAGGGCAATCGCCACCAGTCGCGGCAGCACCAGGTAATGAATGGGATTGATGTTCATGGTGCGCAGCGCATCGATTTCCTGGTAAACCCGCATGGAGCCAATCTCCGCGGCCATGGCGGAGCCGATGCGCCCCGCAATCAGGATCGCCATCATCACCGGAGCCAGTTCCCGGGCCACCGCCAGACCCACAATCCCCCCCACTGCACTCGGCAGGCCGCGTTCCACCAGCGCCGGGCCGGTTTGCAGCGAAAGCACGCCGCCAATGAAAAAGGACAGCATGCAAACCATCAGCAAACTCGCGTTCCCAATTTCAAAAAACTGCTCAAATACCTTCTGCCGTTGCCGCCACGCCAGCGGCAGCGCCCCCAGCGTGCGCCAGAATAGCAGGACCATTTGACCAATGTTATCAAACATAATTTGGGCGTGGCGTCAGATCATTGAACCGGCGTGTTTACCTGCTTGGACAAGTTGAAATCCAGACCGTAAAAACAGTGCCAGCGGTCCGTGTCACCAGCATGCATATACTGGAAAAGGCCAAACAGGAGCGAGCTTTTTTTTGTGGTGGCCGTGCTCTCGCTGCGGTACAAGTTCCACAGCAGGGAGCGGCTGCTATGGCCATTGGTCGCATTGTCCTCCGCCCGCCACACGGACCAGAGGGGCGACCAGTTGCGGTTCACCCCGCGTTGCTCATTCAAGGCCGGTTCAATCGGGGCGAATACTTGCAAACGCGTGCTGCCGTGCTCATCCCGGTGCCAGGTGAAAAACGGCCACATGTCTAATCGTCTTTTCTCCGTGCCCTTCGCGAGGTTGTGCTCCACCGTGCTTTCATAGAGATAAAACATCACCCGGTGGCGCTCGCTCGCCACCAAATCGGAATGGAATCCGCGATACTGGTACAGCGGCCAGAGGTAGGAATCACTCTCCTGTTTCGCATTGGCAGATTCACTGAACACCGGCCAAACCCGCGAAGTATGCTTGCCTTCCCCGCGGGTGAAAACCACCAATGGCCACGGGCCCTGCCACTCGTGGTAATGCTTCTGCCGGTCGTCGATCCAGCTAAAGAACGGCCAAAGCACGGAGGTTTCATCGCGCTCGGGCGAGCGCGATTGCGTGTAGAAGGGAATGGCCCCCTCGGAATACTCCGGGTTCTCCGAGCCCAGACCGGTGGCGGTCTTATGGTAAATCGGCCAAAGCGCAAAGAATTTATCGTGCCCCGGCACCGTGGTCACCTCCCCAAACCCATTTGTGGTCCAGGTGATTTCCTTGTGCTCGTGGCCCGCCAGTGGCCAGGCTTTCCACCCCTCCAGATGGTCTCCCTGGCGCAAGGAAACAAAGGGATACAGGTAATTGTCCGTCACGTACCCCTTTTTGCGCGTTTCCGCATAAAACGGAAACATCACAAAATAAACATCATTTAGCATTAACCGGTGCTTGATGTGGCCATAGAACGGCACCACCGCCGTGTAGTTTTCGTCCGCATTGGTGGAACGTTGCTGGAAATAAAGCGGGTAAATGGTAAAACGCCGGGCGTCACCATCCTCCGGATAGGACCCGCCGGCAAAATTAAGCATCTGCGCAAATTGCCAGTGGTATTCCTTGCCATAAACATTGTACGAAAGCAGCGGATACAAATAATTATCCTCCCGCGCCTCCAGGGCGGGGTTGGTGCAGCGGGAAAAAAATGGCGGCCAGGCTATGGTCGTCTCGGTGCCGCGTTGCTGCCGGTAATAAAATGGCCCGGCCATCTCCGTGCGCGTGCCGGTTTCCAAGGTCAGCTCAAAGGTCTGCCAGGCCGGTCCAGCGCAGGCGTCCGCCAGGGCGGCCATGGCTGGAGTAAAACCCAGCCAAGCCACCCAAATCACGACCAAACCCGATCTGCCAAATCGCTTCATTTCTGTAACCGACCTTTCCCGTGCGGCTTTCTTATAAAAATTGTTAATTTTACGTTAACGTTATTTGTCATTCTAAGAGGAACAAATTCACGCTCTTTTGTCAAAGTTAACATAGGGTTTGACAATTTTAACATTTTTAAATAAAGTACTCCTAATTGAGGTTTTTCACCTCGGTTCCTCCAGAACCCGGTGCCGGTTTTGTCCAGCCGGTGCCGGGTTTTTTATTTTCCGGCTTTTTATTCCGCTGCCGTCTTTTTATCGATCAAAAGTCCTTTTTTTCCCAGCAATGCCAGGAGTGCCGGCAGAAACGTCAGTCCCGCCACCATGCACAAGGCAATCCCGCTGGCCATGACAAATCCCAAACTATGAATACCACGATGTTTCGCGAGAATCAAGCTGCCGAAACCCGCGATCGCCGTCAGGCCGGAGACGAGCACGGCCTTGCCCGTGCTCCGCGATAAAATACCGGGCGTGCGCTCCTCCGCATACCGGTTCAAAATATGAATGCCGTTGGTGACCCCGATGCCAATGACCAGCGGCAGGGTCATGATGTTGGCTGGATTAAATGGCACTCCCAGCCAGCCCATCAAACCGGCCAGCCAGAGCGTGCCAATGCCCACCGGGATCAAGGCGAGGACCACGGCCAGCAAGCTGCGGAAGTGAATCATCACCAGCAGGGCGATGGCGATCAGGGAATAAATGGCCGCGCGCTCGTAGCTTTCCTTGAGCAGGGAGGTGTATTCGTACAGTTGCACTGGTGTCCCCGTCACATTGGGGTCCACGCTGCGAAGATCCTGGATGAATTTTTCCTGGTACTCCCGCTGCCATACATTTTCGCGCGGGTAAATTTGCAGCAGGTATTTGCCGGTGCCTCCCACAAACCGGTCCCGCAAGGCCGGGGGTAAATCCGCCACGTTCAGCGGTGCACTGTCATCCTGGTTTTGCAGGGCCTGGAAGGTGTCGTGGATGTCCCGGAACAGTGCCTGCTGAAATTGAGCGATTTTTTCCGCGTGCACGGTCACCATCACTCCCTCCCCACTGAGCATGTCCGCGCGGAATTGCTGGATGGCCTGGCGCAGCGATCCCAATTGTTTGGTCAGCGCGGGATCATTGGTGCCCACTTCCGCCTGGGCCGCCCCCAGGTAGCCATAGAGCGAGTAGAGCGTGCGGCTTAAGGCGCTGGTATCCGCCGGCCCTGCGTCCGGCGGCTGGAATTGCAGGCTGGCCACCTCTTGTTTGATTTGGTGGATGAGTTGCAGTTTCCCCGCCTGGTCCGGGGTCATAAACGCCGCCACCGACTCCACATCCGCCACCGTGTTGGTCAGCGCCTTGAACTTTTTTTCCAGCTCCCGGGCCTGCGCCAGATTGTCCGCCACCACGGCACCGTAGAGCACTGATTTATCCGCCGAATTGATCAATTTTTCCTCAAACACCACCGCTGGCAGGCCGGCGCTTTGCATGTTTAACAAGTTGTAATCGAAAAATACCTTGGGCAGTTGCGTGGCCGCCAGCGAGCAGGTGATCACGATAAACACCGTCACCAGCAGCGGTCGTTGCAACCAGAGATTTTCTATCCTCGCCCGGGCCTCCGTGGCCGACGGCTGGTGGTCGATGACGTTTTGGCGGCCGCGCAGCAGCATGACGGGCAGCAGCGTCATCATGGGGATGAAACACACCATCAAACCACCGCCGCAAATGATGCCCATTTCCTGGATGCCTTTGAAATCCGTGAACCACATGGCGATGAAGGCGCCCGCCGTGGTGAGGGCGCCCGTGAAAATCCCCTGGCCGGTGTACACCATCGCTTTGACCAAAGCCTCCTCTTCCGTGCGTCCATGCCGCAATTCCTCTTCGTACCGCGTGACCAGATGCACCCCAAAATCAATCGCCAGGCCAATCAATATCGGCACGAAGGTGATGGTCAGGATGTTCAGGTGGCCCACCGTCAGCGTGGCGAATGCCAGTGTATACGCCAGACCCACCACTAGGCAAAGGGTCGCCTTCACCGGCCGCCCGGTCTCATTGTAGCCGTAAATAAAAATCAGCGCGCATAACACCAGCGACACAATGCTCGCCACCGTGGTGTCCTTTTGCGACTGGGCCATTTCATCCTGCTCCAGCACCGGCTCGCCGGTCAGTCCGACATTCAGCCCCGGCACTTCCGTGATCGTCTGTGCCACCAGTTCGCGGAAACGTTTCACCGCCGCCTCGTTCAGGTCGTCATTCGGCGCATGCGCCGAGACCAGGAAAATGGTTCCCCTGGCAAACGTGATGTAGCTCGCGTTCTCAGCCTCTGCACTGCTGTCAAACAAAGCATTCACGCCCGGGGACAGGGGGGGGCCCGGTTGCGTCAGGCTGTCCTTCGCCTGTGTCAAAATCCGCTGGAGCGCCGGCAGCGCCCCGATCAACGAGTCCGTTTGCGCGCTCGCCTCCCGCGGGGCCGTGCGGAATTGCGTGTTCACCTGGTCGAAGAATGTTACCAGATTGGTCGCCCGGGTGAATTGGGTAATGAAGGGGCGAAACACCTTCAGCGTCCGCAGTAATTCCTCCAAATCACTCCGGGAAATTTCCTCCGGATAGGCATCCTCCAGCAGCAACCGGTTGAGCATCGCCAGTCGCTCCCCGCCCGCCGGCGCGTCGCGGAGCAGTTTCTGCGTGGCGGCTCGCAGGGGGATGCCGCTGAAGCGTTGGGGATTGTAAATCAGTGGCCCATGGACCAGGCGGTTTAAATCATTCGTCAGGACCGTGAGCAATGGCGTGGCGTCCGCGCGGGCACCCCCGTATTGCGCCAGGGCTGTCCGCGTGGCCGGGGACAAGTGGTCTCTGACATATTGGGAAACCGCCTCGACCGCCGGGGCCGTCACCGGTTGACTGGCATCCGCGGGTGCTTTGAACTTGTCCACCAAAGCGGCCAGATTTTTGAAATTGCCATGGTCAAAGTCCGGGCTTTCCTCCGGCACAAACAGCAGGGCCTTCGGGCCCATCATTTTCAGGTCCCCTTTGTAAAAAACATCCGTGAAGAGATTGGTTTCCGCCTCCAGCCGCGCGCCCAGGCGTTCGACAAACTGCCGGTTTTTCTCGGCATTTTCGCTTTGCACCACCACCACCAGATCATCCTGCTGGGTGAACTCCTTTTTGAATTCCAGAAAATTGTGCTGGTACTTCTTGTTCGCCCCCACCAAGTCATCCCGGTTGGTGTCAAATTCCAGCCAGCCATACGGCTGGGGCAGGGCATAGAACACACACACCACAAAGAGCACCACCTGCGGGATGACAAACCAGCGGGGATGACGAACGGTCGCCCGCGCCAGTTTGCCCAGCAGTCGCGCCATCAGGGAATCCGCACTCAGCGCCTTCATGCCCGAGCCTCCGTGGTCATCGGGTTTGCCCCCATAAAATCAACCCTCGCCTGCACATCACGTTGCCTCGACAAACACCGCCGTGCCATAGCACAAGACCTCGGTGATGCCCGGCGCAATTTCCGTCGCATCATAGCGCACGCCAATCACCGCGTTCGCCCCCAATTGACCCGCGTGGGTCAACATCAGGTTAAAGGTGTCCTCCCGGGCCCGCTCGCACAGCTCCGTGTACAGGGAAATGTTGCCGCCAAACAGCGCTTGAATGCTCGCCCCCACATTGCCAATCACCGACCGCGAGCGCACCATGATGCCGCGCACCACCCCAAACGATTTCACCACCCGGTAGCCCGGCAGCTCAAACGCCGTGGTGGTCAGAGGATGTGTCAAACTCATAGTGGGAAGATTGAACACGACTCTGCCCTTCCATTAAAGCCAAAAGTTCCTGCCTCATGGGGACAGCCACGCCCCCATGGGCAAATTCCGCACCACTCCAAAGACCAAAGCCAGCACCAGCCAGGGAATCAGCGACCAGGTGGGAATCAGGGAAGGCACCGGCCGCTCCCGCTGCCGCTCCACCCCCAGCCAGCCGGCCCGGGCCAGCAAAACCACGCCGGTCAGCATCACCAGCGCATTGTCTTTCAGTGCCCGCCGCCAATCGCCATGCAGCAAGGCATGCATCCCGCGCGTCGCCCCGCAACCCGGACAATTCAGACCCGTGACCCGGTGAAACGCACAGCCGGGATACAATGCCGTGGCCGCTGGATCAAAGAAATAAATCACCAGCAATCCTCCCAAAACCAGCAAGGCCAGCGTTGCCATGCCGAACCATAACGGCACCGCGAGGGGCGGCCGCTTTAAGGGCGGCGGCACCGGTGTGGGCGAGCCTGCTTGCGGATTCATGTCAGGGGTTAACGATACAGTAGCGCCCCGCCCAGCACTAAAAAGCCCAATATCGACAAAACCAGTCCCAGAATGGCCAAATCACGGCCTTCATAACGCTGCGGATTTTCCCCGATCTGAATGAGGGCAATCACCGAGAAAACCAGACCTAATATATTAAACGGGAATCCCCCGCAGCAACAGCCAAGCGTTATCGATAATACTCCGCAAAATAAGCCCGCATTCGCCATGGAGCGACTCCGTTTCGGCAGGGTGGGAGGCGCTCCTATAATCGCGTCCGCCGAAAATTCCCCGGCAAATTCCGGCAACAAGCCCACCAGGGTCCATTCCGCTGAACCCGTCACCAACACATGAGTCTGCGCTTCCACCCGGTTTTGCCGGATCCACTGCCGCACTTGCTCCCCCGTGGCCGGACCGTAGGACTTTCCGTTGGTGCCGATGATTTTATACATGCAGCGTGATGTTCCGCGCCGTTATTCCGCTTCGCCAACACTGGCTCGCCCTGAGCCCCGCTTGGTCTTGAAATCAGCGCACCAGCCGCGCTTGCTCGCCCCGATGAATTCCAGCAACTGCACGGCTCCCGGGCTGTGAAATTCCGCCCGGGCTTGGGCCAGGGCCGCGCTGAACGAACCGTTGCGGCGAAACAGTTGATGGTAAAGTCGTTTCAATTCCAGCCGTTGTTCCGGGTTGAATCCCGCCCGCCGCAAACCCACGCTATTGAGTCCGCAGAGGCTGTTGATGCCACTGGCAATCGTAAACGGCGGCAAATCCTTGCTGATCGCCGCGCCCCCCTGCATCAAGGCCAGCGTGCCCACGCGCACAAACTGGTGCACCAGGGCGTTCCCGGAGATAAATACCCGGTCGTGCACCGTGACATGCCCTGCCAGCAGCGCGCCGTTGGCCATGATTACGTGATTCCCCACCTGGCAATTATGCGCCACATGCGACCCGGCCATCAAAAAATTATGCGATCCCACCAGGGTGTCCTCCGTGACTTTGGCTGACCGGTGCACCGTCACATGCTCGTGAAAGACGTTGTGATCCCCAATCCGCAACCCCGTGGGCTCCCCATTATATTTCAAGTCCTGCGGTGCATCCCCGATCACGGCCCCGGCATGGATGACATTATGCGTGCCCAGCACCGTGCGCCCGGTCAGATAAACGTGCGGTCCCACGACACAATGGGCGCCCAGCACCACCTCCCCATCAATCACCGTATACGGCCCCACCCGCACCGTGCTGTCCAGTTTGGCCCCCGGATGAATAACCGCAGTCGGATGAATCATGGGCTCAGCCTCCGGCAGGCGGAGGTCAACGGCAGGAGTTTGCAGGACAACATATTCACGATTAACCTCAACACTGCCAACAACCCGGCCATGACGCAAGCGCAAGCCGCCGCCCGGCCGTTGTCCATTGGCCTCAATGGCGGGAGCCAAAGACGCTGTCCAGAATGACCTCCTTGGTTTTCCAAAGCAGGGCCATGGTCATGGCCAGCGGCAGCAGGGCAAAAAAGACCAGCACCCAGAAACCCCCATCCTGCATCCAGACGAGTAAAAGTCCGATGCCCACCGAGGGTTGCGGGATTTGCAGCAGGCCCACATAAGCCGCCGTCAGCAGCAGCAAAGTGAACAGCAGGCTCCGGTTGAGCGCCGTGAACTGCCGGGTTTCCTGCCGCAACGTCTCCTCCGGCAGCATGGCCCCCAGCCGTTCAATCACTTGATTCAGGTGGTACAGGAAAATCAGGGCCGTGACTTGCAGCACCACCACCATGAACGTGAAAAAGAACTGGCTCGGTTCCTTGTTGTGCCAATAAATAAACGGGCACAGCCCAAAGTTCACCAGCCCCGAAAGCTTCGCCCGGTCCAAAGCCCGCAACCACGGGCGTTCCGTCCGTTGAAAACTGCCCATTTGCCACAGCCCGTACAGCAACAAACCATTCGTGGCCAGCCCCGGCAGCAATCCCAGTGGCTTGAGCCAGTCCGCCCGCGCCGTTTCCGCCGCCACCACCAGTGTCGCCGGCAAACCCCAGAACAATGCCGACAACCCCCGGGCCAGCTGCCCCAGGGAGCGCAGCAGGGCACCTTCTGTCCGGGGATCCGGGCCCTGATTTTGGGAGGAGGTCAAAACGACAAATACGTGTAAGCTTTCAAGCCGCGTTCATACTCTTCCAGCAAACGCATCGCCTCCGAGGGCTTCATGCGGTCTGTCTTGATGGCCTCGTCCATCTGCGCCTTCATCTGGCGCTTCAATTCATTCTCGTCATACTGCACCGCGGTCAGCGAATGAATCACGGTGTTGCCCTCGATGATTTCCTCAATGTAATAGCCCACCGGTTCGTCCGGTTCCAGGAAGACGTGAACCTCATTGACCCGGCCAAACAAATTGTGCAGGTCACCCATGATGTCCTGGTACGCCCCCATCAGGAAGAAACCGATGTAGTAAGGCTCGATTTTACCCTGGCTGTTGATGTTCAGCGGATGCAGCGAAAGGGTGTCGCGCACATCCCGCAGATCAATGAACTTGTTCACCTGGCCGTCGGAATCGCAGGTGATGTCCACCAGCGTGGCCTCGCGCGTCGGCCGTTCGTTCAAGCGGCAGACCGGCATGATCGGGAACAACTGCCCCAGCGCCCAGTGGTCCAGCAGTGATTGGAACACGGAGAAATTGCACAGGTACTGGTCGCTGAGACTATCCTCCAGCTTGCGAATTTCCTCGGGAATGTACGCCTGCCCGCGAAAGCTCTGCACCACTTCCTGGCCAATTTCCCAATACAAATTTTCAATCCGCGCCTTGTCCGGCAAATCCAGCAGCCCCAGCGTGAACATTTGCTGCGCGTCCTCCCGCCGTTCCTGCGCGTCGTGGTAAGCCTCCAGTTTGTTCGCGCGGTCCAGGTTCTTTTTAATGTCCAGCAATTCCTTCACCAGTGCATGCTCCGAATCCCCATAGATGAAGGCATTCCCCGGGCGGATTTTTTCAATGGACCCAAACACTTCCACAATCAGCACGCTATGATGCGCCACGATCGCCCGGCCGCTCTCACTGATAATGTTCGGATGCGGCACTTTCTCGGCATTGCACACATCGGCGATGTAATAAACGATGTCATTCGTGTATTCCTGCAAAGTGTAATTCGTCGAGCTGTCAAAGGCCGACCGGCTGCCGTCATAATCCACGCCCAGGCCACCCCCGACATCCATGTATTCGATCGCAAATCCCATTTTATACAGCTTGGCATAAAAACGGGCCGCCTCCTGCACCGCTTTCTTCACCGTCAAAATATCCGGCACCTGCGAGCCAATGTGAAAATGCAGCAGCTTCAGGCAATGCCCCAGGTTTTCCGACCGCAGCAATTCCGTGGCCGTGAGCAGCTCCACCGTGCTCAGCCCAAATTTCGCGTTCTCGCCGCCGCTCTCCGCCCACTTGCCCGCCCCCTTGCTCAGCAACCGTGCCCGGATGCCCACGATTGGCTCCACCCCCAGTTGCTTGGAAATGGCAATGATATGGCGCAGTTCCTCGAGCTTCTCCACCACCATGATGACTTTCTTGCCCAGCTTGATGCCCAGCAGCGCCATCTTGATGAAATCCGCGTCCTTGTAACCATTGCACACAATCAGGCAGCCCACCTGGTTTTGCAACGCCAGCCCGGCAAACAGCTCCGGCTTGCTGCCCACTTCCAGCCCAAAATCCCACGCCTTGCCCGCATCCAGAATTTCCTCCACCACCTCGCGCAGTTGGTTCACCTTGATCGGAAACACCCCGCGATATTTGCCCTGGTAATTAAATTCCGTGATGGAATTGCGAAACGCCGTGTTAATCGCCTCCACCCGGTGCCGCAAGATGTCCTGAAAGCGGATCAACAGCGGAAATTTCAAGCCCCGCCCGCGCGCCTCCTCGATCACATCATTGATGTCCACCGCCGCGCCCGCCTCCTGCAACGGGCGGGCCACCACGTGCCCGGCCTCGTTGATGTCAAAATACTTGGCCCCCCAACGCTGAATGTTATAAAGCGCGCGGGCGGCCTCGATGTCCCATGCCGGCTCTGGCTGGTTTGGATTATTCATTCCGATTTGATACAAGTGAAGCAAACTATAAAATCCCCCGCCAGGAAAGCAACAAAGGAAAACAGCTAATTCGTCGCCCGGTAAACGGACATTGACAAACCCCCCGCTGCCGCCTACCAAGGCGGCGTGACGCACGATCTCGCCACCGGCCTGAAATGGTATCTCGCCTTTTTATTTTCCACCACCCTGCACGAGGCCGCGCATGCCTGGACCGCTTATCGTTTGGGGGATGATACGGCCCACCGTGGCGGTCAGGTTACCCTTGATCCCACCCCCCACATCCGCCGCGCCCCCGTGGGCATGGTGGTCGTGCCGCTCCTCTCCTATTTCCTCGGTGGCTGGATGATTGGCTGGGCCAGCGCCCCTTACGATCCCCAGTGGGCCGTCCGCTACCCCCGGCGCGCCGGCTTGATGGCCCTGGCCGGACCCGCCTCCAATTTGGTCCTCCTGCTCGCCGCCGCCCTCTTGATCCGCCTGGGACTCGCCGCCCAGGTGTTCACCGCCCCCGATGCCATCAGCTTTTCCCACCTGGTCGACCCCGCCGCCCCCGGGCTGTATTTGTTCTTCGCCGGCCTGCTCGGCATTTTCTTCTCGTTGAACCTCCTGCTGTGCGTGTTTAATCTGCTCCCCCTGCCGCCGCTGGATGGCAGTGCCCTCCTCATGCTCTTCCTCCCGTCCGCGTGGGCGGAAAAAGTCCAGGCCCTCCGTCGGCATCCCGGCCTCAATTTCCTCGGCCTCTACCTTTCCTGGCAGCTCATCGCCGTCATTTTCCGCCCTGTACATTTGTGGGCCGTGAACCTATTGTATCCCGGCAGTCATTATTATTAATTCCCAAACCAACCTGCTTATGAAATCAAAAACCGGCTGGGGTTTCCTGGTGTGTGCCTGTGTGTTGCTCGGCGGGTTGGCCCCGGGGTGGGCCCAAGACCAGCCCCAAGACAAAGCTGAGACGGAGGCCCGCAAACTGGTCCAGGCCTTGAAATACCAGCACGGCCAGATTGTGCTCGCCGGTGGCCTCGCCACCCTCAAACTGCCCGCCCAGATCAGCTACCTCTCCCCCGATGACACCGCGATTGTCCTCGAAAAACTCTGGGGCAATCCCCCGCAACCCAAAAAGTTGGGCCTCCTCATCCCCACCGACAAAACCCCCCTCGATCCCGGCTGCTGGGCCGTCACCATTGCCACCACCGAGGACGGCTATGTCAAAGATGATGACGCCGGCAAAATCAAATATGACGAGCTGCTCAAGCAAATGCAGACCGCCGTCCACGACCACAATTCGGAGCGCACCGCCAAAGGCTACCCCGCCATGGAACTCGTCGGCTGGGCCGAACCCCCGCATTACGATGCCGCCACCCACAAGCTCTATTGGGCCAAGGAATTGAAAATTGAGGGTGAGGACGCGCACACCTTGAATTACGACATCCGCATTCTGGGCCGGCACGGCGTACTCGTGCTCAGTGCCATCGCCGGCCTGGACCAGTTGGCCGAAATCCGTCAACAAAGCCCCGGTATTCTGGCCATGATCGATTTTAATGAAGGCAACCGCTACGGCGATTTTGATCCCAAAGTGGACAAAGTCGCCACCTACGGCATCGCCGCGCTCGTCGCCGGTGGCATCGCCGCCAAACTGGGCTTCTTTAAACTCCTCTGGGTCGGCTTGCTCGCCGCCAAAAAATTCATCGTCATCGGCGTTGTGGCCGTCGTCGCCTGGGTGAAAAAACTCCTCCGCAAACGCCAGGACCCCTCGGTATGACCAAGCCATCGCCCCAACCCAAGGCCAACCGTGCCCTCGCCGCCCTCGTCAAACAATGCGACACCCTCCTGCGCACCGCCGAGATCGGTGATTACAGTGGGGCCGCCAACGGTTTGCAGGTCCAAAATGCCGGCACCGTCTCCAAAATCGCCGCCGCCGTCGATGCCAGCCTCGCCACCGCGCAAATGGCCGTCGATGTCGGCGCGGATTTGCTCCTGGTGCACCACGGCCTCTTCTGGAATTCCCGCCAGCCCTGGACCGGCCAGAATTACGAACTGCTGCGCCTCCTGATGGCCCACAACCTCGCCGTCTACAGCTCCCATCTGCCGCTCGATGCCCACCCCCAACTCGGCAACAATGCCCAGCTCTGCTCCGCCCTCGGCCTGAAAAAGCCCACCCCCTTCTTCCCCAGCCACGGCCAGCCCATCGGGTTGCAGTGTCGCGCCCGCCTTTCCCGCGAGGAATTGGGCCAGCGTCTCGCCCGTGCCACCGGCGCGCCACCCAAGCTCATCCCCGCTGGCCCGGCCCTCTGCCGCCGCATCGGTGTCGTCACCGGTGGCGCCGGGGGCGACCTCAAACTCGCCGCCGCCGCCGGTGTGGATACCTTCATCACCGGCGAAGGCCCCCACTGGACCTACGCCCTCGCCGAGGAACTCGGCTTGAACGTCTTTTACGCCGGCCATTACGCCACCGAAACCTTCGGCGTCCAAGCCCTCGCCGCCTGGCTCTCCCAAAAACACCACCTCCCCTGGGTCTTTCTCGATCACCCCACCGGCTTGTAGCCCCCCACCGTGAACATTTCCCTGATGTTTGATGTTTGAAATTTGAAATTTGAAGTTTCCCCTCGCTTCCATCCCCCGCTTGCCGCCCGCTGATGGTTTGCTAATCTGTCGCCCGTGAAATCCCGAATCATCACCGCCGTCACCGTGCGCAATGGCGAGGAATTTATCCAGCAAACCCTGGCCGCCATCGCCCGCCAAACCCTGCGCCCCGATCGCGTGATCATCTTCGACAACCAGTCCACCGACCGCACCCTGGAAATCGTCCGCCAGTTTACCGCCCTGCCGTGCGAAATCAGCATCGCCGAAACCTCCGGCCAGTGCATGTTCGCCAATTTCAACCGCGCCCTCGCCCTCGGCGACCAAACCGACTACCTCCACATCCTCCACGCCGACGACACCATTTCCCCCACCTTTTATGAACTGCTCACCCGCCAGCTGGACGGTTGCGATGGCCCCGGCCTCGCCTGGTGCATGGATGAGCGCATCGACGAGCACAACGCCCACCTCAGCTATTCCGGCCGGCCCGACACCACCATCACCGTGCTCGACCGCGACACCTTTCTCCAGCGCAAAGCCGAGATCGGCAACCAGGCCTTTTGCGCCAGCCTGCTGAAAACCAATGGCCAGCCCGTTGCCGTCCGCTTCCCGTTGGATTACCCCGTCCTCGGCGACCAAATCTTCTGGGCCGCCTTTGGCGCCCAGTGCCGCCAGCGCGTCTACCTCAATCAACCCCTCGCCCAATACCGCTGGCACGGCGCCAACAACACCACCTTTCTCGGCCCCAGCCTCCAATCCCTCGTCCTCGACGAATGGCGCACCATGGAAACCAACGAAGCCCTGCGCGGCGTGGGCTGGCAATGGCACCGCGCCCTGAAATTAAAAGGCCTCTTCGCCGTCCGCTCCGGCATCAAGGCCAAGCGCATCCGCCAGCAAGGCAATGCCGATTACTCCCGCCAGATCGTCCGCGTCACCCAGGCAATCACCGGCCCCTGGCTCTGGCTCGCCGGCCAGGTCCTCATCGAACTCCGCGACCTCTACATCTACGGCATCCTGCGCCACCAGCGGCATCCGAAAAATATCTATCATTAACCCGAACTCCGAAATTATAATGGCCCTCCCCTCGCCAGCGCCCCGGGCCTCGTGCCGCCGAAAAATGCAAACGGCACCCGCTTGCGCGGGTGCCGTCAGGTGCATTGTTGAAACATTACCAACCAACTCCAACAAATCAGGTAAAACTTAAGCTTGGGGGACCGTACGGTCCATGCGGCGCTTGGCCCAGATGGCCAGCGCGAGGAAACCACCGAGAGTCAGGCACATCGCCGGTTCCGGAGCGGCCAGCAGGGAGTTGATCGTCTTGGCCCCGACATTGATCGCGATCACCGCGTCATTGAAGTCCTTATCGCCACCACCCCACCAATCTTTGAATTCGATGAACAGGTAGGGGCTGTTGAGCTGCGGCACCGCGAACACCGCGGCGGTGAAACCACCGGTATGCGCCATACCGTCCGGATTAGCGAAGGCACCACCGCTGTTGAACACCGTGTTCCCACCATTCGCCCCGTTGGCAATCAAAAAGAAATCCAGCGGCGTGCCCTTGGCAAACGTGCCGATATTGACAAAGTCACCGGGCAGCAACGGTTGCGATGCCGTGCGCGGTCCATAGTTGTTTGCCGCGTTGGGATTGAAATCTTCCGGGCTCGACACATTCGGGAAAATCAATTCCGGGTTGCCGCTCTTCACGCCCACGCCCGTGGTGTTGAAACCCAGGGTGCTGCTGAAGCCCGCGCTCTGGGACACGAAGAACGCTTGCAAATTGACTTTTTCCGCCAATTTGAGCTTGGCGGGATCGATCGAGAACACCTTCTCGTTGCCGGTGTTGTTCTGGCCTTCGGGCAGGTTCTTCTGGACGAAACCCAGGGCTTGGGAAAGCGTCGTCTTGTTGAACTGGGCGCCGGCCGTGCCCGAACCGGATTCCATCACCTTGCCCACGATCGGCAGGCCCAGCGGATCCGCTTTGGACTGGATGGCGGAAACTTTGCCATTGTTGGAATCATCGCTGGACTGGTTGTCGCCCGACTTATTGTCACCGGAGCTACTATCCGAAGATTGCTTGTCGCTGCCGGATTTGTCGCTGCTCGACTTGTCGTCGGAGCTGGCCGATTGGGACTGCTTGTCACCGGACTTGTCATCACTGCTCTTGGAGTCATCGGCAAAGGCACCGGCCAGCGAGGCGCTGAGCACGATGGCCGCCAGGGAAGTCAAACGGAAGGCATTGGCTTTCATATTCGTTTTTGTTTCTAAGGTTTTTAATGTTTCAATCTGTACAGGTTTATATAAGCAACCACCGTGCCAACTTTGTAAACTCAAAAAACAGCCGGGCTTCACCGTAATTTAGCCGTAAATACCCGCCAACACCTCAAAATTCATAATATGATCGTGCAAACGCCTCCCAAGTCATTGTTGCAATATTGCAAATGCATTGCAAATCGAATTGCATGCAATACTTTTGCCAAATGTGCAATCCCACCATCGCACCCCCAATTCCCACCCCCCCACTCAACCCAGCGGGTTGATAGCCTGTAGCCGGGGGTTTCACGCAGTGACACCCCCGGTCAACATGCCAACCCCCGCCTGCACCCCGGAGGGGTGCCACCACCCCAACCCGCCCCCGGAGCCAACGCCGTGCCCCTCGTCCGCCGTAGCCGTGGCGAAGGCCGAAGCGCCAACGGCGCGCCCCATACCAGCCTGGGGTGCCAACCCCAGGAACAACACCGCCAATATGTTAAGGGCTGAAAGCCCGCCCCATGGTCCATCGAACACCTTGG
>CAIQWB010000118.1 GCA_903875465.1 uncultured Verrucomicrobia subdivision 3 bacterium
AGCCATCCCCGTTTGCCCCCTCAAATCCCTGTCCGCAGAATCCCCAAACCATCAAAAACGGCCCATTTCATAATCTTTCATGCTATTTAATGATTTTGCCTAAAGCCCGTGCCAACACCCTCCGCTCCCGGGCCACTGGTACCGGCCATCCTCTGGCTGCCCCGCCGATTCTAACCGCCAACCGTTCCCGGGAATGCCGCCTTCGTCCGACCACGCTAGTTGCGGGCTGGCCGAAAAATGGAGCCAGAACTGAAACAGCAATCAGTCCCGGTCCCGCCAATCGATCCGGCCCCCCCTCAGGGTCGCGATCATGCCTCCTTGCGGCCAAGGGCTTGCCACAGCCGGACCCGGGCGTTATGCTGCGCGCCTCATGGAAAAAGTTGTCATTATTGGGTCTGGGTGTGCGGGGTGGACGGCGGCATTGTACACGGCACGGGCCGATTTGAAGCCGCTGGTGCTCACCGGCCGGCAGCCGGGCGGGTTGCTAACCACCACGAGCATTGTCGAGAATTTCCCCGGGTTTCCCGAGGGGGTGGATGGCTATGAACTCATGACCCGGATGCAAAAGCAGGCCGAGCGGTTTGGCGCCCGCGCCAGTTTTGGCACGGTCGAGGCCGCCGACTTTTCGCAGCGCCCCTTCGTGCTCACGGTGGACGGTGAGCGGGTGGAGGCGGAGACGGTGATTATTGCCACCGGGGCCAGTCACAAGCATCTCGGCGTTCCCGGCGAGGATTTGCTGGAGACCAAGGGGGTCACCTATTGCGCCACGTGCGACGGGGCCCTGCCGTTCTTTCGCAATCAACCGTTGGTAGTCGTGGGCGGCGGCGATTCAGCCTGCGAAGAGGCCACGTATTTGACCCGGTTTGGGTCCATCATTTATCTGGTGCACCGCCGGGATTCACTCCGGGCCTCCAAAATTATGGCCGAACGGTTGCTGGCCAATCCCAAGGTCAAGCCCATCTGGGATACTACGGTGACGGAAGTGCTCGATGTGGCGCAGGACAAGGTCACGGCCGTGAAACTCAAAAACCTCAAGACCGGCGAGGAATCGATTTTGCCGTGCGCCGGGGTCTTTGTGGCCATTGGGCACGGACCCAACACGGAGATTTTCAAAAACCAGATTCAGACGGATGAAAATGGGTTCATCCTCCACGGGCTGAATTCCACCATGACCAATGTGCCCGGCGTCTTTGTGGCGGGCGATTGTGCGGATCATGTTTACCGCCAGGCCATCACCTCAGCCGGCGCGGGCTGCGCGGCGGCCATTGACGCGGAACGGTTTTTAGCGGCGCAGAATCAATGAGTTAACCGCTAGCCCTCAAGCTGTTTGATCACCATCGCCACGGCTAGGCCGGCGATCAGGGCGGCGGAGAGTTTAAAACGGTCGTGCGAGTGAAATTGCAGTTCCGGCAGTAAATCGCTGCTGGCGATGCAGAGAAAGGTACCGGCACAAAAAGCCAGGGAGCAGCCGAGGAAGACGGCGTTGGAATCGGCAAACTGGCTGGCCCCCAGTAAAAAGAGGCCGGCCCCCAGCGGGCTCGCCAGGGCGAAGAGCAAATTCAGGATGTGGCGGGACCGGCGCGAACTGCCGCTGGCGGTCATCAAGGTAGTGACCGCCATGGCATCGAAGGGTTTGTGGAGGATTACCACCATGGCCACCCCAAGTCCGGCGAGCCTCGCTTGGCCATGACCGGCGGCCATGACAGCGGCCGCCAGCGCCAGACCATCCAGGAGCGAGTGCAAGGTCATGCCCAGTGCTGTGCCCACCCAGGAGAGCTGGCGGGCGGATTTGTCCGCCAGAGTATGGGCATGCAGCGGTTCAGTCAGGCTGTGGTCGTGGTCGTGATCATGCCCATGGTCATGATGATGGTCGTGGTCATGGTCGTGACTGCAGGCAGTATGAGCCACCGGGGCAGGCAGGGGTTCCTCATGGCAGCAATCCTCCGGGTCGCCCTCGGGAGTGTCGTGATGGTGAAAGTGGAAGAAGCGCTGGAGGAAAAACATGGCCAAAAAGCCACCCAACATCCAGCCAGCCACGCGGTCAATGCTCTTCAACTGGTCGGTCGCATCGGGGAGGAAATGCAGGAGGGAGATGCCGAGCATGAGCCCGGCGACAAAGCTCGTCGCGATTTGCAGTCGGGTGTGCGTCGGGCGCATCAATAGGAGCAGCCAGCCACCGCAAAGGGAGGCCAGGGTCACCAAAACACAGTAAATGGCCAGCAACCCGCCGGACGAAAACATCGGTTCAGTCATGTAACAGGGCTCTTTGTTACCCGTTGTGGGAGGATTGTCAACTTGTTTGGCACTGGCGCATCTGGCGGGGCGGAGATTTCCGCCAGACAACCGCAAAAATCGGCCTGATTAAAAATCAAGGATCCCAACGAATCACCCATTGATTGGGGGCTGGTGGGTGTCCTGATGGCGGCCCTTTCCTTCTTGGGGGGGAATGCACCGGGGGAATCAGTAATCCTTAAAATTCCCAATGGATGCGGGCACCAAAGACGGATACCGGGCCGCGGGCCTGGTTGAAGGCGGGGTCGGTGATATATTGATAATCCAGGCTGGCGTGCAGGGTTTTCCAAACGGAGATGTCGTAGTAGGTTTCGAGGATTTTTTCCCAGCCGTAGGTTAACCCACCATCGCCAGCCAGCACTCCAATGCCCCCGGCGGCAAAAAATTCCTGGTGGATGCCCGAAATGCCGTTGAATGCCCCAGCCAGGCCAAAGGTGTCGTCGGGCCGGTGCCACGCCTCGCCTTTGATGCTCAAACCGCCGGTTAGGGTGTAATCAACATCGCTGAAGGACCAGCCTTCATTATGGCCGTCACTCCAGCCCAAACGGCTGAACGCCCCGATGCTTTTGGCCAGTTCCTGTTCCAAATTAAGCCCCAAGCCATATTTGGAGCGATACTCGCGGGTTTGCGTGATATCAATGCCCGGCACCTGGAGGGCGGCCGCATAAGCACCCATGTGGGCCCGGTTGTAATAACCCAGCAACCGCACTGTCCCGGGGTGGTCACGGAGGCTAAAGCGTCGTTCCAGTTCCGTTACCATGCCCCACGCGTCAAGGACGTGGTCATCCATGGATACGCCGTTGGCGTCACTGGGTACCTGGAAAACGCCGTAACGCCAAGCCCAGTGGGGCTGGTTTAATTCCGCCACAAAACCGAGGGTATAACCGAGGCTGTCGGCGGGGTAATCCCACGCTTCATTGGCCATCAATGACCAGTTCATGAACTGGGTGCGGGGGTCGTTGGCGTAACTATTGCCATCGAAAATATCCTTCGCACTGAAGCGGCCGGCCGTGAGGGTGAACCGGGAAACATCCACCTGGCTGGCCAGATTGAGCGAGGCGTCCGCAATGATTTCGGTTTCGCCTCCTAGGCCAAAGGTCTGGCGAATGAACACCCGGGGAAAATTCACATTCGGTAAGGAGGTGCCCAGACGGAAAGCCTCGCCATTGGGAAAGCCATCCACGCCCACGGATTTGCTTACCCCAAAACCCTGCCACATCAGGCCATCCACATGGGCCTCCGCGCCGTGCCACAAGCGTAGTCCGGCCATCAAATCCAGCGAAACCGTTTCGCGCACCTGCCCGCCCCGGGCTAGGCTGTTGGGGCCGGAATACTGCGCCGGAAAGGCCGGATACCCCTGCACAATGTCAGTATTTTGCCCATGCAGATTCCAATTTTGGGACGGCGGAACCAGCGGGTCACCGGCAATGGCATTTGTATTTGCCTGGTCGGCATACCCTGCCTGGGTAGCATAGGCCAGACTGGCGAGGGTCAGATGCAGATGTCGCTCCACGATATAAAATTGGCGTTGGCTTGACCGTAGTTTGGTTACTCTGCGCATGGCTAGCACAGGCTTATGAAGGTAAGGATATTTGTCAACGCGGGTTGGGATAATTCCTGGTGACGAGTGGCCGGCAGGAGGGGAAAACGGGCCCTCATTTTTTCCGCGCCCGCGCAACGAGGATCGGGATGGTGGTGTGGTGCCGGACCTGGGTGATGGTGCTGCCATGGAACAAGTCGCCTAAGAAACGATGACCATGGCCGGCCATGGCGATGAGGTCGCAATGGCCGCGTTCGGCGACTTTGATAATTTCGGCCGGCGGGTCGCCAAGCGCCAGTTCAGTTGCCACTGCAAAACCATCCGCACGCAAGCCGCCGGCAATGAGTTCAAGATAGGCGCGGTCCGCCTTCATTTCCTCGGACTCGGCGAGTTTGAGTTGGTTGAAATGGCGGGCGGCCCAGCCATCGGCCACATGCAGCAGCAGCACTTTTGCCCCGGTTAGCGTCAACAAGGGCCGCACGTGGTCAAGAATAACCTGGTCCGTGGCACTGTTCTCCAGCGTGATGAGAATGTGTTGGTACATCATGGGTTTTTAGTTGGGAACGGTTAGTCCCAAATGGCCGTAAACCAGCTTGAGCACGGCCACGGGCATAAACGTATCAAACAGCAGCTTGAGGTTGAGGATGATGATCACCAAGGTGGTCGTCCAGCCTAGAATTTTGAGCCACCTGGGATTGGCAAATTCGCCCATTTTGGCCTTTTCGCCGGTGAACCGCATCAACGGCCAGACGGCGAAGCCCAGTTGCATGGAGAGCACCACTTGGCTGGCCACGAGGAGTTGGGTGGTTTTGCTTTCGCCACAATAACCAATCACGACCACTGCCGGGACGATGGCGATCAGGCGGGTGATCATCCGTCGCACGGACGGGCGGAGGCGGAGATTGACGAAACCTTCCATGACCACCTGGCCGGCCAGGGTGCCGGTAAGCGTGGAATTTTGGGCGGAAGCCAGCAAGGCCACGGCAAAGAGGATGCTGGCACCGCCGACCCCCAGGATGGGGGTCAATAATTTGTAGGCGTCCTGGATGGCCGCCACATTCTGGTGCCCCGACCAATGGAAGGCGGCGGCGGCCAGTGCCAGAATGGCCCCGTTTATGAGCAAGGCGAACATCAGCGCCAGGGTGGAATCGATGGTCGCAAATTTGATGGCCTCGCCCCGGCCGGCGGAATTTTGCTCGAATTTGCGGGTCTGGACGATGGAGGAGTGCAGGTAAAGATTGTGGGGCATGACGGTCGCCCCGATGATGCCGATACTGATATAGAGCATGTCGGGATTGGTGATGAGTTTCGCACTCGGCACAAAACCCAGTAGCATGCCCAGGTAACTGGGCTTGGACCAGACCAACTCGGCCGCGAAACAGACGGCAATGGTGGCAATAAGCATGATCACCAGTGCCTCAATATAACGGAAGCCCTTGTTTTGCAGGAACAGCACGGCCAGCACATCCGCCGCGGTAATGATACAGCCCCCAACCAAGGGAATGCCAAAAAGTAGTTGCAGGGCAATGGCCGAACCGACAACTTCCGCGAGATCGCAGGCGGCAATGGCGATTTCGCAGCCGAGCCAGAGAAACCAGACAGTGGGTGTAGAATAATGGTCGCGGCAAGCTTGGGCCAAGTCGCGCCCCGTGGCGATGCCCAGTTTGATGGACAAGTGCTGGAGCAGGATGGCCATGAGATTGGAAATCATCACTACGGCAAGCAGGGAATAACCGAACTGGGCACCGCCTTGCAGGTCGGTCGCCCAATTTCCGGGGTCCATGTATCCGACGGCAATGAGAAAGCCCGGTCCGGAAAAGGCGAACAGCTTGCGCCAGAAGGAGGCGGTAACGGGAATTAGGATGCTGCGATGGACTTCGTTCAGTGAACCCTCGCCCGGCGGCTTTCGCCAGGCCGGGTTGACGGGAGTTTTAGGTTTGCCATCCATTACACGAGTCAAAATAGCGGTCGTGTTATTTAAGTCAAATAAAATGTTTTAAGGTTAAAACAAATTACTGCAGCCGAAAGCCCCGATCATAAAAAATTCGCCATGTAACCAACCACCGGTTAACCTCGCCTCATGCCAGCCCGCACCAAACCGGCCTCGCCGATGAACCGTTCCGCTTCCGAATCCACGGAAGACCACCTGGAGCGCATCGCCGGTTTGATCGAGGACAAGGGGTATGCGCGGGTTACGGACGTAGCCGAGGCGCTGGGAGTCAAGCCATCCACGGTTTCCAACATGGTGCGCCGGCTGGCGGTGCGGGGTTTTGTCAATTACGAGCGGTACCGGGGATTTAGTCTTACGGAAGAAGGCCGCCAGGTGGCCGCGCGCATCAAGGCCCGGCACCTAATCCTCACGGAATTATTCAGCCTCCTCGAACTGGCGCCCGAAACGGTGGATCAGGAAGTGGAGGAGATTGAGCATCATTTGCGTCCGCAGACCCTGGAAATATTTCGGCAAATGGTGAATTATTGGAAGGCGCGGCCGGAGGAGTTGCGGGCATTTTTGCGCTTTGCCCGCAAGAAAGTTTAGGGCAACGCATCTTTGGCCGGTGCTAATAAACCGCCGGCGGACCCCGGGCCGCCGCAAAACTCCGACTTTGCGCTTTGAACCGGAGCCGGGGAGGCTTATAAATTGCGGGTGTCTCAAACGGTAAAACCAGCGACCAATGCCACCACGCGCCTTTGCGCGGTTTACGGCTCTCCCATCCGGCACTCGGCCTCGCCGGCGATGCACAACGCCGCGTTCGCTGCGCTAGGGTTGGATTGGTGTTATGTTGCTTTTGAAGTGGCCCCGGTCAGCTTGCGCACAGCCATTGCGGGTGCGCAGGCCATGAATTTTTCAGGGCTCAATCTCACCGTGCCGCACAAACTGCTGGCGCTGGGATTGGTGGATGTACTGGATGAGTCGGCCCGTGCTTGGGGTGCGGTCAATACCATCCGGTTTGAAGGGCAGGGGGACGACGGCATCTGGCGGCCGGTGACCGAATTCGATGCCGTTGACCGGGGCCGGCCCACCCAATTCCGCACGCATGGTTTTAATACGGATGCCGAAGGCATCAGTCGCTCCCTGGTGGAAGATTTGGGCGTTAGCCTGACGGGAACCCGGGTGTTTCTGCTGGGAGCAGGTGGAGCGGGACGGGCGATTGCATTACGATTAGCTTTCGAGGGCGTCCGTGAATTGTTTTTGACCAACCGAACTGCCAGCAAAGCCGAGGAAGTGGCCGCTGAAATTCATACACGGTTCCCCGGTGTGCGGGTAGTGGTGGGTTACCCGACGGAGCCCGTGGATTTGTTGATTAACGCGACCTCGCTGGGTTTGAAGCCTGGCGATGCCTTGCCCTTGGACTTGGCGCGTTTTTCCCTCAGTGAGGTCCGCGCGGTTTATGATGCGATTTATCGTCCCGCAGTCACGCCACTTATAGCCGTGGCGCAAGCCGCGGGTTGCAAAACAGCGAATGGTCTGGGCATGCTCCTGCATCAAGGAGCCAAAGCATTTGAAATTTGGACGGGATGCCCGGCCCCTGTGGCGGTCATGCGCCGGGCTTTGGAACTCAATATTTATGGCCGCTGATACAATTATATCTTCATCGCCGTGGGCGGCGGTGCCATTTCATTTTTGGTCCGTGGTCTTTTTTATTTTCGGCTGTGTCGTGGGCAGTTTTTTGAATGTGTGCATTCATCGGATGCCCCGGGAACTCAGCGTTGTCTCGCCGCCTTCGCATTGTCCGAATTGCCAGTATGCCATTCCCTTTTATTTGAACATCCCACTCTTCACCTGGGTGGCCCTGCGCGGACGCTGTAAAAATTGCCGGGCGCCCATTTCCTTCCGTTATTTTCTGGTGGAATTGCTAACGGGGGTGGCGTTTTTAAATGCCTGGCTGCGGTTTGGAAACCCGGGCGATTCCTTGTCCTCCCTGCCGCTGGCACTGGTATACTCACTTTTCCTGGCCGGCTTGATCGTGGCCACGTTCATTGATTTTGAACATTTTATCATTCCGGATGAAATCACGATGGGAGGAGCCGCTGTGGGTTTCGCCCTGTCACTTTTTTTACCAGAATTGCATGGCACCACGGCCACGGGGGAATCCTTGGTGCGTAGCGCGCTGGGCATTGTGCTCGGAGGGGGGATGGTTTATGCCGTCCTGCGAATGGGTAAATTGCTGTTCGGCCGCCAGCGCCTGATGCTGGAACCAGGCACCAAAATATATTTTGGGGAGACGGCCTTAATCCTCGGGAACAAGGAAATTCCCTGGGAGGAAATTTTTTACCGGAAGACTGACCAAATCAGGCTGGAGGCGCGGCGAGTGGAACTAATTGATCGTGGCTATACCAAGGCATCCATCCGTCTTTCGCCCCTGATGCTCGAAATTGATGATGAGCAAATCGATCCCCTGGGGGTGGGCCACCTGGAGGCGGAGGGGGATGAAATTACTCTGCCCCGGGAGGCCATGGGGCTCGGGGACGTGAAATTCATGGCGGGCATTGGGGCGTTTGTGGGCTGGCAGGGGGCCCTTTTCTCCCTGATGGTTAGCGCACTGATTGGGGCCATCCTCGGCGTGGTTTTGATTGCCCTGGGCCGGCGGGATTGGTCATCACGCATGCCTTACGGTCCTTACATCGCCCTGGCAGCCGTTCTTTGGTTGTTTGCGGGGCCCCAAATTATCGCAGCAATATTTGCGCAGTGAGCGCGGGGACAGCACTGTGGGCGCCGTCCCCGCCAATAAGAGTTAAATCGCGAAGTCGGTGTACTCTGGTTTGGCTTCTTCAGTGGGGGCGGTCAACATCCCCGCCGCCACCGTGGCGTTTGAGCCCTGTTCGATCAATATGAACGAGCCGGTCAAACGGTTGGTGCTGTAACCATCAAACACCAAGGGTTTGGCGGTTTTGAGGCGGATCACACCAATGTCGTTCATCGCGAGTGCCGGCGGGTTGGGTTCCGACTCAAAAGTGCCCATGTTAATGCGGCTTTCCAGCGTCGTCACCACCGCCTGCACGGTTTGGGTGGTGTGCTTGAGGAAAAACTTTTTGCCAGGCAGTAAGGCCCGTTGGTTCATCCAGCATACCCGCGCCTGCAAATCCGAACTGCGGCCGGGCAGGTTTTCGATGCCCACAATCATGTCGCCCCGGCTGATGTCAATATCATGGGCCAGACACAGTGTCACCGATTGCGGACAAAAAGCGGTGGGCATGCTATCCTGGTAATGTCGGATTTCTTTGATGGTGGTTTTGAGGCCGATGGGCAGCACCACCACCGGGTCCCCGGCACGGATAATGCCACTGGCGATCTGGCCGCTGAGGCCGCGGAAATCATGCAATGTTTTATCTGTGGGGTCATTAGGGCGGTTCACCCATTGCACTGGGAACCGGAAGGTGCCCAGGTTCCAGTCACTGGCAATGTGCACCGTTTCCAGATGCCCGAGCAAGGTGGGACCTTCATACCACGGGGTATGGGCGGAGGCATCCACCACGTTGTCGCCGTTAAGTGCGCTGAGGGGAATAAACTTAACATCGCGAAAACCGCCCAACCGTGGCAGGAAACTTTCGATTTCGTCCCGGATTTCCTGGAACCGGGCTTCGCTCCAATCCACCAGATCCATCTTGTTAACGGCCACCACCAGATGGGGAATGCCCAGCAGTGAGGAAATGTAGGTATGCCGGCGGGTTTGTTCAATCACCCCCTGCCGCGCATCCACGAGCACGATCGCCAGGTTTGCCGTCGAGGCACCGGTGACCATGTTGCGGGTGTATTGCACATGACCGGGCGTGTCGGCCACGATAAATTTACGTTTGGGTGTGGCAAAAAAGCGATACGCCACGTCAATGGTAATGCCCTGTTCCCGTTCGGCGCGCAGACCGTCGGTGAGATTGGCTAGGTTGATTTGGCCACCGCCGGTCAGGTCGGCGGATTTTTCCAGCGCTTCAAGCTGGTCCTCCATGAGGTTCTTGGAGTCGTATAGCAGGCGGCCGATCAGCGTGGACTTGCCGTCGTCCACACTGCCGCAGGTGATGAAGCGCAAAAGTTCGATGGGATGCTGCGTGTTGGGCATGTTATCAAAAATATCCGGCTTTTTTACGGTCTTCCATGGCCGCTTCACTGGCCTTGTCGTCGGCCCGGGAGCCCCGCTCGGTGACGCGGGCGGCCGCCACTTCGCCAATGATGTCGTCCACGCTATCCGCGCGGGACTCGATCATGCCGGTGCTGATCATGTCGGCAATAGTCCGGACGCGAACGACCAGTTTTTTTACGGGTTCATTCGGCTTGGGGCGGGCACCGGCATAGGGATCCGGCTGGCTGGCATCGGTGTGGGACGGGGGCAGTGGGAGCCACTGGCCCCCGCGCCGGAAGCACTCCCGCTCATGGCTGAAATAAATGGTTGGCACCGCCAGTTGCTCACGTTTGATATATTCCCAGACGTCCATTTCCGTCCAGTTGTTGATGGGGTAGACGCGCATGTTCTCACCGGGGTTGAGCCGGCCGTTGTAGAGATTCCAAATTTCCGGGCGTTGATTTTTCGGATCCCACTGGCCAAAGCTGTCGCGGAAACTGAAAAACCGTTCCTTGGCCCGCGCCTTTTCCTCGTCGCGCCGGGCGCCGCCGATGGCGCAGTCAAATTGAAATTCTTCAATCGCACCCAGCAGTGCCGGGGTCTGAAGCTTGTTGCGGCTGATTTCCCCGGGAGCCTGGGTGGCGAGGCCTTTCTTCAGGGCGTCATCTACTGTGCGGACGATGAGCTTCGCCCCCAATTCCTTGGCCCGACGGTCACGGAAGCTCAGCAACTCGGGAAATTCGTGGCCAGTTTCGATGTTCAGAAACGGCATGGGAATATCGGAGGGCCGGAACGCTTTTTCCGCCAGCCGCAGCAGGCAGATGGAATCCTTGCCCCCGGAAAATAGCATGACCGGCCGCTCAAATTCCGCCGCCACCTCCCGCATCACGTGAATGGCTTCGGTTTCCAAATAACCTAAATGATCCAAATGATAACTGCTCATAGATGTCAATTCCCAGCTCCACCAGCGACCGCCGCTTTTCCGCCCCAAGCGGCATGGAGGCCGCATTCACGCTTTTCATCCGCCTTGGCCGGATCAAAATAATCCCATTCGTTGGGCAGATTGTTTTCTTTGAGGTAAGCTTCCATTTCCGCATCGCTCAAATAGAAAACCGGGCTTACTTTAATGGTGTTAAAATTATGGTCGGCCACGACGATATCCAGGCCGGCTCGATTGGGATTCTGCACTTTGCGCAGGGCGGTCAGCCAAATGGTCGGAGCCAGGGTCTTGATGCCGCGGAGAAATGGTTCCAGCTTCATCACCGAACTAAACTCCTTGATGCGGGCCTCGTTTTCCGGGGTGGGCTCGGGCGTACCGCCATGAATGGCATCGTAATGTGCCGCCGTCACCCGGGGCACAAACGCTTGAATGTTTAGTTTCAGCAGCTGCTTTAACTCCTCGGCGTGGCGATAAGTGGCCTGACGGTTGTAGCCATGGTCGGCCCACAACACCTGAATATCTGGCTGCGCTTGGGTGGCCAGGTGGAGAATGACAGCTTCATAAGGGCGGAAATTGGTCGAAACAATGGCCCGGCCCCCGGCCTGGGCGATGGCCCAGCGTACGATTTCCAGCGGCGATTTAATCCGCAACTCCGCGTTCGCAGTCTTGATTTGTTCGTCGGTCATGGAATTAGTTTTTTTGTTCGTTCAGGAACACGCGGTCGCACCAGTCCCCAAAGCGTTCGCCGGCGGTGCGCTCGGCGGCAAAGCGGATCAGCAGGGGCCGCAATTCGTTTTCAATATCAGCATCCTTGATTACATCTTTCCAGACGCGATTCAGACGGTTGCCTGCGGTGTTTCCGCCCAACCAGACTTGATAACGTCCCGGTGCCTTGCCGACGAAGGCAATTTCCGCCATATACGGCCGGGCGCATCCGTTGGGGCAGCCCGTCGAACGAATGATGATTTCCTCGCCCGCCAGCCCGACTTCACCGCACAATTTTTCCAAACGGTCCAGCAGGCCCGGCAGGTAGCGTTCGCTTTCGGCCAAGCCCAAACCGCAGGTGGGCAGGGAGGGGCAGGCCATGGAGGCGGCATGCAGCACGGTGGTTTGCTGGTCCACCTTCACACCATGCCTGGCCAGCAAGCCGGTGATGCCCGCTTTATCGGCGTCACTGGCTTTCGCGAGAATGAGATTCTGGTTGGCCGACAAGCGAAATTCGATGCCCGGGAACTGCTCGGCCACCTGGCGCAACGCAGTTTTTTGGGCGAATCCGGGAACATCCTTGACGCGCCCGGTTTCCACGAACAGACCGAGGAACCAAGTGCCGTCCGTGGCCCGGTGCCAGCCGTACAGGTCGCTCATGGTTTTGAAGGTATAATTCCGGGCGGCACCCAATTGAATGCCGGCCCGTTGATTCACCTCGGTGCGGATGAACTCCACGCCGCGCTCCTCCACCACATATTTCAAACGCGCGTGCTTGCGGTCGGTACGGTCGCCGAAATCCCGGTGAATGGTCAGCACGGCTTTCGCGACGTCCACCAATTGGTCGGGCGTGATAAAACCGATGATATCGGCCAGTCGCGGATAGGTCTTTTCGTTGCCATGACTCCGGCCCATGCCGCCGCCCACGGTCACGTTATAACCCATGAGGTGGTCGTTCTCGATGATTGCAATGAAGCCCAGGCAGTTGGTAAAAATATCCACGTCATTGACCGGCGGAATGGCAAACGCGATTTTGAACTTGCGCGGCAGATATGTTTTACCGTAGAGCGGATCCACAAAATCTTTGTTCGCTGGATCATTCAAATCCAGTTGCACACCATCAATCCAGATGGCGTGGTACGCTTTCGTTTGCGGAGCCAGTGCCATTGCCACCCGGTAACTGTCGGCAAAAACCTTGTCCCGGGCGGGCGTATAGGCCGGGGTGGGCGGGGCCATCACATTCCGGTTCACATCACCACAGGCCGCCAAGGTCGAAAGCAGGGCGGCGTTGATTTTTTGAATGAGCGGCCCCAAGCCCGCCATTAGCACTCCGTGAAACTGCACGCTCTGGCGCGTGGTAATCCGCAGGGTTTGATTCCCATAGTCATTGGCCAAATCATCGAAAACACACCATTGTGCCGGGGTCATTACCCCGCCGGGGATGCGGCCCCGGATCATCATCATGAACTTCTTCTGCGTTTTTCGCAGGTCGCGATCGTCTTGTTGGTAAATTCCGTGAAATTTAATGAATTGCTGGTCATCGGCGGAGAACTGGTCCGCACCGGGCGTGGCCATCGTGGCGGCAATGTTGCCCGCCAGCGTGGGAATCGCTGCTTTGATGATTTCATTGTGCGTTAATTTCGGTTCGGCAGTGGTAGCGCTCATAGCGAACGGTCAATTTACGGGGTGCGGTCAGCACTTTCAAGCCCAGCTTGAGTTGTTAGCCAAAACGGGTCTTGGATCGCTAAATATTGGTAAGGCATTGAAAGTAAGTATAATACGAATAATAAATCCACTAAAAGAAGCTCCATTGGTTGCCCGCTTCGTGAAAAAATCGTCGATTTTTTCGCCGAATTACGACCTGAATAGTCGTTTTAAGGCCGCTAAAAGCCCTGTTTTCATGCAGCTGTTCTTGGGATCGGCCGTTTGTGAGTGGCTTGCTCCATTTCTATTTGTTATCTAAGTTGACTTGATTTACGGGGGGGCTATCACCGCTTGAGCGCATTCATGCAAACATCCCAGGAATGCGGCATAATCGCCTAAAACCCCTCGTGTATTCATCTGGTTTGAAAAATGGCCTTAGCATGTCAATACCTATTAGTAGTGTCCTGCTGAAAAATATATCCTCCCTATTGTATTTTTACTTTACAAGCAAAACCCCGTTTGGTTGGCTCATGGTAGATCATGTATCTTAAGAATTTAACAGTTTTTGGGTTCAAATCCTTCGCGGACAAGACCTCGCTGAACTTCCAGCCGGGGGTCACCGCCATTGTTGGCCCGAATGGCTGCGGCAAGTCCAATGTCTCGGACTCCATCCGCTGGGTCTTGGGCGAACAATCCGCCAAAGCGTTGCGCGGTGGGGAAATGGCTGACGTGATCTTTAATGGCACCGATTCCCGCAAACCCATGGCCATGGCCGAGGTTTCCCTGACCCTGGGCGGGGTGGATGCCGAGCATTTGAAGGCCGCAGGGGTGGAAGTGGCTTACGACGAGGTGACCGTGACCCGCCGCATTTACCGTGATGGCGGCAGTGAATATTTCATCAATCGCACTTCCTGCCGGCTCCGGGACATTCAACAATTGTTCATGGGCACGGGGGTGGGGCGGTCGAGTTATAGTATCCTGGCCCAAGGCCACATTACTCAAATTCTCTCGAGCAAGCCCGAGGATCGCCGCATGATTTTCGAGGAAGCGGCCGGCATCACCAAATTCAAGAGTCAGAAAAAGGAATCCCTCCGCAAATTGGAGGCTACCGATCAAAACTTACTCCGCGTCGCCGACCTCATTCGGGAAGTGAAGCGGCAGATCGGTTCGCTGCAACGCCAGGCGGGCAAGGCTCGTCGCTATAAACAATTAGCCCTCGACTTGGAACATCTGGAAACCCAGCTCGCCCGCCATCAATATGACGTGCTGCAAGTGGCCATTAGTGAAAAACAGGCCCAGGCAGAACAATTGCGTTTGGAAATTGAAAGCACCGCTGCCGATGTGCAAAAGGGTGAGGACGAAATTGGCCAGTTGCGCACCCGTTTGACCGAATTGGAGCATGAGGTGGCCGCCCTCCAGCAGAAAGGGCTGGAATTGAAATCCGGCATTGACCGCCATGCCAGCCGCATTCACTTTAACGAGCAACGCCTGCAGGAATTGGAATCGCAAAACAGCAAAGCGCTGGCGGACATTGCTCAGGCGGAGGAACGCCGGGCGACTGCCACGGCGGATTTCGAATCGGTTACCGAAGGCCTCGCCACTTCCGAAAGCACGCTCGCCGGGCATCGTGAGGCCCTCGAAGACAAGCTGGAATCCGTCCGGGCCGTGGATGGTCAGTTGCGCCAGCGTCAGGAGGAATTGCGCCAGGCTCAATCCGCCGCATTTGCCGCCGCCCAGACACTCAGCCGGGTGCGGAATGAAATCAACACCCTGGATATGCAAAAGCAGGGCAACACCATCCGCTTGGAAAAGCTCGCCTCGGAAAATGTCCAGTTGGAGGAGGAACGTGCCCGTCTGGAAGTCCGGTTGCTTGAATTTACCGCCACGGTGGAGGAGGAGAAATTACTTGCCCAAACCAAGCGCGGTTCGGTGGAAGAACGCCAGACCCGTCTGCGCCAGTTGCAGACCGAATTGCAGCAGTCCTCCCAGGAACAGGATAAATTGCTGCAAAAGCAGGCCGAAAAGCGCTCGCGTCTCCATGTGCTGGAGCAGTTGGAAGGGGCGCACGAAGGTTTTAGCGCGGGCACCCAGGCCGCCTTGAAGCAGTCCAAATCGGTGATCGGCTCCCTGGTGGACCACATCCGGGTGCCGGACCAGTACGTCGTGGCGATTGAAAACGCCCTGGGCCACAACTTGCAACTGGTGCTCACTGAGCAGCCGGCGGCCGCGCAAGGCATTCTCGCGGGCTTGACGACGAATAAATCCGGTCGGGCCAGCATCGCCGCCCTCACCCTGAATCTGCCCGAGGAACTGCCGGTTGCGCTCCCCGCTCTGGCGGCGGAGTCCACCCCCACGCCCGCAGGCGCAGCGGCTCCGGCTGCTCCCGCCGTGCCGATTGTTCATGCTTTGAGCGTTGTCCAGGCCGATGCCACCGTGGAAAAGCTCTTGCGGGCGTTGTTGGGCCGCACCTATATCGCGGCGGACCTCACCGCTGCCACGGCCCAACTGCAAAATGGCCATGCCGGTTGCGATTTTGTCACTCTGACTGGGGATTTGCTGAGCCGTCATGGCGTTTATACCGGCGGTTCGCTGAGTGGCGCGGGCAACAGCAAGGCCCCCTCCTCCATCCTCGGCCGGAAAAATCAGATTGCCGAACTGCAAGCCGAACTGGCTGTCATCCAAGAGCAGGTCGCCGGGGCCAGCCGCCGTCGCGGTGCGCTGCTCAGCGAGCAGACCGAATTGCAGGCCAGCCTTCAGCAGGCGCAAACCGAGCTCCGCCAGCAGGAAGTGGCGATTGCGACAAGGGAAGGAGAGTTCAAGGCCCTGACGACCTCGCAGCGCTTGTTGCTCCAGAAAATTGACACGGTGGCCTTTGAAATCCAAAACCTCACCGACCAGGCCGAGGAGGGCACCCAGAAACGCAATGCCTTGGGCGTGCAATTGGAAGAGTTGGAAACCCGCGAGCGCACAGGGCAGGAGAAGGTGGCAACCCTCACAGCCGACCTGGATGCCCTCCGCACGGAACGCGATGCTGCCAATGCCGCGCTTACCGAGAACAAAGTGTCGCTGGCCGCGCAGGAGCAATTGCTGGCCTCCTACCGCCAGCAGCGGATTACCCTCGAACGGCGGATTCAGGAACTCGGCCAGTTAGTGGACCAGCGCCGGCATGACATGTCCTCCGTCCTCACCCGCCGGGAACAGGCGGAATTGGAAATCCAGGAATCCCGCACCCAGGCGGAACGGCTCGAGCACGAGCGTGAACTGGTCAGCCAGCAAACAGCCGAGCTGATGGGCCGCCAGCAGGCCCAGCAGTTGGATATTACCCGCCGCGAGGAGGAATTGCGCGGCCAGCGCCGGCGTTTGTCAGACATTCAGTCCCAGCGCGGCGGCATTGAAATTGAACTGGCGCAAAAAGCCATGTCGGTGCAGAACCTCTGCGAGAAGATTCAGCAGAAATATCACGTCGCGCTGGAATCCGTGCGCAGCGAGTGCATCACCATTACCCTGGCCGATGAAGGTCCAGCCAAGGTGGAAACTCTGACACCCGAGCAAATGGCCGAGGCTGGTGCCGCCACCGACTGGGCCGCCGTGGCCGAGCAGGTGGAAACCCTTTCCAAGAAAATTGAGGAAATCGGGCCGGTCAATCTCGTGGCCATTGAGGAATACGAAGAGACCGAGCAGCGCCATCAATTCCTTACCCAGCAGCACGACGACCTGGTCAATGCCAAGACCCAGTTGCTCGAAATCATCAACCGCATCAATACCCAGACGCGGCAGATGTTCCTAGATACTTTCGAGAAAATCCGCGACAACTTCCGCGCCATGTTTGTGGACGTCTTTGGCGGCGGCAAGGCGGATCTCGTTCTGGCCGATGCCAGCGATGTGCTGGAAAGCGGCATCGATATCGTCGCCCGGCCGCCCGGCAAGCAATTGCAGGGCATCTCCCTGCTGTCCGGCGGTGAGCAGACCATGGTGGCCGTGTCCCTCCTGTTCTCCATCTACCAGGTCAAGCCCAGCCCGTTCTGCGTGCTGGACGAATTGGACGCCCCGCTCGACGAATCGAACATCAATCGCTTCGTCAGGGTGCTGCAACGTTTCCTGAACCATTCCCAATTCGTGATCATTACGCACAACAAACGCACCATTGGCATGGCCGATGTGTTGTATGGTGTGACTATGGAAGAGCACGGCGTCAGCAAGATTGTCAGTGTCAAATTCCACAAGGCCGAGGAAGCGCCCCTGACCTCCACGGCCACCTCGAATGCGAAGGCGCTGGAGGCCTCGGCGGCCGCCACGCCGGTGGCCGCCGGGGTGGAACCAGTGGCGGAGGTGGTGGCGGTTGGTGAGCCTGCCCCCGATGCCCCGGCGAGTTAAGCCCACGGTTTTTACTGGCGAAGCCCGGAGTCATGCCCCATTCCTCGGTGGGTGCAAATACCGGGCTCCACTCGCGAAACTGTTGGCGGCCGATGCGTGAGCGGGAAATTGCGAGGCAAATCCCTGGCCTGCGGGCACGGGGGGCGGATTACCATTTTGAAAAGTGAGGCATTAGCAGGCGAATGACACTGGCTTTTCGCAAAATCATTAAATAGCGATAAATTTCATGAAATTGCCCATTTTTGATGGTTTTTGGCCCAAATGGTTATCGCTTGGGGAGCCAGTTGGGGCGCGGAATCAATGATTTGACCCATAAAGCCTTTGGGAGACTAGGATTCGTTAACATTAACCGTTACCGGAGGTGTGGCATGAAGGATGTTGATTAGTATTCTAAACGTATACCAAAACACGTTTCCGGCGACAGATTGTGAGGCCATAGCCGGATGGAACCATCGAAACCGGGAACGCGATGCTGGCGTTGGACCAATCAACGGCGGACGCGATAACTGGCGAAATTCCACCCAAGCCGATTCACCCAAAACGAGTTGCCGCCCGATACAGCCTCGGGTTGGCCAGTCTGACCCGATGGTAGAGCTACCCTTGGCTGGGCAGGTGTTGGCAGGACGGGGTCAACCCGCTTGATTATCGGCAAGATTTATTCAGGCGCCTGCCAGCAGCCAAGATCATCCAGATCAAAGAGTTCACGCCTGCGATGTGAGTCCAGGCTAGGACTGAAGCCTTCCTAGCTGCCGAGCAAACTTGCCGTGGGTGTTAGACAAAATTCTTCGGGGAGGTTTATTTTCGCGGGTTTTGGCATAATAAATATCTAGAAGTCAAGGGATTGCATGGATTCGCCATTTTCCAGCGCCCCTGCCGGGGCGCGATTGTTCCGAGCTGGGTACCGGGGGCGGCGCCGAGCTTCCGCCTTCGCACAGAGCTATGGCGGACAGGTGCCCCCGGCTAATTTCCGGCGCCCCTCCGAGGCAAGGCTCGGGCGAAGGAAGCAATTTGTCTCACACCCACTCGCCGTGAACCTGGCAAAAAATACTTCCCCCCCTCATTCAATTTTATTTAATTTGGGTGTCAGGAACCAGGACCATGAAAACTAAAATACCATCCCGGTTTATCGGGCTGGCCTTGCTGGCTGGCGTTTGCCGCGCTGCCGCGCAATTACCGGTGATCACTTCGTTCAGCCGGAACGGGGTGCTGGTGTGCAGTAATCTCAATCCCGGGAGCACCTGTACGGTGCAGTGGGCCTCGTCCCTTACCGGAAGCTGGAGCAACCTTTACACGTTAACCGTGGCCGCCAATCAATCCGTCGTGGCCAGTGTGCCGATAAAATCCGTCGTCGCCAGTGTGCCAATGTTCTACCGGGTGCTCGGGTTGGCGACCACGAATGCCGCCACGACCAACGCGCCTGCGGGGATGGCGTTGATCCCAGCCGGGACCTTCACGATGGGGAACACCATTGGGGATAGCGATATTGGGGACGCAACCCCTACGAACATTTATGTGTCGGCGTTTTACATGGACGTGAATCTGGTGAGCTACAGTCAATGGACGAATGTGTATGCGTATGCCACCAGCCACGGCTACAATTTTGCGCATGTGGGTTCGGGCAAGAACAGCGCCGCGAATCAGCCGGTGCAGACGGTGGACTGGTTTGACTGTGTGAAGTGGTGCAATGCGCGTTCGCAGCAGGCGGGTTTGACGCCAGTGTATTACGCGGATGCGGGCTATACGCAGGTGTTCATGAAAGGGGACAGTGGCAGGACGGTTTATCAGAATTTGACCACGAACGGGTATCGCCTGCCGACGGAAGCGGAATGGGAGAAAGCGTCGCGTGGCGGGTTGAGTGGGCAGCGGTTTCCGTGGGGGAATACGATTTCCGATAGCCAGGCGAATTACTACGCATATCCATTATCTCTCAATTCGGATGGTTATGCCTACGATGTTAACTCCTACACTGGCTACAACCCGACCTGCGCGACCGGCGGCTCTCCTTACACGAGTCCCGTGGGTTCGTTTGCGCCGAATGGTTATGGGCTAAATGACATGGCGGGGAATGTGTGGGAGTGGTGTTGGGATTGGTATGGGACGCCGTATGGTCAATCGACCAACACGAATCCCACGGGATC
>CAIQWB010000119.1 GCA_903875465.1 uncultured Verrucomicrobia subdivision 3 bacterium
CGAAGTCGTCGTTTTTGTGTCAATTGGTAGGCGCACCGTTTGGTCCGCCTCCTGTTGAGGCGCGGGAACTTGTTTTGGTTTCATCACCACAAGCCCGCCAGACGGTGCGCCTCTTTTCAAGCTGAATCGTTCCGGCTAAGTCAGGGGAATGTGGGGGATCAGGGAAACGCCACCCTGACCGGGTTGACCACCGTGGATGATCCGACGCTGGTCCTCACCACGGCCCAACCGCCCGCGACCGACTATTGTTATGCATTTAATGGTGTCAACCAGTCGTTGGACACCAAAATTACCGGGGCCGCGCTGGCCGGTAATGCCCTCTCGGTGGAATACTGGTTCAAGGGCCCCAAACTGCTCTCTGCCCTGCGACTGCAATCGGGCAGTGCCTGGCTGGTTTCGGGTTGGGGGTGGCCCCAGTCCGTGCAAAACATGATCAATACGAGCGGCTCCAATAATGTAACCACGGTCATCGCCGGCGCGGTGGGCGGGGTGGCGGGGGTGCAGGATGGCCAATGGCACCATATCGCCATAACGTGGCAACGCAACACCACCAATGGTTTCAAGAACTACGTGGATGGCGCCCAAGTGGGGGCTGTGAATACGGACAATGTTCCCTTTCCCTTGATTAACGCCGATATCTACCTGGGCAGCTTCAATGGCACCAGCGAATTCCTGCAAGGTTCCCTGGACGAGGTGCGCATTTGGAACCGGGTGTTGCCGACGGCCGAAATTCAGGATCATGCCAGCAACCGCCGGCGGCTCTTGGGTAGTGATCCCGGGCTGGTGGCCTATTACACCTTTAATGACGGCTTGACGAATGGCACCCTTGACAATGTGACCAAGACCGTGGCCTTGTATCAAAACATGACCACGGCCGACCGGCAGGTGCAGGACGGCCTGACTTTTGGCGCTCCGGCCCTGATCACCCTGCCCAATCCGGCGGCGGGCGGTTTGTGGCTGGGCGAGGTCTCCCTGACGGGCGTTAGCGAAGTGGCCGCTGGCCAAACGAACACCACGCCAACTGCGACCCCCTTTAATTTTAACATTATCCTGCATGCCGACACCAATGGTGTCGTGCGCTTGTTGAAAGATGTCACCATCATGCAAAAGCGCAATACCGTCAGCAATCTCGCCGATATCGTGCTCCTCACGGATGACACCTTGATTCCCAACTATGACGGGGTCCTGAAGCGGGGCGGCAAGCTGGTGGGCCAGCGATACTCCAGCGTTTTTTATACTTTTGACGGCCAGTTCCTGCCGCTGAGCGGCGGGCTGGGCTACGGCTACTCCCTGCAAGGCACCAACTACCTACCCGCCACCCAGCCAACCAACCCCTTCCGTCACCTGTATCATCCGCAGCACAAGAACCCGTTGGATTTGTCCGGCAAACCATACGATATTACCCGCAAAATCCGCATCGATCTGATGGGTGGTGGCATTACCGGGGTCGGCGAAGGCCGCGACCGCCTGGAGGGCACCTACCGCGAGATCATCTCCGGCCTCCATAATCAGGATCTCATCACCGATGGCTCCATCAAATTGGTGCGAATTAATACTGTCAGCAAACTCAACAATTAATGAACATGATCGGAATTTTCAAAGGGGCGCGTCGCATCCGGACCGCGGGATTTACGATCGGGGCACCCTGGCTGGCCACTCTGCTGGCTGTCCTCACCGCCGGGCGGCTCATAGCCGCCAACACCTTCGTCAAGGATCTTTCGTCCAACGGCAATGTCGTGGTGACCGCCACTGCGGTGCACCCGGTGGACGGCTCCGTTTTTGTGGTCGGCACGTTTGACTCGGTGCCGTTGGCCATTGGGACAACGACCCTCGCGCTGGCCGGGGGCAAAAAGACCGGCTTCATCGCCAAGCTGGGCAGTGACGGGGCCTGGCGCTGGGCCGGCACGCTGGATGATACCGCCGGGCGGGGCTCGCTCAGCCCACGCACCTTGTTTGTCGGGGTAAACAACATCTACATTGGCGGGGATGCCACCAACGGCCTGGCGCTGGCCGTGCAAAATTTAACAAGTAATTATACGGCGGCAGTTTACCGTCCCAAGAATCTGAGTCGCGCGCCTTTCGTGGTGAACTTGGATTTGAATGGCAAGCCGGTCTGGCTGCAGATGGCCACCAATAATGAGGCCTATTCCGGGGGCTCGGATGCGTTTGGCTATGCTCTGGCCGTGGACGGGAACAACGACGTTTATGTTTGCGGTTCTTTTCGCTCAGACATCGTTGACGTCACAGGTGTCAGCCAGGGGCTGGGGTTAAATTTTGGCACGAACCATGCATTCCGCGCCCGTGACACCAGCGGGACTGGCGCCAATACCACTGTTACGGAATGGATTAACACCACCCGGGATGGCTACCTGGCCAAATTAAATGGTGCCGACGGCTCTTGGAAATGGGTGGCGACGGGTGGCGGTCAGGAGGATGAGGCGACGTCGAGCCCCGGTTATGGTCCATTCGCCGGTGGCTTTTACGGGGTGGCGGTGGATTCGGCCAACAACGTTTATGTAACTGGTAACGGATTTGCCACCTACAATAAATATTTTGCCGGCGGGCTTTTCAATGCGTATGGAACGGCCAACCGGTGGTCTATGGATGGCACGGTTGCCGCCTCGGGTTGGAAAGGTCTTTTGCTACCCAATGATAACACGGCGTTTGTTATCAAAATGACGGGTTCAGGACCTAGCGAAGGACAATGGAAGACGGTCAACAGTGACAATTGTTATTATTGTATCAATACGCCCGTGGCTCCCCAAGGAACCGCCTGGTATGGCGTGCCCACGAGCGCCCGGGGAATTACGATTGTCAATGACCAAATTTATGTCACGTACCAAAAGGCCGGCGTGGATTCTACCCCCCTACCGGCCAAACGTGCGGTGCAGATCAGCAAGCTATTGCTGGATCTCAGTACCGCCACCGACACCGCCCGGATTACTGTGGGCGGCAGTGCCGGTACGAACGACATCGTGGTGGGTTCGGCTTTAACGGCGGATGCGAGTGGTAACCTATATCTTTCGGGCAGGCTGGGTTACCCAGGGGCGACGTTTGCCCTGGCGTCGGGAACGACCAATATTCCGGTGAGCACAGCGAATCCCCTCGCCTTCGCCGCCAAGCTTTCGAGCACGCTGGCCTTCCAATGGGTTCAGACCTGTGCCGTACCGCCGCCCGTTTTCGGGGAAGTCGTCGGCGCGGTGGAACCACAATCCGGCCGGTATTACTTTGCCAGTTCGTTTAGCAACGGCGTGGTGGATCTGGGGCCGACCGATAGCGACACCCAATTGCCCAGCTCGGGTGCGCAAGGGGCCAACGCCCGGTCGTTTGTCTCCGCCATTGATTCGTCCGGCAACTTTCTGCAGCAAGTTAACTTTCAATTAGTGACCGATTATGGCGCCAGTGAGGCGCTGCCGCCGCAAACGCCGCAAACCGTCTTCAAGGGTTCCACCATCGCCGCCTCAGTGCCCCCGGTGCTTTACGAGGATGCCCAGGGCAATTCCCTGGATCCGAACAATAGCCCCCTGATAGCCAGCAGTGCCGTGGTGCGGCACACCTGCACCGGCTATCAGATGGTCGGCACGGCTCTCTCCGGAAACTCCGCCAGTTATTCGTTTGTCATCACGGCGGACACCCAGGTGAAATTCCTTTGGGAAACCGATTATGCGCTGGATATTAAAAGTGACCCCAACGGTTCTGCGATCGGCCTGAGCTCGCCCGCCGCGGGCAATCCCAATCCCACGGTGCAAAAACATTGGGTGCCCGCCGGAACCATCTCCACGGCCTTCATTGAGGGTTTGATCGCGACGCCCAATGCCGGCGAATATGGCGTGCGTTACCGTTCCTTGGGTTATACCGCGCAAGGCGCCACTGCGGGCTTTAATAATGGCTTGGCTTTTACCAATGTCAGCCCCCAGATCACCAGTTATGCCACTGTCCCCAATGAAAACTTGGTGGGAACCAGCTTTACGATTGAATTTTGGGCCAGGGACACTGAGAACAGCATATACACATATCTATTTAGCTATGGGGTGTCCAGCAGTGAAATCGCCATGTATATTCAAGATGCAACCCGCATGGTGGTCCTCTTTCCGGGCGGCAATTCGGCCACGGTGAACCGGGTGCTAGACGGCCAGTGGCATCACCACGCCATGGTTTACCAGAAAAACAGCACCGAGGGCACGGGTTACTATTACCGCGACGGTCAATTGCTAGCCACCTTGCCCCGGATCCCTGCGGTGGTCAGCCCCGGAACCTTCAATATCGCCAATTATTGCCAGCCGCAATGGTATTTTGGTTTTAATGGGGGTATGGATGACATCCGTATTTGGAATACGAATCGCACCCCGGCGGACATTCAGGCGAACTTTAACCACACCCTGGCCGGCAATGAAACGGGTTTGCAGAATTATTGGAAGTGTGATGAAACCACGGGTTCAACGCTGGTGGACTCCGGTGGGGCGGGCCAAAACGCCACGCTCGTGGGAGCCACCGCCGACGCCCTGACCACCACCTGGAGTCAATTTATTCCCTGGGCCTCCGTTCAAACCTTGCAGCAGGTCCCCCAGTTCCTGATGAATGGACCGGCCACCATAACTTATTCCTGGGCGAAAGAAGTCCAGGTGCAGGTCAACGTGACCACGGCGGCCCTGACTTCGTATCCCACAACCATCGGTGGCGGTGTGACCACCAATGGCACTGGCCTCTTCTGGTTTACCAATAATGCCAGTGTGCGCCTGCTGGCTCCCGCCAGGCCCACCACAGGCCAGCAATCGTATCAAATCAAAGGTTTTGTGGGGGGCCTCGGTAATGTTACCACCGTCACGGGCACGGGCAACTCCAGTAATGACATGGTATATTATGACATCCCGGCGTTGACCCAGGCCAGTTCCATTACCTGGGATTACAGTGATCGGATATTCCAAGGGGTGGCGGTCCTGGGAAATGCCCTCGATTTCTCGCCTGGGGGCACCTTCACCGGCACCGAGGCAATTTCCAGCAGTGAAAATCTCGATGCCCTCAAGAGCCCGCTGGCCACCAGTATTGTGTCCAATGCCCCACCCGGCAGCACCATCAATGACATGTGTGTCTGGGATGACGTTGGCAAAAAACTCTATCCTTTGCGCCCCGGCACCGTGCTGCTCGAATGGGCCCGCCAGAACAGCACCAACAGCCGTAATATTTATCTGCAAGTCACCGTTAACTGGCCGTCCAATGTGAATTACGTGCACATTGCCAACACCCCGCCGGTGCCGCTGGACCCCAGTAACACCAATTCCGTTGCCTTCGTGGGCCTAAAATATTCTGAAAGTGACAAGGTCACGGTGAGCGAAACGGGAGCGTTTTCCGCCCCGGGAGCAACCGGCACACCGCGAAGTGTGCTCCTGTTCTCGCAGCGGCCTGATGGATCGGCGGCCAATGGCAACCTCGCGCTAGAAACCCTTTTTGTGCGCACGGTGCAAACCAAATCCTTTAACTCCGGCATCCTGTCCGCCACGGCAACCATTGGTTCCCCCATTAAGAGCGCCTTTCACTCCAATTCCGTGCCTTTCAATGGCTATGTGTATTATCCGAACGCCCGCTACAATGCCGCTCTGTATAATCATAACACGTTGCAGGGCCCGATCATTCCGGTAAATTTCGACCCGACCGCCACCAACTCCACCATCAACGACCAAAACTTGGTGGTGGTCTGGTATCGCACCCAGGATGGCATCCATTGGCCGTATCAAGCGGTTCGTTACGCCCCGCAATGGCCAGTCACGGCCAACCGGATCGTCGTTGCCAGCCGCTTGGGCTCTGAGGGGTTGGATACCGCCAACAACCCGCAGCTCTCTTTCGACCCCAATCGTTACCAGCAGGTTTCGGTTTATAACCAGCCCGATCCCAATCAGCCGGGTTATAACCCCAACGAGGAACACGCATTTATTGCCACCTCGCTCCTGAACGCCGCCGCCGTAACCCCGCCCCCAACCGCATATGCCCTGCGCAACAACCTCAATGTCACCAACCAAAATTCCACCTACACGTCCGACCCCTACGTGCTGGTGCAATATTACGACACCCTGCTCACCAACTGGAACATGGCGGTTTACCAGGTGCAAACCTTTGATCCGAATATCCCGCGGCAGCGCTTGGTCTTTCCGGCCAGTGCCGCCACGGGCAATTTCCTTTCGCTCGGGCCCGGCGGGGTGCTGGAATTCAATTACCCACTGTGGGTGCAAAATACCGCTTTGCGAACCAACGAGGTGGTCAACTTGGAATTGAACAATAATGTGGCGGGCGCCTTCAGCGGCCAGGGCTTCCTCATTCGCTCCAATGACAACAAGTTTCTGTTCAGCACCACCCTGGGCGGGGCCCCCATCACCGCCACGGCCATCGCGCCGGCGGAGAATCCCCAAGTGGTCGTGACCCGGGCTTACCCGTATGTGTTTGACTATGAGATGAAGGCCGGCGAGCTGGTGGTGGCACCATACCCTCTGCAACAAATCATCGGCGCCACCCCCTGCCCGGGAACCATTGGCCAAAATATTGACCCGAACCAGGCGGTTTACTGGCAGGATCACAATGGCCAGTCCTGGGCCGTGTCCGGCAGTACCAATCCGGCGGCGGGCCTGCGGATGCAATTCTACTATCCGCTTCAGCCCGGTTTCTGGACTCCGAAGAATCAAGTTGGTGACTGCTTTCCTTATGTGCAGAGCAGCACGCCCGTTTGGGTCACCAACCATGTTACCTGGCCGCTCAATGTGCCGGCGCTGAAAGCTGGCGAATCCTTGACCTTTAGCGGGGGGGAAATCAATAGTGATAATCCTCATGCACCGGGTCTGCCCGGGGTCATCGGCTGGGCCGCCGGACGAGTGGTTTATGATGACGCCAATCCTAACTTGGATAATACCCGCACCCTGAACAATTACCTCGCGCGCCTGGCCGCGCCGCTCACCACCTTGCAGGTCGCCTTGCCCTTAAATCAAGTTCCCACCTCCTTGCTGCCGGCGGCTGGCAAAGTCACCATCAATGGCACCCGCTGGACCTTCAATGACTTGGATGCCTCGCTCCAGCCCCGCGTGTTTTATGATCAAAGTGCGCAAAAACTCAGTGTGCGCGGTTTGCTAAATAATAAAACCCTTGGCGACTCCACGCTCACCGCCGCAACCGGTCCCATCAACTTGCTCCAGCCGGACATCCTCACCGCCCGTGACAGTAATGCGCTGGTGAATTTGGTGGCCTCCGCCCCGGCGGTCTGGGTTAATGCGGTTAGCAACCTCGTGCGGCTCAGCCGCGACCCCCTCAATGCCTCCGCCAGTGTCGGCGGAACGCCCATCTATGGGGTCGGGCTGGCCCCCTCCACCACCAATGGCTGGCTCAAACCTGCCACCCAGTTCGGTCCCGGGCTGGCCTTGCTACCCAATGCCGATTTGCTGGGCACCAACTCCACGCTGCCGGCCGGTTATGTGACCCTGGCAGAAAATGACGATCCCTCGCTGGGCGCCGCGCCCGTGGCGTTGCATATTATCAAGATTCAGAAGCAACCGCTCTTTCGTGGGGCGATTCTACCGCTCAATCCGCCCAATGCCTTCGATGAAAAAGTCTCCATGCGCTTCTCCGGAGATTTTGGGGCCAATGCGGATAACGTCGTTTTCCAATGGTGGTACAAGCCGGATGATGGGGGCACCGTGCCCCCGCCCGACCTTGCGCCCAATGGCACTTGGCTGCCGTTTCCAGACGCCTCCGGCAGAAATGGACTTGGCATGTCCGAAGTAAGTCTGGCCGGCGCCGGTGCGGCCACGCTGACCGACAACCTCTTTTTTGTCCGTTGGCGCCATGGCACCGCCACCAACTGGTCGGATTGGGCCGGGGCCGCCAACAGCCGGCCTCCCGGCACCAATGAGCTGGCCCAGAATACGTACCAGCCCCAACTCGCCGCCGGTTGGATCAAGCGGGTTCTGGATGCCGTGAATCCGTTTGAAGCCCGCATCAACAGTTTCCGGGCGGATAGCACGCCCGCCAATTATGTCAGCATGGTGCAGCAAGCCGGGGTGCCGTACAACGGACCGGTCGCGCTGAATGCCGACAAAAATGTGGTGGAAAATGTCGGGCTGATCCAGCTCTACACCACGGTGTTAAAACGGGCCAAGGATTTGAGCATTGATGCAAGCACCCCGGTGAATAATGACGCGGTCAATAATTCCATCCTGCTCGCTGCCTCCCACATTGCCGATTTGTATTTGCTCTTGGGCAATGAAGCCTACACCGATGCCCAGGATCCGACCATTGGCTATGGCACCACCAGCACCGAATACGGCGCCCTCGCCCCCACCATCTTCTGTTTCCAAAATCAGGTACCCTCCTTGATGGACGAGGAACTCGCCCTGCTCCGCGGCGTCAATTCCGAAGGCGCTTTCCCCACCTATAACCGGCTGCTGTGGAATTTCACCAAGGGCGAGGGTGAAGCCGCTTACGCGCTTTCTTACAATATTACCGACCAAAACAGCGATGGCTTCATCAATGCCGCCGATGCCCAGATTATGTATCCGCAGGGCCATGGGGATGCCTGGGGGCATTATCTCTCGGCCTTGCGCACCTACTACGATCTGCTCCGCCACCCGGTTTACAAGTGGCAAACCCGCGCTGAGTCCCTGACGATTGGCGGAGTGGTGGTCAAAGTAGATTATTTGGACGAACGGAAATTTGCCCAAGCTGCCGCGGCCAAGGCGAAAGTCGGGGCGGAGGTCGTCAACCTGACTTATCGCAATAGTTATGTGGAAGATCCGGACGGTCAGTGGCAGGGTTATCAAGATACCGACACCAACCGGGCCTGGGGTGTGACCGAATGGTCGCGGCGCGCCGCCTGCGGGGCCTTGTTTGACTGGGTTACCGCCAACGCCATTCTGCCGGCCAACGACACCACCAACACCGGCATTTCCAAAGTGGACCGTACCACGGTGAAGGAACTGCCGGAAATCGCCTCGCAGGCCCGGGAAATTCGCCGCCAACTTGACAATGCCAACGCCGGTTTGAATCCCCTGGGTTTGTCCTCGGATGTGGTGTCCATGGATGTGGACCCCTCGTTTTTGGAGGTTGGCTCCGCCATTCAGGGTGAAACGCCCTTTGAGCAGGTTTATGACCGGTCCTTAAAGGCCATGCAAAACGCGCTCGACGTCTTTAACAACGCCAACAACTTGAATAACATGCTCCGCCAGGTGGCGAGCACCGCCCAGGAGTTTTCCAAGGATGCCCTGCAGGAGGATCTCGATTTCCGTAACCGCTTGATTGAAGTATTCGGCACCCCCTACGCGGGTTGCATCGGTGCCGGCAAAACCTACCCAGCGGGCTATGCGGGCCCTGATTTGTACCTGTACATGTACACGGATGTTACCGGGATCGCCGATGTGCCGCCCCCCAGCTCCAGTTTCTCGGCTTTTTTTGGCCCGATGCAAAATGGGTTGACGAAAGCAGACCTTAAGACGTCCAGCGGTTCGGATTCTGTGGGCGGCAATACGATTGCCGATTCATGGAGCTTTTATTTTCCCGGAGATGCGCTGAACCCCACTCTGGAAAGTTACGCCAACACGGATTTTAGCCAGGTCTTGTCGATTGATATGCCCCAAACTGCTTCCGCGTTTGCCTTTCAAGCCCCGGCGGGCTGGGGTGCCCGCCGCGCTCCTGGCAGTCTGCAACAAATGCTTTCGGAGCTAGTGCAGGCGGAAGCCGACTTCCAGCTTGCCCTGCATGATTATGATGCATTGATGGGCGACATTACCAAGAAATTATCCCTCATTCGCGCACATACCGCCTTGCAAGCGTCTAACGTTACCTATCAGCAGGAAGGCATTGATTCAGCCGTCTCGGTGCAGCGTTCCATTTACGGCCTGCGGGCCATCGCGGCTGGAGCTAATCTGGGAACGGATCTGATTGAGCGCGTCCATGACGGAATTTTGGAAGGTATTCCGAAGGTAGTGGGCCTAGCCGTTGATGCCAACGCGCCGATAAGGGGTGCTCTGGAAGTCACCGCTATATCAGCTTATGTGGGCGCCAAAACTGCTGCGGTGACCGCGGAACAAGCGGCCTATGGCTTGGAGGGTAAAAACGCCATTACCGAATTAAAAACCAGCCTGAAAGTGGACAAGGCCAATTTCAAATACGAAACGCAGGAGCAACTGCAGGAACTCGAATCCTTTCTCGGTGATGAATCCGCCGCGCGCATTGAAGTTTTCCGCAAACAAGAAGCGCTCCGTGAAGTGTCGGACAAATTCCGCAGCGAACTGGAGGCCGGCCAGCGTATTCTCGATGAGCGCGAACTCTATAACAAGCAGGCCGCCGCCCTGACCCAGCAAAACCGCTATCAGGACTTCACCTTCCGCGTGGCCCGCAATGACGCGCTCTCCAAATACCGCGCCGCCTTTGACCTCGCTGCGCGCTACGTTTACCTGGCGGCCAAATCCTACGATTACGAATGCAACCTGGATCCCAATGATCCTGCCTCTTCGCTACCCATTCTCTCGCAAATTATTCATGCCCAGACGCTTGGCGAATTGGACAATGGCGTGCCGCGCCTGGGCTCCGGCGGCCTGGCCGATGCCCTGGCCAAACTCAAGTCCAACTTCGATGTGCTCAAAACGCAGATGGGCTTTAACAATCCGCAGAATGAAACCGGCCAGTTCTCCCTCCGCAACGAACTGTTCCGCATCGAGCCGGGTCCGACAATCAACGGTGTGCCCGATACCTCCACCAATCTGGTCAGCTACGCCGGTCAGACGATGACGGCGGCGGATGCCTGGGCCAGCAGCGATGCCAAGTGGCGCGATGCGATTCAAAACACCACCGGCGGCGGCTTTACTTCCAAGGTTTATCCCGACCTATGGTCGGTGCCGGAATTCCGCCGGTATTGCCGGCCATTCGCACCGCAAAGCGGGGGCGCCCAGCCCGGGCTGGTCATTACCTTCAACAGCCAGATTGTGTACGGCAAAAACTTCTTCGGCTGGCCCTTGGGCGGTGGGGACAGTTCCTACGACCCCACGCATTTTGCCACCAAGATTCGTTCCGTGGGGGTCTGGCTGGACAACTATAATGGCGAGGGCCTGAGCGTCACCCCCCGCGCCTACTTGATCCCGGCTGGCGTGGACATCATGCTCGTGCCCAAGAGCACCGCCCTGGCCACGCGGGAGTACAATGTGGTGGACCAGCGCATTCCGGTGCCGCTGCCGGTTTCGAAGGCCAACCTTCAGGATCCCAACTGGATTCCCATACATGATTCTTTGAACGGCACCATTGCTGATATCCGGCAATATTCGATGTTCCGGGTCTATCATGACGCGGGCTTCACCACTGACCAGATGACCACGGACAGTCGCCTGGTGGGCCGTTCCGTGTGGAACACCCGCTGGATGCTCATCATCCCCGGCGGCACACTGCTGGCGGATCCGACCGAGGGTTTGAACACCCTCCTCCGCGGCAGCGTGGTGCCAGGCAGTAAACCGTCCGTGCGCGATGGCAACGGCGTGAAGGACATCAAACTCTTTTTCCAGACTTACGCCTATTCCGGCAACTAAACACCCCAATCACATGAAACCTCAAACTTTTGACGTTCTGCAGCAGGTGTTGGTTGCCCGTGCGGTCGCGCTAACCATGGTCTTGGCGGCCATCCTGGGCCTGGCCGGACCGGCCCAGGCCACGACCATTCCCGAGCCCGGAACGGTCTTTTACGGTCAGGTTTACTGTTACGACCACGGTTACGAGGTGCCGCTCACCAGTGGCACGCTAGATTGGAAAATTCAACCCAACAGCAACGATGCCCGGACGTATCAGTTGGATTACACCCTGGATCCGATCACCAATGGCGCGGCCATTTATGCTTACCGACTCAAAGTGCCCCATGAAGCCCTCGCCAGTGGACTGGCGCTGGGCGATCTGAGTCCAGAAACCATTCCGCTAACCGGTAATGCCACCGCCTACCGGCACGTGGCGATTACGTATAACGGGGCGCCGGCCCGCATTCTGCCACCGGCGGCGCCAATTTTTAATGCTGCCCAGGCCAGCCGCCTGACGGCCTATCGACTGGATTTGGAGGTCGTGATGGTTTTGCCAGACACGGATGGCAATGGCTTGCCGGACTGGTGGCAGTTAAAGTTTTTCGGGCATCTGGGCACGAATGCTGGCGCGGACCCGGACCACGATGGCCTGACGAATTTGCAGGAATATAAACTGGGGACCAATCCGAACTCGCCCAATACTGCGCCCACGGTGGTTTGGGAAAACGCTGAAATTGACCAGGGGGCCACGGAATTGGTGGGCTTGCAGGCAGTGGATGCCAACACCTCCCCCTCCAACCTGGTCTACACTGTCACGCAGGCCCCCGCCGGAGCGCACCTCAGCTTGTTGTTCGGAGCGACGGTGCCGAGTACGAACGGCCTCTACGGGGACAAGTTGCTGCACAACGGCGACACTTTCACGCAGGCTCAGGTAAATGCCGGTCAACTGGCCCTGACCCATGACAATCCCTTAACCAACCAAGTCAGCTTTAGTTTGAGTCTGAGTGATGGCAGCACGAATGTGTTGGCCACCCCGGCCGCCTTTACCTTGGCCGTGCATAGTCCCACCGCCACGGACGGCAGCGACGCGACAGTGTGGTTGAGCTCGCGTTTTGCCACCAATCGCACCCTGGCCTCGTGGTCGGACCTTTCGGGTGCCAAAGCCTGGCGCAACGGGGCCAGCACGACCTTCGATGCCCAAGCCGTCCCGGCGGCCATCACCGTCACCAACCTCGGTCCGCTGGGCCAGCCGGTCCTGGCTTTGAACCAGCCGGGCCAGCCGGTCCCGCAAAGCCTGGCGCTGCCCGCCACCGTGGATGCCACGGTGTTTGCGCCCGGAGAGATCACGGTTTTTGCCGTGGTCAAGGCCACGGGCACCAATAATGCTTCCCAACAAATAGTCACGGGGCCGAATTTTCAACTAGGTTTGACAGGCCCGGTCGACCAGGGCCGCGATCAGCAAGTGCGTTTCGCCTCGGAAAATATTGGCACGGTCTATGGCAATCATAAGATTGGTAATCAATGGTTGCTGCTCAGCGCCTGGCAGGACCAGTCGCAACTGACCCTGGAGGTCAATGGCCGCCAGGTAGGCGGGCCGCAACCGCTCGATGTTTTCACCGCCCTGGGCACGGATCCGGGCATTGGCGCACGCCGTTTGGCGGACCAAGTGGATCAGAATTTTCAAGGATTGCTGGGCGAAGTCCTCGTTTTCAACCGCAACCTCGGCGACGCCGAGCGGCGGCGGATTAATTTCAGCCTCCTGAGCAAATGGTTCGGCTGGGTTTTGCTGGATGGCAGTGATGAACCGCGCGACCTCACCTATGCGGTGCCTAGTTCCGGGCTGTCCGCCGGGGCGTACCGGACGAATTTTGTTCCCCGCTTTGGTCCGGATCATCACTACATTCTTGTGGGCGGGAACGGGCACGACGTGCTGGTCGGCGGTCAAAATGACGATATTATCGTAGGCGGCCACCAGGCCGACGTGATGACCGGGGGCGGAGGTAAGGATACTTTTGTATTTAACTACGATGATATCGATCACGAGACCGACACCATTACGGATTTTAATCCCACAACCGATCAGGACAGCCTGGATGTGGCCGACCTGCTGCGGGGCGCCAGCACCGATTTGCGCGATTACCTGCGCCTGCGCACGGATGGCCACAACTCCTGGCTCGACCTCGATTTTAAAGGCGCGGATAAGTATACCAATCACACGATTTTGTTGCAATCCGTGGTGCTGCGGAATGCCGACCTGCCCGCCCTGTGGGCCAATGGCAATTTACTCTCCGGCAACAAGGGGATTCCCCTGACCGCCTCAGTGGCCACCACCGTCCCGCTGGCCACCGAGATTACCGGGAACCCGGCCACGTTTAACCTCCATTTTGCCGGGACCAACGTACCATCCGGCTTGGAAGTTCCCTTCGTTCTTGGCGGCTCCGCCGTGCGGGGCGCGGACTACACTTTGAATGTGCAACAGTTCAATCCGGCCACGGGCCTTTACCAATGGGCGCCGGTCACGAACCAGCAATTATGTGTCAGCCTCAAGCCTGGTGATTTTGATCTGGCTGTCCAAGTGCAGCCCATCGAGAATTACCACTCCCAGCCGGATCGTACCGTGCAACTGCAATTGACTGCTGTGCCGGAATGGTACTCCGTGAGCGGTTCGCCCGCCATCGCGCAAATCACCGACGGCCCGCAATCGGTCAGTGTCGTGGCCTCGATTCCTACCGCCAACAATGCCGGCACTGCCGGGGCGTTCACCCTCACCCGCGCCGGGAGTATCGACATACCATTGACAGTTACGGTGCAGCTGACCGGCTCCGCGCCGAACGGGGTGGATTACGCCTACATTCCCACCGTGGTGCAATTCGCCACCGGCCAGAGCAATGTGGTGGTGGCGGTCCAGCCTTTCACCTACGCCACCCTGCTCGCGACCGAGACCGCCGAGATGGTGCTGCAACCGGGCACGGGCTACGTGGTGAATCCGCTGGCGCAGGCAGCCTCGGTGGTGCTGCAAAATTCCGGTCCCATCGTCACCGCGCAGGCCATCGAACCGCTGGCCGTGGTGGCGGATGGTAGCACGGGCGCCTTCCTGCTCCAGCGCCAGGGCGCGTTGCAGCAGTCCTTGACTGTTCTCTTCACCCTCTCCGGCACCGCTTTGCCCGGCCTGGATTACCGGCGCATTAGCGGCTTCGTCACCTTTGGCGTGGGTGCCTCCACCGCCTTGATCACCGTCACTCCGCTCGCCTCGGCAGTCATTTCCAACGGGGCCAAGACCGTGGATCTCCGGCTCACGCCCAATTCCAGTTATACGCTCGGCTCCACCAACCCCGCCGAGGTCCGCCTGGTTTCCAGCTACCTTACTTTCGCGCAATGGAAAACCGCCAATTTCCCCGCCAACAGTACGGATCCCTTGGTGTTTGCCAATCAGGATTACAATCATAACGGCATCTCCAACGCCGTGTCCTATGCTTTTGGCTTGAACCCCAAAACCACCAACTACGCCGGCCTGCCCCATCCCGTGCTGCTAAATGGCCGCTTTGGCGTCGGCTTTAACCGGCCCATTGCTGCCGTGGACGTATACTACCTCATTGAAGTCTCTGCCGATTTACGGAATTGGGTGAATGCCAATGCCACCTTTGATGAACAGCCCGGGTTGCTGCTCACCAACGGCCTTGAGTCGGTGGTGTTTCTGGATGAACAAGCGGTGCCCGCCACATCGCAGCGTTACGTTCGGGTGCGTCCTTCGCTCCAATGAGCCCATCTGACTGCCTCCGTCCGGTCCCGGGTGGCTCCCACCGAATCCGCTGCTGGTGCTTCCGGCTGGGTGCGCTGCTGGTGGCCGGGATGCTGGGCTGGCTGGCTGGCTGTTCCCGCCCGCCCGCCCCCGATCCTGACCTCGTCGCCCGCGTCGGCACTCACGACATCCGCGTGGCCGAGTTTCAGGATTGGATGCGCCGCCGTGGCATCGGTGCCAACTCCGAGGCCAAGGCCGCCCTGCTCCAGGAGATGCTGGATCATTATGCCGCAGTTCAACGGGCGGAGGACTTGGGGCTCGCCCACGATCCCGCACTCCGGCGCACTTGGGAAAACCTCTTGGTCGAACGTTTGCGCACTGTCCAGTTGGAATCGCAATTCACCAACGACCCGGCCACCCCGGCCCAGATTCAAGCCTGGTATACCAATCATTTGGACAGCTTTGGCCAGCCCGCCCTGCGGCGCGGAGCCATGATCTTTGCCGCTTATCCGGACCGCGCCACCGCCGAGCAAATGCAAGCCGTGCATCAACGCCTGTCCGACGTGCGGAGCCTCGCCCTTCAGCAGGACCGTACCGCACCAGGAGTGCGCGGCTTTGGCTCCCTGGCCGTCCAGTATTCCGAGGACCAAATCACACGCTATCGCGGCGGCGACCTTGGCTGGCTCGTCCCCGGCAAAGGCGACAACCGATATGACCCCGCCGTCAATGCCACTCTGTTCGCCTTGTCTCAAACCAATGAAATCAGTGAGGTGCTAGATACTCTGCGCGGCTGCTACCTCGTCAAATTACTCGATACCCGTGCCGCTCAAGTGAAACCGCTGGCCTCCGTCCTGGCCATTGTTCAACAAAAGTTGCGTATGGAAAATCGGCAGCAACTCCAGACCCAATGGCAAAACCAGCTGCGCGCGGCCTATCCGGCCCAGACTTTCGAGCAAGTACTCTCAGGCATCCTGCCACCAACTGGTCAGACGCCCCCCCCGCCAGACCAGCCCGCCGCGATCAATTAGCCTTAATAGCCTCCACCGTTTTCCGGATGCCACAGCAACGTGATGGTCGGCGAACCGGCGCTGGCGGGTTGCCCGGCCGTAGCGGATTGTTCTTTGGTCCCGGCTGGGGTCACGGAACTGGTCTTTCCTTTAGCCGCGCCGGTGCTGGTGAAATAGGGCTCCACCCGTTCACGGATATTGCGAATCACGCGGCCGAGGGGCCGGCCATGGTAATGTTTGCCCATGAGGTAGGGATAAATGGGCTTGCCGCTCGCATCTATGGTTGTGAAGTAGGCGTACGTGCCATTGGGGAATTCTGGCGTCACACACCAGCGGCCGTTATTTTCATCCAAATCAAACTCCCGGCCCTGCGTCTGGCCCAGGTCGCCGCGATAGGCGTAGTCTTGCAGGAAATGCCCCAGCGGGTAGCGCGTGCTTACTGCCGGGCCAGTTTCCTCCGAGGTCAGCGTGGCGGAACGCTGCGATTCACGCGCTTCCCACGCCGGCAACGAATTGCGACCGGTTTGGGCCAGGTTATCGCTGCCGTTGTGACCGTCGCGTGGGACGTACCCGGAAATCATGCGGCGCAAGCCGCTCGCGGCGTTGGTGGGATTGGCATACCCATACGGGCCGTAGACGGGATAGCCATCATCCAGCCAGGCAATGATGGGCGAGTGCCGCGTGGGTTCGCCGGCGCTCTCGTGGTAGAGCTTCGTCGTCGCGTCAAAATCCACGTGGTCGCCCAGTTCATAGCGCAGCGCGATGGCCTGGGTGTGATAATGGTAGCGGCCCCAGTTCTGTTGATGGCCGAAGCCGGCATCAAAGGTGATCCCTTCATTCACCAAGGCGTCCCGGTCCCAAATGCCATCCCCCCGACCCAGGCCTGCCATGGGATCCGCATCGCGCCCCGCCGTGTGCGAATAAGAGAACGAATCCGTGGGATCAAAAATGGGCACGCCATCCACGGTCATGCCGATGTCGCCCAACTTTTGCCACTCCCGCTGCGTTTCCGGCACTGGGTGCCGCGGCAAGCAGAGCAGGATGTTCTGGTCCGTGGGCAGGTTGGGAAACTCGCGGTTATGGGATGCATCCATGTACCAAGGCCCCATGATTTGGGAGGGCAGACCCGTGGTGCGGACGTAAATCCAGTTCGTGGAAACCAGGATTTGCTGGATGCCGGTCCGCGCCGGTTGTGCCTGCGTCTGCCGCCCGTTGCTCCACGTGGTTGTCGTTTCGCCCGCCCGGCGGTCGGCATCGCTCCGATAAATCCGCGCGACATCATCCGAATGGACCGTGAACCAGGAGGTTAGCAACGGGTCTGCCAGAGCCGAGACCGGTAACCCGAGAAAAACCGCCAGCCGCAAAATCATTTTCATGGCCCCAGTATGGCGAAGGGGACCTTAAGCAAACGTTAAGCTGCCATCTTATCACCAACCGGGTTTAACCCGAACTCCGAAATTAAAACAGCCGGTCTGTATCAATCTCTTGGGCATAAACGCTTTGGAAAATTGGCTTCCCAAGCCGCTGCCAAGCAGTTGCCCATTTATGGGTGTGCGCTGCGCGCAGAGGCAGTCTCACCAGACCACTGCGGGTATGCCTGCGATTTTTCCAAAGTGTTTCTGCTCCAACATCTTGACGCATCCCAGCCATTTTAATTTCAGAGTTCGGGTTTAATTTGTTCGATTTGGCCAGATGAACTAATTTCCCCGGGCATGAGTGCTGCCATTCCTCCCCATCCCCGGTTTGCGGAATTGCGAGATTTGTTTCGGACGCATCCTGAATGGTTCGCGGCATGGCAGGGTACTTTGTACCGGTTCCAAGCCGTGGATTTTCCCACTCCGGGGGATGTGTTGAGCGGTCACGGGGCTCGCCGACGCGGCGGGCGTTGGAATCCACCCGGTCTGGCCACGCTTTATGGTAGTACGACCGATCTTGTGGCACTGGAAGAATGCAAAGCGAATGACCTTGAGTTGACCGCTTGGCCGTGGTTGAAGCGGCGAAATTGGAAACCTTGGGCGGGCAGCACGGAGCTTGACTACTGCATTTACGCAGGTTGAAAATATGCCAGTGATTGCCAAAAAACTACCTGTAGCGCATCCGGCATTCACTCCGTTCCGTTTCCATCATAGTGGGGCCAGCGATTATGCCGGTTTATTGCGCCATTACCGCGCCACGTTCAAGCTGCCGCAACCCGTGGTGGTGCGACTTACCGGTTTTTCGCCACGCTCGGTCGCCAAGTGGAGCGAGGGTGGGCTGCCTTCGCCCAAACAAGAAAAAGCTTTGGTCGAGATGGATCGCCTGTTGGACGGCCTGGCCGGGGTCATGCCCCCGGCGCAAGTGGGACACTGGCTAAAATCCCCCAACCCCGCCTTTGATGGTTCCACCCCGCTCCAAGTTGTGGAACGCGGAGAACTCGACCGGATTTGGCGCATGCTCTATGACTTGGAATCCGGTCAGCCGGGTTGATGGCGGAATTCCCCCCTTGGCTCACCTCCATCTGTGACCATTCCCGGATTGCCTGCCCCCGGTTTTTTGGTAAAGCTAATCTCATGAGGCTTCGCCGATGGCGTTCAGTCTGGTGCTGCTGCCTGGGCTTGTTGTTACTCTTCGCGCCGGTCGCGCAGGCCCAATTCGTAACAATTATTTATTACCAGGCGCCCCCTACCAATACCTCCATTTTCCCGCCCCCGCCCCCGACGTTCAATCTGTCCATCTTTGTGGAGGCCGTAACCGATGAATATGGCCATACCCCGCCGGCTGGCGATTTGCTTTCCATCACCAATGTCGCCGGGAGTCTGGCCTTTTCCCCGGTGTATCAGTCCACCAGCGCGGCAATCTATGAAGTCAGCCTGCCCAACCTGCCGCCGGATGTCCTCACCGCCGATTTCACCCTGACTTGGACCAATTATTCCACCAATCTCTCCCTCGGCACTGCTGTACTGGTACTCTACCCCACCAATCAGGTCGCGCTGATCGGCCAAACCGTGAGTCTTTCCGCGCTCGCCTGGCACACCTCTGGTTACCAATGGCAGCATAATGGCACCAATCTGGTCGAAGACGCCCATTTCCTCGGCGTTACCAATGCCACCCTGACCATCGCGGGCGCGTTAGCGGACGATGCCGGAGACTACACCGTGGTGGCGAACAGTCCAAATCACGCAGCCTCCGATACGGTTTCCCTGGTTGTTGTGCCTCGGCCGCTGGTGCTAGCCCTCCAATCCACCCCGGGTGGCTGGCAACTCACCGTGGCCCATGCGGACGGCAGCCCCCTCGACCCCTCCGAAATACCCAGCCTGCAGCTATACTCCACCACCAACCTCGCGCTGCCCTTCGCCAACTGGAACTGGGAACCCGCCCCGGGCAGCCTGATCAACGGGATGTTGCGGTTAGCCTATGCGGATGATGGAAGTCCCGAGAAGTATTGGCGGGCACAGCAACCTTGAAAAAGCCGGACCGGACCATTGCCACTTTCAAATGATGCGACGACAAATCCGCCGCCAGGCAAAGCGATCGGAAAATTGGCCGTAAACACTGCAATCCGCTCTCCCCAGCCATTGGTTCAACCCGGGCAAGCACGATTTTAATCCGGCCCGCTGGCAGGAAGACCGGTATTTGATACCGTCCCTCTCGGTGAAAATGAGGCCCGTCGCAAGCCGCACTTAATTTTGACATCCCCGGCCAAGGGCTTTAAGTTCGACCTGTATCTAACCATATCGACATTAAGAAATTATCATGCCTGACTTATTTGACCCGGTGCGCATCGGCGCTTGGAACCTCCCGAACCGCATTATCATGGCCCCGCTCACCCGTTCGCGGGCGGGCGCGGAACGGCTGCCCAATGCCCTCATGGCGGAATACTACGTCCAGCGCGCCTCCGCGGGGCTGATCATTTCGGAAGCCACCTCGGTCACGCCCATGGGCGTGGGCTACGCCGACACACCCGGGATTTGGTCGGCGGCGCAGGTAGAAGGTTGGAAACTGGTGACCCAGGCGGTGCATCAGGCCGGTGGCCGCATCGTGCTGCAACTCTGGCATGTGGGCCGCATTTCGGACCCCCAGTTTTTAAATGGTGCCCTGCCGGTGGCTCCGAGCGCCATTCAGCCGGCGGGTCATGTCAGCCTGGTCCGGCCGTTGAAATCTTTCGTCACCCCGCGCGCCCTGGCCCGGGACGAAATCCCCGGTGTGATCGCCGCCTACCGTCAGGGCGCGGAAAATGCCCGGCTGGCGGGCTTTGACGGGGTGGAGATTCATGGTGCGAATGGTTATCTGCTGGATCAATTTCTCCAGGATAAAACCAATCAGCGCACCGATGACTATGGTGGTGCGATTGAAAACCGGGCCCGACTCATGCTGGACGTGACGGATGCCGTGGTGTCGGTCTGGGGTGCGGACCGCGTGGGCATGCATCTAGCGCCGCGCGGGGATGCCCATGACATGGGTGATACAGATCCCCTCGCCACGTTTGGTTATGTCGCCCGGGAACTGGGCCGGCGCGGCATCGCCTTCATTTGCGCCCGCGAATCCCTCGGTGAACGGCGCCTCGGCCCGCAATTAAAAGCCGCCTTTGGTGGAAGCTATATTGCCAATGAGAAATTCACCCTGGCCACGGCCAACGCCGTGCTGGCTGCGGGCGAGGCCGATGCCGTGGCCTTTGGCGTGCCGTTCATCGCCAATCCGGACCTGCCGGCGCGTTTTCGGCAAAATGCCCCACTGAACCCGCCCGATCCCGCCACCTTTTATGCCCCGGGTCCCCAAGGTTATACCGACTACCCGGCCTTGTCGCCGGCCGCCTGAGGCGCGCGACCGCCGCTCGCCCGATAATTGGTGCCGCATAAAATGACGGAATGCGCTGGACCCTGGACAGCAGATGTCCAGGGTTCAGTGCTGAACCTGCAGCCGTTGCCAGGGCGGCCCAGCCAGTCAATGCTCCAAGCCCATTGCGGCATTGACCCAATCAGCCAGGTTACTTTAACTTGGATGGTATCAAGCAATCCAAACCCATGCCGCCCAACTGCGTCAAACTTTCCCTGAGCCGGCTTTGCCGGTCAGTCCTCTTCCTGTGCTGCCTGACTAGCCTTTTCCGGTCCGTTGCGGAGGGGGGCACCCTTCCGCCGTGGATTCCCGATCGCGGGGATGGCACCTACCAAAACCCGGTCCTCTGCGCCGATTACTCCGACCCGGATGCGGTGCGGGTGGGGCGGGATTTTTATCTGGTCTCCTCAAGTTTCCATAACACGCCCGGGCTGCCGATTCTGCATTCCCAAGACCTCGTCAACTGGACGCTGATTAATCATGCGCTCACGGTGCAACCGCCGGTCGACCATTTTTCCCGCCCCCGCCACGGTGAGGGTGTCTGGGCGCCGGCCATACGTTACCATGATGGCAAGTTCTGGATTTTTTACCCGGACCCGGATTACGGCATATATATCACGACGGCCACCAACCCGGCCAATGCCTGGAGCCCGCCGCAACTCATCAAGCCCGGCCGCGGCTTGATTGATCCTTGTCCGTTTTGGGATGACAACGGCCAGGTTTACCTGATCCACGGCTGGGCCCGCAGCCGCGCGGGCATTGCCAACCTGCTGACCCTGAACCAGCTCAGTCCAGACGCCACCCGGGTGCTGGACGCCGGCACGGTCGTCATTGATGGGGCCAAGCTGCCGGACTGGACCACGCTGGAAGGGCCGAAGTTGTATAAGCGCCATGGCTATTATTATGTGTTCGCCCCGTCGGGCGGCGTGACTGGCGGGTATCAAGCGGTGTTTCGGGCCACGAATATTTTCGGACCCTACGAGCACCGCATCGTGCTCGACCAGGGACGGACGCCGGTCAATGGCCCGCACCAGGGCGCCTGGGTGGACACGGCCGCCGGCGAGGATTGGTTCCTGCATTTTCAAGATCGCGGGGCCTATGGCCGCGTGGTGCATCTGGAACCGATGAGCTGGCGCGCGGACGACTGGCCGGTGATTGGCCATGATCCCCAAAATACCGGCACCGGCGAGCCGGTGCTCGTGCATGCCAAGCCCAATACCGGCCCGGCCCAGCCAATCGCCGTGCCGCAAACCGCGGATGAGTTTGACGGCCCCACCCTGGGGCTGCAATGGCAATGGAACGCCAATCCCCGGGCGGCCTGGATGTCCTTCAGCGCCCGGCCGGGCTGGCTCAGGCTCGCCGGCGTCCCCGCCCCAGCCCTGCGCAATGATGGCAAGCCCGCCACCCGAAATATTTACGACGCGCCGAATTTTCTGCTGCAAAAGCTGCCCGCGCCGGAATTTACGGTCACCACGAAAATGGAATTTTCCCCGGCCGGTACCGGGGAACTGGCCGGGCTGACGGTTTTTGGTTTTGATTACGCGGTGCTGGGCGTGCGGAGCACCACCAACGGTTCACGCCTGGCATTGGTGGTGAATCATGGGGCAAACCAGCCGGGAGCGGAGGAGCGGGAATGGTCCGGCCCGGACTTTGAAAATGCGCCCGTCTACTTGCGGGTCACGGTGAGCAATGGCGCTTTGTGCCAGTTCGCCTACAGCCTGGATGAGCAGACCTTTATCCCCATTGGGGATCCCTTTAAAGCCGTGGGAGACCGCTGGATTGGCGCGAAGGTGGGGCTGATAGCCAGTGCACCCGCCCCGGCGGAGAAAACGGGTTGCGCGGATTTTGACTGGTTCCACGTCACGCCCGTTGCCGCGCCGTAAGCGCTTGATTCATGGCGGCCGGGTCAGCCGCCCAGAGTCGTCGGGTCGGTGACGTCGCCTTTGTTGAACTCCACGTATTCCTCGGTGAGATCGGCGGCATACATCACGGCGCTGCCCGGGCCGAGATTCAGGTTGATGTGCAGCTCAAATTCTTTGGGGGCGGCGGCCGCGCACAGTTCGGCGTACGTTGCCTTGGTGGGCTGGCCCCGTTTAAGACTCCAGAGGATTTTACGGCTGCCGGCCGTGCCGTAACCGATATCGACTTTATCTTCCACGATGGTGGCGGCGGAATAGCCGAGGGCATCGATGATGCGCCCCCAGTTTGGATCCCCCCCGTGCCAGCTCGTTTTGACGAGGGCACTGTTGGCCACGGACCGCGCGGCCAGATCGGCCTCCTTGATGGATTTCGCCCCGGTCACGCGAACGGTGACGACGCGATGCACGCCCTCGCCGTCGCGCACGATCTTCTTGGCGAGTTCCAGGCACACGTGGTTGAGGGCGGCTTGGAAGGTCGCCAGATCACCCGCCGTCAGGGCGCGATTACCGGCGAGGCCATTGGCCAGCACGAGCACGGTGTCATTGGTGCTCATGTCGCCATCCACGGTAATGCGGTTGAAACTGTGAGCCACGGCCTCCTGCAAGGCGGCTTGCAAGGTTTTGGCGGGAATGGCGGCGTCGGTGGTGATAAATCCGAGCATCGTGGCGTGCAGTCCGCCATGGGGCAGCGCGGCCGGGCGCGCGCCGGTGGCCGACATGCCGGGCTGGATCATGCCAGCACCCTTGCACATGCCCCCGATGCGCACGGTCTGGCCGGCCAGCAGAAATTCGATGGCGATTTGTTTGGGCCGCGAATCGCTGGTCATGATGGCTTCCACAGCATGATCGGCATGCGCGGGGGTGGTGCCGAGTTCGATGGCGGCTTCTATGATGCCGGCGCGAACTTCATCCATGGGCAGGTTCACCCCAATGCGTCCGGTGGAACCTACCAGCACGGAGCCGCGCGGCAGGTTTAAGGCGAGCTCGGTGAAGAGCACCATGTCCTGGGCATCTTGCATCCCTTGTTTGCCGGTGCAGGCATTGGCATTGCCGGAATTGACGACCACGGCGCGCGCGGTGCCCTTTTTCACCCGGGGGACGCAGACCTTGACAGGCGCGGCACAGACTTGATTGGTGGTGAACATGCCGGCGACCGTCGCGGTGGTGGCTGAGACGATGAGCGCCAGATCGCGCTTGGGGCCTTTGTCCGAGCCCTTGCCGGTGCCGAGACGTTTGATGTCGCAAAACACACCGCTGGTTTGGAAGCCTTGCGGAGCGACAATCGCGCCCGGAATTTCTTTAAACACTTTTTTCACGATAAATCAATGGATCACCTCGCCTGCGCACCATGCGAAAGCGGATCAGCAAAACATTACCGCAGTGAACGCGTGGAACGCAAAGAAATATGGCGCCGGTCATGGTGCCGGGATTTTGTCCGAAACACCTGGCGAGGTTTTTGGATGGGCCTTGCCGCCCGGGGTGAGGTTCCGGTACAAGAATGACTTCACATGGTTACCCAAGAACAAATCGCGAAGCAGCTTGGTGTCTCGCGCCAGTTGGTCACCCTGGCGCTGGCCGGCTACCCACGAGTGGCCGCCGCCACGCGCCACCGTGTGCTGACGGCGGCGAAAAAATTGGGTTACCGCCCCAATCCCCATGCCCGTGCCTTGCGCCGGGGACGCAGCGGCATTATTGCCCTGTGGATTCCCGACCAGATTTCCACGCATTATACCCGGGTGGCCCGGGAATTGAATCACCTGGCCAAATCCGCCGGGCATGAGTTAATCATCAGCGAGGTGGGCAATGATCGCTCGGCGGAGCAGATGCTCTCCCATCTCCCCATCGACGGTGTGTTTGCCGTGGATGCCCCCCAGGCGGTGCAGGTGCACCTGGCGTCGGCCGTGGCCCGATCCGTGCCCGTGATCAGCCTGGGTGCCCACGCTTCCCCGCACACCGACTGTGTGCAGGTGGATCTGCAAGCCGGAGCCCGGGAGGCCATGGCACATTTGCTCCGTTCCGGGTTTCGCCGGATCGCGCATGCCACGTTTGAGAGCCGGAATGGGTCCGGCACCGGCCGCCGGCAGGCATATGAAGCGGCGATGAGACAGGCGGGCGGGAAACCGGAGTTTTTCATTTATCCCCTGTCCGAGGCGCAACGTCCCATTGTGCGCCAGTCCATCCAGGAATACCTGCGCACGCACGGTTGTCCGGAGGCGATCTTCTGCCATTCCGACGACGTGGCGCTGGGCATCTACCGTGGGTTGTGCGATTTCAAATTGCGGGTGCCCCACGACGTGGCCCTGGTGGGTTGCGATGGCATTCAGGACACGGAATATTTGGAAACGCCGCTTACCACCCTGGTGCAGCCCGTGGCAACGATGTGCGCGACCGCCTGGCAGTTTCTGCTGCGGCGGCTTAAAACTCCGGGCATGAAGCGGCAGGAGGCGGTGCTCCAGGCGGAATTGGTCATTCGGGAATCGTCACAACGCCCGTAATCCGGCCGCATCCGCCCCTGGCTTTCCGCGATTGAGCGGTCAGATCATCCACCCTGGTCAAGCGGCCAAGCCGGCGGAGGGAGTGTATTTGAAGTTGAGCACAACCTTGGATTGAGGCACCATAAAAGCTTGGCTTTTGCCATCAAAAAATTCCGAAACCAAGCAAGCAATTATGAAAAAATCCGTGAAGAAAGTCGGCATCCTGACGGCCGGCGGTCTGGCCCCGTGCCTGAGCGCGGCCATTGGCTATTTGATTGAAACCTACACCCGCCAGGCACCCAAGGTGGAGATTATCTGTTACGTGAACGGTTACATGGGTCTGTTGCAGGGCAAGAGTCTGAAGGTGACACCGGCGGTTCGCAAGAACTGGAAGGCGTTTGTGGAGCACGGCGGCAGCCCCATTGGCAACAGCCGCGTGAAGCTCACGAACGTGAAGGATTGCGTGAAGCGCGGACTGGTCAAGGAAGGCCAGGACCCGCAAAAGGTGGCCGCCGACCAGCTGGTAAAGGACGGCGTGGACGTGCTGCATACCATCGGCGGCGACGACACCAACACCGCCGCGGCGGAGCTGGCAAAATTTCTCCGGAACAACCAATACAACCTCACCGTGGTGGGCCTGCCCAAGACGATCGACAACGACGTAGTGCCCATCCACCAGAGTCTCGGTGCCTGGACGGCGGCGGAAGAAGGTGCGGAATATTTCTCCAACGTGGTGGCCGAGCACAACGCCAATCCGCGCATGCTGATCATCCACGAAGTCATGGGCCGTAATTGTGGCTGGCTCACGGCGGCGACCGCGGTGGATTATCACGAGCTGATCGCAAAAATGCCCTTCGTGCCCGAACTGGGCCTCAGCCAGCAACGCCGGGAAGTCCACGGCATCTACATCCCGGAGATGGCCCTGGACATCAAGGCCGAGGCCGCGCGCCTGCGCAAGATCATGGACCAATATGACTGTGTGAACCTGTTCATTTCCGAGGGTGCGTGCGTGCCCTCGATCGTGGCCGAACTGGAATCGCGCGGTGAGGAAGTGCCGCGCGATGCGTTTGGTCATGTGCGCCTGGACAAGGTGAACGTGGGCTCTTGGTTCTCCAAGCAGTTCGCCGAATTGCTGGGTGCCGAGAAGACTCTCGTGCAAAAGAGCGGTTATTACAGCCGCGCGGCCGCGGCCAATGCGGCGGACCGGAAATTAATCAAACGTTGTGCGGTGAAGGCCGTGCAGTGCGCCTTTGCCGGCCAGGGCGGCGTGGTGGGTGAGGACGAAGAGCGCGGCAACCAGCTGCGCGCCATCGAGTTCGAACGCATCAAAGGGGGCAAGCCGTTCGACATCAAGTCCAAGTGGTTCGTGAAGTTGCTCAAAGAAATCGGGCAGCCCCTCGGCCAGGCTTTGGAAGTGAAGCATTGAGCCGGTAATCGAACGCCCGCGCGTCAGCGCGAGTTTGCAGCCGGCGACCACATGGGTGGCGCCGGTTTTTTGGCCATCGCGGTCGGCGATTTGCCAATGAGATTACTTTGCCGGGCTAAAGCGGTTCGCCCTCCTTTTGCAACTGCACTCCGCCCATGGAATTCTAGTGGCTCGGTCACCAGTGGTGAAGGTCACATGGGGGGTAAATCGGGGCTTTAAAGCGGTTTAAACAAACTAGTTTTTAGCGGTGACATTGCCCTAATAGAGCATTAGTGGGTCTTCGGCTGCAGGCGCAACTTTTATTTATGCGAAAAGCGTCACTAATTTGTGCCTAAAGCCATACAGAACTGATTTTACCCCCGTAAACATTGGCGGAAGGGGTGGTTTCTGAACCCCTTTTGCCAGCTGGTGATCCGGGCTGTAAGGTATGATTCGCCACCTGGCATAGCCAACATTTCTAAAATACTGGTTTCCTACCGTTTACGCAACAAAATCACAATGAACATGCTTGCCGGTAGGCTTGGAATTAGCTTGGCTACGCTCAAAAACTGGGAACACGGACGGAGCCGTCCGAATAGAAAATCATGGCCTGCCATTCGCAGTATTTTTGGGCTGTAAGGGAGGATTCGCCACCTCTGCCCTCATTGGCAGCGTTCTGCCGTTTGGGCTGACCAGTACTTGCTTCCAGCCTCCCTTTGCAGTACGTTTTTTCCGGTGAAAACAGGGTCTTTTAATCAGCTCAAAAGACAGAAAGCGCAAAGTCGCATGGCGGCTTCGCGCAAGGCTCGCCGCAGTCCGGCGGCGGCGGTTGCGCTGCAACGACGTGCTTCACTGGTGGGTGACGGGGCTAAATGGCGCATCACCAACCTGAATCAGGTCGCCCGCGCCATTGCCAAATGGGCCTAATTGTGGGCTTTTCCCTCCGACAATTCGCGGAAGTTTTCAAAATACGCGATCCTGATGGCCAACCTTATGTTTTGATTGGCGGCCAAGCCGTTAATTATTGGGCCGAACGCTATTTACTGGCCGAACCTGAGCTCAAAAAATTACAACCGTTCACCAGTCAGGATATCGATTTCAAAGGCGGTCATGCGGATGTCCAGCGCATCGCCAGGCAGTTAGATCTAGCTCCCAGTTTTCCGCCCAAGGTGGCCCTCACTGCCCTGTCTGGATTCATCGCCTTTCAAATCGGTGATCTGAAATCTTCCATCGAAGTTGTCCGGCGGATTCCCGGCATTTCGGATCACATCGATACGCCGGCAATTCAGGCTGAATGGGACGGGAAAATAATCCGGGTTCTCGATCCTATTTCACTGCTGGCGTGCAAGCTTGAGTTGGTGGCAACGGTGTCGCAAAAAGATAGGCAAGACGTGGCACATCTGAAAATTTTGCTGCCTTGCATCCGTGCTTTCCTGGGTGAACTTCTTCAAGAGGCTGAGGCTGGCCGACTGCCGGCAAAAGACTGGCTAAAAATCGTCAATCAAGTGCTTAAATTAACAACCGGCAAACGCGCCCATAAAATTGCCAGTAAACATCAGATCAACTGGGCCGAGGTTCTTCCATTACCCGCCATTGCCAGCAGCCAGCTTGAAAAAATCAAAGGCTTCCGGGAAAAACAGCTTCATTTGATTTAACCATATGAGCACTCGAGATGCAAATGACCGCAAGCTTGCGGATGCACTCGCAGAATGCGAACGGTTGCGGACGGAGAACTGTGAGCTGCGAGAGCGATTGGGGATAAATATCCATGAACCACCAAGTCCAATAGTTTCTGTTCAATTGCCAATCGCCGCAAAAGGCGCAGTCACACACAAATCCACCGCGGAGGAAAAAGTGGCGCTTTTTCGCAGCTTGTTTCTCGGGCGTGATGATATATATGCAGTTCGCTGGGAGGGACACAGTGGAAAGGCAGGCTATTCACCTGCCTGCCGGAAGGTGTGGGGGCATTCTTTCCAACATCATCCCGATCAGCCAAAGGAATATTTCCCCCTGACCGACCAAGTGATCCACGACCATCTTACAGGCAAAATCACCGCCGGTGTTTATCCACTACTGGCTGATGAGACCTGCTGGTTCCTCGCAGCTGATTTTGACAAAGCGACCTGGCAGGACGATGTGCGTGCGTTTCTTCAAACTTGCTCCGAATGGCACGTTCCGGCGGCCCTCGAACGGTCGCGCTCAGGGCGCGGAGGTCATGTCTGGATTTTCTTTGAAGCCCCGTTGCCGGCCAGCCTGGCGCGAAAACTCGGCGCCGCCATTCTCACCCGGACAATGGAGCAGCGGCATCAACTCGGTCTCGATTCATACGACCGCTTCTTTCCCAGCCAGGACACAATGCCCAAGGGTGGATTTGGCAACCTCATTGCTCTGCCGTTGCAGCATATGCCAAGGGCGCATGGCAACAGTATTTTCCTCGACACCGATTTCAATCCCCACTCTGACCAGTGGGCGCTATTGTCAGCTATCCCAAGGATGACGTTTGCAGCGGTTGAAAAGGCGGTGCATGAAGCCGAACGCAGTGGAGATATTCTTGGTGTTCGCCGCAGTGTTACGGACGATGAACAGGCAGATGATCCATGGACACTGCCGCCTTCACGGAAGAAAAAAGATGAAGCCATCACTGGTCCGTTACCAGAGAAAGTGCGCGTCATTCGAAGCAACCTGGTCTACGTGGAAACAGAAGGATTGCCGTCTGTAATGTTGAATCGACTGCACAGGCTGGCCGCGTTTCAAAATCCGGAATTCTATCGTGCACAAGCAATGCGTTTGTCAGTATTTGGCAAACCACGCGTCATTCGATGCGCGGAAGAATTTCCTAAGCACGTCGCTTTACCCCGGGGTTGTTTGGACGAAGTCATGGCTGTCTTCAAATCACATAAAATTGCCGTCGAACTCGACGACCAACGATTCTCTGGCCTAGCGATTGATGTGACATTTCACGGCCAGCTTCGTCCCGACCAACAGACCGCAGCCAGCGCAATACTTGCCCATGACGACGGCATCCTGTGCGCCACGACCGCTTTTGGCAAAACAGTTATCGCCGCCTGGCTGATTGCAGCACGAAAGACCAATACTTTGGTGCTCGTTCACCGCCGCCAACTCCTCGACCAATGGCGGGAGCGGCTTGCGACATTTTTGGATTTACCTATTAAAACCATTGGTCAGATCGGTGGAGGTCGCCGTAAATCTGGTGGAATTATTGATGTTGCAATTATCCAGAGCCTGAACCGCAAGCAAGTCGTGGACGACATTGTCGCCAATTACGGCCATGTCGTTGTGGATGAGTGTCACCACCTGTCAGCCGTGAGTTTTGAACAGGTACTCCGTCAGGTAAAGGCGCGATACATAACCGGGCTGACCGCCACACCAAAACGCAAAGATGGGCATCATCCAATCATCGTCATGCAATGCGGGCCGATTCGCCACCGCGTCGATGCGAAGGAGCAAGCCCTTGCGCGCCCATTCAAACATCTGGTCATTCCACGCCCTACAAACTTTCGCTTGCCACCCTCGGTCGAAAAACCGGAAATCCACGAACTATATGCAGCACTTGCCGGCAACCAGGCACGTAACGATCTCATCTGTCTTGATCTGCTCCGATCCTTGAAAGCCGGCCGCTCCCCCGTTCTACTCACAGAGCGTACCAGTCAGGTTGATGAATTTGCCTCGCGGCTAACTGGCCTGGTAAAAAACATTGTCGTGCTGAAAGGGGGCATGGGAGTGAAACAACGGCGGTCCGTCGCTGAACAACTGGCAACAATCCCGGAAGGAGAAGAAAGAATCCTGCTGGCCACGGGTCGTTATATAGGCGAGGGTTTCGATGATGCGCGTCTTGATACACTTTTTCTCGCCATGCCGGTATCCTGGAGTGGCACGTTGCAACAATACGTTGGGCGTCTCCATCGCCTTCATGACAACAAGCGCGAAGTTATCGTATACGATTATGTGGATGGCTGTGTCCCGGTTTTCTCCAAAATGTACTCCAAGCGCGTGCGTGGTTACGAAGCGGTTGGCTACCAAATTCAAGATGAACTTGCCTAGGCATTTCCGTCCGGGAGGGACGGTATGAGGTTATAAATCCAGTTTTCCTAATGTTATTCATTAGAAATATGGCGGAAGGGGTCCTTTCTGAACCCTTATTGCCATCTTGTGATCAAGGCTGTAAGGGTAGATTCGCCACCTTGCGAGACCGGCATTGCTAAAACATTGGTGTCCTTTCGCATAAGCAATAAAATGACGATGAACACGTTTGCTGGCAAGCTTGGAATTAGTCTGGGCACACTCAAAAACTGGGAACGTGGACGAAGCCGGCCGAACAGGAAATCATGGCCGAACATTCGTGCAGTATTGGGCCATAAGGGTGGTTCCGCCAAGGGGAAGGCCTCCGCGTAGAAAGCGGTGGCCGTGAGGGTGAAAGCCAACTTGTCCTCCATGGCCAGTAAGCGTCACATGTTTCGCCTCTTGACCGGTCAAGCTCAGCGGTTTCAGAGATGTGAGTGAGATTTACTCTGCCGTTTATGCAGCGGATGGTAGGAGTCTCTGCTTCCGCTGTTTGGCACAGGCGGCTGGGGTGGTTTGGAGGGTCTGATGGATGGTCACGCGGCTACGCCACCTCGGTCCCCATCGGCACCCAGCGCCTATCGGTCGTGCGGTAATAAAGGAGGATGCGCTTTTGGGGACCACGCCAGACAAGGACCTGGCCGCAACTTGAATCGATTTCATGGTCAATGAGGAGTCGCCGACCTTCACGCGGCGACTCCCAAGCCGCAGACTGGTCCAAGACTTATTGTTTTCGTCCGCGTTCAGGATGTTACCGGGGGCTCTTTGGCCTGCTCCTTGATGGGGGCGATGAAGAAGTCCTGCCAATCCTTCCGAACAAGCCCCTCCACTGCTTCTTCCATCCAATCGTGCGCGGGGAGTTTAATCCATTCCTGCACGGTCGTCGCTACATTGTCCCGAAATCCCAAGCCCTTACCCCAGAAACTCTTGCAGTCACCCCACACGCCATTATCGGGAAACAGAACGGCCCGGAAGATTTCTTGGCTCCGATTTTTTAATTCGTCGAGGAATTTAAGATGCCAAGCCGCCACATCTTTTTGCAGAACTGCAATGTGGCTGACGATGGCGGTGCATTCCGGGTCTTTCAGTAATTGGTCGAGGAGCGCATTGAGTGCGGCAATTGCACCGTCGGACCGGTTCTTTGCGTCCATATTGGCCGCGGTGGCAACTCGTTCGTACGAATCGAGATTATAAAAGTCCCCGTTTCTGGTAGTCGATGCCCAGACCGTGCGAGGGTGCCGGTTCTTTAGTGCGGATAGGAGTTGAGACTGGACCGGCATCGTGCGGACCGGAAGCTCTCGATAGGTTTCCACGAATTGGCGGAGTTCGGCGCGAAGCTTCTTGAATCCCCTTTTGGCCTGCTGATTTTGGAAAGTTGATACTAGATCGTCGGTTGCTGTGGCAATATCCTTTAGCCGCGTTGCGTGGATAGCCCTGAGTGCCGTCACCTTGTGCAGAAGTTTCTCGCGCACTGGCGCGGCATCCTCTTCTACCGAGTCATAAAAGATGATCGGGACGTTTTTACCACCAGGATACTTCGACAGCTTGGATCGAATTAGCGCTTCGCGGAGGACGTAAGCCTGCTTAACGTCTTCGATCGGGCTACCATCTTCGCTGTTCATGGTCAGCGTCTCTTTCTCGCGGGCCAAGACCATGAACACAACGCGCTCGGAAATTGTGGAAGACTTGCCGGTAGCCGCCAAGTGGGCTAGAACATCTACCATGGTTGAGTCCGGGGCAAAATGCGAGCACAGGATAGTGATGGAGCGGGGATCATCATAATGCGCTTGGAGGTCCGGACGGACGGCGGTCTCCTCCGCGCCCTTGGTGTCTATGGGTGAAATCTCGAAAGGAGTGGCAGGTAGCAGAGGCATTGGCACGAATATGTCGATACGCTTTGCCAAGCTAACTTTGGCGTTGCGTCCACTGTTGATTTTTCTGAACTCGTCCCGCAACCAAATCAACCCCTCCTGCGTGTTAGTCGCGTCGAGCCACAGGCTGGTCGTCGTACGCTCTCCCAGATTCATACGTGACTGAAATTCAGCTGTGAGCTTCTCAGGGTTTTCGTTTGCCAGGTCGAGCAATGGGTCATACAATTCTCCTTCACGCTCTGTGCGGGGTAGGCCAGCCATTACCCGCAATACCTTTTCGACTTCCTCCGGAACGCGGCTCTCATTTTCCTTTCCATCCCGCATCGCCAAAGCCGATGCGCAAATGTCGTTCGCCAACCGAAAAACTTCCTCCTTCGGGTGAGGATAGATCACTATGCCGAACTTGCCGCTACCTTCCATCCCTGAGGCAAGCGAGCTGACCCGGACTTCGCCCTGTGTCGTGTAACCAGCACCCGTATCCAAGGCCATTTTTTGCTTTTGGGTCGTTGCTTCCCTTATGAGCAGGTCGGCAACATAGCAAAGTGCCGTGGTTTTCCCGACCGCAACGTTCCCTACAAATGCGAAGTTGTGCTTCAAGTCGTGCAAGAATGTTGCAACCTCACGGAGGCTGGCTTCATATTGTTTGGCCTGTTGAACGAGGTCAGGCGGGTTAGATGGGGCAGAAATGAATTTCTGCAACTTCCCCAGCGCGGTTTCCGCCATCCTTAGCTCATGACGATATGGGTGACGGTAGACGGGTTTCCCCAACTTGCCCAAATTGGGCCATTCGGCTTCGACGTATTCTCGGAATTCCTTAACATCCGGGTCTCCGTCCAAGGCCATCAGGAATTTTTGTACGTCCTCTGTGTCAGGCTTAGGGTCCCCCTCAATTCGGGAAACCCGGCTTTGGTCAACCCCCATCGCTTTGGCGATGTCAGCTTGATTAAGTTTCCCCTTCCGAAGAAGGGCCAATTCTTCTCCAACATGAGTTTCTTTCATATGCTGATTATGTTTCCACGGTAATCGCATATATGCAAGTATAAAAATATATTATCCGCATATAAACACTAAAACTTTTGCTGATTTACGCATTAAATTGGCAAGCTTGCCAGCCGCCGTTGAGTATTTTGGGCTGGCTGGTTGATCGAAAACCCTGTGCTTTGCGGGATGGATTTTCGCCCAAACGGAACATTGCATGCCCGGTGTGGTAAATTACCACGAGAATCAGGGCGAAGTCAGCTTCCGTGGCACTCGACTGACCCCAAGCGCACAAGTTGGTGGGCGGAGGACGACATAATTCTTGGCACTGCCACAAACTGCTAGAATATAGCTGGTTAGAATATTTGTAACCCATTCCAAACCTGGGGAGTTGGATGGGGTGTTGGATTTAGTTGCAAACTGTAACGCAGTGTTGTATTATGTTGCAATGAAACCTGATGATCTTCTGAAATTAGCCTCGGCTGTGCCTGGTAAATATGGGTTGGCCGATTACCGCGATACCATTGTGTTGCTACGGAACAAGGGGCAATCATGGCGTGATGTTGCTGATTTCTTGAAAAACAATGGCATCGTTACTGACCACACCACCGTTTACCGTTATATGATGGAGGAGAACCCCCTTTTCGATTGCCAGGATCTCGCCTTGGAGATTGGTGGTTTGTGGTTTGAATCCCAAAGTGGACGTCCGCTTCGTCCATTTAACCCGGGCCTGTTCATCACGATAGAGGAAAAGTCGAAATTCATTCAACTTGAGCACCCTGAGCGTGTGAAATCAAACTGGTGTGAATATCAATTCCGGTTGTCGGCGGCACCAAATCGGATCTGGCTGAAACAGTTGCATGAAGAATTGGCGGCCAATTTTAATGAGAATGCACCCTACCATCTCATCAGTCGCATGGGGTTTGAACTCAAGTTTGACCGCGACGTAATGGCCTTGGATTGTCTTTCTGCCAACCTGAATTCAAATTACGAGGACGTGCGTAACGCATTTAAACGAACAACCGACAAGATTGGAGGCGACAAAACTCGCTGGGCCGAGCTGTCCAAAATAGCTAAGGTAAGGGAGGAGAAAATCTTGGCACAGTATGACGCAACCGGGTATTCGCCAGGTGAATTGCTCGATGAACATGCTGAGTGTTATTCTGAACACTCCAAAGTTCTGGAAGAAGCGTTTCAAAAGTTAACACTTTAGGACCTCCCCAAGCGGCGGATTTGCGGTAGCGATGAAAGCGCGGACGATTCCGCAAAAAAGGTTGCAGGATTTATTAACAATCAACCCATTTTCACTCGCTCACGATCTAGAAATGCTTGTATGCGCTCGACGATAACCGGGTCAGGACCGCTCACATAAACATTCCCGTCGACATCGCTCTCTCGTTGATTTATTGAAATCTCGACGCCTGGAAAAGCACGAATTGCGAGTTCTCCTAGCTGGCTGGCGATGCTTGGGCCTAAGTCCGCAGAGGCGGTAATCTCTGCTGAGTATTCCGAATAAAGCGTCGCCTGGATAAGTTCTTCCTCACGTAAAATCTCCTCAGCCTCCGCAGTTGAAATGCCAATCTGTGCCTCGAAAGCGGCGTCTGCAATCCGCGCCTTCAACCACTCCAATTTTGCCGGATGCGTAAAGCCGATGGCCATGTGAATGGAGGTGAGGAGATGCTGAGTTTTGGTGTGGCAGACGCGGCAGAGAACCCACAAACTCGCGTCGTTATACTCCCAAGGCTCCAATACAAAGCTGTAGTAACCGTGGTGGACATCCAAATCAAAGGAACTACCGCAGAGGGCACAAACAGCCCCCCGTTCCTTAACAATGCGAGTTCGCTTCTGTATCCATCGCTCATCGAGGAGCTTTTCTTTGTAGGTGAGCGAGCGGAGAGGCTCAACGATTTCCTTGCCGGATTGTAGTTCGGCGAGTGAAAAGTAAATGGGACCTTGCTGGGTATATGCCGCCTTTGGTGCAGGTACTAACTGAACGACGTCATCGGGGGCGAGAATGTAAAAGCGATAATAGCCACTCTTGGCAAGAATACCGGCAGGCCCCGCGGCGGCGACGTAGGCCGTGATTCGCTTCTTTATTGGGTCACTCGCGGCGCATGTTTCTTCAATTTTCGAAGGATCGGCCCGCTCCACCTTCTGAATAGCGAATACCTTTTCCATGATTGCATCCGGGGGCGTCGTTCGGAACGTAATCAGAGGAGTGTTTTTGTAGGTGTATGCTTCTGGGCAGGAATAAATCAGGTGTTTTAAGATCAGTCCGTAGCTCTTGCCTGCGGGAACCGAAAGAACTTTTGGTGATTGTGGCACTTTGGTTTCCAATCTTGCCATTGTTAGTTTCCTACTGCTTTCCCCCGAACTTCTCCAGCAACTCCCGCAACTCGGCCAATTTCTTCTGGATAGCCTTGTCCTTGCTCTCCTCGGCCAACTTTTCAACACTGGCCAAAAGCTTCAATGCCGACCCAAGATCAACCTGAGCCGACTTCTTGACCCCGCTCTTTTTTCCTTTTTTTGCAGGTTTGAATTTCACGGCCGCTTTTTTGACGATAGCGGCGGTGACCTCCTTTTTCTTTTCCACAGCTAGTTTTTTGGCGGACTCATATGTTTCTTTTATTTGATCATCCGTCAACCCCGTCATGGGTCTGGCAACCGACTCGTTTTCGATAATGACACCAATTGGTGTCAAAACGTCAACTACGTGGGAGGCCGCGATTTGGCGGTTAACGTGGGTCTTGCTGAACCCCCACTCCGTTCTGCAATATTCCTCGAATTGCGTGTATTTGGCCTTGTACAGGCTTTTGTCCCGGATAATGGCCAAAGCCCTGCCCACTTCCACAAATGTGTCCCAGCCCTTTTTAATGGCTTTTTCACATCGTTCCAACTCATCAGCCTCATCTTTGCCGAGTTTGGCTGGCAGAACTTCACCGGTGCCGGCATCAATGGTGGGTGGGGGTATCGATGCCTTTTTTGTCTGGGTCACTGCTTTCGCTTCGTCACTTTTAGAGGATTTCGCCATAATTTTTTCGATCAAATGATTTGCGCTGGTTTTCGTTGCGCTTTGCTGGGCTCGAAACAACACGATCTGAGAGGAAAGGTCAAATGCAATTCCCACAGGCATTGCTGGGCGTTTCGCTTACCGCCCAAAGAAGATGCGATCTTGTAGTTGGCATCAGACGAAGTGCCCATGGGTTCTCAGCGTTTCGAGCAGGCCTAGGGCGCACTCTCGATGGTCTTCGCCTGTGAAAGACGGCGCTACTTGCTCGGCAATACGAGTGCAATACTCCCGGTCCCGGCGTTGCTCATAGAGGATCAACAGCAACATCGCCCAATAGCGTGGAGCTTCCGGCACCTCGGAATCCAGAGTGATTGAGGCCAAAATATCTCGGCGGTTGGGTGCCAAGTCCACGATGGAGGCAACGCACTGCCCGATGGTTCCCCTCTCGAAGCCCCCTTCAACGACGACGCTCAGGAGCGTTAGAACCGACTCGCGCGACAGCATCCTTTTTAGCATCAACGCAACCTCCCTACTTGTGCTTTCATCGATGACGTTCGTGCCAGGAACCCAAAGGACGTCCATGTGGCCAGGAATATGGGAGAGAGTCGCCACCAAGAGGGGAAGCAGTTGGTGGCCTCGAAAATTGTTTATTGAGCTGACCAAGTAGTACCAGGTTTCCTGGCGGTTACGGTGGAAGCTGAATAACGCCCGGATGCCACTCTCGCACCGGGGCAAATCCTCCAAGTGCGAAAAATGACTCAAAGACCGCCCGAAGTTTTCAAATTCGGAAAATTTCTTGCGGTAGGCAAGGAAGTGATCCCGGAAAACATCGAAGTGTGCGTGGTCATAGACGTTCTCGTCTGGCACCTCAATGTTGAATTGCCCTGGTTTGTCGTATATATGGGCCGTAATGTCAACCCAGCGGGCCGTGTCAGATGTGGGATCGTAAACGAAACCACATACTGGCAAAGGTTGGGACCGCCAATATTCAAAGTGCCGCTTGTCTGCGGGCAATACAAATTTGTCCCCACGCATGTACGAAGGGCCGGACTTTATTTGGGTGGAGATGGAATAGCCAATGGGAGCCTCATCTATCACGATCTCGATGGTGCCATCCAAACCAACGTCATTCTCCTGATCAATTTTGTGAAAGATGCAATTGCAACTGGTGGTCACCTTTGCAACATGGTGAAAACCCACTGATGCCGTGCCGCTAGAGCGTGGTCTTTTTGTGGTCATGGCAACGTTGGCTTGCGATCCAAATCTTCGTGAAGTTAGAATACGCACCGGCGTGTTTCAGAACAACATAACTTTTCCTATTCAGATTTCCTCGTTTCGGTTGCAAATTCATCCGAATCAGCGGGGAAGCCCAAGTTTTGAGGTTATTTCAAGCCTCTTTAAGCCGATAATAGAATCATACGTAATGTTCTTGCAAGGCACCAACAACAGGTGTAACTTGTGTTTAACGAAAGAGAAAATTGAAAATTTATGGATCAAACTCCTGCCTATATTGAACCAAAAGACGTTAACTCACCTCGGCGTCATTGGACCCTCCTCATGGTGCTCGACCCGGGGGAAGAGGAAGGCATAGCACTATGCGTGGGGCGTTGGGATGGCACTCCTTGTTTGGGAATGCGATGGAACGGAAGTGGTGATAGTCCACTTGGCAATCCCCAGTCGAGGGGTATTCCAACATGGTTCATTATCCCATTGGGTGTTTATGCAAACGCCATTATTGAAGCCCTTCCTACTGATAAAAAGCAAATGGCTCGAAATTTTTTGCCGGCTTAACCGCTGATTCCACCTATAACCATACAAATCAACAAAACCTGAAAGGAATAAGCACATTATGGCACTCAATCCATCGTCAGATCTTCGAGACGTACGCGGAATCGCTGAAAATGAAAAAACGCTGATCAAGTCCTTCGTCCAGGGCGCGGTCTACTGCTGGGTGAAGAACCGCACAGGGGAACCATTCGCGGTTCGCGATTTAATGGGGGGCGAGAATTTTGAGTGGCGGGGCACACCGCTCATTGCTCTTTTCGATAAACATAGTAACGGAGGCAAATCGGATGAGGATGCGATTAAAGCCGCCGCCAAGGATTTGGGGTGGCTTGTGAAAACCGTCCTCGCAGAGGACAAACGCACATTTATCCCTAGCAAGGCGGGTTTGGTTAGCCATTACCGCTGGGTCGGCAACGAGGCGTAAATGCCATGTGGCGGAATTTTTGAGGCCAAAATCACCAAATCCAAATTATCAATGAACACAGATGAATCAACAAATGGGGTGTGTGACCATTGCAATGACCGCGTCGAGGTTTGCCATTGTGAGATTGCTTGACCATCATGGGTCCAGTTCGGCTCTACGTTTGCGCCAGCAATGGAGTCGCAACACCCTTGTAGAAATAAGAAAAAGCCGCCCGCTGATTGCCATTCCACTCACATTACGTCGATTCTTGTAATCATTGTTAGCTTTGGAAAGTCAATGAACCAAAGAAAAGACCAAGACAAATAAATAATATGGCAATTCACCGGAAAACATTGCAATGCCTCACATGCGGGCAAAAAACCGTGACGAGAACCACGTTGGGAAATGGTGATTATCAAGATTGTGCTTTCCCCTGTCCTAAATGCGGTATCGAAATAGGATATAGAATCCAACTTCATCTGAATACGAGGTTGCATGAGCTTACAATGGCGGGCATATCCCCTCAGGATGCTTTCGGGCAACTAAAGGACTTCAAACCACTTGAGTTTTTGAACATCAGAAATGCGGCCTCTTGCGAAGAGGAAGCCAGTTTGCCCGTGAGGAGTTTCAGTGATACGCTCCTAAACCCAGCACCGGAACAGGATATTATCTCCCCATTTATTTCGACCGCATTCCTCCCAAAGAACAGAGACCAATTTGCACTACATCAACGCATCAGACAAGCGGCGGCCACGAGACACTGGGCGAGCGTGCGTAATCTTTTGACGCATTTGGAACGAAAACAGTGGGACTTATTTGACACCCAGTGGGAGCTGTTAGAGCTAGAAGGCGAAAATAAATCAGAAGCCGCTAGGATCAAGTCTGCTTTTCGTGCGATCGAAGAATGGGAAAAGGTGTTTGCTCCGGGAAGTGATAGAGACAAGGAGACCGTACAGAAGCGTATTGCATTGGGACGCGCTACCTCTCGCCCACTAATGCAAGAGCTTGTCGACTTCTTCCAAAGCAAAGCTAAAGATGAATCACTTTATCGCGAATTAGTCGCCATCCGCAACCGTTGGGCGGAACACTATGTCTGCCTCAGTCCGATTTACATAAGGTTCTACTGGGATGAGTCGAAGCACAAATTGGATCCATACAGTATTACGGAAAAGCGATTTGAAGAATTGAAGTTCCTTTACGTAGAGTCCTTTGAAACTTTCTGCCGCATTTCGGTCATCGCGGCAGGCATAGAGGGAATTATTCACAAGGGCAAGGTAGGTGTACCGCTCACAAATCGAGTAATGGATTTAACCCAATTTGAGACAATCGCCAATGGAAACAAGCCCGACATGTTGAAGCAATTGAAAATTACCGACCTGTTCGTTCCCTTTATCGACCATAAACTTCGCAATGGAATCGGCCACCACTCAGCATACTATGACGTTGCCACCGACTCGGTATTCTACCGGGTGGAAAACGCAAATGGCATTCAAGATTTAAAAATCTCATATACACTTTTTTGCGAAAAGGTTGTGAACCTTTACCGCCAGTTGCATGTAGTTAGCTTGTATGTGCATTGGTTGAGGCAGTCAGCTCTCGGGGTAATGTAGGCGCTTGCAAATCGCCCGGCGCACCACACAGCGATCGGAACCACGACAGCGACGAGGACGGCAGGTCCGTCAACGCCGCTTATCATTGCCATAATGGAATATGCGTTTGGAACACTTGCTGGCGCATCGGAAAATTCAAGAAAGGGCAGTCCCGTGAAGGACTGCCGTTTTTGAATACTACTTCTTTTTGAGCAAACGACGGATTCTGGGCAACGTCATACAGAATGCGGCGGCGATAAACGCAAACGACCCGGATTCAATGTGGATGTTGACCGTTTCAAAAATAATTTTCATTTTATTTGAAAAGGAATTGTTGAGTCTTCCTCAACGACGTGTTTGTTGAGGATGCTCATTGGAAGGCGAGCTTTTTTAACCTCGCACGCCCAGAGCCCAAAAGGTTGGACCGGCTAATGCTCAGTAGTTTTTATCTCCGGCCAAGTTCCACCTTGACCAGAATTCCCCTGCCATTTGAAAGCAAGATTGTCTAATTCTCCCATGAAAAAGTGATTTTGTCAAAATGTTGGAGCAGTGAACCAAGCCAGCTTGACCACCGCATCCAACGCGGAAATCAAACCTCAAGTGAACGGCACCGATTCTTCAATCCAAATCAGACGCAAAGATCTAAAAATTCCGGTTTTTTGACCACCCGGCCGTTGAAGGCGTCAGCCTTCGCGTTTCAACCTTGCGCCTCCGCAACGAAAACCCGACAATCAGGAAGTCACATGTTGCGGGATTTTAACATATTTTGGTGGGGGAATGCCAAGTGACAGAACTTCGCTTTCCTCAGCTAGTTAACACGATTCGCGCCACAGCAGGAGCATACTATAAATTGACGCTCCTTGCCGGCGGCACGCATTGTGGCAAAACGCATTGGCTCAAACAGGTCGCGACTGAGCTTGGCCTGCCCACCGTCAATCTCAGCCTTTTGCTCAGCCAGCGCTTGCTCAACCAGAACCGCCGTCAGCGGTCGCTCAACGCCGAGGCCGTCGCAACCGAAGTCATTGACGAGCATTACAAATCTGGCCTGTGCCTTGATGACACCGAACTGCTCTTCGATTCCACGCTCAGATTGAATCCCCTGGTTTTTCTTCGGGAAATCACCCGAAACCGCCTGGTTGTGGCTACTTGGAATGGTGGATTCACCGGCGGCGAACTGCGATTCGGCCAGCCCGGCCACCCAGATTTTTTTAGCCAGCCCGTGAACGGGTTTCCCGTAGTTTCCGTCGCCGAGGATAAACTCCTACTGCACTTGACCACATGAAATACAGCGAACTGATCCATTTTCAGCCCATCGAGTGTATCCGTGTGGCTAACCCCGTATAGGCCAGGTGGGCGGGCCGCACTAAACTGCGGGGGATGTCAGGAGACTTTTTTGTGGGCGGCTTGCCAAACGGTTGGGGTCAGCTCGGCGACGCGGTTAATGGGCCAGTCGC
>CAIQWB010000120.1 GCA_903875465.1 uncultured Verrucomicrobia subdivision 3 bacterium
GTCGTTTTAATGTTTTTGGTTTTTAAGGTTTCAAACTGCACGAATTTACTTAAGCAACCCCCGTGCCAAGTTTTTAACCTCGCGAAACAGGCGTCTCTAGCCTTATTTTGGCGGTCAATAAGCAAAAAACGGCAAGTCTGCCAATTGAAATATTGCTAACGCAATGCGAGGGCAATTCAATTGCAATTTTACCGGCTAATTCTGAGAATTCCCTGCTGGTCAAAGAAAAATGGCACCCGCAGTTACGGGTGCCGTTTGGTCCGAATTGGAATCTCACCGGCCAAACAACTAAATTTGGCGGGAGCGTTACGCTTGGACAGCCAATATCCAGTACGCCCAAGTCCCTGGGCGAACGACTGTATTATCACGGGCTGTTTGGGCCTGGCTTAAACCAGATCATTCACCAGGACGATCCGGTAACGAGCCTTGCCGGAACGCAGATGCTCGAGAGCCTCATTGGCGCGGGACATCGGGAAGGTTTCCGTGGTGGGAACAATGCCGTGCCGGGCGCTGAATTGGAGCATGGTATCCGTTGCGGACGGACTACCCAGCGGGGAGCCGGACAGTGACTTTTGTCCCAAAATCAACGGAAAAGCCATCATCCCCATCGGCTCTGGCACCGCCCCAACCGTGTGCAGGCGGCCCTTGGGTTTCAACGCGCCCACGTAAGCATTCCAATCCAGGCCGGCGTTGGCCGTATTCAAGATAAAGTCAAAGCGGCCGGCGGCCCCGGCCAATTCGGCCGGATTGCGCGAGTTCAAGGTGTGGTGCGCCCCCAACCGCAGGGCCTCCTCCCGCTTGGCATCGCTGGTGGTAAACGCCGTGACGTCACACCCCCAGGCCCGCAAAAATTTCAGCGCCATGTGCCCCAGTCCGCCAATGCCAATGACCGCCACACTGTCAGTGGGCTTGATGCCGCATTCCAGCAGCGGGTTAAAGACCGTAATGCCGCCGCAAAGCAACGGCCCGGCTTTGCTGGCATCCAGGGTTTCGGGCAGTGGACTGACCCATGTCCAGTTCGCCCGCACCCGCGTGGCAAAACCACCATGCCGGCCAACAATCGTGCCCTCCGCCGAGCCGCATAGATTTTGATTGCCAGAAAGGCACTGATAGCAGCTGCCGCAACTGTTCGAGTACCAGCCCAGCCCCACGCGGTCACCTAGTTTCAAACGCTTGGAGTGGGCCCCCAACGCCACCACCCGCCCCACCACTTCATGGCCCGGCACAAAGGGATAGGCCGTCATCCCCCAGTCATTATCCAGCATGGAAAGATCGCTATGGCAAATGCCGCAACTCTCCACGGCGATTTCCACCTGCCCGTCGCCGAGCGGTCCCGGGTCAAACGTAAAAGGTTGCAACGGTTGTTTCGCCGCCAGGGCGGCGAGGGCATGAATAGCTGTGCTCATTTTTTGTTATAGTTTAGATTTTTCAACTTATCGTAATTAGATGCAGTGGCAAAGGGGCCCGCTGGCTGACGGTGGAGGTCCACATATGCCGCAATCATATCTAGGTCAAAATGGGTGCCCAGTCGGACCTGGCCGTCGATGCTAATAGTGACCATATAGTGACCACATGTGCATGATTATTGGCGGGTTCTTGGGCGGGCGTCAACGTCAGGTTTCGCGTCCCCGCCCCGTCGTTGGTCAATGGCCATAAGTAACCCAGCTTGCTTTCCTGGATGATTTTTTGGTGATTATACCTTATTCAGGCCCCGTCTGCCCAACCAACTACTGCCTGACAACACCAAAGCGGCCAATGTCATGCTCCCTGCGGCTATTAGATACTTTTGAGCAAAACCGGTGGCGGCTTGGCCCCGTACTTCAGGGGCATGGGTTCCAGGACTCCATTTGACAAAATCACCCTGCCGCTCAATACTCATCATAAGAGTGGTTTTTGTCGGGTGATATTTCCGCCCTTCCGCCCGAAGCAGGTTGCCGCCTGGCACGGCATCGGATTTCCGCGTGGATGCCAGCCTGGCGGCAAAAGTATGCTTTGCCCGGCCACCCTTGCCTGCCAACGGTCCGCGCTGGCCAGAATCCGGCTCTTTGACATCCCAAAACGGACACCTTGAAATTTATCTCCAAAACCATTGCCGATACGCAATGACCCGGGACGGGGTCGCCGCAGAATTTGGGATAGCGCACAATCATCGGTCTCGCTGGTTTAGGACCCACGGCAGCAGAACATTTGGCAATTATCGGACCCAGGTGCGGATCGATTGGGCCAGGCATCTGTTAAACAACGATAGCTTAAAACTCGAGGAAATCGCCGCCCGATGCGGCCATGGTGACGCTCCTTATTTTTGCCATGTGTTCAAGCGCCTGGCCAAGCTGACAGCCGCAGATTACCGGGGGAAAGTGCGGAGAATTTGCGATTCAGAAACTTCCGCCAGATAAGCTTAATTAAACATTAATTGTCTTTGGGGTCGATAATTAGGCCGGGCACTGGCAAATCAGGCACATTTTTGCGCCATTCAGCAAAATAATTACCAATCGCGCCAGAACGCAAAAGTTCTTCCATGCCAGACTGCAAATTCAATTTGGCGGGTGCGGATGATTCATTTGCCCGGGCCGGTAAAAAGTACAAAAGAGCCGCAATTAGTATAAAACAGGCCTATTTTAGCAGGTTTTTCGCGGTGACGACCGCGGGCGAAGGGGCGAAATTCGACCTAAAAAGCAGCGTGGCGATTTTCCCCGGGCAGGTAAACGGCCTAAAAATACGCACCCATTAAGTCCCAAAAATAACCTAGCTTGTCCGAATTCCGCCTAGAACCAAATAGGCTTATGTGCGAATATAAGACAGTTGATTGTTGATACCATCAAACAATTAAGGTTGAAGAATTAAACAAACAAAACCAAAAAAACAGAAAAATACAATGAATAAAATATTAAGTGGAGTTACTGGATTGGCCCTGTTGGCGACGGCAAGTGCTGCTCGCGCTGACGTGACCGTCAATTTCACGGTCGGTTCCGTTGCATCTACGTCTTGGGGCGGTAGCACGGTCGCTTTGAATGCTGGCTCGGGCTCAGTGGTTTTCACTGCTCTGACGGGTAACGAGATCGACAATGTTCCGATTCAAAACTTGGTGTGGACCACGGGGAATGCTCCTGTGAGCGGTACCTCTACCGGTTTGGCTCTGAATCGTACCATCGGGCTTACTTTGGTGGGCGCTGGTGCTCAGCCTTCTCAATCGCTGTACCAATCTGGTCACTTGACCATCGTGCCCAAGGCTAGCAAGCCTTCTCTGCAGACTGCTAATACGATTGGTACCGACGCAGGTACTGTCACCACTGAATTCAACTTCGGCACCTACTTGGTTGACGTCGTCACCGACAGCCAAACTTTCAATCTGAAGCCCAACTCTGGTCCCAAGAGCTTCGGTTTGACGGCTGACTTCATCCTCACCCCGGTACCGGAAGCCTCGACGATGATCGCTGGCGCTGGTGCTTTGGGTCTGCTGCTCATCGGAGCTGGCGTGCACTCCAAGCGCTCCGTCCAACGCATTGGTTAATCTTACTGTAGATTAACAGATCATTAAAACATTCAGGCCGGTCATTTTGACCGGCCTGATTTTTTTGTGCTTATTGGGAAGCGAATCGGTCGCGAAACTTGCCTGGCTTGATTGATTCAAGAAAATAACCAGGGAGGGAGCCGATGGAAGGAGTTTGGTCACCGCCGGCCAAGCGGTTTGAAGCTGCCGGGCAAATATACTGGATGCCGCGCTGCGAAGAGGTGCAAAGCAGGGCAAAAAGTTGAGAGTGGTGCCGTAGTTAGGTCACGGAGGGGGCTGGATCAGCGCAGAGTGGCACTCATCATTCGCCCGCAATATCTGCACGCGCCCAAAGATACCGGATACCTGCGAAATCCGAGAAACCGCGAAGATTGGGGGCCGGCTGAAACCATACGGTGGCGTTCCTTACGCGACCCGTGGCTCACTTCGCCAGCTGCCATCGAAACAAGTCGGCAAACTCCAACTGAGTTTAGGGTGTGAGACAAAATTCTTCCAAAAGCGGTTTTTTTAACCATTTGATTGGGAGGGAGGTTGGCTGGCAACTTCGGCGGACAGGCCGGCTGCCAGCCGGCGATACAGCCGATTAACCATCGGCGCTACCCGGCCAGACCGGGCGGTTTCCTGAAATTTGTCTCACACCCCTGAGTTTACTGAAGGTCATGACTGGCGGCCGGAAATTCGTCTCGCTCCGCCGCCGCAACTTGCCGGTGAATCGGCATGGCTCAGGTCATTGGCAGTTTAACCAACTGACCAGCCCCATGGGATTGATCCGGGAGGGGAAGTATAGTTGGATTGGGGTAAAAGCCCATTCGTGAATTAGGAATTTAATTCCCCCAAAGGTCGGCCCGGAATTAGGAGGACATTATTTATAGCCTTTGGCCCGCTCCACCAGTTTCCGCTCTTCCGGCAGCAGCCGGCCTTGCAAGGCCAAATTCATGTAATGCAGCGCTTTTTCCCGCTGGCCAACGGCATTGAGAATCAATCCATAATAAGCTGCCGTGCCGGGTTCTTCCAGTTGGACCGGGTTGATCTGCTCCATGATTTTCAGGGCGTCCGCGGGGTGTTTTTGCACCATTAATGAGTAGGCATAAGTGACCATGTAGTTGGCGTTCGTTGGACAACGGGTGTAAATTTCACGGGCGATTTGGTGGGGTTTTTTTTCCCAGGCTTCCAACAACAGGGCGGTCGCCGCCAAGTTGTTCATCAATCCAAGCTCATTGGGATGCTCGAGCAATGCCTGACTGGAAAGGCTCATCAACGCGTGGGTTTGCCCCTCGGCGTAAAGCCGGCCGACGAGCACTTGCAATGCCCGCGTGTTATCCGGGTAATTATTAACGATCGTCCACAAAACCTCCAACTGCTCGGCGGGCCAATTCCAGCGAGTGCAGGCCTCCAGCAGCTCTTGCAATTGCATGGGCTGATTATTGGCGGATTTAAGCGCCTGAAACCAAGTGATTTTGGCCGAGGAAATCTGGCCGAGTTCCTTGTAGGCCCGCAGACAGGCGATCAACCGCCCGCACTCATTCGCCCCCCAAGACTGAGCGGAAAGAGTAGTCAGCAAACCTTTCCAGTCCTTGAGCAGCATACGACAATCCGTTTCGAGCAAGGGCAACGGCAGATTGGTGCGGGTGCTGGCGGGGAGGTTTTGAATCCAAGCCAGCGTCCGCTCGGGTTTCGAGTTCGCCAGCAACCACTTTCCCAACTGGTAACTTTTTAGGGGACTCGTGGAGGATTCGCCCTGCAAGCGCGTCAAAAATTCGGATTGCTGGGGATCCTGAGCCAGGCGCAGCAGATCCAGTTCAACCAAACGGTCGCTGAACTCGGCATTGGTTTCCGCCAGCACCTGCCGGGAATAGGCCAGTGCCTGGGCGGTATTGGTATGCCGCAAGGCGTCCTCCGCAAGCTGGCGCAAGGAATCCATGCGCACGGATGGGTTGGTGGCCAGATGCTGCAGGGAAGCAAGCCCCTGGGCGGCGATTGATGCGTTGGTGGAAAATAAGCGGACGGTGGCCAGCTCAAAACTAAGGCGAGGATTATTGGGGTCCAACTGTTCGGCCTCGGTGAGTTGGGCCTGGGCATCATCCAACCGCTGGCTGGCCAGGGCGACCTCGCCCTGGGTTTGGTGAAATATGGCGGTCTGCTTATCCGCCGCGCTGACCCCATCGAGAGACCTTTGGGCCATGGCGAAATCACCGTACTGGCTGGCGCTCCGGGCCAGCATTAAACGATTGGTGAATGACTCCGGTTCGATTTGCACCAATCGCCGGCGCCATTCGACCACCTGATCGGAATGATTTTTTTCGGCGAGGTCACCCATGAGGCGACAAGCCGCATAATTCAAGTGGTCGATGGCGAGCAGGTTGCGCAGCGCAATCATCGCGCCGGGCAAATTGTCTTGCAACAGACACTCATTGGCCTGGCGAATGAGCTGTTGCTGGTTCCAGATGGCGTATCCACGATAGCCAGCGAATCCCAAGACAACGACGGCGCAAAGCACAAGTATACCGATAAATATTTTTTTCATATCTCCCCTATCACTATTTGCTGACGGTGATTATTTTCTGAAGTCCGCGAAGCAGTGCCGCCACTGACTCCCCTTCGGTGGCAGGGCCCACAATAGCAATTTCGAGCTTTTTAAAACCGTGATTCCGCTGCCCTTCCCAAGCGGCTTTGACCCGCCGGGTGAAGCCATAAGCCAGGGGTATTTCCTGCACGCCACCGGGTGAACGCTCATCCCAGAAGGCCAAAAAGACGTAGACAGTTTTTCCCGCCACTTCAAAAACATACCGCCGGAACGGCAGGTCAAGCCCATTCACATTTAGCCGCATCGGTGCGGGTTCATTCCGCAACAACCAGCCGGCGCCGGTGAAGCATATGTCCGGGGTGTGCTGGTGACCAAGAAACGCATTAGGATTTTCGGGAGCCCAGCGCAAAGCAATCATGGCCCAATTCATACCATCCTCCGCCTGCCACCAGGCATTTTTGGCCACATCACTCCGGAGCAAGCCCTGTTCAATTTTGGAAAGGCCTTTCTCCCCATAACCGGGGGCGTTGACCGGCCAGTTAACGGACCAAACAGGATTGGCAACGGCCCGCTGATCACCGAGATGAAACCAATACGCCGTGCTGGCTTCCGTGAGGAGCAGCCAGGCGAGCCCCACGTAAACCCAGGAAATCTTAAAATTTAATTTGGGCACCGGGCCGGTAATGGGCGCCGGCTCGCTCCCCTTCGGCGAACGAGCGACGGAGGGAACCGGAGCCGGGGGTTCGCGCCGGGCAATGAGCACGGCACAAAGATAAATGGCTATCAAGACAACAAAAACTTCGGCCTGTCCGGCGGAATCATGGAGCGACTTCTCCATGTATTCCATTCCCCGAGTAGCCGCGCCCCAAGTGAGCAAGGAAGTGCGGGACACATTGCCCGCCAGGGCCAAAGCGAACCCCAGAAAAATCAACAAACAACGACGCCCAAGCCGGAGCCGAAACATTTCGCCCAGTAACAAGGTTGCCATGAACGAGGTTTGGAGGGAACGCACGCCGCTGCAGGCGCCATCAACACTCACCACGCCGGAAGTGACTTCGATTAAATTACCATGCCGCAGCGCAGGAATGCCGAGCAGGTGAATCACGCCGACGGTGATGGCGGCGACGCTGCGCATCAAGTATTGAACGGTGGGGGTCTCGATCAGAAATGGCCAGGGAATGCTGACCAGGAGAAAGAAAATGGGAAAAAAGTAGTGTTTGAGCCGGGATTCCCCCCCCAGGACAAGGATAAAGCCATAGGAAAGGGCCAATAGAACGATGCCATGAGCCCACCAAACACTGCGCCAGCCCACATTGGAAACCTCCAAAAAGCGGATGGGGAAAATGGACAGGAGCAATAAAAACAAACCGGCGGCCAAAAGTCCCGTTAATCGCCCTTCCGGGGCGGCAGTTTCGGGGCGATCCCCGTAACGGCGCCACAAAAGCCCAAGGGCGAGTAACGGAACAAACCAACCATAGGCGTATTGCTCATTGGCGCCCCATTCCACACGCATTTCATTAAAAAGTGCGCACCAATAAGCAACGGCAAGCAGCATCCAAGCTTTAAGCCCGCGAAGGTCATGAAAAAATGTTCTCAACAAGGCCAAGGTTACTGCAAGTATCAATGTTTTTCAAGGGCCGGGCAGCGGCCCCGAGGTCATGTCAAAAACCCTGACCCAGGAGATGTAATATTTTTGGGGCAGAATGGAATCATCCACATAACCAGCCGCACTACCGCCAAATGCAGTATTAATCAAAAGATAATACGGCTTGGACAAAAGGTTGCTGGCCATGGTGGAATCCGCCGTTACGGTGCAATAATAGTTGGTGTCGATAAAAAATTTAAGCGAATTTTGCGTCCGCTCCACGCCGTAAACATGAAATGCATTTGTGTTATCTGACACTACCACATTGTTTAGCGTTCGCAAAAAATTTGTGGAATTAAGGTCCATCCAATGGAATGACCGGCTGACCACCCCGGGGTTGCACCCCATAAATTCCATAATGTCAATTTCGCCGCATTGGGGCCAATTGCACCAATGATTATTGGTAATGTCGGTCCCCATCATCCAAATGGCCGGCCAAATACCGGAACCAAACGGAAGTTTGGCACAGACTTCCACGCGGGTGTTCACGGGGAAGGACGCTGTTCCAAAGGTTATGAGGCTGGCAGAAGTATAAGCGGCATTGGCATAAAGCTCCTTGTCGGTCTCAATCACCAGGGTGCCGTTTTCCACGCGGGCGTTATTGGTGCGGCCTTTGGTGTAATACTGCAACTCATTATTGCGCAAAAGCCCGCATTCATAGCCCCATTTGGCGGGGTCCGGCAGCCCGGGGTTGTTGAATTCGTCATCCCAGAGCAGGGCATAGTTTTTGGCGGGATCACAGGGGACAAACGTGGTGCTGGTGGTGGTGTCACCGCGGGCAGGGCCACCCGTGAGCAGAGCCACCAAGGAAATGCTGACTAATACATATTTCCACATAATACGGATTCTCCACACCGTCTCGATCCCACTTTTGGCAAGAACTAAGACAGTATTCTGTTTGGTTGTTAGTGTTTCTACCAATTCATGACTTAGTGCAACACCGCAACCAAAGAGCCAAAACTGTCATGAAGCCTTAGAGCCTTGAATCACGGGTGTCACTGGAATCTAAGTTAGCACTGGCAACCCTGGCCGACAAGGTGGATTTTATGTGAAAACGGAGCGAGGGAACATAACTTAACCAATTCAGGGCAACAAGTCAAGGAATCACTTTTGTCGTGTAGTTTTCAAAGCAGGAATTCTTTGTAGTTAGCAAACCAGGACATTTTTTAA
>CAIQWB010000121.1 GCA_903875465.1 uncultured Verrucomicrobia subdivision 3 bacterium
ATCAATATTTTCATCACAAAACTCATAATCAGCCGCCGGTTCCTGCGAGTGCTTGCCGGCAGATTAACCAGCAGGAACATGGTTGGAGGATCGCCGCGAGCGACCGTTCGCCGCGAGCCGGTGTTTAATCTTCCTCGTCCTCGTCCCGCAGGGCTTCTTTGCGCTCGATGGCGAGCGGATGGTCGTCAATATTGCAGGATAAGTAGACGTGCTTGATCTCGTGCCCAAACCCAATTTTGCGGAAAAAGGCCAGCGCTTTATGGTTCGACTCATCGGTGTCCACGAGGATAATCCGGGCGTCCCGTTTCACGAACAGGGTGGTCAACTGGTTCAGCAACCGGGTGGCAATCCCATGGCGTTTGTACCCCGGCTCCACTGCGAGCCATTCCAGCCAGCCATAGAGCCACGCATTGCGCGGCTTTTTCATGATGCTGCCCAGGGCGAAGCCCACCACCTTGCCATCCGCCTCCGCCACCAGGCAGGTTTCCTGGTCGGAACTGAAGATCTTCATGACTTCATCATCGTCCCAACACCGGTACAGGGTGGGAAAAGCCTCCGCAGTGAAGAGCTTCTGCCCGAGCAGAAACACCGCCGACAAGTCCTCCAACCGCATCTCCCGGATCTCCACCGGGCCCAAGACTTTGCGGCGCCGGCGAACGGGCTTAGGTTTATCAGTCATATCCTATAGACACACCATAACCGAAATGTTCAACCGACGGGCATTAAAGTAATGTAAACGCCTTGGCCAGCGCTTCGTCCAGCTTGCCGGCATCCTTGCCGCCGCCCCGGGCATGGTCGGGCTTGCCGCCACCCTTGCCACCCACGATGGGTGCAATGGCTTGAATGATCTTGCCCGCCTGTACTTTGGCGGTGAAATCTGGAGAAACAGAGGCAATTAACGTTACCGCCCCGCCGGCAGCCCCACCTAGGACCACCACCCCCTTGAAAATGGATTTCAACGCATCGACGACGGTTTGCACGGTATCACCATCGGCCGCGCCGAGGTTGGCAATGATCACCGGGGTGCCATTAGGCGTTTGCACCGTGGCCAGTAATTCCCGGGCGCGACCGGCGGCCTCGCGCTGTTGGGCGGCCTTGATGGTCTTCTCCAATTCCTTTTGATGGGCGAGCAAAGATTCGATTTTCTTTTCCAGCTCGTGGACCGGCGAACTGACTTTGTCCGCAATGGCTTTGATGAGCGCCGCGCCCTCGATGGCCGTGCGGTAGGCTTCCAAACCCGCCACGGCCTCGATGCGCCGGACGCCGGCGGCAATGGCATTTTCGCCCAGGATGCGGAACAGACCGATTTCCCCGGTGGCCCGGGTATGGGTGCCGCCGCACAGTTCCATGGAATAACCATTGAACTCCCCGGACCGGCCGCCGATTTGCACCACGCGGACGGTGTCACCGTACTTATCGCCGAAAAATTGCATCACGTTCGCCCGGGATTTGACCTCGGCATAGGGCACTTCCAGCCAGCTCACACCACCGTTTTCCACGATGCGTTCGTTGACCAGGCGCTCGATGTCCGCCACCTGGTTATGCGAGAGCGGGGCGCTGTTGAAATCAAAGGTCAGTTTGTCCGGACCGACGAACGAGCCTTTTTGCGTGGCTTCGTGGCTGACGACTTCGTGCAAGGCCCAGTGCAGCAAGTGCGTGACGGTGTGATGCCGTTGGATGGCGTTGCGCCGAGCAGCCTCGACGGCAAGGGTGACGGTGGCTCCCACGGTGGGGGCATCGCCGCCTTCGACAAAGTGCAGGAAAGTGTTGCCACTCTTTTGGGTATTCACCACGCGCCAGAGCTGGCCGCTGCCGGTCAATTCGCCGGTGTCGCCAAGCTGGCCGCCCATTTCAGCGTAGCAGGCGCTGGATTCGAGGATAACGGCGGTCTTGTCTTTGAAGAAGATAACTTGCGAGACTTTGGAGTCCACGGAAAGGTTATCGTAGCCGACGAATTTCGTGGGCGTGATAGTCTCGATTTGGGAGAGGGAAATGACCTCTTTCTTTTGGGCCGCGCGGGCACGGGAGCGCTGTTCTTCCATCAATTTCTCGAAACCTTCTTTGTCCACGGTGAGGCCGCGCTCACGGGCCATCAATTCGGTAAGGTCGAAGGGGAAGCCGAAGGTGTCGTAGAGAGTAAATGCAGCAATGCCAGAAACAATAGCACCGCGCTTATTGATCGTTTTTGTAAGAACTTCAATTTCGGGCAACGCTTTTGCCACTAAATCCGCAGGCGTAGAGACCACTTCATGAACGAATTTATTTCTGAAAATACGAAGTGTATGCTCTTCTGAAGACATGCTTTTGATAACAAAATCGCGGCCTTCCAAATTAGCCGTTCCGCCAAATGCCAAAAGCACTTCAAATGCAGCGAAGTTTTTATCCGCAGCAGTCGTGGAATCTAGCATCTTTTTGATTCTGGCTTGCGAAACAATTTGGAACTCAGCAAGTGCATTGAATAATTCAATACCAGTATCCAAAGTTTTGTTAAATGCAACCTCCTCGCGCTGGATGACTTCTTGCACGTGCTTCTTTTTGGCACGGATTTCGGGGAAGACGTCGCCCATGGTTTCGGCGAGGACGTCCACCAGTTTGTAGAAGAAGGGTTCGCGAAAACCGAGGGTGCGGCCGTAGCGGACGGCGCGGCGGAGGATGCGGCGGAGGACGTAGTTGCGGTCGTTGTTGCCGGGCTGGATGCCGTCGGCAATCGCAAAGCTCAGGGTGCGGATGTGGTCGGCGATGACGCGGAACGCGATGTCCAGGGCGATTTGCTCGGCAGAGGGAGCGTCGTCCAGACGGTTTCCGGCGATTTCTTCGGAGAGGTTGCAGGTCTCGCCCGCTTGCAAGGTTGCGGAGGAGGAATCCACTTCAATAATATTGCTCGGACCTTCGCCGGAGGTTTTAAGGGGTGAATCGGCCGCCGGTTGGGGGGCAGCGTCACCGGGGAGGGTGCTGCCGTAGGTTTTGCCGCTTAGTTTTTCGAGGGCGTCGAAGATGGGGCGGAAGATGTCGGTCTCGTAGTTCGAGATTTTGGCGTTGGCGAAATCGGTCAGGCCTTTGGTGCCTTGAATGATGCTGGTAACGCGCTCGAAGCCCATGCCGGTATCCACGTGGCGGGCGGGCAGCGGGGCGAAGGTGCCGTCGGGGTTGGCGTTGAACTGGATGAAGACGAGGTTCCAGATTTCGATGCACGAGGGGCTGCCCTTGTTGACGAGTTTGCCGCCGGTGTCGCCGGCCGGGGTGAGGTCCACGTGCAGTTCCGAGCAGGGGCCGCAGGGGCCGGTTTCGCCCATCATCCAGAAATTGTCCTTTTTGTTGCCGTTGACGATGTGGATGGCGGGGTCCAGGCCGACGGAGCGGAATTTTTCGGCCCAGAAGTTCCAGGCTTCCTGGTCGAATTCGCTGGGGTCGTTCAGGGATTTGTCCGGATTATAGACGGTGGCGTAGAGGCGCTGGGGGGGGAATTTCCAGACTTGGATGATGAGTTCCCAGGCCCAGTCGATGGCTTCTTTTTTGAAATAGTCGCCGAAGGACCAGTTGCCGAGCATTTCGAAGAAGGTGTGGTGGTAGGTGTCCAGACCAACGTCGTCGAGGTCGTTATGCTTGCCGCCGGCGCGGATGCACTTTTGGGTGTCGGCGGCGCGACCGGGGGTGTAGGGGCACTGGGTCTGGCCCAGGAAGATGGGCACAAACTGATTCATTCCGGCGTTGGTGAACAGGAGGTTCGGGGAATCGGGGAGGAGGCTGGAGGAGGGCACGATGGTGTGCTGCTTCGACTTGAAGAAGTCGAGAAAGTCCTGCCGAATCTGCCGGCCCGTCCGTATGGGTGCACTGGTCATAAAATAGAGTTGAACAGTATAGGTGAAGCGGTGGGGGGTGGAAACTGCAAATTTCAAAGTTCAAACTTCATCGAGAAACCACGCCCCAAGCTCCAGTCACCGAACCGGGCTATCTGAGATGGGGAGCGGTTGACGAGCCTTGACGAGAAATGGTGGTTTTTTGGATTATCTTGCTCATTTACAGATGCTTGCGCCATTTTTGACAGTTCCTCGCTGTTTTCGGTGGCAAGCAAATCGAGCTGACCATTTGAGTGGTTGGGGAATTGCTGCTTCAATCCCAACGGGATTGCGCCCGCCAGCCCAAGGTTGCGAGGCACGAGCTGCCTTGGGTATTCCCCTCAACGACCGCCTACCCCAACGGGGTTGTGC
>CAIQWB010000122.1 GCA_903875465.1 uncultured Verrucomicrobia subdivision 3 bacterium
GGACGAAGTCGTCGTTTTTGTGTCAATTGGTAGGCGCACCGTTTGGTCCGCCTCCTGTTGAGGCGCGGGAACTTGTTTTGGTTTCATCACCACAAGCCCGCCAGACGGTGCGCCTCTTTTCAAGCTGAATCGTTCCGGCTCAGTATTCCTCAATGATGGCCAGGGACACCTTTCGTCACCGTCCATTTTAAGCGTGGGCAAAAATCCCAACACGGTCGTCGTCGCCGAGTTGAATGGCGATAGTTGGCCGGACCTGGTCTGCGAGAACAGTTATGACAACTCGCTCGCGGTATTTTTCAACGATGGTAGCGGACACTTCAACCCCGGCCCATGGCCGGCCACCGGCTTAAAACCCTTAACCGTCGTCGCGGCCGATGTGAATGGCGATGGCAAAGTGGATTTGATCAGTGCGAACAGCGACGCCACGCTGACCGTCCTGACGAACAATGGCTTCGGTTCATTCTCGCTCGCATCCTCGCCCAGCGTGGAGTCCGGGTCCTATTCGCTCGTGGCGGCGGATGTGAATGGCGATGGCACCGTGGATTTGATCGCCGCGAACACTTATGTCGGTTCGTTGACAATTCTCACGAACAACGGCCGCGGCGACTTCGGTTTAGCCGGCGTACACCGGGTCGGTGACGACCCGGATGTGGTGGTGGCAGCGGATTTCAATGGTGATGGCAAAACGGATTTAATCACGCTGAATTACAACGAGGGTGGGATCAGCACGCTCACCATTTTAACAAATGATGGCAGCGGTGGCTTCCGCCTGGCGGCCTCCCCGGAATTAAGCACCCAGCCCTATTCCATGACGGCGGCGGATATGAATGGCGATGGCAAAATGGATCTGATCACGGCGGATGGTTACGCCAACACCCTCACGGTGCTCACCAATGATGGCCATGCTAACTTCACCATGGCGGCCGCGCCCGCCACGGGCGGGTCGGGTGCCATCACGGTGGCCGCCGCCGATTTGAATGGCGATGGCCGCCCCGATTTGGTCAGCGCCAATTTCACTTCCGCCAATGTCTCGGTACTGCTCAACACCTCGGAGTTGCAGGCCACATTCCGCGGCAACGTGGCGGGCAATCTGCTGGGCAATGCCGCCACGGCAACCACCGCCACCAATTTTAGCGGCCGCCTCGCGGGCGATGTCACCGGACCGCAGAACGCCACCGTCGTCGTCAGCGTTGGTGGGGCGGGTGCTTACGATATCGCCCAGGCGGCAAATGCCTTCGGTGCCGCGGACTGGAGCAACACCCCCTACACCCTCGTGCGGCGGGATGGGACGGGGAATTTTTCCGCCGGCACCATCAGCGGCAGTTTCCAGGGCGATGGCGCGGGCTTGACGAATTTGAACGCCGCCCAGTTCACCGGTGGCACGGTGCCGGATTCCTTGAGTCTGGCCGGCGTGGCCTTTCTGTATGTGCGCGGCACGACGACCAATGCCGGGGGCGTGCCGATTGTCACCAGCGGGTTTGTAACGAGTGCCAATATCACCAATGGCGGCGCCGGTTATACCTCCGCACCCACTGTGGTGGTCAATGACGCCACCGGTTCCGGTGCTGTCCTTACGGCCAATGTGGTGCATGGTTCCGTCGTGACGCTCGCGGTGCAAAACCCCGGCCACGGTTACAGCGCGGGCGCCTCGCTCACCATTGAACCGCCGCCGAGCAATGCGAGCCAGACCTTTGTCAGCACCAACTTTTTTACTGGCGTGAATACCATGAACAACCCGGCAAACGTGTTCAATGGCACGTTCAACGGCAATGGCTCGGGATTGACGAATGTGAATGTGGCGGCCATCAGCGGTCTTGCAAACGCGGGCTTTTGGCGAACCAACGGCAATGCCGGGGCGGACCCGGCCAAGGGTGCATTCCTCGGCACGACGGATAATTTGCCGCTGGAATTGAAAGTCAACGGCCAGCGCGCCTTGCGGTTGGAGCCGATCGCCGATGAGGACTACAACCACGGCAGCATCGTCAATGTGGTGGCAGGATCACCCGTGAATTTTGTCGGCACGGGCGTAGTTGGCGCGACCATCAGCGGCGGTGGCGCGGCGTATTATTGGGGCATCGACAGCGCGAATCGGGTGGATGCCGACTTAAGCACAATCAGCGGGGGGGGTGGCAACACGATTCAGACCGAAGACTTTGCCGCGACCATCGGCGGGGGCTGGCAGAACACGATTCAGACCCGCACCTCTGCTGCTACCATCAGCGGGGGCGACCAAAATACTATTCAGACCGACGCATATGAAGCGACCATTAGCGGGGGTGCTAATAACAAGATTCAGACCAATGCCACCTTTGCGACCATTGGTGGGGGCATTAACAATACAATTCTGAATCTCGCCGGATTTGCGACTATCCCTGGTGGTCGGGACAACAGCGCCACTAACTTTGCCTTCGCCGCCGGTCGCCGCGCCAAGGCCAACCACACCGGCGCGTTTGTCTGGGCCGATTCGCAAGATGCAGACTTCGCTTCCACCATGAGCAACCAATTCAACGTGCGCGCAAATGGCGGCGTGCGTTTCGTCACCAGTGGCGCGGGGCTTACCGTGGACGGCCAAAAAGTCCTTACCGTGGGTGAGCAATCCACGAATAACGGTATATATTCCGCAACTATAGGTTATCGCACCACGGCAAGCGGCGCCGCTGCCATCGCAATGGGTGAATCCACAACGGCTTATGGCGACGTTGCCACTGCCATGGGAGAAGGCGCCGTCGCGAGCGGTAATGATTCCACCGCCATGGGAGCATTTACCTCGGCGAGCGGTGATTCTGCCACCTCAATGGGCGTGATCACCACCGCCAGCGGCCCAGTTTCCACCGCCATGGGAGACCGGACCGTCGCGAGCGGTAATGTTTCCACCGCCATGGGTGAATACACTTTGGCTAGTGGCTCTATTTCCACCGCCATGGGAGCAAGCACCGTCGCGAGCGGTAATGATTCCACCTCAATGGGCTTAGGCACCACCGCCAGCGGCTTAGTTTCCACCGCCATGGGAGAAAGCACCACCGCCAGCGGCTCAGTTTCCACCGCCATGGGAGAAAGCACCGTTGCGAGCGGTCATGCTGCCACCTCAATGGGCTTGAGCACCACCGCCAGCGGCCCAGTTTCCACCGCCATGGGAGCAAGCACTGTCGCGAGCGGTTATGCTGCCACCGCCATGGGAGCAAGCACTGTCGCGAGCGGTTATGCTGCCACCGCCATGGGAAATCTTGCTCAAGCCATAAATCACGGCACTTTTGTTTGGGCTGACAATTTTAATTCTGTGCCTTTCGCTTCCACTGCCCCCAACCAGTTCCTGGTCCGCGCTGCCGGCGGGGTGGGGATCAACATGAATCATCCGGATGGCGCTTCGTTGTATGTGCAGGGGGAACGTACAAATGGCTGGCCACATTCCGTCGGCTTTTTTGAAAACACCAGCACGGCCACGAATGTCGCCCCGGCCCTGCGCGTGGTGAATGGCAGCGGCACCAGCCCGGATGGCGCGCTCAGTGTTTCCGCCGCCGGCCCCGGCCTCATCGCCGAATTTGGCAATGCGTTTTCGTTCGTGGTGACCATCACAAATGACGGCACGATTTACAGCAAAGGCCTGGCGCTCACCAGCGACCGGAATGCCAAGGAACATTTCACCGCACTCGACGCCAAAACGGTGTTAGCCAAAGTCGCCGCCTTGCCGGTGACACAATGGAATTATAAAGACGATGGCCTGGAGAAAAAACACATCGGCCCCGTGGCCCAGGATTTTCAAGCCGCCTTCGGTTTGAATGGTGGCGATGACCGGCATATTTCCGTGGTGGACGAGGGCGGCGTGGCCCTCGCGGCCATTCAAGGCTTGAACCAAAAGCTGGAAGCACAGCAAGCCGAGAATACGGCGTTGCAAGCGCAGTTGGCGGAGCTGAAAAAGCTGGTGCAATCACTGGTGGAAAAGCAATAAACCGCCATGAAAAACCTCTGCGAGCCAGCGTCCGGCCAGGGGTCGGTTCTTGATTTTGCCATGGGTGTGAGACAAATTTCTACCTTCGCCCGAGCCTTGCCCCGGAGGGGCGCCAGAAATTAGCCGGGGGCACCTGTCCGCCATCGCTCTGTGCGCAGGCGGAAGCTCGCCGCCGCCCCCGGTACCCAGCCCGGAACCATCGCGCCCCGGCCGGGGCGCTGGAAAATGGCGAATCCATGCAATCCCTGGACTTCTAGATATCGAAGAATTTTGTCTCACCCCCCTTTTGCAATATCTTCCTGGCTGTCGGCTCGCTTTTAACCCGAACTCCGAAATTACAAAGGCCGGGTTACCCCCTGTTTTCAGTGGCTTTTGGCTCAGCTTGAGCCACTGGCAGCTTCGTTTCCGAATCCCAACGGGATTCCGCCCTCCAGCCCAGGGTTGCGACCCCGGAGCTACCCTGGGTAGGCATTGCCCCCGGTAACCAACCCCAACGGGGTTGCGCCCCATCGTGCCGGACGCGTAAAGGGTGGGTTCTTGATTTTGCAATATCTTCCTGGCTGTCGGCTCGCTTTTAACCCGAACTCCGAAATTAAAAAGGCCGGCTTGGTTTTTGTCACTGCCTTCGAAACCCGTCGCGCCATGCAGTCGTTCCTCTCGCACATCGCCTGGGAATCCGAGGTCTGGATCGCCGGAGATCCCGACCATATGATTCATTTCAATGGGGAGCGTTTTTTGGGCCCATACCCCGATGCCATGCCGAAATAAGAGCTGGCTGGGAGTTCATTTTGGCAGCAGCGGTGCCGGGGAGAAAAAGGCTTGACCGGATACGGGGTCGGAAATTGAATTAGGGATGCTTTTTTCACGCGCGGGTCGCTTTTGGCTCCTGCCGGCAGTTCTGGTCCTGGGCGGCTGGGTCCCGGGGTTGGCGCAAACCAATCAACTGGATCAGCCGGCCTTTGAGGGTCCCTACCAGAACGGGGTGGCGGCGGGCTGGCGTAAGTTTCCCATTCGGGCACTGGTGCGCGGGCAATTCGCCGAGGCGAGCCCCGGGCACAGCGGCGCCAAGGCGCAATTGCTGGAGGTCACCGAGTTGATGGGGGCCTGGTTGCAATGCTCGGCGCCGATTCGCGGCGGAATTATCGCCGGGCACGACTACGAGGCCCGGGTGTGGTTGAAGGGCGACCGCCTCCTCGAAAATACCGCCCTGCTGGTGCATGATGGCACCGATTGGTTTCCGGCCACCCACGCCGAAACGTCCCGCAACCTGGATCAACCCTGGCAGGAAGTGGTGCTGCGTTTCCGCGCCCGGAAAACGGATCCCCAGGCCTGGCTGGGCATCAAACTCGCCCAGGAAGGGAAACTGTGGGCGGATGATGCGAGCTTTCGTGAGTTAACCCCGGAAGAACGGCCGCCGGAAAAGCCCGGTAATCGGGTGCGCAATGGTTCATTCGAGGTGGGTTTGGACAATTGGGTGAGCTATTGGTGCGACACGAAAATAGTGGCGGATGCCCAGGCGCCCGATGGCGGGAAGGTCCTCGAACTGCCGGGCGGGGCACCCGGGCGCGAGCTGGCGAGCGCCGCGATTTTCGCACCCTGGGGCCGTCCGTGCACACTCGCCCTGTCCCTGCGCGCGGATGAAGCGGTAAAAGTGAAGGTTTTGCTGCGTCACGGAACGGAGGCATTCGGGGAGCAGGAAGTTGCGGTGGGGCGGCAATGGCAGCGATTTACCCTCACCGCCGCAGTGCCGCCCCTGCCGGATGGCTTTTTTCACATCGCTCTCCAGCCCGGACCGGCGCGGATTTTCGTGGATGCGGTGCAATTGACCAGCGGCGAACGGGCGCCGGCCTTCACCCCGGCGGCCCCGGTGGAGGCGGGGCTGGTCATCGACCAAGCCATCGGGACCACCGGCGAGGCGGTGACGGCCACCTTGCGGTTGTACAATGCCACCCCGGAAACCCAAGCCTTGGATTTGACCTTGCGGGTCATTGACGCGGGACGACAGGAATGTTTGACGCAAGCCCTCCCGGTCAAGGCCGCCCCCGGGCTGACCGAATTGCCCCTGAACCTTGCGCCCCACGCGCGCACGGGCAGTTTCCGCGCCGAAATTACCGCCCGCACCAACCCGGCGGTGCCGCTGGCGGAACGGGCTTTCGCCCGGCTGCCGGCCTTGCCCGCCGACCCCGCCAGCCGCGCACCCCTCGGCGCCCAGATAGATTACGGGGGACTCAGTTTCATGCCGCGCGCCGGGTCAACGTGGACCAAAACCTGGCGGTTGAGCTGGGACAGCATGGAATCCGCGACGAGTGAGTGGCATTTTCCGCTCGATGCCGAAGTGGCGCAATGGCGGGCGGCGGGCCTGGCAGTGATGGCCGTGCTCAGCGATCCGCCGCGAGCGCGGCAGGACCGGCCGGCGAACGCGCTGAACTGGGGCTGGTATCCGCCGCGCGATTTCGGCGCGGAAACCGAATATGCGCGCCGCGCCGCGGCGCATTATGCCGGCCAGGTGGCCGTTTGGGAGCTGCAAAACGAGCCAGATCAGGCGCTGCATCCGCCGCCGGGCCAAACCGGCGCGGCGGGTTACGCACGAGAAGCGCTCGCCCTGGCCGAAGGGGTGCGCGCGGCGCAGCCCACCGCCCGCATTGTGCTGGGGGGCGGGGTGACGATGGGCACCGATCCCGAACGCTGGCTGGCCGACGTCCTCGCCGCGCAACCGCATTTGCGGGAGTTGTGCGCCGCGTTCAGTTATCACAATTACAGTGCCGACCCGGCGGTGACGCGCCGTAATGTGACGCGCCTGCGTGCCAAAATGCGCGAACTCGGCTGGGAGCGGCCCATCTGGGACACCGAATGGAACCCCACGGACAGCGTGGCCTCGGCCTATCGCACCGCGCCGCGGCATCTCAGCACCCACTGGGTCACGGCCGCGCGCGCGGCAGCCCTGCTCGTGCAGGGGTTTGTTGCCCGGATGGGTGAGGGGGTGGACCAGAGTTTTCTCTACCAAGCCTATGGGCCGGGGAGCATGGCCTCCTCGGCGTTCGACTTGTTTCATGAAGCCGACGGGTCCCCCCGCGCGGCGATGGTGGCGCAGGCGGTGCTCGCGGGGCAACTCGCCGGCACCAAGCCGCTGGGTCCGCTCGACGTGCCGGGTGGTTGGGCCTATCGCTTTCAGCGTCCGGACGGCTCCCAGTTGGTCGTGGTCTGGCAGCGCGACACCGAGCCGGGGCCCATTTCGCTGGCCTTGCCGGGCACCTGGCGGATAACGGACCTGATGGGCAATGATCTGGGACCGCTGACGAAGGATCTGCCCATTGACACAAATCCGGTGTATCTCAATGGTATCTTAAGGCACTGACCTTGGCTTGCCCATCCCCGGCTTGCAGCCCTCATTGATGCGGTTCCCCCCATCAACGGCTTACCCCGCTTGCCATCGGTCTGCCACCAACTGAAATTTGGTGCTTGAATTTTCTCTGGAGCTTGGTGCTGGGAATTTGGAGCTTTCCACATAATTCCCCATCCCGAGCCACTTTGGCTCGCCCAGCGCCGCCACTGGCGGCAGAAAACCTCTCAAAAACGGCCTGTTTTATAATCTTTGCTGCTATTTTATGATTTTTGGCTTGGCCTGGCCCGTGGTTGGTGCGGTTCGCACCTATGGCATCACGAAACCCGCCGCAACACCCGCAAACGCTCCCGTCCCAAACGCCCAGGAAAGGCCACGTCAGGCACATAATCTGCCAGGATTTCATAACCCTCGGCAAAAAGTGCCGTCAGGTCCGGCACGCTGAACGGGAACGGCGGTCCCTCTTCCCCGGGCTTCAGGTCCGGCTCGATAAACCAAACCCCAATCAGCAATCCCCCGGGCCGCAGGGCCAGATCCATTGCCCGTCGATAGTCCGCACGCAACGCCAGAGGCAACCCGCTCATACAAGTGTGCTCCAGCACCACATCAAACGCGCCCAGCAGGTCCTCGGGCAGCTGAAACAAATCCCCGATCACGAAGCGCCCGGCTAAGGTTGGATAGAGCGCCCGCGCCTCCGCCACCCCCGTCGGCGCAATATCCAAACCCGTGGCATCCAGTCCCTGGGCCACCGCCAAAGCCACTTCATGCCCGCGACCACAGCCCGGCACCAAGGCACGCCCCGTCACGGGATGCCGTTCCAAATACTGCTCCAGCGGCGGGGACCAAGCGCCCCGGTCCCAGAAGGCATCGCCCTGACGGTACAGTTCTTCCCAATTCATGCGGAGCATGGTGCGCTATAACCAGTTGATGTCAATTCGGCGTGCCCGAACATCAAGAACCCCGGTGCCCGCTGAATTTTTCCATTTACTCCTTGGGCCGGAATGATTAAGCATGATTCGCCATGTCTGTTATTTTGCAACTCATCGCCGGACACCCCGTCAAACACTTTGCCACGGGGGACTTGATTATTGAACAGGGCACCGCCAGCGGCCCGCTGTATGTTCTAATCCAGGGGGAAATTGAAGTCTTGCGCGATCAGGTGCGGGTGGCGAAAACCGCCGCGCCGGGCAATATCTTCGGGGAGATGTCCGTCCTGCTGGGCACCCCGCACCACGCCACCGTGCGCACCTTGCAACCCAGTTCCCTGGCGGTCATCGCGAATCCCTTTGAGTTCCTCACCTCCTCGCCGGAAGCCACCCTGCAAGTGGCCAGGTTGCTGGCCACCCGCCTCAATGCCCTCAACCAATATCTGGTGGACGTAAAGCGGCAATACGAAGGTCACGACCACATGGGCATGGTGGATGATGTGCTGGACACCCTCATGCACCATCAGCCACGGCGGCCGGCCCGTTAACGGGGCTGGCAGGCTGGTCAAGGGACTGGGTGCCCTGCCCTTCCTGCGAATCCCAGCTGACGCTCATTTGCCCGAGATCAAAAACCAGGCTGGTGGGATGCGGACCGATTTGTTTGCCGGGATTAAACACCCAGGTCTTGCCCAGCCGGTCCATCCAGGAACCCCGCTTGACGAACGGCGCATTGTGAATGTGGCCGGACAGCACCAAGTCCGGCGCGAAGCGCTCGATCCATTCCACTAGGAACGGGTCGCCACCACTTTTTTTCCCCGTCCAACTCACCGGCGACCGGTCCGGCGGCGCATGATGAATCCAGATCCATTTCGTCTTGGGCCGGGAAGCCTCCCGCTGCAAGAGCCTTTCCACTTCGGCGCGCGACACCGGACCATCCCACCACGGGCAAATGGTAATGAGCATGCCCCCGGCCTCCACACTGTCCCCATCCACAAACAAACGCCGGGCTTTGACGTCGTGCAGCCATTGGCAAATGGATTCATTGGCCGCTGACCGCGCATCGCAATCGTGATTGCCGGAACAAACCAGGAGCTGGGTAAGTTCCCCAATCCGGGCCAGGTATTTTTCCACCACCAAAATCTGCACCTCCAAATCGAGCACCGAGCCCAGATCCAGCAAGTCCCCGCCGATCACCGCCACGTCATAATTGGCCGCCTGCGCCGCCAGCCAGTCGAACTGCCGCAGCGCGTAATGCAGGTCGGAGACAAAGAGCAGCTTCATGGGTGGGGCGGGTTCTTGACTGCTTGGAACATGGCCAGGCACAAATCCCGCTGGACGTCATGCTGCACCATCCGCACTGGGTATTTGGACTTGGCCAGATACAGGGGGTCTTCCCAGGGTTGCTGGATGGTTTCGGCGGGAAAGGCGGTCAATTCCGGCACCCACTGCCGGACGAAGCGGCCCTCAGGGTCAAATTTCTCCCCCTGAGTCACTGGGTTGAAGATGCGAAAATAGGGCGCGGCATCCGTGCCGGTGCCGGCACTCCACTGCCAGCCGCCGTTATTCGCCGCCATGTCGCCATCCACCAGTTGCTGCATGAAATAGCGCTCACCCCATTGCCAGTTCAGGAGCAGATCCTTGGTCAGGAACATGGCCACAATCATCCGCAGGCGGTTGTGCAGGGTGCCCGTGGCATTGAGGCAGCGCATGGCGGCATCCACGATGGGATATCCCGTGCGGCCTGCGCACCAGGCCTGAAAATGCTCCTGGTTTTGCGACCACTGGAGCCGGTCGTACTCCGGCCGGAACGCGCCTTTGGTGACATGGGGAAAGTTGCTGAGCACCTGCGCGTAAAATTCGCGCCATATCAGTTCATTCAGAAAAACCTCCGAACTCGCGGTCTGGGCCGCCGTGGCCGTCGCCCGGGCGGACTGCCATTCCCGCAGGATCGTGCGAATCCCAATAGTGCCCGCGCGCAAATGCGGGGACAGTTGCGAGGTGCCCGCGATGGCCGGGAAATTGCGTTGGGCGGAGTAGTCCAGCACCGGTCCGGCCATAAACTGGCGCAGCAAGTCCAGGGCGGCCCGCTCGCCCGCCGGCGGCAGGGTTTGCCGGCAGGGATGCCCGAACACCGCTGGATCCACCGGCAGAACTTCCGAGGGAAGGGCGGGCGCAGGCCCAGCCGGGACGGGCTTAAATTTGGGCCGGGGCGGTGGGATGGGGCGCAGCTTCCAAGCTTTGGAATAAGGGGTGAAAACCGTATAGGGTTTGCCCGTCTGGGTGAGGATTTCCGCCTCCTCCCAAACGACCGCATCCTTGTATAATTTGAATTCCACCCCGGCCCGGAAGAGCGTTTCCCCCAACCGGCGGTCACGCGCTTGGGCGTAGGGTTCGTAGCGTTTATTGGCAAAGACGGCCCGGGCGCCGGTTTCCCCACACAGGCGGGGAATAATGTCCTCCGAACGACCTGAACGAATAATCAGCGGACAGCCCAATTCAGCGAGGTTTTTCCGGAGCGATTCGGCTGATTGCAGTAAGAAAGCCAGCCGCCCCGCGCCCACATCCGGGCCGGTGCGCAGGGAATCTTCCAGAATAAATACCGGCACCACCCGGTTTCCCAGCCGCGCCGCTTCCGCCAGGGCGGTGTTGTCCGAAATTCGTAAATCCCGGCGAAACCAGTGGATGACCACATTCATGCGAGCCTTAGCGCCGCTTGATGCCCGCCAGGCCCACCTCGCCCGCAATATCCGCAAATTCAGCGGCGCTCACTTCTTCGAGCGCCTTGCCGCGCTTTTTCAATTGCTCGTTAATTTTAACGGCCTTCTCGGTCATCAACTCGTGCGTCTCCTCACTGCCGCCCAGGAGCGCAAAATTCGGGCCGGTGGTCAGACGTTTGCTGCCGTCGGAGTCCAGACCGACCCCCACGATTATTGCCTTTTTATTTTTGGGCGCTTTGGCCATGCACTGAATTAAGTTATTGCCCGCTGGCTTGTCAATCCCGCGGGTTAAATTTTGATTCCGCGGCGAGCTGTTCCCACAACTGCTTGACGGGTTCAGACAGTTTCACCGGCAGCGTCAGGCGGGTGACCACCAGCAAATCGCCGGCCGGACCTTCGCGTTGCGGCAACCCCCGGCCACGCACCCGCAATTTCTGCCCCGGCTGCGTCCCGGCGGCAATTTTGATCTTCACCGGACCGCTCAGCGTGGGCACTTGAATTTCCGCGCCCAACACCGCTTCCCAGGGAGCCAGCTCCAGCTCATGAATCAAATTATGACCCTCCACCTCAAAATCGGGATGCTTGGCCAGGCGCACCCGCAGGTAGAGGTCGCCCGCCGCCCCGCCACTGGTGCCAGCCTCGCCCCGCCCAGTAAGGCGCAATTTCTGCCCCTCGGTCACGCCCGCGGGGATTTTAACATGATGGGTTTCCGTTTTCACATTCCGGCCCACCCGATGCCGCACGCTCACCTCCCGGACGGAGCCGGTCATGGCTTCTTCAAGCGTAACCATGATGTCGCCCTCGATATCCTGGCCACGCTCACTTTCTTCCCCTGGCCGGGCGAATCCGCCTTGGTTGCCGAAGCGCGAACCAAACATTTGCTCGAAGAAATTACTAAAGCCGGCCCCGTCAAATTCAAAGTCCGCCTCGCGGCCACCCGGGCCGGCCGGCCGGCCCGGACGCCGCCCGCCGTAAGGGGGACGGCCCGCCGCACCACCAAAATCCGCACCCGACTTCCAGTTCTCGCCCAACTCATCGTATTTGGACCGCTTGGCTGGGTCCGACAGCACTTCGTAGGCCTCGTTGATTTCCTTAAATTTCTCCTCGGCACGCTTTTTGTCCTTGGCCACGTCCGGATGAAACTCCCGGGCCAGCTTGCGAAAGGCTTTTTTAATGTCATCAGCCTTGGCCGTGCGCGGCACGCCCAGACTTTGATAATAATCTTTGTATTGGACAGACATGATCGTTCACCCAATAGATTGCCCGCTCAGAGGCATTTGTCAAAACCTGTGAGCGGGCAAAATCGGGAGGGCGGGTGGAATTATTTTAAGGGCTTGGTGTTATCCACGCTCAGGAAGCGGGTGCTGCCCGGCACCCCCCGGAAACGATGCCAGACTTTCAGCAGAATATGCTCGCCCTTCGCCTCTTTGCACAAACGAACGGCATCGTCCGTGCCGGAAACTGGTTGATGGTTAATCTCCAGAATCACATCGCCTTGGATCAAACCAGCCTGGGCAGCGTTGGAATCAGGGTCCACCTGCCGGACGAGCACACCTCGAATATGGTTGGGCACCCCAAGTGCCTGGTGCGTTTCCCCGTCCAACTCGTCAACCGCGACCCCATCGAGCGAGTCAGTCGAAGAATTATCACGCTCCACCACCCGTTGCTTGGCCGGCCGGCCGGAGCCGGGCAACTCGCCCAAAACCACATTGATTGTTTTGGGGCTGCCATCCCGGATGAGTTTCACGACGGCGGTCGAGCCCGGAGCCGACTCCGAGATGGCCAGGGTGAGGCTGTTGGCATCGGCAACCTCCGTGCCATTGAAGGTCGTGATCACGTCGCCCGATTTGATGCCGGCCTTGTTTGCCGGCGTATTGGGCAGCGCGTCATCAACCAGCGCGCCACTCTGGCCGGGCAAATTAAATTCATCCGCCAAATCCGGCGTCAAATCTTTAAGTGACAGGCCCATAAAACCACGGGCCACCCGGCCATCCGCAATCAGGCGCTCCATGACATGACGGGCCAGGTTGATCGGGACGGCAAAACCGATGCCCACACTGCCGCCCACACTGCCGCCGCCCGGGCTAATAATGGCGGTGTTGATGCCCGTCAGGCGGCCCTCCGCATCCACCAGCGCACCGCCGGAATTGCCCGGATTAATGGCCGCGTCGGTTTGAATAAAATCTTCATAGCGGCCGAAGCCCAATCCTTTACGGCCCAAGGCACTCACAATCCCCATGGTCACGGTTTGTCCAACGCCAAAAGGATTGCCAATCGCCAGCACAACATCGCCAACTTGCAACCGGCTGCTATCGGCCAGAGTGATGGCCGGCACGTTGGTGGCGTCAATTTTTAAGACGGCCACATCTGAAGCCTTGTCCTTGCCGATCACCCGGGCGGTAAACTCTTTCTTAATGCCTTTGATGGCCACTTTGATGATGTCGGCATCCTCCACCACATGGTTGGCCGTCAGGATGTAGCCATTGGGCGAGACGATGACCCCCGAACCCAAACTGCCTTCCCGGCGGGCGCGCGGCTCCTGATCTGAAGGGTCCGGAGCCCCAAAAAACTGGCGGAAGAAGGGATCCATTTGCAAGGGATTGCGCTCCACCTGCTCCCGGATAATACGGGTGGTAAAAATATTGACGACGCTCGGGGAGGCTTTTTTTACCACCGGGGCAAAGCTCGTGGCCGGACGCAAGTCCCGATTCACCGGGGTGTCTTCCACCCGCACGATCGGCGGGAGGTCCTTGCCCCACAAATTCACGTGGCACAGCGCCACTACCGCCAGCAACCCCGTCAGGCCGGTAATAAATCCCACCAAAGATCTCGATATTTGTTTCATAACCCTACGCAGTGGACAAAGTACAGCCGCAAATGTTCAAAGGGAGGCGGACCAACCTGGGATGGTAAACCCTTCGATTGACCGACCAGCAAAGTAAAAAACCGCGCCGGACTTATGGTCCAGCGCGGTTGGGAGAGTCAATAGCTTACTTGGGTGTGGAGTTGGTGGCTTGCGCCTGGGCTTTTTGCACGTCCTCCGGCTTGATCACTTCAATCTTGGCCCCCTTCTTCAATTCCTCGGCGGAAGGCACCTTGATAATGTCGCTCGTCAACGGCGGATTTTGCACGGCCGGGGCCACCGGCGCAGGTTTTGGTTCCTGAATGCCCAGCAATTCCACGTCAAAAACCAGCACGGAATTTCCCGGGATGGCCCGGTTGCCCTGGTCGCCATAGGCGAGGGCGGAAGGCACATACAATTGCCATTTGGAACCAACTTTCATGAGCTGCAAAGCTTCGGTCCAGCCTTTGATGACCCCGGTCACCGGGAAGGAAACCGGATGACCCGCCTTGGCGGAACTGTCAAACTCGGTGCCGTTAATGAACGTGCCACGGTAATTAACGGTCACCGTATTGGCGACGGTGGGGGTGGGGCCGTTGCCGGCCGTGAGAACTTTATATTGCAGCCCGTCCGGCAGGGTAATCACGCCGGGATTGTTTTTATTCGTCGCGAGAAACGCCTCTCCCTCGGATTTGTTTTTCAAACCCGCTTCGGCGCGAATGGCCTGCTGCTTGGCCTGCATGGTCTTGGAAAAAGTATTCAGTGTGTCCATTACCTCGGTTTGCGAAAGCAGGGTCGCCCCGCCCGCTTGGGCGTCTTTCAAGCCTTGCAACACCAGGTTATAATCCACGTCAATGCCATTTTGTTTCCAGCCGGTGCCGATCCGCAGGCCGATGGCATAACTGACCTTGGATTTTTCATCGCTCAGCATGTTGGTGTTATCCGCCAAGAGCGGCGCGGCGAAACCAGCGCAGGCAATTGCCAATAAGATAGTTTTCTTCATATGTAAATTTTGAGCAGATATTCTCGCCAAATCCCAAAAAATTGCAAATCGTTTTTAAGGTAAGACATCGGACAATGAGGAGTCACCGCCCCTAAATTTGTGCACTCCAGTAAACAGCACATCTGAAAAAACGAACTTATAACATGGCGTGGCACCGCCCAAACCCGCCCCAATCGAGACGTTGCAAGAAATTGCAGATCACAAGCGCATAGGTTGCGACTCGTTAGACCTGCCGGCAGGAATCGGCGGCCCGCCATAATTGCCTGACTGGCTTTATTTTGCCAGTTTTGGATTGGCCGGTGAAGCTTCCACCGGGCTGCTGAGGCTCCGGAAAATCTCTTGCCAGTCCGGCGGCATGGCGCAAACCTTGCGCGCTTCAAAAAATGCCGCAAACGTTTGGACCGAAAAAGCCAGAATCTGGCTACGGTTGGAGTCCAACTGGCGCGCCACTGCATCAATCTGCCCTAGCGATTCATGAGGTATTCTAACCGGTATTGGTTTGGTTGTCATAAGTCAGTTGAGAATATCGACTGACGCGACCACTGACATTAAATTGCAATAAGCGTAGGAAATTATTCATTAAGCGCTTTAATCCATGACTAAAAGCCTGGGCACCAAAAATATTAACTTTGGTTACCCGGCCGCGGGCATTACAATGTAATCAAGGTCTTTCAAATGACAGCCCCCACGATCTTGGTCATCGACGACGAACCCGCCTTGAGCGAGCTCTTGGGCAGTTTTCTGCAGCTCAAAGGCTATCAGGTACTCATCGCCAGTGATGGCCGCCAGGGCTTGGAAATGGTCAAGGCGCATGCACCTGACTTGGTGGTGTGTGATTTACACCTGCCTGCGGTCGACGGGCTGGAGGTGATCACGCAACTCCGCCGAGATGATTGGGGGCGGGAAATTCCGGTGATTGTTCTTAGTGCCACGGCCGAACGCACGGAAATCCGCCAAAGCATGAACCTCGGAGGTGATGATTTTCTGGGTAAACCAGCCTCATTCACGGACATCCTCGCCGCCGTGGAAGCCCGACTTGCGCGCCGTCAGCAGCAATTACAACGGCAGGAAGAAATGGTTCAGTCGGCACTGGCAAGCTATTCCGGCATTGTGAATGATGCGGCGGGAATGAACCACCCCTCGCAATGGCGGGCTGACTTGGCGGCTTTGGAGCCAAACCCGGCACAATTTTCGGGGTCCAAACAAGCGGGCGCAAGCACTGCCAAGGCTTCGCGGCCGATGCTGAGCGAAGTTCCGGCCGCAGCCACCGACGCCACTTTTTTAGCGATCACCGGCCAGCGCCGGGAATATGTCAAACTTTCCGCGGTGTTGGTGTTCATGGCCTGCGGGGAGTACTCCAAAGCCTGTTGGGGCAAGAATCAAAGCATGATGTTTCGCAAACCTATGAAGCAATGGGCGCAGGAATTGGCCGAAACCCCCTTCGTCCGCGTCCATCGGCAGGCGATCATCAACCTGGCCTTTTTTGATTTTTTGGACAAAACCAAAGCTGGCAAGCCCCAAGTCCATTTGCGTGGATTTGGAACCGCCATTGCCGTGAGCCAGCGCTGCATGCCGGAATTAAATCGGCGGCTCAAAACCTTTCACCCCGCCGCGGCTTCGCCCCGCCCTGCCCCGCTCCTGAAACATATCTGAGCCGTTTTCATTACGCAGAAATGCCAGTGATTGCGCCAGAGCGGGCAATTCAGGGTTCGGCGGCTGGCAGGCCTTCCAACCGCACCCCTTCGCGCTCGTGCAAAACCGCCTCCATCCGTGGCACATACATTTGCGTTTCCGCGGGCAGATAACGGGCAATACGGTCATAATCATGGGCTTTATGACGTGCCAGCAAGCGTCCCACCGTGCCCTCCCCCGCATTATAAGCGGCCATTACCAGCCGCCAGTCTTGGAAACGGTCATATAAATATTTAAAATAATCCGCCGACGCGGTCGCGCTGGGCACGGCTTGATACCGTTGGTCACGCGGCCAAAGGGAAAGACCGAAACGCCGGGCGGTGTCCGGCATTAACTGAAACAAACCCGCGGCCCCGGCCGGGCTTTGTGCCTGCCTGTCGAAGGCCGACTCCACCTCTGCCACCCAAACCAGTTCCGGGGGCACCTTCCGGGAGGCAAACACCGGCTTTAATTCCTGGACATAAGCCCGGGCTCCGGCTGGCCATGGGCGGCCAGCTTCCTGGCGGCTCCAAATCTCGCGCTCGCGTTGCGGGGGTGGGTTGCGAGTTGCCGGGACCGGGGTGTTGGTCCTCACCGCAGGCGGCGGTGGTGGAGCGTTGGTGCGAATTTCCTCCGCCACCTCAAGGTAATCCATTTGTGCATGCAGCCAGGCGGCATAAGGCCGGGTTTCCGGCTGACTTTGCAAAAGCGGCAGCAAGGTCCGCGCCGTATCCCTTACTGCCGCCACATCAACCACCTCATTTCCCTGCATCCGGACTGACAAATCCTGAAAAAAGCGATTTATCAAAACTGGATCCACTGCGGGCAACGCCGCAACCACATTGGTGTCCAAATTATCCTGCGCCCATTGGCGGGCATTTTGAATCACCTCCGGCAAGGTGATGACATCATCGTCATTCGTCTGCGCCGCCTGGACCATGCCACCCGCCAAAGTGGTTAAGAGAAAGGCTTTCGTGATGATTTTGCATAATTCCCAAATCACCCCTTCACATTGGGGCAGCGCAACCGGTTTATCAAATGGAAACGCATGGATCCCGGCAGGTTCGGTATTACGACCCGCACGCAATCCCCGGCTCAGGAAGATCACCGGCTACTTTTTGCTTGCCGGGCGGCAGGGAAAAACTGGACTCAGTAAGGCGACCAGGCGGTTGTCCCAAAGCCATGCCCTTATCGCGCATTTACTGGTCGATTCAGGCAGCCGTAGGACTTTCAAAGTCTGCCGCTGATGCTGGCGCGGGACCCGGTGATTCTGGCCGGATTAACCAGCCTCGCCCACCCGGAAGTTGCCAAAAACAACCCGGGCGAATCTGTCTTGGATAATTTAAATGCCTTGTTGCACCGCGTGCAGGGAACGATCGGTCCGGATATTAATTGGGTTGATGGATAAGCCTGGCATCTGTATGGCCTCGAGCAACAGCGGCCAGCCAAGCTCGGGCGTGGTGGGGTGAGCAATTTGCCATTGGTCGCAAGGTGCGCAAACCGGGGTTGTATTTCTGCGCGCGGGTCACCCAAAACGAACCTGTTATTGGCGAAGTCGCCATCCAATTGACTTTGGACCGGCAAAGCGACTCGCTGGATTTGAGGACGGTTTTTACGTGGACGGCAACGGCGTGGTCATCAGGCAAAAAACCCGGCTTTTTGCCTGACCGCCCTGCCCTCCAGCCGGGTGAAAGAAATCAGTCCGGCTATGCGCCTGGAGCGCTACCAGCAGGAACACTTTGCCCGGCTATCGATGGTTCACTGTTGTTATACTAATTCCGCCCCCCCTCGTATTCTTAAACCAGGAGACCCCGCCCCGGTTGCTGTTTTCAAACGCCCTTGCCCTTGAGGAGTTGCGGGTTTATGTACGGAGGGCCTTGCCGAATCATTCACGCTGCGGCGGGATTATTTGCAAACTTTTATGCTGCTGGCCACGGCATGCGTTTCCTTAATTCTACTAGTAGTCGCCATCTTGAATTATCCGAGTAGGCAGGGGAAATATTGCAGGTGCCACCCGGCCAGGCCCCGGGCACCCATGCGTATTTTGCTGAATTGGCCATACCCAATGATCAGCAACGGGTACGGCAGGTCATTCACCAGGTGATTGATCAAGGGGAAACCGTTAATTTGGAGTAGGAGCTAGTCCGTCCGGATGACGGCCAGTCCATAATTCATTCGCAAGGACGGATGATAAAAGGCTCCCACGGCTGACAGTCCGCAGCGTTTCAGTTTCGTCCGGCTCATGGCGGGGCAAAGCTTCAGTGTGTTTGTGCCACGATACCAGTTCGGCAACCCCGGATTGTGACCGGGCGGGATAAACCAACCCAAGCTGCTCAAGCCTGCATGGCCAGCTCACCATTGATGCGGGTTAGTAATTCATCGCGTGAAAAAGGTTTGGCCAGTGTGCTTGCCACGCCCATGCACTGGACAATTCCCAATAAATCCTGTGCCGATGCCGTGTTGCCACCGCCTGACATCGCAATGATCCGGGTCCGGGGATACTTTTTTCTGAATGCCAGAATCGTCTCCACCCCCTCTTTACCAGGCATGATCAAATCGGTAATTAGCAGGTCGAAATCTTCCCGCGCAGCCAGTTTCAATGCCTGATCTCCATCGGTCGCAACCCTTACGGCATGACCCGCCTGAGTAATGACTTGCCGCAATAAATTAAGGACGTCCGGGTTGTCATCCACCACTAGTATTTTAGCCTGGCTGCGCATCTTAATCATTTTTACCTTCGCCGGTTCAGCCCCCCTGTTGACCGGCTTTTCCCCGGCTGCATATCAATGTGAATTTGCAAGGCGTTTGCGTCAATATATTAAAACCGGAACTATAGACAAAGCTAGACATAAGTCCACGCGCCAAAATAGGTTAGGTGGGTGAATGGAAAGGAGGTGCAACTGCTAAATTTAACCAGATTTTGCTAATCTACCCGGGGTGGAGCCGTGCTCTTGCGCTGTATCAATTCCGCCGTCAGCCGTTTGGGCTGGATTTTTTCGTCCCGCAACAGACACATCATTGCGTTCACCGCCGCCACTCCCAGCCGGAATTTTGGCTGGCGCACGGTGGTGAGGGGCACGCGGAAATATTCGGCCGCCAGCACATTGCCAAAACCCACTAGGGAAATATCCTCGGGGATGCGCAAGCCCTGGGAAATCAGGGTCTCGGCACAGCCAATGGCCACCAGGTCACTGACGGCCTGAATGGCCGTGGCCCGGCAGGCTTCGTTCAAATATTGTAGTGTGGCCTTCGTTCCTTCCTCGATGGTATTGCCGGCTTGGAAAACGAGCTTGTCATCCACCTCAATGCCCGCCTCCCGGAGAGCCCGGCGATACCCCTCAAACCGTTCATGCGCCCACGGCGCAGCCGGCGGCCCGGTCAGGTAGGCGATGCGCTTGTGGCCAAGTTTAAGGAGATGCTGGGTCATGTTATAACTCGCAATCAACTCCTCGATCTCAATGCTGTGAAAGGATCGACAAAATGGCGCCGGCGGTCCCAACAGAATGGTGGGGGTGGCCCGGGATTTGATTTCCTGATAGATGCGTGCCTCCGCTTCATATCGGTAAACGGGCGAGATGAACAATCCATCCACCCGCCGGGAGAGCAAATGACGCAGGCAAACTTCCTCCCGCTCCGACTGGTTGTGGGTGTGCGCCAGCAATATATCATAGCCCAGTTCATGCGCCCGCTCCTCAATGGCAAACACGATGCGCGCGTAAATCGGATTCGTGGTCGCCGGGATGACCAGCCCGAAAAGCTTGGTCGTTTTGGTGCGCAGTCCCTGCGCGCTCGAATCCGGCACATAACCCATCTGCTGGGCCAGTAATTTAACCCGCTGCTTGGTGGCGTTCGAGACATCCGGTTCGTCGCGCAGCGCTTTCGACACGGTCATCACCGATACCCCCGCCAGTTGTGCCAGATCTTTTAGTCTAACCATGATGTTACAAGTAGGTTCCCCGCCAGTGAAGCTTGCGGCGCAAGGCTTCCAAGAATGAGCTGTCCGGGAGTTGTACCAGTCGGATCGCCCGCCGGCTGCGCCGGATTACGACCTCGTCCCCGGCATCCAGCTCATCCACCACCTGGCCATCGGCACTCAGAATCGTGGCCGGCAGCGGTGTCACTGCCTTGACAGTGATGCGCGAAGACAGGGGCAGAATAATCGAACGGTTGGAGAGCGAATGCGGACAGATGGGCGTGAGCGTGAATACTTCCGCCGTGGGCAATACAATCGCCCCGCCGGCCGCCAGGGAATAAGCAGTGGACCCGGTCGGTGTACTGATGATCAAACCGTCACAACGGTAGCGTGTGATCGGCTCGCCATCCACTCCCACATCCAAACTAATGAGTCGGCCGACCGCACCACGGCTGACCACAATGTCATTTAATGCCGAACCTTGAATTTTTTTGCCCCGGGAAACGCCGGAGACCTCTATCAAGGCCCGCGATTGTAGCGAGTATTCACCGGCCCAGACCGACTTGAGCGCCTGGGGCAGATGATCCGACGGGACAGCGGTCAGGAAACCCAGCCCGCCAATGTTCACGCCGAGAATGGGCGTGGCACAGCCGGCAATATCCCGGGCCGCCCGGAGAATCGTGCCGTCACCGCCAAAAACCAGCAACAAATCAACCGCCCGGGCCAGGGCCCCCGCGTTTTCAAAAGTGGCACCGCCAGCACCCGCGAGCCGCGCGGTTGCCACGTCACAACAATAATCCAACCCCGCCAGGCGGATCAAACGAACCGCCTCGCGAACGATGTCCGCGCAGGCTGCTTTCTCGGAATTGCCCAGCAAGCCAATCCGGCGGATATGCTTAATTAATTTTTTCAATCAACACCAAGAATTCCTTGTTGCCCGCCGGCCCCAGCAAGGGGGATTCGGTCACGCCCTGCCAGCGGCACGCCGGCAAACCGGCCACAAAACCGGCCAGTTCCGCCAGCACCCGGTCGTGAATGGCGGCATCCGTGATCACCCCCCGGCCTTTGTCGACTTCCGCTTTGCCGGCTTCAAATTGTGGTTTGATCAGCGCGATGATTTTGCCTTCGCTTTTTAATAAAGCAATCGCCGGTGGTAAAATTTTTTTCAGGGAAATGAAAGAGCAATCAATCACGGCCAGGTCGGCCGGGGTGTAACCCGCCGGCATGCGAGCCAGTTCAAGGTTACGGGCATTGGTCTTTTCCATCACTACCACCCGGGGATCCGTGCGCAATTTCCAAGCCAGCTGCCCCTGCCCCACATCCACCGCATGCACCCGCGCCGTGCCGTGCTGCAGCAGGCAATCCGTGAAACCACCGGTGGAGGCCCCCAAATCAATGGCCAGTAAATCTTTGACCTGAATTCCGAAGTGGCTGAGCGCATGTTCGAGTTTGTGCCCGCCCCGGCTGACAAATTTTTCGGGGGTGTCAATCGTCAGCACATCTCCGGGACGCACCGAATCGCTGGCCTTGTGGGCCGTCTGGGCATTGATCCGCACTTGCCCTGCAAGGATCGCCCGCTTCGCGCGCTCGCGACTTTCGCAAAGACCGTTTTCCACCAAGGCTTGATCAAGGCGTGTCATGCTCAGCCACCATGGTTGCTGAAATCCTGCGGGAGTTGAAGCTCCAATTTCCACGCGCTGCCTGCCTTGGTAATAGTTTCTCCAATAGCAACAAAACCAAAGAGTTAGCCCAATGAGACCCGCTGCGCTACCGGCCATTTAGGCTGCTTACCGGTTAAAAAATACCACGGCGAATGGCGCAAGCCAGCTGGTTTGGACGGTGTGGACCGGCTCCACGCAATGGTGCAAAAACTCCATGGGCACAGCACCCGCCAGCAAATAAACATTATCCCCCGCCTGCCACGCCGCAATTGCATTCTGGTTGATGCTGGCAAACTTGGGTTGGCCGGGTGCCGGCACATCCGTCAGACTGGCCGCCCGGGCCACAAATAAATCCACATGGTGAGGACCGGGCAGCACATAGCACAACATGGAGACGGCCTGCCCATGCCACTGCAGGATGCGGCACCCCATCAAGTCCGGGGAATGTTGCATAGGGACCGGTAATTCCAGATCGGCCGGGCCATGGTGCTCGGCCAGCCAGCCCGTTACCTTGGCCAAATCGGCTTGCCGGACATCCACATGACGCAAATCTTCCGGAGCCGCGGCAAGCATGTCCTTGGCAAAGCTGGCCAGTTTGTTGTCCGAATTGGAATGCGACCAATTGACCGCCAGACTCAAAAACAGAACTACAGCCGCCGCCAGCCCCCAGAAAAGCGGCGTGGGCCAGTCAAAAAAGGACGACTTGGCATCCGCCCTAGTCAAGGGTACGACCTTTTGCCCGGCCAAGATTTGCGCCCTCAAGGCGGGCGGCACGGTAACATTGGTCAAAGACTGCCGCACGTGGGCATCCCAAAGCCGCTCCCGCTCCCACCAAGCCCCCAACTCGGCGTCGCGCCGAGCCAATGCCAGCGCCTCGGCCAGTTGGGGATCGGCGGCGCCGTCGTCGCCCGGCCGGGCCACGGTCAGAATTAATTTGGCTTCGTTTTGGTTCATCCCACGTTCTTTTGCCCCACCGCCATCCGCAGCAGCGCTTTACCCCGCGAAATCCGGGACATCACCGTACCAATCGGCACATCCAAAATTTCCGCAATGTCGCGATAGGACGTGTCGTCCAGATAAAACAACGCGAGCGGCGCGCGATAGGTTTCATCCAGTTCCTGCATGGCGGCCATGACCGTGGCACCATCCATGAGTTTCTCCGGCGAGGCGGACACGGCCATCAACTCGCCCTCGTCCACCACCGCCATGTCCACTTTGGGAAACTTATCCTCGTGCCGCCGCTGGCCCAGAAACTCCCGGTGCAACGTCGTAAAGAGCCACGATTTCACTTTGGTCGTGTCCCGCATTTGATCCCCTTTCGCTGCCCAGCGATAAAAGGTCTGCTGCACCAAGTCGCACGCATCGGCTTCGGAACGGGCAAGGCTGAGCGCGAAACGAAACAGCGGTTCGTAATGCACTTTCACCAAATCTTCAAAATCAGGTCCGGCCATAAGTAAGAGCGACGGGCCGGATTTTTATTCCATCCGGCCGGTCACGTCCATTTTATTCCAATTGCTGAAATTGCATTTTGACCCAAGCCTCGGGAAACTTTAACCTGCCAGCGTGCAAAATGAACCAGTTTCCACGCCGTCCTTGATCGCGCCGGCCCGGGCCGACGGCCGCCAGGCCAGCCAGTTGCGGCCCATCACTTTTCAAAATCATATCGCGCCTTACGCGGCCGGCTCCACCTTGATTTCCTGGGGCAATACCCGGGTCATCTGCGGGGTGACCATTGAGGAAAACGTGCCGCGCTGGATGAAGGAACAAGGCGTGACCGGCGGCTGGATCACGGCCGAGTATTCCATGCTCCCCTACTCCACCCTCCAGCGCAAACAACGGGATATTTCGAAGGGTAAACTGGACGGTCGCTCCTCAGAAATTCAGCGGCTGATTGGCCGGTCCATCCGCGCCGCCATTGATTTGGAAAAAATCGGCACGCGCACCATCTGCGTGGATTGCGACGTGTTGCAGGCGGATGGCGGCACCCGCACTGCGGCCATTACGGGAGCGCGCGTCGCGCTGGCCCTGGCGGTGAAAAGGCTGATCAGCTCCGGTAAACTGGCCGCTGATCCCATGTTAAGCGGGGTGGCAGCGGTGAGTGTTGGCATGGTCGCCGGCCGGGCGCTTCTGGACCTGTGCTATACCGAGGATGTGGCCGCTGCCGTGGATTTGAATTTGGTGATGAACGCTCGGGGCGAATTTATTGAAATTCAAGGCACCGGCGAGGAGTCCACCTTTACCGAAAACGAACTGGCTGAATTACTGGCCCTGGGCAAGGCTGGCGTCCGCGAATTGCTGGCCGCCCAAGCCGCTGCCATTCAGCAAGGCTGATCCCCATTTCATTGTGACTAAACCATCCAAGCCCAAAGCGGCCCCCGCCCATCAACCGCCGCCCGCCACCCGCCTGTTGCTGATCCGCCATGCGGAAGTGGAGGTCAAATACCACCGTGTCTTTGGCGGACGGATTGATATGAACCTCTCCCCACGGGGACTGACCATGGCCCGGACGCTGGCCCGGTACTTGGAGAAAAAAACGATCGATGCAGTTTATGCCAGCCCCATGAAACGGGTGCAACAAACCCTTGCCCCCAGCTTGCGCAAAGGCTTGCCGAAACAAACGATGCTGCCCGACTTGCGGGAAATTGATTTTGGTGAATGGACCGGCCTGGGCTGGCAGGCCGTGAGTGACCGCTTCGGCTTTCATTCGCATCAATGGCTGGAACAGATTGAACACCATGGTGTGCCCAACGGCGAAAACGGGCAGGTCTTCCGCAGCCGCGTGGAGCCCAGCTTGCGCCAGATCGTCAAGGCCCATCCCGGGCAAAACGTGGCCGTCTTTTGCCATGGCGGGGTCATCCGCATGATCCTGGCCATTTTACTGGACCTGCCGCTCCCCAAGACCAACTCGTTTGAAATCGAGTATGCCAGCATCACGCAAGTAGCCCTGCATCCGCACATGGCGGAGATTGAACTGATGAATTTCACCCCGTGGCGGGATTTGGTGGCATGAAAACCAAACCAGAAAAAATCCTTTGGCGCATCTCCGTGGCCACCACTTTGGAAGCCGAGGATGCGGTGGCGGATATGCTGGCCGGCTTGATCGGCGAATCCGCCTCCAGCTATTATGATTTGGAACGACAGGCCAGTCTGGTGAGTGTATATTGCCAGCAGGCCAAGTCGCCCGCCCCCAAATTCCGCGCGGCGATTCGCGCTGGCCTGGCCAACATCCAACATTGCGGCCTGCCCACGGGATCAGGGCAAATAAAAATGGGGCGCGTGCGCCCCGAGGATTGGGCGGAATCATGGAAACGCCATTTTAAGCCGCTGGAAATTGGCCGATCACTCTTGATCAAGCCCAGTTGGAGCAAACGCCCGGCTAAAAAAGGTCAAGCCACGGTGATCCTCGACCCAGGCCTGAGTTTTGGCACGGGACAGCACCCCACCACCTCTTTTTGCCTCAGTGAAGTGGCCCGTCCGGGGGAAACCTCTGCGGAAAAAATCGCAACCCGCTCATTTTTGGACATTGGAACCGGTTCTGGCATCCTCGCCATTGCCGCAGCCAAGCTAAATTTCGCACCAATTGACGCTTTTGATTTCGATCCGGAATCAGTCCGGGTGGCCAAAAGTAATGCTAAAATTAACCGAGTTTCGCAAAAAATTTCACTCACCCAGGCTGATGCCACCCGGCTCCCGCTGCGTCCCGCCCGACGTTACGACCTGGTCTGCGCCAACCTGATCTCCAACCTTCTCCTCGCCGAACGAAAACGCATCATTGCCCAGTTAAATAAGGGTGGAACGCTTGTTTTGGCCGGAATTTTGCAAACGGAATTTCATACGGTTCGCGCTGCATTTGCCGATGTGGGATGGGAGCTGGTGCGGACGGAAATACAGAAGGAATGGCAATCCGGCGCTTTCCAGAACAAAAATAAAGATTGAACATTTTTTGTTTTGGACGAGTCTGAATTGTAACGATTCGGTTACAACAACCGAAAACTGTTGACAGCGGTTGGCATGATTCCCGCTATCAATCCCATGGAAGGACGAAAGGAAACGTATGATGAAAACAATCGAAACAATGAGTGAAGCAATCCGTAATCCAAAGCATCCGTTCCGTAAGACCGAAAATACCCCAAAAAAGGCGCTCAAGAACCGTCATGAACGCCGCAAAATCAAGGAATACCTCCATTTAGGAGATTGGTTATCCGAAGAAATGGCCTGAGTTCCCCATGCCGGAACTCGGATCATTCAGCTTAAGACGTATTTAAAGCAAGGTTTTTATCTTGGATAAAAACTCAAGGTTTGAGTATGAAAATTCCGAAGCTTGGGGAAGACCGCAACCAAGTAATATACCAACCCTCATGCTTGGTTGGCAGTTTGGTCGTCAGCCGAAGTATGCGTCAACTTCGCTGGCAGAATCGATAGCAAAAATACCGCCCGCTGGCTATACACCAGCGGGCGGTAATTGAAAGACTACTTCATTAACAACATTTGGCGGGCCCGTTTGATGGCCGTGGTCATCCGGCGCTGATAGTGCGCGGGCAACCCGGTGTACTTGCGCGGCAATATACGACCCTGATCCGTCACAAACTGACGGAGCAAATTGATGTTTTTGAAATCCAGCGCGTCTTCGGTGAAGTCGATTTTCGGCTTCGGACGGGGCGTACGGGCTTCAGTGGTGCGGCTCTTACCGCCACGGCGGTCAGACTTCTCAGTGTTGGTCTTGCGGGGCATAATTACTTAATTTCCTTGTGAACCGTATGACGGCGCAAGGCGGGATTATATTTCTTAATCTCGAGCTTTTCCGTCTTCAATTTCTTGTTGCGGGTGGTGGTGTAGCGGGAAGGAGACTTGGCCTCCTTGCGAGCTTCCGTGCATTCAATGGTGATGATTTCGCGCGCCATAAATTATTCTTTTTCTTTAACTTTTTCCTCGGGTTCCTCTTCGTCGCCTTCCACCTCGTTGGCTCCGGCATTATCAATGGTCCCCAATTGCCCCAAACGCCGCTGGCGCAGGGCTCCGTCTTTTTCCAACTGGGCCTGGGCTTCCACGGTAAACCGTGTCCAGGGAATTGCTTCTAAACGAGCCTTCGGAATCGGCTTGTTGGTCAATTCGCAAACGCCATAGGTTTTCTTCTCTATGCGCTTGAGAGCTTCTTCAATCTCATAAACCGCATCCTGATCCGAGGACAGCAGGCTCAAGGCAAAATCCCGGTCGAAATTATCCGTGCCCGAATCCGCCATGTGCAGGCTGTAACCCGGCATCTCCTGCGCGGATTCCTTGGCCAGACCGCTCATCTGGGCCAGCAATTGCTCTCGCAATTGCAATAAATTATCGTAATAACCCTGCCATTCTGGCTTGACCTTCTTGGCCTCGGCCACCGCGTTGGTCCGGGCAATCGCCTTTCCCAAAATGGAATCCGCCGTGGCCTGAACCTGAGCCCGGCCGGGTTTGATTTCTTTTTTCTTCGCGGTCACGTTTATAGATGTCAATTTTACGCCAATATCCAAAGATTCAAGTGGGGAAATAAAATTTCCCCCCCGGAGTCAAGGGCGTGCGAATGTATCAAAAAACCCAGGTTAAGCCAGAAAAATCTTTTGGAATTTTGGTCATGCCCTTTGCCACTGCCCATTTTAACCCTTTTCTATGCAGGCGTAGGCATTGTGATTATGGATGCTTTCAAAATTTTCCGCCTCCACCTTGTACCAGCTGATCCGGTCATCAGCATTGAGTTTCAGCGCGACATTGCGCACCAAATCCTCCACAAACACCGGGTTTTCATAGGCCCGTTCCGTGACCGCTTTTTCGTCCTGGCGCTTCAGCAGCGCATACAATTCCGAACTGGCCGAGCTTTCAATCATCCCAATTAATTCTTCAATCCAGACGGATTTGGTGAACCGGATGGCCACGCTCACCAAACCACGCTGGTTATGCGCCCCATACTTGGAGATGGCCTTGGAGCAGGGGCACAAAGTGGTTACGTGGGCTTTAACCGTCAGAATAAAATCAATTTCATTACCACAGGCCGCGGCGTCGAACCGGGCCACGTAGTCCATCAGGCTTTCGCGGCGGGACACCGGTGAAACCTTGGTCATGAAAAACGGAAATTCCAATTCCAAATGGGAGGTGGCGGATTTTAATTTTTCCTGAAGGGACATCAAGATTTCCGAGATGTTTTCCACGTGGATCACCGCCCCATGGGCGTTAAGCACCTCCACAAACCGACTCATATGCGTGCCCTTGAATTCCTTGGGCAAATCCACAAACATCCCAATGGTGGCCACAGTGTTTTGCACCGTTCGGGCACGATCTTGCACTTGAATGGGAAAACGCAGCCCGCGGACGCCCACTTTGTCAATCCGCAACTCGCGGTGATCGCGCTCGCTTTGCTTGTCATCCAATTTCACGCGGACCACTTTTTGGCTCCGCCCACCAACGGGACGGCTAATTTTAAGCATGTCACCATATTAGCAGAATCTGCCCCATTTGCAAAAAGTTCTTTGACTTGTGGTGGCGGCGGGATTATCTCCGCGACATGAATTTGCGCGTCCCCATGGCCGCTTTGGCCGTACTGTTCTGGCTGTTCCTCACCACCCGCCCCGCCCCCGCCGAAACCTTCCGGGTAGCCACTTACAACCTGGAAAACTACCTGGACGAACCCACCTACACCCGGCCAAGGATCAAATCCCCGGCGGCTCGCGCAAAAATCCGCGAAAGCATCCAAGCGCTGCATCCCGATGTTCTCGCCTTGGAAGAAATGGGCACCACCAATGCCCTGTTGGAATTGCGGAACTCCCTCAGAGCGGCTGGCTTGGATTATCGTTATTGGGAACATGTGAGCGGCTTTGACACCAATATCCACCTGGCCGTGCTGAGCAAGTTTCCCATCCTCGCCCGCCGCCCGCACACCAATGACACGTTTTTGTTGGATGGCCGGAGTTTTCAGGTCAGCCGGGGATTTGCGGAGGTCGATCTTCAGGTCAGCACCAATTTCGCTTTCACACTGATTGCCGCGCACTTGAAATCGAAACGCCCCGTGCCCGATGCCGATGAAGCGGAGCAACGCCTCGGGGAGGCCCAAATCCTGCGCGGCATTATCGATGAGCGCCTCCATGCCAACCCTGACCTCCCCCTGATCGTGCTGGGGGATATGAATGACGTCAAGGACGCACCCTCCACTCGGGCACTCATGGGCCGGGGCAAGTACCGGTTGGTGGACACGCGACCGGCGGAACGGAATGGCGACACCACCCCGGCCACCAGCGCCCGGATGGAACCCCGGGACATCACTTGGACGGAATATTTTGCCAAAGAAGATGCCTACACACGGATTGATTACATTTTGCTAAGCAAAGCCATGGCGGCACATTGGCTGCCGGGCGATACCTATGTCCTCGCCCTGCCTAATTGGGGAGTGGGATCCGACCACCGCCCCTTGGTGGCGGGATTTGATACCGCGGCTAAACCTTGAAGCGTTGGCACGATTTACTTTTGAAGGCCCGACGACCGTGGAACGGGCATTCCGAGCCAGCACCTTCCGTTTTGCAGCATCAGCTTGCCGACCGGGTTAATAGCTGTCAAATTATCGCAAACATCTTGCTTGGAAGGCGTCACGGTGAGCATCCTAAAACATCATGAATCCGCAGGGCGAGTTAGATTTTAGTGGTGGCCAGGCCGAGGATGGTTTTACTCACTGGCAGGCACAGCGCAAGCTTGCGCTCCTCGAACTGGCCCGGGCGCTCAATTTACCGCTCAATCACCAGGTCGAAGTCTGGCTGCCCGGCGGCATTCGCTTAAGAGGGAAGCTGCTGTTGCAGGAAGAAAAGCTCTTTTTACCAGTGAATGGTGCGGAACAGGTACGGCTGGAGGTGGATCATGTGCCGTTTTTCATGCACGAGATGGAATCATGCGTCCGTTTGGATTGAAGGCCATCGGTTCTCGATCAACTGCCAGGGCCTTTCCTGCACCTTGGCCTCAGGGCTGCCCTCTTCGGTGTATCTACGCTCCCAAATGATGATTTTGCAGATTTCAATCCTCTGGCCAAACGCCTTCAGTTTGTTACTTTACAAACATGGACATTTTCACCATTTGCCGCCCGAGCCTCTGCCTCGCCCTGCTCCTGGCCTTTGCCAGTCTGGCGCGCGCGGCGGAGCCCAGCAGTTTGTTCCCGGCCAAGGTCAAGCGGGTGGTGTTTCTCGGTGATAGCATTACTTATGCAGGCCAATATGTTGAGGACATTTCGGCTTATCAGCGAACCCGATTTCCCGACGCACCCGTGGAAATCATCAATGTTGGCTTGCCCAGTGAGACGGTTTCAGGACTCTCCGAACCCGGTCATGCCGGCGGGAAATTTCCGCGTCCCGATTTGCACGAACGGCTGGCCCGGGTGCTGGCCAAAACCAAGCCGGATCTTGTCCTCGCTTGTTACGGCATGAATGATGGAATTTATATGCCCCTGGATGAGGTGCGTTTCAAGGCCTATCAGGATGGCATTAATTGGTTGCATGCCCAAGTAATGCAAGCCGGGGCCGACGTTATTCATCTCACCCCCCCAGTTTTTGATGAGGTAAAAGGCGGGCACGCTGGCTATGACCAGGTACTTACGATTTATGCCGACTGGCTGATGAGCCAGCGGACCAATGGCTGGCAGGTGATCAATCTGCACACCCCCATGCGGTCCTACCTAAACCACCGGCGGGCTTGGGACGCGACCTATTCGCTGGCCAAAGACGGCGTCCATCCCGGGGAATTTGGCCACTGGCTGATGGCCCAGACCATCTTGGAACAACTGGGGGTGCCTGAGGCTGAAAGGGCCGATAGCATCGGCAAATTACTGGCCACATTTCCACGGGGCCACGATATCCTGGATCAGGAACAGGCAAACCAGCGCCAGTGGAAAGATGCCTGGCTAACCGCCATTGGTCACAAACGTCCCGGCATGAACCGCGGCGCGCCCATGGAAATCAACCCTCAAACGGGCGCCGCGCGGTTATTGACAAACTAAGCAGCCGCCCCAGCTCTAGCCGTGGTTTAATGCCAGGCAGTGGATGATTTTGACCGACGTAGCCCTTGTGAAAACGACCCAAAGAGCCATGGCGAATTACCACCGAAAAAATTATGGCAAGTCGCCGAAGGATAAGCCCATTTACATCAACGCCAGCGCCATGCTTTCACCATATAAAGTCACAAAAGGCCGGCTAGCCGACCACCAACAACACCTCTTTTATCTGGGAGCTTCAGTTGCTGGCAACTGGACCTTGTGGACTCCTGATTTTATTGGGTTTGGCCCCCCGGTTGGATAAAAGCTTTGGCTTGGCGCGCACCGGAGTTGCAACCCCGAAACCCACCGGCTGGCAAGTAATCAATTTAAGACGCCTCAGGTCGGCCAGGATCTGCGGCTCTGCCTCCACACAATTCAACGTCTGCGCCACGAGGCGTGCCAGATTTACCGGCAGTTTTTTCAGGCGGTAATGCGTCCACTTGCCATCCGCCCGGGCCTCCACCAGGCCGGCTTTCCGCAAATAGGCCAGATGCCGCGATATTTTGGGCTGGTTGGTTTGCAACACCCCTTGCAACTGACAAACACAAATCTCGCCGCCCCGGAGCAAGTTAAGCAAGCGCAGGCGGTTTTCATCGGCCAGGGCCGCGTGGAACAAAACGAGGTTTTGCATGGGGTATAAATACGCATTGACATATTTGAAGGCAAGGCCGAAGATAAATACGGATTGGCATATGCATCTTATGTTTAAAAAACTCCTTGCCGAATTTATCGGCACCTTCTCCCTGGTCTTTGCCGGCACGGGAGCCGTTGTAATTAATGACGTGAGCGCCGGCAGCATTACCCATGTTGGGATTGCCCTGACCTTTGGGCTGGTGGTGATGGCTATGATCTATGCGGTGGGGGATATTTCGGGAGCGCACTTTAACCCGGCTGTGACCAGCGCATTTTGGCTCGCCGGCCGGCTGCCCGGCAGCACGGTAATACCCTATTTGCTTAGCCAGGGTTTGGGTGCCCTGGCCGCCAGCACGGTGCTGCATTTTCTCTTTCCCGCGCACAGCACCCTTGGCACCACACTGCCCGCCGGAGGGGATGCCCAATCGTTTGTCCTCGAATTGATATTAACGTTCATCCTGATGTTCGTCATTTTAAATGTGTCCACCGGAGCGAAGGAAAAGGGTATCACCGCAGGAATTGCCGTGGGTGCGGTCATCGGCTTGGAAGCCATGTTTGCCGGCACCATTTGCGGAGCCTCCATGAATCCCGTCCGTTCCCTCGCACCCGCCGTGATTTCCGGACATTTAGAACATCTCTGGATTTACTTGACGGCCCCTTTCGCCGGCGCCTGGCTGGCCATCTTGGCCTGTCGCGGCTGCCAGGACGCAACGTGCTGCCCCCTGCCTGGCAATCCTCAACGTTGAAATTTGGATCCCAACATATAACATACCTTGACTCCCGACCAACCTCCCATGACCACCATCAAACCAACCGTATTAATTCTCTGCACCGGCAACTCCTGCCGCAGCCACCTCGCCGAAGGAATTCTCCGGGCAACCGCCGGTGACATACTCAATGTCCAGAGTGCCGGCTCCAAACCGGCGGGCTACGTTCACCCGCTGGCTATCCAGGTGATGCAGGAAATTGGCATCGATATCTCCGCCCATCACTCGAAACACATGAATGAATTTTTGTCGCAGCCGATTGAAACGGTCATTACCGTTTGCGGCAATGCGGACCAGGCTTGTCCACTGTTCCCCGGCCAGCTAAACCGCCATCATTGGGGATTTTTTGATCCGGCCCACGCCACCGGCACGGACGAGGAAAAGCTGGCCGTGTTCCGGCGGGTGCGGGACGAAATCAAAATGGTTTTCACGGCTTATGCCGACGGCCGCCGGGATCAGGCCAAAACGGCAAAAAGCTTATGATGCCAACCACTCAAACGCTTCAGGTTTTTGATCCAGCCATGTGCTGTTCCACCGGTCTCTGCGGGCCGGAAGTTGACCCCAGCTTGGTGCAATTCGCCGCCGATCTGGACTGGCTCAAATCAAAAGGGGTGATTGTTCAACGGCACAATCTGTCCCAGAGTCCCGCCGCATTTGTCCAAAATGAAATCGTGAAAACCGCGCTGACGGTGCACGGTGAGAGCGCATTGCCCGTCATGCTGGCCAATGGCAAAGTGGCGACGACCGGATCCTATCCCAACCGCTCCGCCCTCGCTGCGCTGTTCAAATTACCCACCACGGCCACACCGGAACCTCCAAATTCAAGTTGTGGCTGCAGTGGGTCTTGCTAAACCAGCATGAATATCCCCCCGGAACAAACCCTGGCCCGGCTTTTGGAATCTCCCACGCGGTTCCTGTTTTTCACGGGTAAAGGCGGGGTGGGTAAAACTTCCCTCGCCTGTGCGTCGGCTATTCATCTCGCGGACGCCGGCAAGCATGTCCTCCTGGTGAGCACCGACCCGGCCTCAAATTTGGATGAAGTCCTGGGGGTGCCGCTCGCGGTCACCCCCACGGAAATTGTGAGGGTTCCCGGGCTGGCAGCACTGAATATTGATCCCGTCGCCGCCGCGGCGGCGTATCGTGAAAAACTGGTGGGCCCCTATCGCGGGCAACTCCCCGAAACCGTTTTGCGCAGTATGGAAGAGCAACTTTCCGGTGCATGTACCATGGAAATTGCTGCTTTTAATGAATTCGCCAAATTATTGGGGGATCCGGTGGCAACCGCTGGTTATGATCACGTAATTTTCGACACCGCACCCACCGGCCACACCCTGCGATTGCTCTCCCTGCCCGGTGCATGGACCAGCTTTTTGTCCAACAGCACCAGCGGCACTTCCTGTCTTGGCCCATTGGCTGGCCTGGATCAAGCGCGAGGTGTTTACGACCAGGCAGTGGCGGCCCTCGCCGACGGGGCGCATACCACCCTGGTGCTGGTGAGCCGGGCACAACGGGCCGCGCTGGCGGAGGCGGAACGAACCAGCCAGGAATTAACCGCCATCGGTGTCCGTAATCAAAAACTAATCCTCAACGGCCTGTTTCGCGCCTCCGGAGCCGACCCGATCGCCCTCGCCTTGGAACACCGGGGCAACGAGGCTTTGAATGCTGCTGGCGCTTTTCTGGCCCGAATGCGACTGGCCAAAGTTCCGCTGCGGGCCAAAAACCTTCTGGGCATCCCGGCGTTGCGGGCCCTGGTAACGGCGGATTACTTTCAATCGGCAAGCCCGCCGGACGCGGCCGAGTTACCGCCCCTTACCGCAACCGAATCACTGGGGCAATTGGTGGATCGTCTCGCCCGGGCTGGCTGCGGGGTGATCATGACCATGGGCAAAGGCGGGGTGGGGAAAACCACCATCGCCGCGGCCATTGCCACCGAACTGGCGCGGAGGGGTTACCCCGTGCATTTGAGCACAACTGACCCGGCCGCTCACATAGCGGCAGCCGCCGGAGAGATCAAAGGCATGCGGGTGAGCCGCATTGACCCGCTGGTCGAGACCCGCGCTTATGTGGAATCGGTGCTGGCAGACGCTGGCAAAAATCTTGATGCGGCTGGCCGTGCCATGCTGGAAGAGGATTTACGTTCGCCATGTACCGAAGAAATCGCCGTGTTTCGCGCCTTCGCCCGCGTGGTTGCCGAGGGGCAAGGTTCCTTTGTGGTTCTCGACACCGCCCCAACCGGACATACGCTGCTCTTGCTGGATGCCACGGAATCCTACCATCGTGAAATCGCCCGCAAGGCCAGTACTTTGCCCGAATCAGTGCGGGAACTATTGCCGCGTTTGCGCGATCCAAATTTCACCCACGTGCTGATCGTCACTCTGCCGGAAGCCACCCCCGTCCACGAAGCCGGCATGCTGCAAGCCGATTTACGCCGAGCCCATATTGAACCATTTGCCTGGATCATCAACCAGAGCTTCGCTTTGAGCGGTTCGCAGGATCCGCTGCTCATGGCCCGGGAACGGGGCGAGGTTCCATTCATCCGGGAAGTGACGGAAAAACTTTCTACCCGCACCATCCTGGTTCCTTGGGTGTTGGCAGAACCGGCCGGTCCAGAACGCCTCCAACAGTTTTTTCCAGGCCACCCGGCGATTTAGTTTGCGGGGGGAGGCTGACTTCCAAACGCAAATGGTGCTGCGGCTACTTAATTCCGCAGCACCATAATAGCAAGCCCCAGATGATCGGAGCGCAACTGCCCTGGTCGGATTATTGAAACAATTGGTAAAACAGCTGTGGCCCGCTGATGGAATTAGTCACGCCGTTTTGTCCATTAACAATGGCCGGCATGGGCGAAACCGGGGTCCAAACCACAGGTGGAACCAGACTTGGAGTGGCGTGCAAAGAGAATCCCGCGGATGTGTTTGGCCAAGTCACAATGACATTTGTGCCATAAGTCGAAATCGCGAGCTGCGGCAAGGGCAGCGCGAGACTGAAAACCGTGCCGACCCCTGCGGCCCCGCCATATTGGGCTGTACCATAAAGGACATTAGTCGACAGAATAAGGCCCGCTACCGGATTGGCACCGTCGCCACCACCAGTAAAATCATAGAGATTGGTAAAACCGGAACCATCCGTGTTGATGGCAAACACGGTGCCATTGCCGAATTTACCACCAATATTTGCGGTTCCAAAGAGCGTGTTGCCGGAGAGCACCAAGTTCGCATAGGGAGACGTCCCATCATAATTGGTAGTGAAACGGCCGGTGGCTTTAGTGAAATGATGAAGCACCGAGAACCCGGAGCCATCCGTGTTGACCTTAAATAAAGTGCCAGCGCCAAATTTACCACCCGCAGAAGCCGCCCCATACAGCGTGCTGCCGGACAGAATCACGCCGCCATACAATTGCCCACCCTCGCTATTAGTGTCGTTGATAATGGCGGGGAAATTATGCAGATTGGCGAATCCAGTCCCGTCGGTGTTAATTTTGAACAAAGTGCCACTGGCGTGTGTGCCGCCAGAGGTCGCCTCACCATAAAGTGTTCTGCCCGCAATAAAGAGTCCCGCGGCGGGATTGGCACCATCAGGATTTATGGTGCCTGTCGCAAAAGTTGAGAAATTATAAAGGTTGGTGAAATGGGTGCCGTCAGTATTGACGGCGAAAATCACGCCATTGCCATAAACCCCACCGCTCTGGGTGGTTCCATAAAGAATGTTGCCAGATTGAACCAGGCTCCCATTCGGAAAAGCACCGTCGGAATTGGTGCCCAAGCCGGCTGACCCAATAGTAAAAGCCGAAAACCGGTGCAGGTTGACAAAACCGGTGCCATCCGTATTCACAGCAAAAATAGCCCCATGTTCAGCTCCACCATCAGCGGTTGCCCCATACAGGGTGCCTCCAGACAAAGTCAATTGGTCAACCGGGTAGATGCCATCCGTATTGGTGAAAGCATGTAGCAATGTAAAATCGGATCCATCAGCGTTGACCTTGTAGACAGTACCACCCCCAAAACTGCCACCGTACTCAGCAGTGCCGTAAAACGTCTTGCCCGCGAGAATTAACGCGGATTGGGGAAGGGTTCCGTCTTCACTGGCTGAAAAACTATAGAGACTGGCATAGCCAGATCCATCAGTATTCATGGAAAAAACCGCACCCGAACCAGCCACACCGCCATATTCAGTAGTCCCAAAGACTTTACCGCCGGAAAAGGCTAGGCTGGCATATGGACTATGCCCTTCGCCGCCCGTAAAACTATGCAGGCTGAGAAAGCCCGTTCCGTTGGTACTGAGGGTGAAGACCGTGCCGAAACCCCAATTGCCGCCATAGTAGGTGGTGCCATAGAGTTTTCCGCTCGACAAAAGTAACCCGCCATAGGATGAGGCCCCATCGGTGTTGGTGGCCCCACTGCCAGTCAGGGCGGTAAAATGATACAGATTGGTATATCCGGATCCATTAGTATTAATGGCAAAGACCGTGCCGGCATTGCCAATACCGCCACCTGCAGTGGTGCCATAGAGAGTGGATCCGGAAACAATCAAAGCACCACCAGCAGCAGCACCATCAGTGGTATTACCCATGAAATTATGCAAATTGCTAAAGCTCGAACCATCTGTGTTCATTGCAAACACAGTGCCGTAACGGCCAGCACCACCCGTTTGGGTTCCACCATACAAAGTGTTGCCGGAAAGCACCAGTCCGCCCACAGGCTGGGCACCATCGCGGTTGATGCTGGTTGTGTTTAAAGCGGAAAAATTATGCAGATTCGTGAACCCCGAACCATCGGTTTTGATGGCAAATATAGCGCCCTGGGCTCCGGTACCGCCTAAGGTACAAGTACCAAAGAGCGTATTGCCGGAAAAACTTAATTTACCTTGCGGGTTGGCACCGTCAAGGTTGGTGGCCGTCGTTACATCCATGGATGAGAAATTATGAAGGTTGGTAAATCCAGAACCATCCGTATTGATCCGAAACACGGTCCCCTCCCCGCCGCCACCGCCATACTGCGTCGTTCCATACAAGCTGCCGCCCTCCAGCGTCAACAAACCGCCGGGGTTGGCCCCGTCAACGTTCGTGTTGCCGTTCAAGGCAGAAAAATTGTGCAGAATGGTTACACCCGTGCCATCGGTATTAATGGCAAAAACCACACCGCCGCCCCATTTGCCTCCATTTTGTGCCGTCCCATATATCGTGCCGTCTGAAATCGTCACCCCGGCAATCGGGAAAGCCCCATTGACCGGGCCTTTGAAGCCGTGCAGAGTGGTCAAGGTTTGGGCCTGCAGAGAGCAGATCGGTCCCCAACCGAAGCCAGCTATGAATGCAGAAAACAGGAATAAGCTTTTCATTGTTTGATACGGTTTGAATTTGCCGGACGCGTGACATTAAGTTGAATGCGCCATCTGAGGTCGTTGCACTCTTTTTATTTTACATTTCATCATACGCCAGATCCTAAAATGTGCAAGTCGTTTTATTATTAGGAAGTGTCCCCGCCAAACGGCAAGCAAACCGGACGACCGGGCAGCCATTCCGACATTGACGGGGACACCGTTAAGCTAGAAATTATCCCTCATATGAGAAACCCGTCCTCCGGGAGCTTCAGTTGGGGCGGTCTGCTGCTTGGCCTGGGGCTGGCAGCGGGCCTCATTATCTCCGCCGCTCAAGTAACCCGCGCCTGGTTGCATATCGCCGATTCCCAGGTGATCAGCGCCACCGGCTCCGCCCGCCAGGATGTCACCTCCGACCTGGCCATTTGGATGGCCAACTTCAGTGTCGAGGCCGACAACTTTACCACCGCCCAACAAAAACTGAAGGCAGACGCCACCCAGGTGGCGGAATTTTTCCTGCAACGGGGTATTACCAACGCCGAAATTTCCGCCATTAATATTCAACGGCTTCGACCGCCGGGTAGCGATAGCACCAAGACGGTGGGCTTCCGGTTGAGTCAAACGGTCACCCTGGAGTCCGGCGACGTGGTGCGGGTGATGGAATTACAACAACTCTCCAGCAAACTGGTGGAGGCGGGCGTGGAACTGGATGACGCCGGCATTCAGTTCATTTACACCCACACCGCCGCCGCCAAAATTGAAATGCTGGCCGCCGCGACCAAGGACGCCCGCCAGCGGGCCGAGCAAATCGCGAGCCAGGGAGGACGACAAATCCGGGCCTTGCGCTCCGCCAAGATGGGGGTGTTTCAGATCACCCCGCGCAATTCCAGCGAAACGAGTTCCGAGGGATTCAACGACACCTCCGCCCGGGAAAAAAGCATCCGGGCGTTTGTCTCCGCGAGTTTCATCCTGAAGTGACGCGCCGCTTATTCTGCGGCAGCATCAGCGCTGGCCTCAGGACCGCGGGGTTTGGGACGAAATAACACCACCACATGCCCCACACTGGTGACGATGTGACTGCCGGTTTGCTCCGCCAGTTGGAGAGAAAGTTCCTTTTTCTCCTCCTTGAACTGTTCGAACTTCACTTTGATCAATTCCAGATGCTTCAGGGTGGCATCCACCTCGGCTAAAAATTGCGGGCTCAGCCCGTCCTTGCCCACTTTCAGGGTGGGTTTGAGCAGTTGCGCACGGGCTTTGAGCTCGCGCAGGGTGGCGTTAGTCATTTCGGACATTCCATCAGCATGCCCGAAATCACGGCGGAAATCACCGTCATTTTGGGAATAATTTTTAACGCACCGGCAGCCATTGAGCGGTGCGCAGGGTCACCGGCCCCAGCAAACCGGATTCCAGCAGCGGCGAATCCTTGGTCCAATGATGCCAGGTTGTGAAGGTCAGCCGTCCCGTGGGACTCGGCTTGCCATCCAGCAACCACTGCGGCCATTCCTTGAGTTGCTTGCCGTCCCATTCCACATCCGGCGGCAATTGCTCATCGCCAATCAACCGGTTGGGCCAGAGGTTGGTAACCTTGACGACCAGATGGTTCGCCCCGGCTTTCGCAGCGGCGGTCACATTCACCCGGTAGGGCGGCTTCCACAGCACCCCGAGGTTCTGCCCATTCCACTCCACCTCGGCAAAGTTTTTCACTCCTCCCAAGTCCAGCCAGAGTTCCCGGCCAGTCTTCAAGCGCTCCGCCGGCACCTCCACGGTTTTATCATAAGTTGCCGTGCCGGAAAAATAGCGCACACCGGCCTCCGGGTGATCTGTCCAGGAAATGAGCTTGTCCAATTGCACCTCGGCGGGCGCGCCCCAATGGGGCGGGAAACGGAGACTCCACGCGCCTTTGACCTCCCGGGGCTTCGGCACATCGGACGGGGACACCGACCGCACCTGGCCGTTCGCCATGCGCATTTCCAAATGGCCATTGGCCCAGGTGCGCACCTGCGGCGAACCATCGGTGGCCGCTTGAATTTCCCATTGCGGCGGTTCCCCGCCGCTCACTTTGCCCGGCAGCGTGAAAATCTCGCCTTCCGCCAGCTTCACGTGTTTGGCCTGCCCATCCAGCGTATAATCCAGGCGTAATTCCTTCACGTGGTTGGGGATCGGATCCCCACCGAGCGCGTCATTGCCGGCCGAGAAAGCGGCTAGGCCATCCTGGGCCAGCGCCACCACCGCCGCCGTCACATCACTTGCCCCAGCCCCATCCGTGGCGGCATAAACCGCGTGCAAAATTTTCAAGCGGTTGCCCGCCTCCGCCACCGGGGCCTGCGTGCCATTCAGGGCCACCACATGGTCCGCCGCCCCTGCCCCATGCCGAAAGACCACGAACACCGATTCCGCCGGGGCAAACTCCAATCGCACGGTGGTGCGGCCATCGGCGGCACTCCACACCGGCGCCGTTTCCATCAGACCGGTCTCGGGATGCCACAACTCCGGCACCCGCCCGCCACTCCGGAACGTGACTTCGGCGGAGTCAAACTGCCGCCGCTGGTTCGATACGAAGTAAATATCCGCACCTTCCGCCACCCGGTGCGCAAACGCCAGGCGCGTGCTGGTCGTCGCGCCTTTGACACCAAAATCCGGCGGTAATGCCTGCGCGGCAAAAACCTCGGCTAGCGGTTTGCCCCAATAGACATGGCCCTGCCCGGCCGCATGCTCGCGCACCGTTGAGCCATCGCAGTCCCCCCAAATGTCCTGGGCAAGCTGTTTAACCTTGGCATCACAATCCGGATAATCCGCCAGACTGGGCGAGTGTTGCGGACGGGGACCAACCACGGTCGCCCCGGCCAGCACCAGATCATGGATGGCTCGCAACGTCGCCGGGGTCAGGTTGGCATCATTCGGTGGCAGCACCAGCACCGCATAGCTGGCCCCGCTGGCCAGAGTAATGCGGCCAGCCCGCACCGTGGCCCCATGCACCAGCACATCGGCATTGATGGCGTCATAGTCGTAGCCGGCCGGCAAAGCCGGATTCCCCACGCGCATTTCCACCGGGGTGCTTTCTCCAGTGAAGTAGGCGGCATCCGCCACGGCGCGGCCCTGCTGCAGCATAAATTCGCAGTGGGCGATGTAGGCCAGCCAGGACTGGCTCTGCTCCCACCAGGTCACCGTGCGCTCAAAATGAAAGCCCCACTGCCCCATGGTCATGCCGGGCCAATGGTTGGTCCAGGGCTGCATGGCATAGCGGTGAAATACGTAACGATTCAGCCCCTGGCAGTACATCAGATCCCCCAGGGTCTTCAAGGAATAGGGATCATTCTGCCAGCGCCCCGCCTCGGGTGCCGCAGTGAAAGATTCCGCGCCCACGTAGGTTTTGCCGTAGATATGAGCAATGGAAGACGCCAGCTTCACCGAAGGATGCCCCGCGCTGCCGCTCCAAAACTCGCCCATCACAAAGTCAGCCGTGCCGCCGGCTTGCATCGATTCAAAAGGTCCGGTGTAGGGTTCCACCGCGCTGGTCAGGCCGTGCTGATGGCATAATTCAGCAAAATGGCCGAAATAATTCTCATCAAACAAATCCGCAATCGTGCGGCGCACATCCCAAAGGAAGCGTTCGGTGACGGCCGGACTGTCAATGACCCGGCCGGTGAAGGCCGGCAGGAAGGGCAGCAGATCATAGCCGCGCCGCTTTTGAAATTCCGCGCGGAACAAGGCCGTCCAGTTCTGGCCGCCCACTTCGTAACTGTCAATCAGCGAACTATCCAGCGCCTTGCCCGCCGCCGTCGGCCCAAGGTCATCCAGGATTTTTTGCATGAAGCCCGCCCAATGCGCATCCAGGGCGGTTTTGCTAAATTTATCGCATTCCAGCCCCTCGCCTTCCTGGGGCGCGGGATGATTCCTCACCCCCGTCGGCGTGTAGCCCACGCGCAGCACCACCCAATCACCAGCCGGCACCTGCCAGTCCAGCTTGCCCTCTGCGGTCAACGTGTCGGTTAAATCCACAATTTGCTGGCGCGGAATGGCCCCCACCGTGCTGGCATCAGCCTGGGCGTCGGCGAGCACCGCATTGCCCGTAAAACCGGCCTTGGACTCGATGTTATCAATGGTCAGGCGCGGCGTGAGGCTGATTTCCGCCAGGGGGATGGTTGCCGTGGCTTTCACTTTCTTGCCAATGGCATTGAATTGCACCCGCCAGTAGCGGGCCGTAACGGGCTCGGCCCCCAGGCTAAAAGTCCGGGTGGATAGCGCCCCCTTGTTCAAGGCAAATGGGGCCACCGCATGGAACACCTGCCCGTCATCCGAGACCATGATCGCCCCGCTGCAATCCGGCATGGCCGTCTGCCCGCCCACGGTAATCGCCCGCGCTGAAAACGGCTGCGCGAACGCCAGTTGTGCGTATTGCGGTTGGTTTGGCCGGGGCAACGGGAGGCGGACATAGGTGGTCGGGTCACCATCCGTAAGTGTGTTAGCCGGAGTCTCCCCCGAACTGATGCTGACCAGCGGCGCAAACTCACTCATGCGCGGGTTTTGCTCGCCCGCGGCGCGAAAGGCCAGCACCGCGATGTCCCGATAGTATCCCAAGTTGGTCGGCGGCTGCGACAGCGTGGACACAAAATGCTGCGGTCCAGTAAGGTGCGCTTCACTGGTCGTCACCTTTTGCATGGCATTTTCCGGGGTGTTCCACGGACCGCCGCTGCTCGACCAGCCCGCGCAATTTTCCACACACAAGCTGAGCCCCAACCGGCTGGCTTCCGCCACGGCAAACTTAAACATTTCCCGCCATTCCGGCGTCATAAAACTTACCGGACCGCGCGGGATGCCACAATCCACATTCACAATGGTCGCCCCGCCCTCCCCCGCCCGCTTCATGGCTTCCAGGTCGGCCGTGATCCCCGCCCGGGTGATATTCCCGTTCATCCAATGCCACCAAGTCTGGGCCTTGGCTGAATCCGGCGGGTGCTGAAACCCGGATTCCAAGGCATCCGGGCTGGCCATCACGGTTAACGCCAGGCACACATTGGCGCCAAGCAATACGATCTGAGACAATTTCATGTGAGCGATGTTCGCGAGCATAAGCCCTTGTGCTCCAAAAATCACCGTCATTTTGTGATTAATTTAATTAAAAATATCGAGGGATGACGTATGTTGCCAGTGTAGTACGCATGGAGCCATGGCTCCCCAGCATAAGCTTATGAAACCAGCCCACCACGATCCAGAACTCCGCCAACTGCTCCGCGCCTGGCCGGGCAACGCCTCGCTACCGCCCCGTTTCCGCGCGGGTGTATGGCAACGCATCACCACAGCCGAACGTGTCGCCGCCCCCGCGCTTTCCCTGCCGGCCTGGCTGGCCAATTGGTTCGCCCAACCAGCCTGCGCGCCCGTTTGCACGGCAGTCCTCCTGTTCGCCGGACTGGGCACGGGTTATTATTGGGCCGGACACGCTGCCGCCCGCTGGGAAGCCCAATTATCCAGTCAATACGCCGCTTCGATCAACCCCTATGCGGCCACTCCGCCCTGAATTTCACGCCCGCTCATGAAACGTCTCGTCACCATCCTCTTCTTGGGTCTTGCGCTGGGCGGGTTGGCAGGCACGGGGGTGTACCTCGCCCGCACGACTCCTGAACGGGCCATGTTGTGCTGCCCAAAACCCGAGCAAGCCTGGTTGCAGCATGAATTCCAGTTGACGGATGCCCAATTCGCCCGGGTGCAAAAACTGGAAACACAGTATCAAGCTGAATGCCAGGAACGCTGCCGCCGCGTCAACTCCACCAATGACCTGGTCCGAAGGCAATTTACGAGCCATGCCGCCTCCACCCCGGAATTGGAACGTCTTCTGGCATGTGCCGCCCAACTCCGTGCCGATTGCCAGTTACGCATGCTGGAATATTGCTACGCCGTCAGCCGGGAAATGCCGCCAGACCAGGGCCAGCGCTATCTCAATTGGGTGTGCGACCAGGTGCTCACCATGCCCCGCGATGGCACCATGATGCATGCCAAATAATCCGGGCATGGAAACCGATCCCTTGGACCAACCCGATGCCCAGGACCGGACCGACATGGCCCGCCTGGTGGCCGGTTACGATGCCGCGCTCAACGACCTGATGGAACGTCACGGTCCACGCCTCTTCAATTACCTGCTACGCCAGTTGCACGACGAGGGCGAGGCCGAAGACGCTGCCCAGGAGAGTTTTGTCCGCGTGTTTCAGCACCGGGCGAAATACGATCCTCAGTATCGTTTTGCCACTTGGCTCTACACGATCGCCACCAATCTCGCCCGCAACCGCCAGCGCCACCAGGCCCGGCATCCGGAAATTTCGCTGCAAACCGAGGACGCGACCGGCAAAGGCACCTTGCAAGATCATTTCGCCTCCCCCCTGCCCGGCCCCAACGAACACATGGCTGCCGCAGAACGCGCCGCCACGGTCCGCCGGGCCGTGGCCCAACTGCCGGAAGATCTGCGCGCACCACTGATTCTGGCCGAATACGAAGAACTGTCCCATCTGGAGATTGGCCAAATCCTGGGTTGCTCCCCCAAGGCCGTGGAAATGCGTATTTACCGGGCCCGGCAGCAACTTCGCGTGGCATTGGTTAAATGGCTTTAAATAATTCTGAGGGCTTTGCCCGGCCGTGTAGTAATAAGCTCATAACGCGGATATAACGTCCGACCTAAAAAGATAAATTAACCAACGATTATGAAAACCAGCAACCTCACCCAGTTCCTCCTCGGTTCCACTGCCACCATTGTTTTGGCTGCGCTGCTCATTGTTCCAGCCCCCAACGTGGCGGCCGGCACGTTGAAAGGTGCGGAACTCCTCCGCGGGGCAAGTCCCGCGCCGGTGCCCGTCCTGACCGTGGCGGTCGCCGTTCCCGCCAGCCACCAGGCTTGTGCTGCGTGTACAAATCTGACCAAGCCCTTTGCCACGGAGGCAGGTCGCGGGGCCTTTGTCAAAACCGGCGTTACCGTCACCCACCTATGTCCGAGCTGCCAGACCACCATCGCCACCGTAGGCTCCGGCCGGGCCAAAGTGGATCAAGCCGTGCACACCTGCGCGAATGGCACACTCCCCTCCTGCTGCAGTGGCATGGCCGGCATGTAATTTCCAAACCAACCAATCAAAACGACGGACCGAGCTGTTCTGTCCGTCATTGTTAATATAAAAAGCATGAATCCCCTAAAATCCTTCCTTCCTATAACCGTCCTGCTGGCCACCGGTGCCACGCTCTTGCTGGCCAGCGGGTGCAGCCGCCAGGATAAACCGACCGTAAGCAATCCCCCTGCCGCGGTTGCCACCAATGCCGTGTTCACCTGTTCCATGCACCCCGAGGTGGTTTCCAACACCCCGGGTGAATGCCCCAAATGCGGCATGCATCTCGTTCCCAAGAACTAGCCTTAGCCCGGCTGGGCCAGTCCGCCTACCTGCCAAAACGGTTCTCCCGCCACCCCGGTCCGCGATACTGCTGCGAACCGGGGGTTTCCCGCAATCCTGCCTTGCCCGGGACGCACACCATGGATCGGGGATCACCCCTGGCATTTGGCCAAAAGCTGGCCCGGGGAACCTGGTGCCTATGACGGTTCTCGCCTTGTCCGCCAGCCGGATTCCAGTAAACTGCGGCCCATGCGAATATTTTTGTCAGTGTGTTGCTGGCTGTTGGCGGCTTCTGCTTTTGCTGCGGAAATCAAAATTGATTTCACCGGTCTGGCCACCGGCCAGGCCCCCACCAATTTCTCCAGCACCGTGGCCGGCAACGGCCCCGCCGGCAACTGGACCATCCTTTCCGCCAAAATCCCCTCACTGCTCGCCCCCTTGACGCCCCAGGCGGAATCCATGGCCAGTCAGCTCGTCCTGGCCCAGACCAGCCAGGATCCCACGGACGAACATTTTCCCCTCCTGGTTTACCAGGGCGAATCCTTCAAAAATTTCAAACTCACCACCCGCTTCAAAATGATCAGCGGGATTGCCGAGCAAATGGCCGGAGTCGTGTTTCGTTACCAAAACGCCTCCAACTTTTATGTCGTCCGCGCCAGCGCCCTGGGGCATAACGTGCGCTTTTATAAAATGGTGAATGGCCAGCGGTCCGACCCCATCGGCCCCACGGTGGATTTGTCCCTGGACAAGTGGTACCAGCTCAGTGTGCAATGCACCGGCAATCAGATCACCATCTGGCTGGATGATTCCCTGGTCATGCCCCCCTTGCAGGACAACACCTTTAATTCCGGCAAAGTGGGCTTTTGGACCAAGTCCGATGCCGTGAGTTATTTTAACGGCTTCACCGTGGATTACACCCCGGAAATTCCCGCCGCCCAGAGCCTGGTCAACCGGCTGCTCGCGCAACAAACCCGGCTGCTCGGCCTCAAGTTATATACGTTGAACGCGCAAGGCGAACCCCGGGTGCTCGCCAGCAAGGATCCTCAGGATATTGGCCAGCCGGGCGGCAAAGCCGAAAAGGAAGCCCTCACCCAGGGGACCATTTCGTTTGGCCGCAGCCCCGGCACCGTGGCGGTTTGGCTGCCTTTGCGCGACCGCAACGGTGATCCCATGGCCTCCGTCTGGGTGCGTTTAACTTCCTTTTTCGGGGAGACCCAGGACAACGCCATCGCCCGCGCCACCCTGGTGATTAAAGCCATGCAGGAGGAAGTCACCAGCCTCGACGATTTGCTCAAATAATAATCGCCGGCCTAGTGCCTGGCGGGTTCCATCACTTCGTTCGGCATCTTCACCCGCGGCATTTCCGTGGGTTTGAGCCGGCGCACCCCGCCGGCAACGGTGAGCTCGCCATCCGTGTTCACCTGCAATCGGGGGCGGCTGTTCACATAGTCGAATATTTCCCGGCGCACAAACTCGCCGTTGGCATCCATCACCGTATAACTGAAAATCGAAGCCCCACTTTGATAGAGCACATGTAAATCACCCAGTCGGTCCACCTGCGCCTCCGGCTGGCTGAAGGAGACCAGCGGACCCACGGAAACCACTCTGTACACCCGGGCGTCACTGGGATCACTCACCTGCGCATACAAGCGCAACTGGGTGCGCAGGTAATTGGCTTTAATGAGTGTATACTTGCGCAGCTCCGGCACCCGGTTCGTGGCGTCTGGCGGCATGGGCACGCCAAACTCTTGCGACCAGATGTTGACCCCGTTGACCACGTCAAAAAAGGTCGGTTCGCTCGTCTCCTGCGCGCTCCAGTCCTTGATGCGCAAGGTGGCGGTCACATGATAGCGCCCGGCTTTGTTGAGGGTAAAATAAGGGGCCAGGTCCACATGCTTGGTGGCCATCTGCGAGGACTCCAGGTCAAAGGGCCCCACCACCGGCACCTCTGCATTTTTAAACACCACGAAGCCATCCTCCGACTCCACGCTGAAGGTCAGCCAGTTAACCTCGTCACCCAGATGCATCGGCTGGCCGGAACGATTCGTAATTTTTACGTCCGTCGGAATGCTCTCACTCGGCAAATATTGCTTTTGTTCCAACGCCACTTCCAGCGTCAACTGGGCCGGGCTCACCGTGACCCAACCAGCAACCACCCCGAGAATTAACAACAGTTTTTTCATTTGCTCAGCCATATTTTAAACCTCCCTTGCGGGGAGGCAACTCTATTCCAAGCGCATCCAGCCTGCCCCCGGACGGAATCACCCAGAAATGCCATTACGGTGTTTATCATTATTTGTTTACTGTTTTACGATGTTTATTTATTGAATTATTAACTAACTGGCTTTATTCTCGCTTCCATGGCCATGAACGAAACGGTTCCAAGGTTCAAATTCCGGCGTAACTGCATAAAAACGGTAGTCGCCGGGGCTTTGTCATGTCCATAACGGCCGTCCGAAATCTCCCGAAAGAACCGACCATCCCTGTTTAGCCAGCCAACCCACAAACTTATGAAAAATTTTGCCAGTATGTTCGTCAACGTTGTGGCCTGGCTGTTAAGGGCGGCTCAGGAGTTGCAATCCAAACCGTCATTTATCGTGTGACATCTTAATTTTATGAATCGACCACCGATTGATCCCTTCCGGAAAAATCTCACCAGCGCCGGCACCCTGCGGATCCGGCGCATCAGCCGGTTTTTGAAAGCCTTGGTGCTCATTTATTTTGTGGCCATGCCCTTGATCGGCACCGCCGGCAGCCTGTTCCGCTCCCACGGCGGTTCGACCGGCTGGCACTGGGCCGCCGGCAATTTGTCCGCGGCTGAACAATGGTTGGCCGTCTTTACCGCGGTCATTTGCCTGGGCATCGCCGTGACTTTTTACCGTTTATTGAATCTGTGGGAAACTGGCATCTTTTTTTCCCAGGCGAATGTCCGACTGCTGAGGTGGCTCGGTCATCTGGCCTTCGGCAATGGGTTGCTCGGAGTGGTGGCACCCGTCGTCGCCTCCGGTTTGGTGACCTTCCCCACCCTCTTATTATCCCCCTTCAGTTCCCCGTGGGTGGTGGGTGGTTTGTTTGTCATCATGGTTTCCCACGTCATGGAGGAAGCCTGCAAGCTGCGGGAAGATCAAGCTTTGACGGTCTAAGCCTATGCCCATCATTGTAAATTTGGATGTGGTGCTGGCGCAGCGGAAAATGCGGCTCAATGACCTGGCCGAGGCCGTGGGCATCACCCCGCAAAACCTGTCCATCCTCAAAACCGGCAAGGCCCGGGCCATCCGCTTCTCCACCCTCGAAGCCATTTGCCAGACCCTCCACTGCCAGCCCGGAGAAATCCTGGAATTCCGCCCCGGCCCGCCCGGTGCCGAACCCGAGGTGTGAGCCGGTTGCCGCGATCACGCTTTTTCCATCCACCCCGCAGTCCTCATGCCCGTGGATGTGCGGCATCATAAGCCCGCTTGAGCCGCTCCGTGGTCACATGCGTATACACCTGCGTGGTGACCAGGTGCGCATGCCCCAGCAACTCCTGCACACTCCGCAAATCCGCCCCGGCATCCAGCAAATGGGTGGCGTAGCTGTGCCTCAATTTATGCGGAGTCAGTCCGGGATCCAGCCCCGCCTGAGCGAGATAATTTTTCAATCGTCGCGTGAGTTGCAACGGCCGTACTGGGGCAACTTTTTTAGTTTCCGCCAAAAACACGGGCCTGGCACCGGTCGGCACCGTCCTCAACTGGTTCCAATATTCCTGAATCGCCCGCAACGCCGGCGCCCCAATGGGCACCAAGCGCTCCTTTTTGCCCTTGCCGCGCACTCGCAGTAATTGTTCCTTCCAATCCACATCCTCCGCGCGCAACCCGCACAATTCGCTAATCCGCAACCCGCAGGAGTAGATCGTTTCCAGCACCGCGGTGTCGCGCGCCGAGGCAACCGCTGAGAAGCGACGGCCGGGCCCTGCTTTGACCCCTTGCCGCGCCAGCAACGCCGCCGGGGCGGCCAGCAACGCCAGCATTTGCTCCTTCGTCAGGTATTGGGGCAACCGGCGGCTCCGCTTCGGCAGGGCCAGATTCTTAACTGGAGATTCCGCGATCAGCCCGTGGCGGACCAGATACTTGCAAAACGTGCGCAGGGCGGAAAACCGCAGGGAGATGGCCGCCCGACTCAACTGTTGCCGGCCCAAATAACGCAGAAAACTGCGGAAATCATCACGCCCCAGCGCCCCCCAAACGGGCGCGCCCGCATTTTCCGTTTCGTACCAGCGATAAAACTCCCGGAGTGCCTGCCGGTAATTTCGCTGGGTATAAACCGAGGCATCCCGGTCCACCGCCAGGTGATTCAGGAACTGCCGAATTAAGGGATCGGCAATTTCCAAGTCCTTCGGGGTGGCGGGCGGGCTCAAGGTCAGGCGCGGCAAGTCAGCCGGAATTTACCCGAAGGCGTGGGCGGCAACATCGTCACCTGCTCCATCGCAATCGGCGCCCCCGCTTCCATTAGTTCCTCCAGGCGCGAACGCAAGCGAATCAGGTCCACGGGTGCCGGTCCGGTGGCATCCGCAATCCATTGCAGCCCCAGGCTGCCGTCCGGCGTCTGGCGTAGTTGATAATGCATCAGGCCCGCAATCCCGGCAAAACACTGGTCCACCTGCCACGTGGTCACCCGCCGGCCATCGCGGCGGCACAGGGCATCCCGCGCACGACCGTGAACAATATAGCTTCCACTGTCCGGGCCTTCGCAAAATTCCACCAAGTCCCCCACCCGGTAGCGTAGCAACGGCATGAGCTCGTTGGTCAGGGTGGTGACCACCATGTCGCCAATTCCCTGCTCATCCGGCGCGCACACTTCATAGAACACCGCCTCGGGGCATGGCTTCATTTCCCCCTGCTGATTTTCCATCAACAAATGGCCGGTTTCGGTGGAACCATACAGGTTCAACACCGGCACGCCAAACACCCTTTCCAGAATGCGCCGGTGCACCACGCTGACAAATTCGTAACTGCACAGGATGAATTGAATCGAGGGAAACCGGAGTCCCTGCCGTTCACAATAAAGCGCAAACCACGCTCCCTGTACCGGGTCCAAATCCAGGAATTGGGGTGCCCAGTCGGCCGTTTCCGCGGCCATCCGCGCCAGTTCCGCCTCGGAGAGCAGGAACGGTATGCGGGCCTGGTTGACAAACAAAGTCCGCCCGGCAATCCGCTCCGCCCGGGCATTGAAGTTGGAAAAACAAACCAGGCCATTACAAACCGGCGGTACAATCGTCACCCGCCGGGCCTCGGGATATTCCGTCAGCACATGCCGCGCCAGCGGATGTAGCTGCAAAATCCGGGCTTCTTGCTCGTCCCACCACCCCCGGCCAAACAAGACTGCCGTACGGTCTTCCGAAGTGCCGGAAGAATGTTCCAGTTCCACCGCCCGGCTATCTACCAAAGCCTCGAGATTTTGCCCGGGCGGCAGGAAATTGGCGGGAAAATCCTCCCGTAATTCCCGCTTCCCCATGATCGGCAGTTGCGAAAAATCCCCGCCGCGCAGGGCGTCGCGGTACAACGGCACACTGCCCCAGCGCGCCAGGAAAGGTTCCAGGCGCGCGTATTGGGCCGCCTCGTGGACGAGTTGCGAAGAAGCAAACATCTTACCATACAGATGCCCCATCCCGGCGAAAATTCCAGTAGTTATTGGAATTATGTGGTCGCCCGGAAGGATGATCTGTCCGCTCAAATCAATTTTTTCAACCGCTTGTCCGCCCCCAATTTCTTAACCAGGTCCTTGATTTTCTGGGCCTCGTTCTTGGTGGCGATCAGCACGGCGTCATCCGTTTGCACCACAATCGTGTCGGCGAGCCCAACCAGGGTAATCGGGGTGCGGTTCTTTTTGCGGGCATCAAACACAATGTTCCGGGCCGCATCCACGTGGATAATTTCACCCACCCCACAGTTGCCCGCCGCGTCCGGTTGCAAGTGCCGCGCCAGGGCCGGCCAGGCACCCAGATCATCCCAGGTGAACGCGCCATCCGCGCACACCACATTCTTGGCCGGTTCCATCAACGCAAAATCAATCGAGATTTTGGTGATGCCTGGATATTCCTTCGCCAGCAAACGCGCCAGTTTGGCCGGCTGGCTGGCCACCTTCACCCAACGCTGGCTGGCCGCGTACATTTCCGGCTGATGCTCTTTCAAGCCCTCAGTAACCGTGCCATAGCTCCAGACAAACATGCCGGCATTCCAGCGATATTGTCCGCTCGCCAGATAACTCTCGGCCGTGGCCAGATTCGGCTTTTCCACAAATTGCTCCGCCTTGAAAAAGGTGGTCGCGTAAGGCACTCCCCCCGCCGGTGGCGGGAGCTTGGCCCCCGTGCGAATATAGCCGTATCCCGTGGCCGGTTCGGTGGGCTTGATGCCAATCGTCACAATCACCTTGTCCCGCGTGGCCACGGCAAACGCATCCGCCAGCACTTGTTGGAATTTCTTTTCCTCCGGAATCACGTGGTCGGCCGGCAAGACCGCCATCACCCCGCTCGCCGAGCGCGCCCCCACCAGCGCCGCCCCCAGGGCCACCGCCGCGCAAGTATCCCGGCCAATCGGTTCTGCCACCACATTGTCCTTGGGCAATTTGGGCAATTGCTTCCGTACGGCCGCCGCCTGCGCCTGGTTCGTGATGATGAAAATGTTACGCAGCGGGACCAGCGGCAAAACGCGGTCCACGGCTTGTTGCAGGAAGGAGCGTTTGCCCAGCAGGGTGAGCAATTGCTTGGGCGTTTTTTCGCGACTCAACGGCCAGAAACGCTCGCCGCGTCCGCCCGCCATGATGATGACAAATTGATCCGGGTTTTGGGTGCTGGTTTTCATAAATATGACCGCGCGCAAAATAACACCCGGCCGCCGGACGGGAAAGCCCAAATTCCGGGACCGCCAGCCGCCCCAGCCACGCAACAATTTATGCCAATCCCCTGCCAAGCCATGGTTGGCGTTTAAATCCTATCGGCGCACCCTGATGGCCGACGCTATGCACGAAGTGGCCATCATGGAAGAAGCCGTGCGGACGGCTGTAGCCACGGCGCAGGCGTCCGGGGCCAGCCGCATCCTCGAATTGCGCTTGCGCGTGGGCAGCTTAAGCGGTGTGGTGCCCGAGGCCTTGCAGTTTGCCTTCGATGTGGTCTGCCGCGGCACCCTGGCGGAGGGGGCCGCGTTGGTAGTGGATACCGTCCCCGCCACCGGCTGGTGCCCGGATTGCCAGGCGGAATATGCGTGCGCTCATTATTTTAGCGAATGCCCGCACTGCCAGAATTTTAACGGACAACTGCGGCAGGGCCGCGAACTCGAAATCAGTTCGGTGGAGATCTCTTGATATGTGCAAAGCTTGCGGATGCGGTTTGGGTGGGAAAGTGACCATCGGCGGCCACTCCCACGAATCTGATCATGACCATGACCATGACCATGACCATGGCACCGGCCACCACCACGCTCACAGTCATGGCCCTGAGCACGCATCAGCGGCGCCTGGCCATGGCCAAGGGCGGCAAACCGTTACGCTCCAGCGCTCCCTGCTGGACAAAAACGAACGCCTGGCCCAGCAAAACCGGGGCTATTTCCGTGCCAAAAACCTACTGGTGCTCAACGTCGTCTCCTCCCCCGGTTCGGGTAAAACGACCTTCATCCGGGAAACGGCGGTCCGGCTTGCCGCCCGGTTGCGCGTGGGTGTGATTGTCGGCGATCTGGCCACGGATAACGACGCCGCCCGGCTGCGCACCGCCGGCATACCCGTGATCCAAATCACTACCGGCACAGTGTGCCATCTGGATGCCGAAATGATCTCCCGCGCGGCGGGCCAACTGGATTTGGACCAATTGGATGTGCTGGTCATCGAAAATGTCGGCAATCTGGTCTGCCCCGCAGATTATGATCTCGGGGAGGATCTACGGGTTGTGCTGCTCTCGGTCACAGAAGGCGAGGATAAACCCCTGAAATACCCGCCTATGTTCCATTCAGCCCACGTGGCCATCATTACCAAAAGCGACTTGGCGGCGGCGGCGGGATTTGACCGGCCCCTGGCCCTGGCCAATCTCGCCCGGGCCAGCCACCATGCCCGCATCTTCGAATTATCCTCCAAAACCGGGGAGGGCATGGCCGCCTGGCTGGACTTTCTGGTGTCTAAACGCACTGGGGAACATCCCTTCGCCAGCGTGCACCATCCCCAATAAGTGGGCAGGCCAGTGTCCCAAAAAGTGCTTGTTCCGGAGCCAGGCAGATTTCGGTGTATTCACTGGTTAATCCCTTAACGCCTCAAAGCCCATGCGATTGGGCGAGGGTGGGTGTGAGACAAATTTCAGGAAACCGCCCGGTCTGGCCGGGGAGCGCCGATGGTTAATCGGCTGTATCGCCGGCTGGCAGCCGGCTTGTCCGCGGAAGTTGCCAGCCTGCCTCCCTCCCAATCAAATGGTTAAAAAAACCGCTTTTGGAAGAAATTTGTCCCACGCCCGGCGAGGGTCGATCGCCCCCTTTCCCCCTTGCGGGAACCTGCTTCTGTGGTATTCTGCCAGTCGGCTGTCGCGGAAAACCAGCCGGTAAACAAACACCGCAATGCATCCAGAATTACTCACTTTCGCCGCGCGCTTGCGCGCCTTGATCTCCGTTTGCCCCGCTTTGAGCCCGGCTGTGCCCGAAACCGGCGCACTCCCCGGGGGAGCCCATCCCAAACCCACCGTTCCCGCCTCCACCCCCCTGTCGCTGCCGGCCCCGACCGAGGCCAGCTTTGACGAACTGGCGTTGGAATTGTTCACCCTCCAGTTTCACGGCAATCCCGCCTATCAAACGCTTTGCCTCGCCCGGGGGCGGACGCCGGGGACGGTGCAAGAATGGACCCAAATTCCCGCCGTGCCCACGGCCGCGTTCAAAGAATTGGAACTCTCCAGCATTCCTGCAACCGGGCGCACCACCGTGTTTCATTCCAGCGGCACCACCGAGCAGCGGCCCAGCCGCCATTTTCATCATGCCACCTCCCTGGCAGTTTATGAAGCGTCCCTTACCCGGTGGTTTGCGCACTATTTGGGAACCGGGGATACCCTGCGGTTTTTGACACCGGGGCGGACGGCCGCACCGCATTCCTCGCTGATTCATATGTTCGAAACCCTGCGGCAGCAGCGCGCCCTGCCCGCCTCGGTTTTTCTCGGGAACCTGGCCACCGATGGTTCGTGGGCTTTGGACTTTCCGGCCGTCCAGGCGGAATTAGCATCATCCGTTCATACCGGACGCCCCGTGACACTGCTCGGCACCGCCTTTTCGTTTGTGCATTTGCTGGATCTCCTGGCCGAACATCAGCTCAAATTCCGGCTCCCGACCGGTTCCCGCGTGATGGAAACGGGCGGATATAAAAATCGTTCCCGCACCATGCCCAAGGCCCAGTTGCATGCGTTGATCACCGCGCAACTGGGCGTGCCCGCCGGGGGCATCGTTTGTGAATACGGCATGAGCGAATTGAGTTCTCAGGCTTATGGAGTGGCGAGTGACGAGGGGCGGTTGGCGAGCGGGGACAATGCTGCGCCAAACCCGTCACTCCCCCCTCATCACTCATCACTCGTCACTGGCCCCTCGCCCCTCGCCCTCCACTTTCCCCCTTGGGCGCGGGCACAGGTAATCTCGCCGGAAACTTGCCGGGAGGTGCCTGAAGGCGGCACCGGCATCATCCGGGTGCTGGATTTGGCGAATGTGTTTTCTGTGGCCGCCGTGCAGACGGAGGATTTGGGCATTCGCCGCGGCACCGGCTTCGAGTTGCTTGGGCGCGCGGAAAAAGCCGAGCCGCGCGGGTGTTCCCTCATGACCATATAATATGAACTTGCCGAATTATTTTCTCGCGGACCTGCCACCGGAAGCAACCTTGTCGCCGTTGATGGTGGCCGAAGCGTGCCAGGCCTTGAAGCGCAACCGGGAACAATACCTGGTCCGGCGGACCACCGAGCAGCAGGTGACCTTGCTGAGCAAGCTCGCCGATGAATGGCAGGACCCGGCCAGTCCCTTCCGGCAGTTGGCCCTGGAACGGGGGCCTGCCGAAACGGGCTTTTCCCGGGCGACCATCGAGCGCGGGTTGGACGGTTTCTTCCGCCAGCTCACCCGGGAAAATTTGCAAGCCCTGCTGGTCCAGGATTTGGGGGATGCCCACCGCCTGGATGACTTGGTGGCCGTCACTTCCGGCCAGTCGATCCAAACCGCCGCGCTGGCGATGGCCCCGGAATTTCTCGTCCACATCACGGCCGGCAACCTGCCGAATCCCGCGCTCATGAGCATGGTGCTGGGGGTGCTGACGCGTTCGGCCCAGTTCGTGAAGTGCGCCAGCGGCACGGCCTTTCTGCCCCGGCTGTTTGCCCATTCACTGTATGAATCCGACCCCAAGCTCGGCGCGTGCCTGGAAGTGGCCGAGTGGCGGGGCGGCTCGATGGACCTGGAGAACACCCTGTTCGCCGAGGCGGATTGCGTCACGGCCACCGGCAGTGATGAAACCCTGGCGGCCATCCGCGCACGCCTGCCCCAGCGCCTGCGCTTTCTCGGTTATGGCCACCGGGTGAGTTTTGCGTACGTAACCGGCGAGGCCCTGCCCTCCAGTTTCCGCGCCAAACAAGTCGCCACCCGCGCGGCGGATGATGTGGTGGCCTGGAACCAACTGGGCTGCCTCTCGCCCCACGTGATCTATGTGCAAAATAGCGGAGTAATCACGGCGGAAGGCTTCGCGGAATTGCTGGCTGCGGAACTGCAATTGCGCGAGGCCAGTGAACCCCGCGGCGAAGTCCCCGTGGAAACGGCGGCCGCGATTGCCGCCCGGCGCGGGATCTACGAAGTGCGCGCCGCCCATGCCCCGGGCGACACCCGGCACTGGTGCAGTCCGGATTCCACCGCCTGGACCGTCATCTACGAATCCGATCCACGCTTTCAACTCTCCTGCCTGAACCGGTTTGTGTATGTCAAAGCCGTGCCCGACATCAAAACGTTGCTGGAGCACGTCGACAGCATTCGCGGCCACGTTTCCACCGTCGGCGTCGCCATGAACGGCGATGCCGCCTCCGCCACCGCCCGCCAACTGGCCCGCTGGGGCGTCTTGCGCATCTGTCCGCTGGGCCAGATGCAAAACCCGCCCCTGACCTGGCGCCACGATGGCCGCCCCGCCCTCGGCGATCTCGTCACGTGGTCAGACTGGGAAAAATGAAAACCGAGGCTTTAGGCTCTGGGCGTGGGGCTAGAGGCGGGAAATGGTTGTTCAATATTATGAATGAAATTGGGTATCGCTCATTAGTGGTGTGGCAAAAGGGAAAAAGTCTGGCCACCGATATTTACCGAATCACGAATAGTGAAAGCATCCGGCGCGATTTCTCCCTAATTGACCAAATGCGCCACAGCGCGGTAAGTGTCCCCAGCAATATCGCCGAAGGCGATGAGCGCTCATCGGACAAGGACTCAACACGGTTCTTTTACATCGCCAAGGGCTCCCTGGCGGAACTGGCAACCCAATTGGAAATCGCCCGTGACGTGGGATATTTCAATACCGAAGATACCGAACCTCTCATTAACCGATGCGTGGAACTCGGAAAAATGCTGGGCGCGCTGATCCGAGCGCGAAGCGCTTCCCCGCCCCGCGCCCCGCGCCCCGAGCCTCGCGCCTGATTTTTATGCATATCGAACTCCGCAAATCGTTCCAATTCGAAGCCGCGCATTTGCTGCCCCTCCTGCCCGTGGCCCACAAATGCCGGCGCCTGCATGGCCACAGTTTCAGCGTGGAAATCGTCGTGGCCGGCGAGTGCGATCCCCGGCTCGGCTGGCTGATGGATTACGCCGACATCTCCGCCGCCTTCAAACCCATCTGGGATCAGCTGGACCACCATTATCTCAATGAAATCCCCGGCCTGGAAAATCCCACCAGTGAGATCGTGGCCGTCTGGATTTGGAACCAGCTAAAGCCCAAATTGCCCTTGCTCACCGAAATTGTCGTCGCCGAAACCTGCACCGCCCGGGCCGTGTATCGCGGCGGGTGACTAAATTTTCGCCGGATGCAATTCCGCATGCGTCTTGATCAAACCCTTGATCAGCGCCTCCCAGTCCGCCTCCGTGGTTTCCCAGCCGGCGCTGTAGCGCACCGAGCGGACCGCCTGCGCCGCCTTGTAGCCCATGGCGCTGAGCACATGCGAGGGCTCCTCCTTGCCGGTGGTGCACGCGGACCCGGTGGAAACCGCGAACCCCGCCTTGTCCAGCCGGATGACCCACTGCAACTTCCGGTCCCCATCCGGCATCAGGGCCGACACCGTGTTCCACAAGCGCGGCTGGTTCGCCCCCACAATGCTCGTGCCCGGCAGGTGCCGGAGCAATTCGCGCTCAAAATTATCCCGCCAGATGCCGCGCAGCAGATGCTCGTTGCGGGCAATCTGCTTCTCGCGCACCGCCAGCGCCGCCATCATGGCCGCAATGATGGCAATGTTCTCCGTCCCCGCACGGCGGCCGCCCTCCTGCTTGCCGCCATGGAGCAGCGGCGTGAGGGTGCTGCGGTGCGGAATTTTCAAGAACCCCACCCCGCGCGGCCCGCCAAATTTGTGCGCGGCCCCGCTCACATAATCGCATTCCCCCAGCGCTTTCACCGGCATCTTGCCCATGAACTGGACCGCGTCCGTGAAGAACGGAATGTCGTATGCCTCGCAGATCGAGCGAATTTCGCGCCAGGGCTGGATGACCCCCGTTTCGTTATTGGCCGCCATCACCGCCACCAGGCCCGGACGGGTGTCCGCCAGTTCAGCGGTCAGCCATTCCATGTCCACCACGCCGTCCCGGGTGACCGGAATCAGCCGGACACGTTTGCCAAAATAAAATTGGGCGGAATCGAACACACAAGGATGTTCAATCGCCGAAACCCAGATCTCACTCGCCGGCCCGAGCTTCTTCGCAAAATGATGAATCACCATGTTGTTCGCCTCGGTGGCGCCGCTGGTCCAGATGATGTCCTGCGGATGGCACCCAAGATACGCGGCGAGCTCTTCGCGCGCCTCCGCCAGCGCCACGGCCGCCTTCTGACCAAACTGGTGCATGGAAGAGGGATTGCCCGCAATCCGCTCAGTCACCGCCAGCCAGGCTTCGCGCGCCTCGCGCATCACCGGCGCGGTGGCGTTATAGTCGAAGTAAATCATCGGCCAGACAGGATACTTTTGACAGCGGCGGTGGCGAGTCTTTTATGAGCGGCTGTGAAGGCCAGTTCTTGGAGGCGGTCCAGTTTGACCCACTTTCCGGGCAGGTTGGAGGGGCGGCGGGACAAAGTAGCTTGGTAGGCGGTCAGGGTAATGCGGTAACGGGTGATGGAGTGTTTGACAATGGACAGGGGTTTGAGTGCTGGGGGCTTAACATCAAACAGCCCTCGGAAAACCAGCGACGGATCGGGGGTTGGGCCGGTGATTTCCACATTCGGAAACTCCCATAAATGGGCATTGACCACCCCGGCGGGGCGCTGGCGGATGAAAATTTCACCGCGCGAGGTCATAACGAAGGCCATGAAGGCGCGGGCGGTGCTGGTGGCGCGTTCGCCGAGGTTGGGCAATTCCTCGGTGCGCTGCTGGCGGAAGGCGGCACATTCGGATTGCACAGGGCACAGCAGACATTGCGGCTGGCGCGGGGTGCAGATGAGCGCGCCAAGCTCCATGAGGGATTGGTTTAGGAAGGAGGCTCTGGGCTCTGGGCTTTGGGCTTTGGGTGGCAAAATCTGGGCACGGGGCGCGAGGCTTGGGGCGCGGGGCGAGGATGCCACGGCTTGCTGGACGAGTTGGGTGGCGAGGGTCCAGAGGTGGGTGTTGGTGGTTTTGTCCTTGGGATTTTCGGCGATGGCGAAAAGACGGGTGAGGACGCGGATGACATTGCCATCCAAAATGGGAGTGGGCTGGTTGAAGGCGATGCTGCAGATCGCGCCGGCGGTGTAACGGCCAATGCCCGGCAGGGCCAGCACCTCGTCAAAGGCTTCCGGGAACCGGCCGCCATGCTGCACCACAATCGCCTGCGCCGCCTTTTGCAAATTCCGCACCCGGGTGTAATAGCCCAACCCCTCCCAGAGCTTGTGAATCTGGTCTGCCGGCGCTGCCGCCGCCGCCTCAATCGTGGGGAGCGCCTGCATCCATCGTTCCCAATAAGGAATGACCGTCTTCACCTGCGTCTGCTGCAGCATGATTTCCGACACCCAAATGGCGTAGGGATCACGGGTGCGCCGCCAGGGGAGGTCGCGGGCTGCGCGGGCGAACCAGGCGAGCAAGTTGGAGGCAATGGCGGGGGCTTTTTTCAGGTCCCGGGGTAATTTGTCAACGGGCATACCTCAAACGAACAACATGCCCACGGAGCAATTCAAATAGACGAAGTGAATGCGCGTTGCTATTTTCACCGTATGCATAAGTGGTTCCAAATTCCTGTCTTAGTCGGAATTATTTTATTTATTCTGCAACCTGCCAATTTATTTGTGGTGCCTGCCCAGACAAATGCCAACGAGCCAAAGTATTCTTTGCCTGACATTAAAACTGAATTTGTGGAAGGAGCCAAGCTTTCAGCAGCGGAAATAAACCAAGTCGTATCACTTGCTAAACAATGTGGCATTCCCGACGTTGAGTATGTAAGGACCTTCCACTACCTCCCTGCTGGCGGAAGTGGCATTTCGGTCACCAGCCAGGAAAGAAAGGTTGGGCGAAGTGTCTCGTACGACTGTGTAATGGTCAATCGGACTGGGTGGGGATACCCCATAACGGCGGAAAGGAAAAAGAAAGTTGGAGCATTTTGGGTGACTGAGCCATATCTAAGCACAACTCATTTACGTGAATTCGTCATTGTCAAAAAAGCCATCCGTCTTGCTATCGGAAAAGATGTAGATGTTGCCCTGGCTGATCGAGTCATACCTTTAATTACCGCAAGGAAAGTTCATTGCAAGGATGACTGGACTCGCCGCGAATTTGAAAGTCTGGACGTCTCGCAACCCGAGAATATTTTAAAGAGCCCAATCGGGGAGGGATACGAAGTTTATTTACCAGGAATGAAAATCCTCGAATTTAAGGAGGAGAAAGGGCAAGTAATTGTAATCGGCATAGCGAGTTATGTCATTTAAGATCAGCCAGTCTGTAACTCGGCTAATTGAAGGTTGAAAAGTGATTACCTAGACCCAAATGGGATGGGCGCGCGGTGGCAAAGCGGTGTCTGGGGCTCACCATGCACGTAATGATCGAGGTTGGCGGCGAGATCGGCGGGCATATCACGGGCCATGCCGTCAAAATCTTTGAGCGTCTCGAACAGTGTGGGTGTCTGTTCCTCCACCGGCTCAATGCGAACGATGGTCCCCGGTGCCCATGGCACATCGCCGGGCAGTTGGATCATTCCCTTTTCAATGCCGGCGGTATTGCTCATGCCGTGCCAGATAACCGACCCATCGGTTTCGTCGAACGGCAAAAAATAACCGTGACGAAAGGCCACCGAGCGTGAAAATCCTGGTGTTCATTTCCACTGGATGCAGCTAATTTTCCCCTGGTGAATCCCATCACATCCTATACCTGCAAATTGACCGATGAACAGGCCGCGGCGCTGGAAACGGCGATCAGCTCGCGCGGTTTCAAGTTCCGCGCGGTGCCCTATGCCCGGTTCGCCGGCGAGAAGGACAAGATCAACGTGGTCTTTTACGAGAGCGGCAAGCTCGTGCTCCAGGGCAAGGGCACCCAGGAATTCATTGAATTCGTCCTGGAACCCGAGGTGCTCAAGCAGGCCAAACTGGGCTACGAGACCCTGCTGAACCCCGACCTGCTCCTGCCCCGGCTGGGCGTGGACGAAAGCGGCAAGGGCGATTTCTTCGGGCCCCTCTGCATCGCCGGGGTTTATCTGAATGAATCCGTGATCAAAGCCTGGGAGGGCAAGGGCATCCGGGATTCCAAAAACATTTCAAGCGACAAGCGCATGGCCGAGCTGGCGGATTTGATCCGGAACACCCCCGGCTGCGTGACCACCGTGGTGCCCATCGGCAATGAGGCGTACAACCGGCTCTACACCAAAATGCGCAGTGTCAACGCCATGCTGGCGTGGGGCCACGCGCGGGTCATCGAAAACCTCATGGGTCAGAAGCACCGGATGAATCCCCCGCCGGTCCGGGCCATCAGCGATCAATTCGCCGCCAGCAAGAGCGTGGTGGAGAAGGCGCTCATGACCAGCGGCCGGCAGATCGAGCTGGTGCAACGACACAAGGCCGAAGAGGATCTGGCCGTGGCCGCCGCCTCCATTCTCGCCCGCGACGAGTTCGTGCAAGGCCTCGCGAAGCTCGAGCAGCAGTACGCCACCAAACTGCCCAAGGGGGCGTCGAAGGCGGTGGATGCAGTGGCCAAAACGATTTTCGCGGAGCGCGGCCTGGAAACCCTCGCCAAAGTGGCCAAGCTGCATTTCCGCACGGCGTTGCGCGCGCAGGGACTGCCGGAACCGGAGAAGACGGAGTGGCGTAAAGGCTAAAACAACAAACCGAAGTTCGCTTCCGCTTGACTTGGATGACCTACCCCCGTCGGTCCATCAGCGAAACGCCCTCATCTTTGTAGGAGACGACGTAAGGAGTCTCTGAATGCCCCTTTTGCCCCGGCTTCCTCCGTTTGCTCCTGTTCAACCCGAACTCCGAAATTAAAATGCCTGGGATGCGTCAAGATATTGGAGCAGAAACGCTTTGGCAAAATCGCAGCATACCCGCAGAGGTCTGGTAAGACTGCCGCTGCGCGCAGCGCGCATCCTTAAATGGGCAACTGCTTGGCAGCGGCTTGGGAAGCCAATTTTCCCAAGCGTTTATGCCCAAGAGCTTGACACAGACCGGCCGTTTTAATTTCGGAGTTCGGGTTTAATCATCGGGACTTCATTCATCGGGTAAGCAAGCATCTTTAGAAGCTGGTCCTGCCAGAAACTTTACGAGTGCGCCGACTTGGTCGCCGTGGCCAAAAATGCGAAGTCAGAAAATTAAAACGGCCGGGCGAATGGATTCGCCCGGCCGTTTGAATTAAATCCGTTACGGTTACGCCTTCCAGATCATGTCCGCCACGGTCTTGCCGGCGGGGATGAACGGAATCACGTGGGTGGAGTACGGGGTGATGACATCCAGCACGTAGGGCTCGGTGGAATCCAGCATGCGCTGCATGGCGGCGCGCAGATCCTTCTTGAACATCACGCGTTCGCACTTCACACCGAAGGAATTGCACACCCGGACATAGTCCGGATAAATATCCGCGCGTTCCTCAGGATTGCCGAGGTAGGTGTGGCCGCGGTTGCCGGCGTAGAAATTATCCTCCCACTGCACCACCATGCCGAGGTGCTGGTTGTTCAGGATGATCGCCTTGGCCGCGATTTTCTCAATGTGCGCCGTGGCCAGTTCCTGAATGTTCATCAGGAAGGAGCCGTCGCCATCGATATCCACCACTTGCTTGTCCGGGTGGGCAACTTTCACGCCCAGCGCGGCGGGATAGCCGTAACCCATGGAACCCAGGCCGCCGCTGGTGATGAACTGGCGCGGGTATTTGTACTTGTACCACTGGCCGGCCCACATCTGATGCTGGCCCACCCCGGTGGTGATGTACGCCTCGCCCTGGGTGAGTTCGTACAGCATTTCCACGACCATTTGCTGGAGGATCACCTGGTCCTCGTGGCCCTGCATGTGGTCAACCATGTGATCGCTGGTGGCGATTTCCGGAGTAATGCGGTAGGCAAACGGCGCCTTGGCCTGCCACTCGGCGATTTGCGCGAGCCAGGGGGTGTGCTTCTTGGTAATCGGCCGCTGTTCGATCAGCTTGTTCAGGCGGGTCAAGGCGTCCTTGATGTCACCCACGATGGGCAGGTGCGCCTTGCGGTTTTTATTGAGCTCGGAGGCGTCGATGTCCAAATGCACAATTGTGCCGTTCTTGCAAAATTCCTCAAACTTGCCGGTCACCCGGTCGTCGAAGCGCACGCCAAAGGCGAGCAACAAGTCGGCGCCGTCTTTCAATTTGACCATCGGCGCATCGAAACTCTTGCGCAATTCGTACTCACCGTTGACGGCCCAGTTGGCCGAGGCGGAGCCGTGCATGCCCAGCCAGCGCAGCGAGAGCGGATGGGTTTCGGGAAAACCACCGATGCCCATGAGCGTGGTGGTCACGGGAATATTCGTCGCCTCGGCAAATTTGAGCAATTCGGCGGCCGCGCCGCTGGAAATGATGCCGCCCCCGACGTACAGGACGGGACGCTCGGCTTTTTCGATCAAGCCCATGATCTCGTTCAGGGCTAGTTCATCAGCCTTCAAATCGGGCTGGTTGTAACCGCGCAAGCCGGCCTTCACCTGCTCCAAGGTGGGCCACACGGGCTGGGTTTTGGCCTGCTGCAGGTTTTTCGGGAAATCCAGCACCACCGGACCGGGCCGGCCGGATTGGGCGAGATAGAAAGCTTCTTTAACGATGCGCGGGATGTCGTTAATGTCGGTAATCAGGTAAGAATGCTTCACGATCGGCAAAGTCACGCCGATGATGTCCGTTTCCTGGAAAGCGCCGCGACCAATCATGGCCTGGGTAACCTGGCCAGTAATGGCGATCAGCGGGCAGGAATCCATGTAGGCATCCGCAATGGCCGTGACGAGGTTGGTGGCCCCGGGACCGCTGGTGCCCATGCACACACCGGCTTTGCCGGTGGCGCGGGCATACCCCTCGGCGGCGAAGCTGCCGCCCTGCTCATGCCGGGGCAAAATGGTGCGAATCTTGGATTTGGTGAGCGACTGGTGAATTTCCATGCTCGCGCCGCCGGGATAAGCGAAGATGACCTCCACGCCTTCGCGTTCGAGCGCCTCCACAAAGATGTCGCGACCGAACATCACCGGACCGACTTCCCGCTGGCCCGCGGGCGTTTTTGATTTCGTTGCTGCAATTTCAGTTGTCGTACTCATGGATTTCTATGGTTTTGGCTGGTCAGCGCTCGCAGGTCAAACAAAAAACCCACGACTTGGCCAGCCGTGGGTTCTTGTTAAAGTCTTCGATCAACAAGAGCCATCGGCGTCGCCTACTACAGCGACTACCAGAATAGCTACAAGTGATACGGTGTTAAACATTTAGTGAAGCATAATCAGGCAGGCAGCCCAGGTCAAGCGGGGATTTTTGGATTTTAGCCGGATGGACGCAGTGTTTGGGAGCGCGGCATTCATGCCGCCTCAACTTGCCTTCCCAGCCAGTCGCTGGTCTGCTGGGTCCAAAAGCACTGCTGCGTTGATGCGTCGTGAGCGACGCGATGCGTTCACCGCCTTCCATTGGCTATGGGGGAATGGATGCGTCCGGCGGAACGACTGCCGTTGCCCGGTAATTCAAGGCGCACGGAGTCGGTAAAAGCGGTTGGGATAATTGGTCCATTGGGGATCGCTAAACCAGCCGGAGCCACCGGTTAGCGTATTGGTGGCCACGGCGGACCAAGTGGCACTGCCCAAATGGGTGCAAGCTTCCACCACCACCACCGAACCATCCGCCCAAGTCAGGTTCAAGCCAAATGAATTGCTGCCCGTGCCCCAAGGGGACCCGCCAAATACCAGTTGGGGCAGCCACAGCACGGCGGGCATGCCCTGAAAGGTCGCCCCCCAGCCAGCCGTGCCCGGCAGGTACCAGACCGTGGCCAGATCATAGTCAAAGGCGGAACCGCCAAAATCCGGGCCGGGGGCATCCCCGAGAAAATATACATTTCTCAACATGGCAAACAGAAAAGCATAGTCCCCGGCGCTGCTGGCACTGCCCGGAATGGTCACCGTGTCCAGCCGGGAATAAGCGAAGGCATAACTGCCAATATGGGTAACGCCACCGGGAATGGTATAAGCGCCGTCACGCCCCGTGGGAAAATCCACCAACCACGTTTGATTTTGGTTAAACAATACGCCGTTGCGACTGGAGAACGCCGGATTGCCGGCGGCCACCGTGAGGTTGGTCAGGCTGGTGCAATATTGGAAAGCCTCGCCGCCGATATTCGTCACACTGGCCGGAATGGCCAGACTGGTCAGGAAGGTGCAACCATCGAAAGCCAGAATCGCAATGCTCGCCACCGAATTCGGAATCACGTAACTGCCCCGCACGCCACCCCCGTATTGCAGCAGCACCGTTTGGGCGTGGTTGAACAAGGCCCCATTTGTCCCCATAAAATATTGATTGGCCGCATCCACCTTAAAATCTTTGAGCGCGCGGCAATTGGCAAAAGCATCCGGCCCAATATTGGTGACCCCGCTGCCGATGACCACATTTGTCAGCCCATAGCAGCTGCGAAACGCGCCACTGCCAATATTGGTCACGCTGTTGGGGATCAGCACACTGGTGAGGCTGCTTTGGTTTTGCAAGGAGCCGGACCGAATGCTGGTAACCGGAAAGTTATTAGTCTGGGCCGGGATGGCCAATACGCCGCGGAAGCCACTGCTGCAGCCCGTGATGGTAATCACTCCGTTGTTGGTGGAGAAGAGCAGTTGAGCCCCCCCCGGGATCGGCCGCAGGAGTAGACTGAATAATAAAAGCCCGGCCCAAGTCAGCTTCCCATTCACGTTCATGGCGGATTCACGGTTGCATGAGAGTTAATTAAGGTTTTACCTGCACCCGGTAGAAATGGCTGCGGCCACTGTTATTGGTGGTGGCATAATTCATGGTGGGATCGTTCGAGGCTTGCAACCACTCCGTCACCGGCGTCCAGCCGGCCAGATTGGTGGAGGTGGTGACTTGATACAAACGGTTCGTCACCACGGTCCAGGTCATCCGGGCCAGGTTGGTACGAATGGTTTGGCCGGTGAAATAAAACCGGGAGGCCGCATTGGTCGGATTGGTGCCAGCCACAAATTCGGCGTAGTCGGTCATCCCATCGTGATCGGTGTCGGTCAGCTTGGTGCGATTGGTAACCACCGTGCCGAAGTAGTCCTGCTCCCAAGCGTCGGAGATGCCATTGTGGTTCGCATCCACAAAGATGTAATTGCCATTGAAATTCAACGTGCCCCCCGCCACCAAAGTATTAGTCTGGTCCCAGGGGGTCTGATAATAGGGCACATCACTGAACTGGACCACGTAAGTCCCCGCCGGCAAATTACTGATCGTCACGGCCGGAGTGCTGTCCACCTGCACCGGAATCAGGCCCAGTGCGGACTGGGAAAAGAGCGACCAGGTCCCCTGCCCGAGGCTCTTGGTGATGGAAATCGAGCCACCTGCCACCGTGCCAGTGATGGCCAGGTCATCCAGCGTCCACCCGTAAACGCGAGAACCGGCCGACACGCCCAGGTAATAGAAAACCACCTGGATCGTTTTGCCCACGAACGGGGTCAAATCCACCGATTCCTGCTGCCAGGTGTCGGCCAAGTTGGCACTGAAATCCGCCGCCACCGGCAGTTTGCCCGGGGCGGTGCTGCTGTTGGTGCTCACCAGCACCTCACTTTCCTCGAGCCCACTGCTAAAATTGCACACGTCCCAAAATGTCAAGGTGGCCGAGGTCAACCCCGACAAATCAATCACCGGACTGTAGAGATAGGTGCTGATCAGAAAAAAGTTCTGGTTCCCTGTCAGGTCGCTCCCCCAGGCATTGGTGCCGGAATAGGCTGTGTTCACCAGGCCGTTGTGCGGTGTGCCCAGGGTCCAGTTGGCATCCGAGCCGTAGACCGGATCCGCCACCACCGACCAGCCCGCCGCGCCACTTTCGAGATTGTCAAACCACGGCGGCTGCGGTGCCTTGCGGGTTTGGAACGTATAGAGATTACCCTGGTTATCATCCACCGTCGTGTTGCCCGCCTGGTCGCGGCTCACCACCTGGTAATAATAAATCCGGTTCGCCGCCAGCCCGCCAATGGTGACCGCATGGTTGGTGACCAGGGTGCTCAGGTAACCGGACCGGTCCGGCAGCGGCGATTCACTGTATTGCACCGAGGAATCTGCCGCCTTCGAAGTGGTCCAGGTCACCTTCGCATTCGAATAGTCGGTGACGGCCGCCACCTTCGTGATCACCGGCGGAATGGTATCCACCGTGGCCGTGGCCGCCACGTTGCGGTTGTTGGAGGCATCGAAATAGGTGACGGTAAGGGTGTCACCATTCCGGACCACCAGTTGATTGGTGGTGGCATTGCCTCCCAGCAAGGTGACGTTGCCGGTGAACAAGCCCGGGTGCGTGGTTTCGTAGAGCGTCACTGCCACCCGGTTGGTGCGGGAGCTGGCCGCCACCGTCACGCTCGCCTGCCCCAAACCGGCCAGGTCCGCGTCCCCCACCTCGATGGTGGCAATCTCATTGGTGGTGTAAAGGGCATTATCCAACCACACGACCCCCGCCCCATTCACCCCCGGTGCCAGGAACTGGATGGCCTTTTGCAACAGGCTGATCGCATTGTTCGGCGCGGTGCCATTCGTTGGCAAGGTGTCGAAGGGATAGGCCAGGAACACCACCCGGCCGGGGCTGTCCACCCCTGTCGTGGGATAGCTCATGCCACAAGGCTTGCCCGACTCAGACTCAAACGTAATCCCCGTGGCCGTGCCCGCCGGCGTAAACGTGTCCGAGAAATCCGGGCCGTAAACATCGCCCACCCCATCGTCAAAGCTGGGATAATTGGTATAATTCAACGCCACGCCCATGCCGCTGGCCACCGTGCCCGGGGCGCCAATAATGGCCGGCACGCCGAAATCCTCATCGCAATCGGTGCACGGAGCCGGGGGATCCGGGTTTTGCCGGAAGTCGCCCACTTGCAGCACATTCTGCCGGAACGGCACATCGCCCAGTTGTGAAAGCATGCCCATGGAGGCCAGGAAGAACGAGCCGCCACCATTCAAATAACTCTGGATCATGAACTGCTGCGCGGCATTCAAGGTGTTGTTGGTGGCCGTCGGATCCGGCAGTCCGTCCGCATCCACGCCATAGTTGACCTGGTCATCAGTCAGGCGCCACATCACCACGGGGAATGGTTTCAGATCGGCGAGTTGCGGATAGCCCCGGGCATTCACCTTCCAAAAACCATAACTAATGCCGGCCGCCGTCAGCACGTTCGTGTAGGCACTGTCGGGAATCACCGTGGAACCATTCGCCGCTTCCGCCACCGTATCGTAGGCATCCACCAATAACACCGTGGGGGTGGCCTGGCCGGTGAAGGTGAAGTCCGCCCCGGCATTGTTATTCGTGGCCGAATTCCCCGCCGCATCCGTGGCACCCACCAGATAATAATAAGCCCGGCCGGGAATCAGCCGGGTCAGCTTGACCACATGACTGGTCACCAGTGCATTATTCGTGACCGCCAGATTCAAGTTTGACCGGTTGGTGCCGTAGCGCACCAGGGAATTGGCCGGCTCGCTGGTCTGCCAGGTAATGGTCAGCACCCCCACATCGGTCGCCGGCGCCACCCCGCTGATGACCGGCGGCACCAAATCCGCCAGCGCCGTGGCCACGCGCTTCGTGCCGGAAGCATCCACATAACTGGCCGCCAGGCTGTCCCCATTCGCAATCTGGATTTGGCCACTAGCCGCCACCCCGCTCACTGTGGCCACCGCTCCCGTAAAGGCCCCATAATTCCCGGCGGCCAGCAACCGGTTGGTGGTCCACTTGTGCTCCGTCAGATTGGTCACCAGCACGCTCACCGAGTTGCTGGCGGCCCGGGCGGCATCCAGCACCTCCACTTGGATGGTGCCCGGCGCGGTGTAAGTGGGCCGGTCCAGCAATATCAAGCCCACGCCCGGCCGCCCGAGGTTGCCGGAAGCAACCAGCGCAAAGTCCTGGTCAATCGCGGGGGTGTTGCTGACGGCATCCGCCACGATCTTGCTCCCGCGCACGCGGACCACATAATCACCGGGCACGGGCTGGGACAGCAGCACGCCCTCCACATTGTTCAGCTTGTCCGTCGACGGCGGGTTCGGCACCGATTCGCCCGCGCCAAACTGGTTGCCGCGATACAACGCGCCATCCGGACCCACCACCTCCAGGTCCAGGTCATTCACGAGCGCTGGCAGCGCGCCCGGAAAACCCGGCACATCCGTATACGCCAGGGTGATTTTGAGTGGCTGGTCCGCCCCCGACACAAACACATGCTGGGCATACACCTGGCTGTTGGTGAGCCGGACGCTCTGGTCCAGGTATTGGTAAATGCTCGGTGCGGTGGTGAAGTTCGTCACGATCAAATTGGTCAGCGTGATCCGCCCCCAACCCTCGTCGTTGTTCGGCAGCGGGCCAGGGCCGCCATTGGCTTCGTCCAGTTCATTCGCCGAGTTGATCAAGGCCGCCTTCACCAGCGCCGGTGACGGCACCGCATTCGTATGCTGGCTCTGGTAATACTGCACAAACACCGCCGCCGCCCCCGCCGCGTACGGGCCGGCCATGCTGGTCCCCCCCATGAACACGTAATAATTGTCAATCGCCGTCCACGCGATCGCCGCTTCATTCAGCGCGGCCGACGACGCGGCCGACGCAATCCAACTGCCCGGCGCCACCAGGTCCGGTTTGATCCGCCCATCCGCACACGGCCCACGGCTGGAAAAATCACACATCGTGTCCGGGCCGTCCGCATAGAGTCCGTAAGTGGCCGCGAAGGTGCCGGTGATATTCTCCGAGGCCCCGGTGGCAATCACATTCTTGGCCGTCGCGGGACTGCCAATGGTTTGCGTGCCCGGCCCCGCATTGCCGGCGGAGAATTCCAGGATGTACGACTGGTCCCCGGCCGTGCCCGCATCGGCATCCCGCACCAGCTCATCGAATTGTGCTGCGTCAATATCATATTCGCCCTGCACATCGTCCCCCCAGCTATTGGAGCCGATTTTGGCACCGTGGCGCACCGCATCCTGCGTCAGGGTTGCGTCACTGGGAAACGGCGTGGCGGGATTTGCACTGTCATCAAAAATGCGCTCCACAAACAAACTGGCCCCGGAGGCCACGCCCAGCCCATACCAGGCGCCAGAATCCGGATCGGTCTCCCCCGTCGCCGCATTCCCCGCCACAATCCCGGCACAATGGGTGCCATGCCCATAACCATCCGATCCGTCCGTTAAATCCCCATAATACTGAAACCCCGTGACCCGGCCGCGTAAATCCGGGTGCATGGTATTGGTATCGCCCGAGTCCAGCCCCGTGTCGGCCACACAGACCGTCACGCCAGCCCCGTTAAAACCCAACTGCTCGGTAACCGTCCGGGTCGCCACCTGCCCATCATCGCCACCGACGATTTTCGAGGCCAGTTCATCCACCAGCTTCCGCCGCGGAGCCCGCTCCAGCCACACAACGGCACTGGATTGCGCCAGGGCAGCCAGATGTCCAGGGGCCAATTCCCCCCGCAGAATGATGCCCTGCCGCAGGCGGGTCTCGGGTTGCACGGCCGTCAAATGCGTGCGCGCCGCCGCCAACTCCGCTTCGGTGGCCGAGGTTGCAAGCAAAATGGTAATCCCCACCGTCTGGTTGGTCTGACTCGCGGCCCGCGCTGCCGCCGCCAGCCGGGGATGAATTTTGTGATCCGCCCGGTACGGCCCCACCCAGCGGACATAGTTCAGCGCCCCCACCGTGGCCAGCGAGACATTGTTCAATTTGGCAACAAACGCATCCTCCGGCACGTAGTGCAGCAATTCCACCCCCGCCTGCCGCAATTCCCGGCGCTGGGCCGCCGCCAGTGGACCGGCAAATTGAACCACCACCAGTCCCGTGGCGGGGGACCGCGAATGCCGGGCGGCCGCCAGCACTGCCCGGTTCGTGGCGGATTGCGGATCAATCAGTTCATTGTGCAGGCGAATGTTCGTGGCCCCGGCCAGTTGCACCATGATCAGCAACCACCAGCCGGCAACTATAAGCCGTCCGGCGAAACTCGAAATAAAACGGGATTGCACTTTAAACCGATACTCCGAGTCCGGTGTTTAGGCAATGGTAATATGGCGTTTTGCCCCGTCCTCCGGGCAAATCGACTGGGCTGGGCCCCCATGGACTTAACTCGCCGGCACCGTCGCCACAAACACACAACCCCGGCCCGGCAGGTCCACCCGCACTCCCCCGCCCAGGTCGGTCACCGGCAAGCTCAAGGACGGGACGGCAAAGCCATCCACATCACTGGGGTGGTCTCGTTCAAAGTAATGGTAGAGTTGCACCGTGCTTCTGCCCCCGCCCGGAATCACCAACCGCACTGACCGCACCGCGTCCGCATTATTAACCACCATGAAGTTGAAGTGGCCCCGCTGCGGCGTTTCCCCCGCCATGATTCTCAGGTTCGCCCGCCCGGTGGGGGCCACCGGCAAAATCCGCGTGTCGCGCGGGAACAGCCGGGACATCAGCGACCACGGGTAAAACCACGGCCGGATGTTTTCGTCCTCCGGATGCCCCATCGCCGTGCCCTGCGTGTTCCAAAATCCCCACAGCTTCAGCGTCGTATCCACCGGCACCGCGGGGTGTCCGTTCGCCGGATGCATCGCATCATCCATATCCCACGCGCTCAACCCCATCCAGCCTGCCCCGGCCACTTGGGCCGCGTAATCCGCCATCATCACCCCATAGAGAAACGTCCGCACCCGGGGCTGCTGATCCCCATTGCACCGCCCGTCAATCAAACCCGACTCCCCCATGTAAAACCGCTTGTCCCGGGCCCCTGGATCATGGGCGAGGATGATCTTCTTTTTCGCGCGCAACAACGTCTCAATAGCGCCGTCCAGAACTTCCTGATCCCGTGCGTACCAATGCATTTCCCAAGCCCCGATCGCTTCGGGCAACTCCTGGGAAACCCGGTCGGCCCAATCCCAGTCTCCCGAATTATCCGGCCCCACAATGGCCACCCCCGCCAGCCCCTGGGCGTCGAACGACCGCCGCAACCCCCGGATGCCAGCCGCCCAGGCATTGTAATCCACCTTGCCGCCGGGCCACATCCACGATCCATTGGGCTCGTTCATCAGGTTGTACCAGCGCACCACCGAATACCCCCGCTGCGTGCGCAGCCAGTGCACCGCATCCGTCACCAACCGCGCCCAGCGCGGATCATCCGGCGCAGTGATGGTGTCGTGCTCGCCTTCGCCCAATTTCCCGGGCGGCCCCCATTCTCCCAGCATGACATCAATCTGGTTGGTCTGGGCATAATCCAAAATCGCCAGCAGCGAGCCCATGCGGCGGCGCATCTCCGCCTCGGACTCTGTCCACACATAGCGCGGCTGGCCCGCCCCATCGAAACCCCGGCAATACGCGTTCCCCGAGAACATCACCCGAAAAAATGCCGGCTTGGCAAAATCCAACCGGTGCCGTGTCAACTGCCAGGCCGCCGGCCGTGGCGGATATTCGTAAGGATCCCATTGAATCCCCAGGCCAAAGAATGATTTAACCACCGTCTCCTGCCGGTCCACCCTCACCTCCGCAACCGTGCCGGCACCAGCCGACGACCTCTCCGCAGCGACGCTGCCATTCGCCGTGAACCAAGCAAGCAGCAAACCAACCGTGAGGCGCAAGCGGGGAAATTTCATGAGCTGCCAGCCTTCCACGGCGGCGCACCCGGGTCAAGTGTGCGCCATAAAAAAGGCGTCCCCAAAGGGACGCCTTGCAAAAACAATTTCCTCGCTGGCTTAGACGTTCGTCTCGCCCACTTGGAACCGCACGAAACGGCGGATGGTGATCTCGTCACCAAGCTGCTTCGCCACCTGGCCAACGTGTTCTTTCACGCTGACTTCCGAATTGCGTTTCACGAAGCCCTGGTCCACCAGGCAGTAGGTCTGGTAGAACTTGTCCAGCACGCCCTGGAGAATCTTCTCCAGCGCAGCCGCCGGCTTGCCTTTGAGCCGGTCCGATTGCGCGGCGATTTCGCGTTCCTTCGCCACCACGTCCGCCGGCACTTCCTCGCGGGAAACCGCCTGGGGATGCCCCGCGGCGATTTGCAAGGTAATGTCCTTCACGAGTTGCTTGAACTCTTCCCGGCTCGTGGTTTCCGCCTTGCCCGCGCCCACTTCCACCAGCACGCCCACTTTGGCGCCGGTATGAATGTAGGCCGCAATCAAACCATTGCCCGTCACTTCCAGGCGGGCATTCCGGGCGATCTTGATGTTTTCGCCAATGCGCGCCACGGCCGCGATGCGGTCGGCTTCCAGATCCACTGCGGGATCGTTGGCCACTTTCTTCGCCAGGTCGTCACAAAACGCACGGAACGAATCGTTGCGGGCCACAAAGTCTGTTTCGCAATTCACTTCCACCAGCACGCCCGCCTGGCCACCCGGCAGAATGTATTGGGCAATCAGCCCTTCATTGGCATCACGCGTGGCCTTTTTAGCGGCACTGGCGGAGCCGGATTTGCGCAAAATGTCGACTGCCGCTTCGAGTTCGCCCGAAGCCGCCGTCAGCGCTTTTTTGCATTCCATCATGCCCGCGCCGGTCATTTCCCGGAGCTTGGCCACCACCGCAGGAGTAATTTCAGCCATAATATATAAACAGGATAGGTTAAATAAAATGGGCGGCGGAACCCGGTTCCGCCGCCCCAAACCGGATTAGGCCGTCACCGGCGCCGCCGCTGCCGGGGCCCCTTCGGCCGCCGGAGCAGGAGCGGGCTGGTCCGCATCCGCGCGGCGGGACCGCTTGGATTCAAACTCCGCGTTGGCCTGCGTGATTGCCTGCGACACCGTCGCCATGATCGTGCGCACCGAACGGATCGCGTCGTCGTTCGCCGCAATCGGATAATCCACCAGGTCGGGATCACAGTTCGTGTCCACCAGGGCCACGATCGGGATCTTCAACTTGCGGGCTTCCGCCACCGCGTTATGCTCGCGCTTGATGTCCACGATGAACAGGGCCGCCGGGTGCTTGTCCATCAGGCGGATGCCGTCAAAATACTTGTGCAAGCGGGCCACTTCGCGGCGGATCACCGCCTGCTCCTGCTTCACATAATTGTTAATGGAACCATCCGCTTCCATCTTCTCAATTTCCTTGAGGCGTTTGATGGAGGTCTTGATGGTGTTGAAATTCGTCATCGTGCCACCGAGCCAGCGCTCCGTGACATAATACTGGCCGCATTCCTTGGCCGTTTCCGTCACGCATTGCTGCGCCTGCTTCTTCGTGCCCACGAAGAGCACTTTGCCACCTTTGCGCACCGTCAGGGAGAGAAAATCCACCGCGGCTTCGAGCTGGACGATCGTCTTGCTCAGGTCAATGATGTGAATGCCGTTGCGGGCGTCAAAGATGAACTTCTTCATCTTCGGGTTCCAACGCTTCGTTTGATGTCCGAAATGGACACCGGATTCCAACAATTCTTTTACACCGATGCTTAACACGTTTTTCCTTTGGTTGCGGCCCCGAATCTTCAGGGCATCCCGCGGAACACGGGATTCATTGAGTTGTTTTTGTGGCCGCTCCACCCGCACACGCGGATGAAATTTGAGGCCGTTACCCCCCGCCGAAACCGGCACAGGGAAATCCTAGCCTATCAGAAAACCTCCCCCTGGCAACTCCTAATTTGCGCTTGTAAGGCGTTGAGGCGTTGCGTATCGCCGCCCCCGGGCACAAAACACCCGCCGGATCTCCGGCGGGTGATGACCGAGGCCAACGCTTCAAAAACCAACCGCCGCCCGGGTGCCTTGCTTGCCAATTTCCTCTTCATCCTCCCAGACCTGCACCCCCTGCTTGGTGTCATTCAGGGAGAGTTGAAAGGTATAGGTGGTCCGCCGCGTGTCCCCGGCCCGTTCGACCGTTTCAATGATCTTGCCCGACAAGGTGAAGTCCGGCAGGCGCACGTTGCGCGGATCGTTCAAATAGGCTTGCTGCTGCTGGTAGCCAATGGCCTTGTCATCCACCGTCCGCGTCACCGCCCGGCCGCTTTGCAGCATGGCAATGCTGATTTTCTTGGTCAGCAGATCCGTGTCCACTTGCTGGCTGGTGTTATTAATAATCCGGCTGAGTTCCACCAGCGCCGGCGGGGTGGTCACTCGGTCCAAGGCCGGGCTGGCCAGGAGTTTCTGCACCGCCAGACTGGCCGCCTTGGCGTAATCCTGGATGTTAATTTGCTTCAGGTTGATAATTTGCTCGCGGTCGCCCGTCTGCACATAGTGGGCATCCGTGGCACAACTGGTGGCCAGCAACGGCAGGGCGGCGATCAAGGGGAACAGTAATTTGGCATTCATCAATTAAGTCAGGTTTAAAATCAATTGGCAGAAAGGAGTTTCAGACGAAAATCTTTGCAGTCGGGCGTCGGCGCAATGCTCGAGATAAATTTGCTTTCCCCGCCTTCCAGTTGTTCGGTCAGGTTGGCGGAAATAATGTTGTTCACCTGCATCCCATTCGCGTCAAACCATTCGAACTTGTAAAGAAAGCGTTGCACCGACTGCATGTGGTTCGCCACCTCCACTTGCGCCCGCAGCAGGCCACCCGCCCCCGGGGTCGTGTTCACGGCGATAATCGCCACCGAACGGGCCAGATCCGGGTCGGTGATCACCCGCCGGTCAGCTATGATGTTGCGCTGCCCCTGCACCGGCACATTTTCCACGGTGTTCATCGTCGAACAGCCCGTGGCGGCCAGCACCAGTGCGCCCAGTGCCAGGAACCCATAATTTGACAATTTCATTTTAATTTAAATTGCGATACCATCAAAGGTGCGTTGGGATTGATCGATTTCACGTAAACCACGTTAACCGTCCCCTCGCCCATCGTTACCCTGACTTTTACACCCGCCGGCGTCATCAAGTCAATGGTGCGATCCGCCGGCGTGGGCAGCCGGGCCACCTGAAATTCCTTGGGCAGGGTGCTCCAGGTCCGCTCATCCGCAATGTTCACCGCCATTTGATAGACCGCCGTGCCCAATTGCGCCAGCAGACCGCCCAAATCCCCCCCGGATTGCTGGGCCGCATCATTGGCCGCATAAGCCGCCACCCCCTTCGCCACGGTGGCAATAATGGTTTTGGTGATAATCGTCGGCAGTTCATTCTTAAAATCCTGCGCCACCACCGCATCCATGCTCGCCACCCGGATCGTGCTCACATTGGCACCCCCGCCCGAGACCGTGAGAAAAGGCATGTAATCATCCTCAAATCGCAACGTGGGAAAGGCCGCCCCCAGGTAGCTCACCTTGGAAATGATGATCGGAATGTCGATCCGGATTTGGTCCCGCACCGGCGCGCACCCCGTTTCAAACACCACATAAGTCACCGGCGCGAGGGGCTTGCCGGCCATCACCTCGCCGACTGTCGCCAGATCCTGCTTCACAAACGGATTCTCGGGGGCAAACTCCGCAACCCGCTCCAACGACTTGCGCGCGCGCTCCCCATCCGAGGCATCGGCGGCGTTGGCCATGAAATACAGGCCATCCAGATAAACCGTGAAGGGATTCACATAATCCGCATAGCTCTGCATCCCCGTGAGATTCGTCGTCACCCCCGCAAGCCGGGCTTGCAAGCCCGGATCCTGCTCGGCCTTGGCAATCGCCGCGCTATCTTTTGAATTCGCCGCCGCCTCCTGAGCCTCTTGAATCCGCTTTTTATTGGCCTCCACCGCATCCTGCTGCCGCTGATAAGCGCGAATCAGCTCCGGCCGCGCCTTGTCCGGCTGCCCCAGAGCCAGATAATTCAAGGCCTCATAGGTGTTCAGCATGATGCCGTCATAAGCCCGCCCCTCATAGGCCAGGTTGGCTTGATTGGACAGCATGGCCGCCGCCTCCTGCCCCACCCGCACCTTTGCCTTCTGGGCATACTCATCCATTTTGCTTTGGGCCTGATCGAAAGCCAGATTACTGTCCTGATAACGCCCCGCCGCGCGCAACACCGCCCCCTCCTCCAGCCGCCAAATAATGGCATCCTTGTTCCGTGCATTTTTATGCGCTTTGCTCTGAGCCTCCTGCACCGCATTAACCACATCCCCATTCTGCCAGTAACGAATCACCCGGTTTTGTTCCTGATACGTCTGACACCCGCAGGCCAGCAACCCCAGCCAAGCCGCCAACAACACCGTGCGCCCGCCAGCAACTGCTTTCCAAGCCCAACCAGGCAGCCAGTCGGCCTCGCGGGACAAAACTTCCCCCGCCCCAGTGGCCTTGCCCTGGCCATGCCTCACGGCGACCAGGGGATCCGCCAATAGATATTTAAACTGTTCAAGTTGCATGAGCTTACTGGCACATAATTTCCAACCTCCCGCAGAGGCATCCTCAATTTCAGCTACAAATTATCGCCCTAACCGCCTTCCGGCCAGACTCCGGCGACCCCCTTAAAAATGGGCATACCCAGCCCCTTTGGCAAGCCCATTAGCCCTGCCCACCAGAGCCCCTCACACCGCCACCCCCAAAAAATCCAATCTCGTAGGAAACGAGGTAACGAGTTTCTAATATTTCAGTCAGCAGCCATGCCATCCACCCCCAACCAGAGCCCCTCAAGACACCACCCAAAAAATCCCATCTCGTAGGAAACGAGGTAACGAGTTTCTAATATTTCAGCCGGCAGCCATGCCATCCATCCCCCACCAGAACCCCTCACGCCGCCACCCAAAAAATCCCATCTCGTAGGAACCGAGGTAACGAGTTTCTAATATTTCAGCCGGCAGCCAATAAAGGGGTCACCCATAGTTTGGTGCGTTTTTGATTGCCAAAAACTGGAAATTCTTGGTTTTCCTGCTGCCATGCGGCGCAAAATGCGAGTTGAATAACCCGGATGGTTTCGGGAATGTTGGTGGTGAGCAAACTGGAGGCCGGCCAGCTCAACCTCAAGGTGAACCCCCAGAATTTGTTGGCCCTCGCCGGCAAAGTGGTGGCGGACCACCGGGTGGACAGTGACGGGCTGGCTGTGCAAATCAATCTTATGGCCAGCCCGGAGCCATCGACCGTGTCCCTGGATGGTCAATTAACCCGAACTCCGAAATTTAGATGGCTGGGATGCGTCAAGCTGTTGGCGCAGAAATACTTTTGGAAAATCGCCGGCCTACCCGCAGTGGTCTGGTGAGACTGCCGCAGCGCCCACTCTTAAATGGGCAACGGATTGCCAGCGGCTTGGGAAGCCAGTGTTCCCAAGCGTTTATGCCCAAGATATGGATGCCGACCGGCCGTTTTAATTTCGGAGTGCGGGTTAAACCTAAAAACCTCCTGGTTTCAGCGCTGTTCGGCGTTCTGGGAATAAAAAGTCGATGATAAATATCTCGCGCTAAATCATCGCTTGCTGCAAAAATATCATCACTCACTGCAAAATTATCTGCAAACCACCCGGCCATCGCTAAGCTGGTGGCGCGGTGGAGGGATGGTTCGCCCTGGCGTTGGGCGGGCGGGCAAAACACCCTCTGCAGGCAGACGCTGTGGCCCGGATTTTAATCATCGAGGATGACCCGCTCATTCACCAAATGGTGGGTGGGTTTCTGCGTCGGCATGGTCATGCCGTCAGTGTGGCGGCCACGGGCGAAGCCGGCTTGCAACTGGCCACCGCCCTTCCGCCCGAGTTAATTTTATGCGACCTGAACCTGCCTGGCCTGGATGGTGCCGGCGTGGTGGCCGCCATCCGCCAGGACGACCGTTTGGCGGAAGTTCCCGTGATTTTTCTCAGCGGCGCCACGGATCGCCAGCTCATTCGCCGCAGCATGAATCAGGGCGGTGATGATTTCATCGCCAAACCCATAAATCTTCCGGAGATCCTCGAAGCCATTACTGCCCGGTTGCGCCGCTCCGGCCGCCAGCAGCGGCGCAAGTCCCGGCAACTGGAGCAGACGGCCACCTTTATTACCGGCATCCTGAACAATCTGGGGGTGGGTGCCGACATCCAGTGGTGGAGCCAGTCGGGCGAAGGGAAAAGCGATTTGCCCGGCCCCCTCATGGAACGGGTGCGGCAACTGCTGGACCCCGCCGCCGCCGCCCCACCACCCGCCGCCAATGACCGCCTGCTCCTCACCGAGCCAAACCGCCGCCAATACTTGCCGCTGTCGGAAGTAAAACTGATCCTGGCCAATGGGGAATACTCCACCGTCTGCTGGGGGGAGAGCCAGCAAGCCATGTTTCGCAAACCCTTGAAGCAATGGCTGCAAGAGTTGCCGCCGGCCCAATTCGTGCGTGCCCACCGCTCCGCGATCATCAATCTGGCGTTTTTAAATTATCTCGAGCAAGATGCGGCGGGACGCCACCGCGTCCACCTGAAAGCCTGCAAACATATCATTCCCGTCAGCCAGCGCACCCGGTCGCTTTTTAAGCGCTCGCTGCAACAATTCGCCACCCTCCGCCACCCCAAAGGACTGAACTCATGAAGCCCCACCCGCCCGCCGCCGGCGCCGCTGATATTTTGGTGGTGGATGACACCCCCGCCAACCTGCATCTGCTCGGCAGCATGCTCGGCAAATTCGGCTATTCCATCCGGCCGGCCAGCACCGGCAGCCTGGCCTTGCGGGCGGCGCAGCGGCAGCCCCCGGACCTGATTCTGCTCGATGTCATGATGCCCGAGATGGATGGCTATGAGGTTTGCCTGCAACTCAAGGCCGATGCCCGCTTGAAGGATATCCCCGTGATCTTTATCAGTGCGCTCGGGGGGGTGGATGACAAGGTCAAAGCCTTTCAATTCGGGGGCGTGGATTACATCACCAAGCCCTTTCATGCCGAGGAGGTGCGGGTGCGCGTCAGCACCCACTTGGAAATGCGCCGGCAGCAACTCGCAGCCGGCCGTAAAAGTGACGCCCTGGCCCTGTTGGTAAATCTGCGCACCCGCCAACTGGCGGAAACCAATGAGAAATTCGCTGCGCTGGACCAGGGCCAAAGCCAGTTGACCGCCCAGCGAGGGCAGTTGGACAGTGCGAAACAACAGTTTTTGCGCTTTATCGCCCACGAACTGCGCACCCCGCTGAATGGTCTGCTCGGGGCGGCCGATCTGGCGTTGGCCGAGCTGGTCAGCGGCCCGCCGACGGCGGAAATTAAAAAGTTGTTTGAAGAGTCCCGGCAGCGCCTGCTGCTGTTCATGGAAGATGCCTTGCTCCTCTCCCATGCGGAGGCTGAGGGCGGGCCGGTCGCGGTCAGTCCCTTGGATGCGGTGCTGGCCACGGCGGTGCAGGAATGCCGCGATACCGCCGCCGTCAATGACCTGCGCCTGGGGCCCCCGCCGCAGGGGCTGGGGAGGGTGCGGGGCGATGCCTATTTTCTCACCCGTGCCATCCTCCGCCTGCTGGAAACGGGCATTAAATTTTGCTCGCCCGGCGGTGAATTGACCCTGGCCGCCACGCCCTTGGCCCACGAGGTGGTCCTGGTGATTCGAGCCTCGGGCCATACGGTGCCCGAACGCTTTTTACCAGGCTTTTTCGCGCCCATGGCCAATGGCGGCGCCGTCACCCCCCGGGGCGATTTGGGCTTGTCACCCGCCGTGGCCAGCCAGATTATCCTCCGGGTGGGCGGCGCGGTCGCGATTCAGAATACGGTGCCTGGGGGCGTGGAAATCGTGGCGCGGTTGCCCCGGGGGACGGGGGAAATGCCGCCGGCAGCGGGTTGAATGAAGCCATTTGCCAACCAAGCTAGCCAGCTCCGGGCAGCTAAAAAAGCGGCCGCTGGGGAACTGCGCCGCGCCGCAGCGGAGCTGGCCGCCCGCCGGGACGAATACCAGGAGTTATTTGCCGAGGCCCCGGTGGCATATGTGACGCTCCACCGCGACGGGACGATCGATAAAATTAATCTGGCGGCCGCCCGGTTGCTGCGCGAGGCGGCCAGCCAGGTGGCCGGCCAGCCCTTGGTCGGGCTGGTTCAACCGGAAGATCAGGACGCCTTCCACCAATTTCTCGTGACGGTGTTTGCCGCCGAGGCGAACCAGCAATGCCACTTGACGCTCTCACCCCGGAGCGGCCCGCCGCTCGCGGTCTGGCTGGAAGCCCGGCGCGCTGCCTCCGGTGACCGCTGCCGGTTACTGCTGCACGAAGTCACCGCGCGCACCCGCTCCGAGCAGGCCCTCTTCGCCGCCCAGGAAAACCTGCTCACCCTCATTAATATGCTGCCGGACAATGTCATTCTCAAGGATGGCGCCGGCCGCTGGCTAGTGGCCAATCCCCCGGCCCGGGAATTTTTCCAGCTTCAGGGCGTGCCCTGGTTCGGGCGTACCGACGCCGAGCTGGCGCAGGCCATCCCCGCCCTCCAGGGTCTGTTTGCGGCCTGCACCCGCAGCGATGCCACCGGCTGGGCGGCGGGGGACATGACCCTGGTCACGGAACGCGGCCCCGGGCCGGATGGCGGGCTGCAGGAACATGAAGTCCACAAGGTGCCGTTATTTAATCCGGATGGCAGCCGGCGCGCCCTGCTGGTGGTGGGGCGGGATGTGACGGCCCGGCGGCGGTTGGAAGCCGCCTTGAAAATGTCCGAGCTCATGGCCAGCCAGAGCCGGGATGCCCTGCTGCTGGTCCGCGCCGCTGATGGTCGCATTTGCTCCGCCAACCAGGCCGCCGTGGCGTTGTATGGGTACCCGCTCGAGGAACTCTTGGAATTAACCGTCTATGAATTGCGGGCTGGCGGCAACCCGTCCGAGGTCGTCCGGCAACTGGCCGATGCCCAGGTGCGCGGCCTGCAGTTTGAAACCATCCACCGTTGCCAGGATGGTCGCTGCCTTCCCGTGGAAGTCAGCTCGCGCGGGGTCAGCTTCGATGGCGAGGCCTATTTGGTGAGCGCCATCCGCGACATTACCGCCCGGCAGGCGGCCGATCTCCAAATGCGGCTCCTCGAACAGTCCATGGCCGCCGCCGCCAATGCGATTTTTCTGGTCGACCGAACGGGTTCCATTTTCTGGGTCAATGCGGCCTTTATCCGGCTCACTGGTTATTCCCGCGAAGAGGTGCTGGGCCAAAGCCCGCAGTTGCTGAAATCGGGCCGGCAGGTGGCGGAATATTACCAGGAAATGTGGCGGACCATCCTGGCCGGGAAGGTCTGGCAGCAGGAAATCATCAACCGCCGCAAGGATGGCACCCTGTTTCACGGCGCGGAAACCATCACCCCGGTCCTGGGGGAGGCGGGCCAGCCCGGGCATTACATCGGCGTGCTGGAAGACATTACCGCACGCGTGCAGGCGGAGGCAGAATTAAAGTTGCGCGAGAACCGGCTCCGCACCTGGTTTGAAATGCCGCTGGGCGGCATTGCCATCTGTTCGCCGGAACGGGGCGTCCTCCAGGTCAATGACCATCTGTGTGCCATGCTGGGTTATTCCCGCGCCGAGCTCTTGGGCATGACCTGGGCCCAGGTCACCCACGAGGAGGACCATGGGGTCACGGAAAACCACCTGGCCAAAGTGATGCAGGGCCAGGCCGAAGGGTATGCTCTGGAAAAGCGTTATCGCCGCAAGAATGGGGAGTATTTCCCCGTGGAGCTGGTGGTCCGCTGCTCCCGGCAGCCGGATGGCCGCCCGGATTATTTGGTGGCCCTCATCCAGGACATCACTTCCCGCAAGCAGGCGGAGGCGGAGCTCAAGGCCAGCGAGCGCCGCCTGCGTGCCTGGTTTGAAATGCCCCTGGGCGGCATTGCCATCTTTTCCGTGGAAATGGGCTTCCTGCAGGTCAATGACCGCCTGTGTGAAATGGTGGGGTACACCCGTGCCGAAATAATGGGTATGCGCTTGTCGCAACTCACCCAGCCGGGCGACCAGGCGGTCACGGAAAGGCATTTGGCGCGCATCCAGCGGGGGGAGTCGGATGGCTACTCCATGGAGAAACTGTATCGCCGCAAAAACGGCGGGCTGTTCCCGGTGGAGGTCGTGGTCCGCTGCTCGCGCAAGGCGGATGGCGGGGTGGATTTTATGGTGGGCCTGGTCCAGGACATCACCGCGCGCAAACAGGCGGAGGCGGAATTAAAAGCCAGTGAGGGCCGGCTGCGCACTTGGTTCGAAATGCCCTTGGGTGGCATGATCATCAGCACCCTGGCCCGCGGTTTCGATCAGGTGAATGACCGCTTCTGCGAAATGCTCGGGTACACCCGGGCCGAGCTTCATACCCTCACCTGGACCCAGCTCACCCATCCGGAGGACCTGCCGGCCAATGAAGCCTGCCTTGCGCAGGTGCTGCGTGGCGAAACCGATGGCTACACCATCGAGAAACGTTATCTCCGGAAAAATGGTGGGTATTTGATGACGGAATTAGTGGTGCGCTGCGCGCGGACCGCCGCTGGCCAGCCGGATTATTTCGTGGCCCTGGTCCAGGACATTTCCGCGCGCAAGCAGGCGGAACAGGAGCTCATCAAGGCGCGCGATTTTCATCTGCACTTGCTGAATCATGCCCCGGCCTTGATCTGGCGGGCGGACACCACCGCCAAGTGTGACTGGTTTAACGCCACCTGGCTGGCGTTCACCGGCCGGCGGCGGGAGCAGGAATTGGGGGATGGCTGGGCCGAGGGGGTGCACCCCGATGACCTCGCCAGGTGCGTGCAGCAGTATCTGGCGCATTTCGCCCGGCAGGAGGCGTTCACGCTGGAATACCGCTTGCGCCGCCACGACGGGGTGTACCGGTGGATCGCCGATTTCGGCCAGCCCATGCAACGGCCCAACGGGGACTTCGGCGGCTACATTGGCTATTGCTATGACATCCACGAAACCAAGCTGGCCAAGGACTTGCTCGAAGAACGCGTGGCCGAGCGCACGCGTGAGCTGGCGCTGCTGGCGGAGGTAATTGAACACACCACGGTGCCTTTCGCCTTGGGCACTCACGATGGCCGGCTGTTGACGGTCAATCGGGCGTTTGAAGAGTTGTTGGGTTATACCCGCGCGGAATTGCTCACCAACCCGAACCTCCGGCGCGAGCCGTTGACCCCGCCCGAATGGCATGCCCTCCAGATCGCCCACCTCGCAGCCGCCCGGCGCACCGGCCAGCCGGTCCGTTACGAGAAGGAATTTATCCGGTCGGATGGCACCCGTGTGCCAGTGGAGCTGTTTGTCCAGCCCGTCTACGACCCCGCGGGCGGGTTCCAGCATTTCCGGTTGTTTGTCACCGATATCCGGGAGCGGAAGGCGCTGGCCAACCGGCTGGCGGCCCACGCCGCCGAGATTGAGCAGCTCTACAACCGGGCCCCCTGTGGCTACCACAGCCTGAACCACCGCGGCGAATTCGTGCGCGTCAACGATACGGAACTCGCCTGGCTGGGCTACTCGCGCGAAGAACTCATCGGCCGGAGTCTCACTGAATTCCTGCCCCCCCAGAGTCTCGAGTGTTTCTTGCAGCATTTCATCGGGTTTAACCACGCCGAAACCCACGGCAATTTTGACCTGGACCTGCGCCGCAAGGACGGCACCATTCTGCCGGTGGTCATGAACGCCCTGGCCGTCCGGGATGCGGCGGGCAATTTGCTCGAGACACGCACCACGGTCTTTGACAACACCGAGCGCAAGCGCGCCGCCCAGGCGCTGGAGTCGGCGTCGCAGGCGGCCCGCGCCGCCAGCCGGGCCAAGAGCGAAATCCTCGCCAACATGTCCCATGAGATTCGCACGCCGCTCAACGCCATCCTGGGCTTCAGCCATTTGTTGCAGCAGGACCAGTCGCTCTCCGCGACCGCCCAGGACAAGTTGAAAATCATCTGCAGCAGCGGCGATCATCTGCTGGCCATTCTCAATGATATTCTGGATTTGGCGAAGATCGAAGCCGGCCGGATGGTGGTGCAGCCCGTGGAGTTTAACTGCGCCGACCTGGCCGCCGAGACGGTCGAATTATTCCGGCCGCCGGCCGATTTGAAACAGTTGTCCCTGGAGCTGGTCCTGGGCGCCGCCCTGCCGGACCGGGTGCGCGCGGATGCGGAAAAAATCCGGCGAGTGCTGGCCAACTTGATCGGGAACGCGGTGAAATTTACCAAAAGCGGGGGGGTTGAAGTGACCGTGGCGGTCGCCCGCGCCCATCCGGGGGAACCGGGCGGCTTGCGCGTGGCGGTGCAGGACACCGGGCCGGGGCTGGCCCCGGCGGAACTCTGCCGGCTCTTTCAAAAGTTTGAACAGACCAGCACTGGCCGGGCCGCCCAGACCGGCACCGGCCTGGGCCTGGCCCTCAGCCAGGAGTATGCGCGTCTGTTGGGGGGCGAGATCACGGTGGCCAGTGAGGTGGGCCGGGGCAGCACGTTTGTCTTCACCGTGCCCCTGTTGCCGCTCCTCGTCGCCGGGCCGGCGCGGCCGCTCTACAAGCTGGCCGGGCACCGGCTCCCGCCGGGCGCGGCCGAGCGCCGGGTCCTCGTGGTGGATGACCTGGCGGACAACCGGAATTTTTTATGTGAGCTGTTGCAACGCGCCGGTTTCTCGGTGCAGCCCGCCGTGGGCGGGGCCGCTGCCCTGGCGCTGGCGGCTGCCTGGCGGCCCCACCTGGTGCTCATGGATACCCGCATGCCGGACATGGATGGCTTGGAGACGATGCTCCGGCTGCGGGCCGCCCCGGAGCAGGCCGGGCTGAAAATCATCAGTCTCACCGCCCTCGCCTACGCTGAAGACCGCGCGGCCGCCCTGGCGGCCGGCGCGGATGATTTTTTGGCGAAACCCGTGAAGCCATTGGAATTGCTGGAGAAAATCGGGCAGCAGCTGGAGCTGGTTTATGCCCCGGAAAACCCGCCCCCGCCCCGCCCCGCCCCGCGCGCGGATACGGTGGCCGCGCTGGCCCGCCAGCCAGCCGGCTGGCGCAACCAGTTGGCGGACGCCGTCAGCCTGGCCAATTTTAATGCCGTCACCCAACAGCTTGACACCCTCCGGTCCGGCCACCCGGACCTGGCCCAAAGCCTGGACCAGCTCGCCAGCCAGTTTGACGCCGACAACCTGCTCAAGTTGCTTGCCGATGCGGCGGCCCTGGCCTTAAAAAGCCCTGACTAAAGACCATGACTGAAAAAACTTCCATTTTAATTGTGGACGACCGGCCCGAAAACTTGCGGCTGTTGTCAGCCATGCTGGAGCAGACCGGTTATGCCGTGCGTTCTTCGACCAGTGCGCTGCGGGCGCTGGCGGTGGCCCGTCGGGAACCGCCCGCCTTGATCTTGCTGGACATGCGCATGCCCGAAATGGACGGGCTGGCTGTGTGCCGGGAACTCAAGGCGGATCCCGCGCTGCAAGTGATTCCCGTCATTTTCATCAGCGCGCTCGCGGAGACCGAGGATAAAATCAAGGCTTTCCAGGCGGGTGGCATTGATTATATTACCAAACCGTTTCAGGAGGCCGAGGTGCTGGCCCGCGTGACCACGCATCTGGCATTACACCGGCAAAAGGCGGAATTGGAAGTCTTTAACCAGCGCCTCAAGGAGCTGGAAAGTCTGCGCGACAGCCTCACCCACATGATCGTTCATGACATGCGCGGCCCGCTCTCCGTGATCAATGGGCACCTGGGCATGATCCGCCTCTTCGAGTCGGCCAACCTCTCTGGTGAGGTGCGCGACAGCCTGTCCGCCATCCAGGCCGGGACCACGCGGCTAACCCGGATGGTTGCGGAAATGTTGGTGGTGAGCAAGCTGGAGGCCGGCCTGCTCAACCTCAAGCTGAAACCCCGGAATTTGGTGGCCCTGGCCCGCCAATTGGTGGCGGACCACCAGGTGGACAGTGACCGGCTGGCTGTGCAAATCAATCTTATGGCCAGCCCGGAGCCATTGACCGTGTCCCTGGATGGTGAATTAATCGAGCGGGTGCTGCAAAACCTGCTGGGCAATGCCCTCAAATTTTCGCCCGGTGGCAGTGCCATTGAACTACAACTTGCCGTGGTCGCTGGCCAGGCCCGGGTGGCCGTGCGCGATTTCGGCCCCGGCATCGCCCCGGAATTTCACCAGAAAGTGTTCGAGAAATTCAGCCAGTTGGAATCGGGAAAAATCCGGCAGGGCTGTGGCCTGGGCCTGGCCTTCTGCAAGCTGGCCATCGAAGCCCACGGCGGCCGCATCGGCGTGGACAGCCAGCCCGGCCACGGTAGCACCTTCTGGTTCACCCTGCCTGGGGTTGTTAGAGTTACATAAGTAACTGGTAGTCAATTACTTGAGAAGTTAAATGCGGTTCCTCGCTGTTTTCGGTGGCATGCCAATCGAGTTGACCATTTGAGTGGTTGGGGAATTGCTGCCTCAATCCCAACGGGATTGCGCCCGCCAGCCCAAGGTTGCGAGGCACGAGCTACCTTGGGTATTCCCCTCAACGACCGCCCACCCCAACGGGGTTGTGCCCGTTGGCCGGCCCAGCCCCATGACACAACCCCGTTGGGATTCGGCAATCCAACAGCCGACGGCCCAAGCCAACCCGAATTCCACCGAAACCAGCGAGGAACCTTAAATGCCCCCCCATCTCCGCGGGTCGGCAGCGGGCCCGCAGGCCCCGGTGCGGTTTCGGCCGAAATCTCTCCTGGCGGACCCTTTCTGCCTCTCCAACCCGGTTAGTCCGTTCCCCAAATCATCTGGAAATGGGCGATTTTATGCTATTTGACGCTATTTTATGATGTTGCCCAAACGCCCCGGTCAACCGCACGCCGCCGCCCGGCGGAGCCGGTCCGTGATGCCCGACCATTCCGGGGTTTCCGGGGGCAGTTCCACCAGGATGGTCTCCGCCCCCGCCGCATCGCAGCTATGCAGTTCCGCATACAGCGCCCGGGCAAAGGCCTCCGCATCGTGCGGGATTAAATAGACCTGGCCGAAAATCTCCGGGGAGGGCAGGTGGGTATGCGCCAGCACATGGCAGCGGGCCGGAATTAAATGCCGGGCCGCCACTTGCCGGATTAAATCCGCCTCGTCGGACCAATTCAAGAGCACCAGCCGCGCTTTCGGGGAATAGTGTTTTTTGAGCATCCCCGGACTCCGCAACGTTTCCCCCGCCGCGCCTGTCCCCGTGCCAGTTTCTGCCACCGGCGAGCCCGTCACCGCCATGAGGGATTCCGCGTGGATCATGCCCGGCCGCAAAATTCGGGGTGTCGGGCTGGCCAGGTCCAGCACCGTGGATTCAATGCCCACTTGCGATTGCCCGCCATCCACAATCAGGGAAATCGCGTCCCCCAACTGGGCCTGCACATGCCCCGCGTTGGTGGGAGAAATGCGGTTGGAAAGATTCGCGCTCGGCGCCGCCAGCGGAAAGCCGCACTCCCGCAGCACCGCCTGAATAAACGGATGACTGGGCCAGCGCAGCCCCACCGTCGGCCCCCCCGCCGTGACAATGTCCGGAATGGCACCAGAACGCGGCAACACCAGCGTTAACGGCCCCGGCCAGAAGGCGCGGGCCAGGGTCTCCGCCAGTGCCGGCCACGCGGTGACACAAGCTTCGGCCTGGGCCCGGCTGGCGATGTGCACGATCAGCGGATTCCCCGCCGGCCGCCCCTTCACCGCGAAAATCTTCGCCACCGCCACCGGGTCCAGGGCATTGGCCGCCAGGCCGTAAACGGTTTCCGTGGGCAGGGCCACAAGTTCGCCGGCCCGCAGGCGTTCGGCCGCGCGTTGGACCGCGTGGTCAAACAGCCGGGCGGTATGGGTGGACAGGATTTCGGCGCTCACGCCTTATTCGTAGCGCAAAGCTTCAATGGGGTCGAGCCGGGAAGCTTTCCACGCGGGATAAAAACCGGAGATAATGCCAATCACCGCGCTGGACACACAGGCCGCGCCCACCCAGACGAGCGGCGTGACCGTGGGCCAGTGCGTGGCCGCCGAAACAATTTGCGTCGCAATAATGCCCAGGGCGATGCCGATAATGCCGCCCACCGCACTGAGCGTGACCGCTTCAATCAAAAATTGCACCAGAATGTCCCGCGCCCGCGCCCCCACCGCCATGCGAATGCCGATCTCCCGCGTCCGCTCCGTCACACTCACCAGCATGATGTTCATAATGCCAATGCCCCCCACGATCAGCGACACGCTGGCAATCGCCCCCAGCAGCACCGACATGATGCGCGAGGTGGCCGTCGCCGCCTGCATGAGCTCCACCTGGTTCCGCACCGTGAAATCCGGTTCCACACTGCGGTGCCGCGCTCGCAGCACCTCCGTGATGTCCGCCTGCGCCTTGTTGATGATTTCCGCGCTCGCGGCTTCCACGAGGATGGAATTCACAAAGCTGCGGCTGGTGATGCGCCGCATATGGCTCGTGTAGGGAATGATCACCACATCATCCTGGTCCTGGCCGAACAGGTTGAAACCCTTGGGTTCCAGCAGGCCCACGATTTTGAAGGGAATGTCGCGGATGCGCAGGGTTTTGCCGAGCGGATCCTGGTCCGGGAAAAGCTGGTCCGTCACGGTTTTGCCCACCACCGCGACCTTGGCCAGCGTGCGCACATCCTGGTCGCTGAACATGGCGCCATCGGCGATGCCCCAGTTGCGAATCTGCGGGTAATCGGGGGATTCCCCCAGGATCTGGGTGTTCCAATTCAGGCCCTCGGCGAGCACCTGCGCCCGGTCCCGCACCTCGGGGCTTACGGCCAGCAGGTTGGGCACCTGGCTTTGAATGGCCTTGGTGTCCTCCACGGTCAGGGTTGGGGCACTGCCCCAGCCGCCGCGCATGCCGCCGCTGGTGAAATTGCCGGAAAACACGGTGATGACATTCTGGCCCAGGCTCGCCACCTTGTCCTCCACCTGCTTGGTGGCCCCGGTGGTGATGCTCACCGCCGCAATGACTGAGCCCACGCCAATGATAATGCCGAGCATCGTTAGCACTGAGCGCATTTTATTGCGGCGCAACGCGCGGCCCGCAATCCGGAAAGTGGCCACAATGCGCATCATGGGAAAATGAAGAATGAAGAATGAAGAATGAAGAAGTTCATGACAATTTGACGGCTTGTTGCGCCTGCTTCAACTGACTCAATTCATGCTCCGCATTCAGGCGGTCCGCCACCGGGGTGTCGGTGCGGATGATGCCGTCGCGCAAAATGACCGTGCGTTTGGTGTAGCGGGCCACATCCAGTTCATGGGTGACCATGACGATGGTAATGCCCTGCTCATTGAGCTTCTGGAACACGCCCATGATCTCAATGCTCGTCTGGCTGTCGAGGTTGCCCGTGGGCTCATCCGCCAGCAATAGCGAGGGCCGGTTCACCAGGGCGCGGGCGATGGCCACGCGCTGCTGCTGGCCGCCGGAGAGCTGGTTCGGTTTGTGATCCGAGCGGGCCGCCAGCCCCACGAGGTCCAGGCACGCCAGCGCCCGTTCCCGTTGTTCCGGGCCGCCAATCCGCTGGCGGTTGTAAAGCATGGGCATTTCCACATTTTCCAAGGCGGTCGTCCGGGAGAGCAGGTTGAACCCTTGAAAGACAAAGCCGATTTTTTCGTTCCGAATGTCCGCCAGCCGGTCGCGGTTCAAGGTGGAAACGTCAATCCCATCCAGCCGGTAACTGCCCCCGGTCGGCCGGTCGAGTGCGCCGATGAGGTTCATCAACGTGCTTTTGCCCGAGCCGCTGGAGCCCATGATGGCGACAAATTCGCCGGGAAAGATATTCAGCGAAATGCCGCGCACGGCATGCACATCCACATCCCCGGTATGGTAAACCTTGTGGATGTCCGCCAGTTGGATGACAGGGTTGGTCGACACAATGAATAAACAACAGGTTTCGTTTAGCGCATGCGCCCAAAGCCGCCGCCAAACGGATTCGCACTGCCCGCCGACTGGGTGTCCCCCGAGGAAACGCCCGTCACCAGGGTGTCCCCCTCCTTTAACCCTTCCGTCACCTCGGTGAAGATGCCATCGCTAATGCCCGTCTTGATCTGCACCGGCACCAGCGTTTGCTCACCATCCAGCACATAGACGGTGTGCACATTCGAGGGGCCGCCCCGGTGGTGTCCGCCCCACATGCCTCCGGCACCACCGCGAGGTACGCCGGAATTCGTCCCGGCTGGCGCGGCCGCATTGGTCGTTGCCAGGAGGGAATCCGCCGGATGGAACCGCAGTGCAGCGTTGGGAATGCGCACGGCATCCTCCCGCTGGGCAATCACGATGGAAACATTCGCCGTCATACCCGGCTTGAGCTTGTAATCTTTGTTCGTCACGCCGATCACCGTGTCATACGTCACCACATTGTTAACCGTGATGGGTGCGTTGCGGACCTGCACGACGGCGCCGTGGAACGTCCGGTAAGGATAAGCGTCCACGGTGAAATCCACCGTTTGACCCTCGGTTATGGTGCCGATATCCGCCTCGGCGATGCTCGAGTCAATTTGCATCTTGGTCAAATCATTGGCGATTTGGAACAAGGTCGGCGTGCTGAAACTGGAGGCCACTGTCTGCCCCACATCCACGGCGCGGGAAATTACCACGCCATCCACGGGCGAGAGGATTTTGCAATAGCCAAGGTTGGCGGTGGCATTGGCCAGGGTGGCCTGCTTGATTTGGACGGTGGCTTGCGCCTCATGGAGGGTGGCCGTGGCCGTGTCAAAATCCGAGGCGGAAATTAATTTGGCATCGTACAAATCGCTGGCACGTTTGGCTTGGACGGCTTGTAATTCCAGATTAGCCCGGGCGTTGGCCAGGTCGGCCTCGGCCTGCTGCAGGGCGGCGTTGTAGGTAGCCGGGTCAATTTCGGCGATCACCTGGCCCTGTTTGACCTGGGAATTATAGTCCACATACATCACATTGATTCGCCCGGAAACCTGGCAGCCCACCTGCACATTCTTGACCGGGTTCAGAACACCCGTGGCGGTGACCACCTGGGTCAACTCCCCCCGTCCCACGCTGGCGGTTTGATACTCCGGGGCATCCGTGTGCCCGCGCCGGGTATAAAACCAGCCGCCCGCCGCCCCGCCACCCAGGATCACCAAAACGATGAACCATTTAATCCAACCACCATGCTTTGCCTCAGCCATAAATAATATTAATCTTTGTTGTCCACACAGACAGGAAACCCACCTGATAAGTTACGTTTTTTTCCCGGGTCGTGTCGAATCCTGTTTTCAGTGGACACTCCACCGCCCAAAAGCTTCAAAATGAGCTGCCTGCCGATGCTTGATTCATTTCTCCATTCTTCCCCCGTCATTCTGGCTTTGCCCCTTGGCGCTCTTCGTCTAGAATCCGCTCGTGATCACGACGTTCATCGCCCAACTCAATGCCCGCCAAGCCCTGTCCGCCGACCAGGTCCGCCAGGCCGTGGAATGGCTGGCTGAGCCGGCGCTGGACGCTGGGGGCAAGGCGGATTTTCTCACCGCGCTGGCCCAAAAAGGGGAAACGCCCGAAGAAATCGCCGCCTTTGCCCGCGCTTTGCGGGAGAAATCACACCCGCTGCCGCTGGATCCCGCCACGCGTGCCGGGGAAATCCTGGATATTGTCGGCACCGGCGGCGACCGCCTGGGCACCATCAATATTTCCACCACCGCCGCCCTCATTTGTGCCGCCGCCGGGGTGACGGTGGCCAAGCACGGTAACCGGGCGGTCACCTCCCAGGCCGGAAGTGCCGATGTCCTGGAAGCGCTCGGCATACCCATTGATTTGTCCCCGGCAGACGCCGCGGCGATGCTGCGGGAACGCCAGTTTGCCTTTTTATTTGCCCCAAACTACCACCCCGCATTCCAGCATATCGGCCCCGCCCGGAAACTCTGCGCCGCCCGGGGCCATCGCACCGTCTTCAACCTGCTGGGTCCCCTCCTAAACCCCGCGCGTCCCTCGACCATGTTGATGGGCGTGTCCCGACCGGAATTCTGTGAACCGCTGGCCACTGTGCTGCAAACCCTCGGCGTGCGCCGCGCCATGGTGGTGTGTGGCCAGGTGGATGACGCCGGACATTTGGATGAACTCTCCACCCTGGGGGCGAACACTATTGCGGAGTTTTATCAAGAACGCGGTTTCACGGTGTCCACGACCCCGCCGGAGCAATTCCCGCTGCAACCTGCTGCCTTGGCCGACCTGGTGGGCGGCAACAAACACGATAATGCCGCCATCGTGCGCCGTATTATTACTGGGGCGGAGCAGGGCCCCAAACGCGACGCCGTGCTGCTCAACGCGGCTGCGGCCTTGTTCGTGGCGGGCAAAACCAAGTCCCTGGCCGAAGGCTGGGACCTGGCCGGTGAGACCATTGATGGTGGGGCGGCCGCGGCCAAGCTGATGCAATTGGCGCGTTAAGGCTGGCGGTCGGAATGGGCGGAGCCTCCTTTGGCCATCGTTTTAACTGGGTTTGCCGAGTTGGCTGGGTTTGCTAGCCAGAGATTTTGACTAGTCGCGAGTGGTTCCAGGCCTGGTTCCGGTCGCCAAGCTGCCGGCAGCCAAGGCCGGCCGCAATAGCTTCGTGGCCCAGACCTTAATTTAACCAAGCGAACGGTCTGGCTTTTCATCGGCCTTAATTTTTTGGCACCCCAAACCGGGATGTCATAAAAAATGGGACATCCTAAAAAAAACTCACTATAAAATATTGCCTAACCCCTCCTTCTGGTGTTTATTTTCCGACATCAATCACTCTGTGCAACTTATGCATTCATCTGCGGTCGTGCGTCCGTCCCCTGACGGCGCTGGCTTTGTTGCGATTTTTTAGGTTCTTCCCCCGATCCATCCTGTCCCGTAAATCAATAACCCTTAAATAAATGAAAATACCCAAACCCAACTCCCACCATATTCTCGCGGCTGGCCTCTGCCTGCTGAGCGCGGGGATGACTCGCTTACAGGCTGATATCCACCATGACTGGAATACCGGTTTGGGCGACTGGAGCAATGCGGCCAATTGGAACAACGGCATCCCCGTCGATACCTCCGACTGGGACATTGGGACCATCGCCAACGGCGGCACTGCCATCCTGAGCACGGTTCAAGCGGGTTTTAATGAACTCCAAGTGGGCAATAACGGCGTGGCGGGCAACCTGGTTATCACCAACGGCGGCAATTTGACCATTTTCGACTGGCTCGTGGTCGCGCGCAACGATGCCAACGGTAATACCCCGTTGTCCATCCTCACCGTGGCCGGCAACGGAGTGCTCAACAAGCGCGGGTCTGGTTTCCTGATCGCCGATAACAATAACGGCAACGCGCGGATGTTTGTCACCGGCAACGGCACCGTCAATGTGACCGGCGGCTGGAACAGCATCGGCAATAGTGCCGCGGGCGGCACGCTAACCCTGCAGGACAACGCCATCTATAATGTCGGCGGGGTGGATTGGAACGTGGGTGACTATGGTGCGGGCCGCGGGGTCGTTTACCTCAAGGACAACGCCACGCTCAACGTTTCCCGCTTCTGGCTCGGCAAAGGCGGCACCTCCGTCGGGGCGCTCTGGCAGACCGGCGGCACGGTCCACGATACCGGTGCGGGTAACGAATGGACCATTGGTGGCGATGGTGGCGGTGATGCCAATACCACGGGCTTTTACAGTCTGACCGGCGGCACGCTGACCGTGGTGGACAACTTCCAAGTCGGTCGCTATGGCCGGGGCCTCTTTTATCAAAGTGCTGGCACCACCACCCTTAGCGGTTGGAGTGACACCGCCCGCAATCCCTTGGCCATCGGGGTTGCTTGGTATACCGGCGGTTTGATCCAGCATATCAGCACTGGTACCCGCTATTTCGTCGCTGAGCAGGGGCGCGGCGAAGTGACGGTTTCGGGCTCCGCCATTCTGGATACCGCAGCGAACATCGTCATTGGCGGCGCGGGTGTCGCGGTGGGCACCTTGAATCTCAACCCGGGTGGCACGCTCCGCGTACCGGGCGTTGACCACTGGGGTGGTAATTTGTCCTACCTTAATTTGAATGGCGGCACGGTGCAGCCGAAAGTCTCCAATGGGGCTTTCATGAGCGGCAACCTCACTGAAGCGACTGTCTATTCCGGCAACGCGGTGTTTGATACGGCCGGCCAGGACGTGACCGTGGCGCAGAGCCTGATCGCGGCGACGGGCAGCGGCGTGCAAAGCATTGCGGTGACCGATGGTGGAGCGGGCTATTTGACGCCGCCCATCGTCACGATTGATGCCAGCGGCCTGGGCAGCGGTGCCACGGCCGTGGCGCAGATTGATCCCGTCGCCGGCAAAGTGACGAACATCGTCGTGACCTGCTCCGGTTACGGCTACACGGGCACTCCGAATGTGACGGTGGCGGGCGGCGGGGCTTCGAGTGACGCCACGCTTACCGCGGCGGCTCCCGTCGCGCTCACGGCCGGCGGCTTGACCAAGAACGGCAACGGCACGCTGACCCTCACCGGTGCCAATACTTATTCCGGAGCAACGGTCGTGAACGCGGGCACTTTGGTGACTTCCACCTCGGATCTTGGCGGTGGCGCGGTCACCGTGGCCAACGGTGCCGGCTACGGTGCCAAATTGATCGTTCCGGGCACGCAACTCACGATTGCCAGCCTCACCTTGGGCACCTCGGCGGCGACCACGCTCGCCCTGGACTTGGGCGGTGCCGGCAATCCGGCCGCAGCCCCCTTGGTGGTATCTGGCGTGCTGGCCGTCAATGGCACCAGCACCGTCAACATTAGTGACGCGCTCCCGCAGGTTGGTCCGCAGTTTGCTTTGATTCAATACGGCTCCAAGACGGGGGCCGGTAAATTTGTTCTCGGCACCCTGCCCAAGGGCGTCCAAGCGACCTTGATTGACAACCCGGCCAACAAATCCATCGACCTGTTGATCACCAGCGTGGGCTTGCCGCGTTGGGATGGCGAGGTGGCTGGCTCCTTCTGGGATATCAATACCTCCACCAACTGGATTGAACAGAGCACTGGCCTGGCGACCGTGTATAAAGACACCTTCCCGGTTTTATTTGATGATGCTGCGCTCGGCAGCACCACGGTGAATCTCCGCGGCAACGTCCTGCCTGGCGCCATCACGGTGAACAATACCAACCTGCCATATGTGTTCACGGGCGTGGGCAAGATTGGTGGCACTGCCGGCTTGACCAAGCTGGGTACTAACACCCTGACCATCGCCAATGCCCTGAATGATTACACTGGCGCCAACTTGATTCTCGGTGGAACTGTTGCCGTCACGAACCTGGCCAATGGTGGCCAGGCCAGCGCCATCGGCAAGTCCACGGCGGATCCCGCGAATTTGGTCCTCGCCGGCGGTACCTTGCGCTACTCGGGTCCGGCGGTCACCATCAATCGCGGATACACCGTGCAATCGTCCGCCAGCACCTTCGATGTTGCCACCAGCCTGGGCCTTACCGGCCTGCCGGTGGTCGGTCTGGGCGGTTCCACGATCAAAGCCGGCGTCGGGCAGTTGACCTATGCCGGTGCCGGTGTCAAAGAACACGCGAGCTACCGCGCCAACAACGGCACGGTGCTGCTGGATGGCACGGGCGTGGCCCAGACCAATCACAACCAGTATGAGTTCTGGGTGGGCGGAACCCCCGACACCGGGGCGTCGCTCGTGGTGAGTAATACGATTCTGAACATTGACAGCTGGCTGGCCATCTCCCGCGGCAACGGCAGTCTCGGCAACACCTCCAGCGCCGCCTTCTACAACTCCCAAGTGACCTCCGGGGCATTCTCCATGGGTTACGATGGTGGTCTGGCCGGCAACTGGGAATTCCCGTTCTTAACCTTGAACGGCAACTCCACCTTTACCAATAACGGTGACTCAAACATCGGCGAGAGCGGCGGCTCCACCGCCACCATGGCGCTTAATAATAATTCCGCCTTCTATTCGCAAAACCGCGTGATGCTGGGCTGGCATACCGGAACCACGGCCTCACTCACGCTCGCCAATTCCAGCTCCATGGCCGTGAATGCCTGGTTCTCGGTGGGCAATGAAGGGGGCACCGGTACGCTCACTTTGAAGGATAACAGCAGCCTCTGGATCCTCTGGGATATGAACATTACCGATGTCAACGCCGGGTCTGGCGAACTGGACATCCAAAACAACGCCCAGCTCAGCTTCGGCAGCTATTTTGTCGGCAAAGGTGTCGGTGCCTCTGGTTTGGTGAATCAGACCGGCGGATCGGTCATCGGCCGGCCGGACGGCAATGAAATGCACGTCGGCTATCATGGTCAGGGCACTTACAACCTGAGCGGCGGCAGCATCACCTTGAACAATCATTGGTTCGTTATTGGCCGCTACGCGGATGGCCCCGGCGAGTTCAACCTCAACGGCGGCACCATTGTGCACAACACCATCGGCAAGCGCGTGCAAGTGGGTGAAGATGGCACGGGCGTCTTCAACATTAACAGCGGCTCGCTCTCGTCCATCGCTGCGGAAATGGCCATCGGCCTCAATCCCAGTGGTAACGGCACCGTAAACCTCAATGGCGGTTTGTTGCAGGTTCGCCGGATCATCGGCATCAATGGCACCAGCGCCTTTAACTTCAACGGCGGCCAGTTGCTCGCCGGTCCCAACGCCCAGGCGGACTTCATGACCGGCATCACCACGGCTTCCGTGCTGGCGAACGGTGCGAAAATCGATACCAGCAGCAACAACATCTCCATTGCCCAATCGCTGCTCGATGGCGGTGGCAATGGTGGTTTGACCAAAACCGGCAACGGCACGCTGAACCTCAATGGGGCCAATACTTACACTGGCACCACCACCGTCAGCGCCGGTACGCTGGGCGGCAGTGGCAGCCTCGCTGGTCCTGTGGTGATTTCCGCCGGTGCCACCCTGGCCCCCGGAGCGCCGGTCGGCCCGTTGACCGTCGCCAGTTCCTTGAGCCTGGCTTCCGCCAGCACCACGGTGCTTGAGCTGAACAAAACTCTCGGCACGAACGACTCCGTGATCGGTCTGACCACCGTCACTTACGGCGGCACTCTGGTGCTGAAAAACCTGAGCGGCACGCTCGCTGCGAATGACACGTTCAAACTGTTTGCGGCCAACTCCTACGCGGGATCCTTCGCCAGCATCGTGGCCCAAACCCCGAATCAGACGGTCACTTGGGATACCAGCCGGCTGACCGTGGACGGCACGGTGAAAGTGCTCACTGCGGTGACGGCTCCCGTGGTCCTCGCGCCCGTGACCAGCGGCGGCACCGTAAACATCACCTGGCCGGCCAGCCAAACCGGCTGGCAATTGCAATCCCAGGTCAGTTCCCTGGCCGTTGGCCTGAGCACCAACTGGGTGCCGGTCGCGGGCTCGACCACCACCAACCAGGTCAGTCTCCCGGTGGACAGCACGGAACCCGCGGAATTCTTCCGCCTGGTGTTCCCGCCGCAATAATCCCATCCGCTGCGGCGAATTTCGCCGCCCGGATGAAAGCCTGAATCAGTTGGGGTGCCTCGTCTGAGGCACCCCAATTTTTTTAGCGCCCAGAGCCCGGCACCCACAGTTTTGGGCTCACCGGGGGATGGTTGACATTTTGGCAGTTGAAAAACCGCCGGCCCCCCAGCACACTGCTGCTCATGCTCGCAAAGGTTTGCTCCGCTGCGGTAAATGGCATCGAGGCGTATCCGGTGGAAGTCGAAGTGGACTCCGGCTGGGGAGACACGTTTATTGTCATCGTCGGACTGCCGGACGCTGCGGTCAAGGAGGCCCGTGACCGTGTCTCCACCGCCCTCGTCAACTCTGCCTACAAATTCCCCATGGGGCGCACCACCATCAACCTCGCGCCGGCGGACGTTAAAAAAGAGGGCCCCAGTTTCGATCTTCCCATTGCCCTCGGCATCCTCGCCGCGACCGAGCAAATGGTTACCGACCAGTTGGACAACTTCGCCATCATTGGCGAACTCGCGTTGACCGGCGCGGTCCGTTCCTGTCGCGGCATTCTGCCTGTGGCACTCCAGGCCCGGGCGGCGGGCAAAACGGGCATTCTGGTGCCCGTGGAAAATGCCGCCGAAGCCGCCGTGGTGGAAGGGCTCCAGGTCATCCCCATCCCCAACCTTCGCGCCGCCGCCCAGTTTTTGGAGGGGCAAATCAAAATCCCCCCGGCCAAAGTTGATTTTGCCCAAATCTTCAACCAGACCCATGGCGACGACCTGGATTTTGCCGAGGTTCGCGGCCAGGAAAACGTCAAGCGCGCCCTGGAAATCGCTGCCGCCGGCGGCCACAATGTGCTGCTCATTGGCCCGCCCGGCACCGGCAAATCCATGCTTGCGAAGCGGTTGCCCACCATCCTGCCGCCCCTCACGCTGGATGAGGCCCTGGAAGCCACCAAAATTCATAGTATCGTGGGCTTGCTGGGGCCCGGCCAGGCCCTCATCACCCAGCGCCCTTTTCGCACCCCGCACCACACCGCCTCGGATGCCGGCTTGCTCGGTGGCAACGTTAACCCCACCCCCGGCGAAATCTCTTTGGCCCACCACGGCATCCTGTTTTTGGACGAATTGCCCGAATTCAAACGCAGCGTGCTGGAGACCATGCGCCAGCCCCTGGAGGAAGGCCGGGTTACCATCTCGCGGGCTGCCGGTACCGTCACCTTCCCCTCCCAGTTCATGCTGGTCGCCGCCATGAATCCCACGCCGGATGGAAAAATGCCGTCCGAATCCCGCAGTTCGCCGCGCGAAATCCAAAAGTATCTCGGCCGTATTTCCGGCCCGCTACTGGACCGCATTGACCTGCACGTGGAAGTGCCCGCCGTCAAGTTCCGCGAAATGACCGGCGAGCGCGCCGGCGAAACGAGCGCGCAAATCCGGGAGCGGGTCGTGGCGGCGCGGCAGCGGCAGACCGCCCGGTTTAAAAGCCGGCCCAAAATCACCTGCAACGCACGCATGGGCGCCAAAGAGCTTAAAACCGCCTGCGGGCTGGACGAGCCGACCAAAGAATTGCTGAAAATGGCGATGACCGATTTGAATCTCAGCGCCCGCGCCTACGACCGCATATTAAAAGTATCCCGCACCATCGCCGATCTGGCCGCGGCCGAAAGCATTTCGGCCGAGCACATTTCCGAGGCCATCCAATACCGCTCGCTGGACCGGCAGTTGTGGACCTAGTCTGCCACATTTCAATTCCAATTTTGGACAATGCGGCAGAGGCAAATGACGCGTGCCAATTTCAAGGAACGGCAAAATGATTTGTAGCAATTCCCGTGCTTTGAATAGCTAGGTCCAAACCGGCAGAATTTAATTGCTCAACATGTCCATCTGCATAAGCTATGTGCCCTGTGTCTCCGTGAAGTCCAATACCACTTAACCAATTTGGCAGGGCGGATTTAGTTGTTCTTAAAATGACACTTGAAGGACTAATATTCCGGTCACCAGCAATTATGGACGTAGGCAGGTTACGCTTACTGTCAAGGCCGATAAAATAGGAAATATTTGTATTGGCGATAACTCCCCAATTTGTGGCAGCTTGTCTCTGTGAATCTTGCGGGCAAATAACGCCAAGGGTGTAGTAAATATCGTTTGATAACACTTGGAAATGCCTAAAGGTTAGCTCACTTAATTCACCAAATTCTTCTGTACCTCCAAAATTGGTTGAGATGTCCCACGAATAACCAGCGTGGGCGTCATCAAACATTTTGGCAGCAATAGCAAATTGCTTTAAGTTTAGGGTGCATGTTAGCTTAGAACTAAAATTCCGTGCGGGGCGCAAACTGGCAAATAAGATAAGAAAAAGTATTATGCATACGCCCATCACGACCACAAGCTCAATTCGAGTGAAGGCAGTCGTATGTTTTTTGAAAATCCTCATGGAACTGGTGGCATCGGAGTTGGCGGAGTTGGCGGCCCACCGCTGATCAGGTTAAGGTAGTCATTTTTAGCTGACCAAGGTTTTTGAGGCTGCGAGCAGTCAGTTCCTGTAAAGTTCATATCGACTCCGCCGGTATAAGGGTAGTTGTTGGCGAATGTATTATAATCTTCTGCCGCTGGAGCGTTATGCCAATAGTCAAAAACTATTTTCTGCGGATTGCCAGATATTGGGTGGGAGACACATACGACTGCATTCAAATCGTGTGATTGATAGCCACCAAATGGATACCATTTGATCTGGGCGCGGCGGTTTTCCACATAACATGTCCAACAAGGCGGAATGGGCTCCATAAAATGGCCCACATTTCGGGAAACATTCAAGCAGGACCAAGAACCTTCCTCAGGCAATATCGGCCATGGGCGACTGGGATCAAGATAGCTAGCGGCATCGCTGTATCTATCTATCTATCAATTGTTGCTTATTATTATTAATTGTTGTCGCATCGCAACAACAGTTGGCATATAGTCCCCAGAAATCAATATTGGAAATAGGGCTGTTCCTTACAAAAACGTAAGATGGCAATAGCGCTTCTTTTTGCAGTTGCTGGAAACGTGCTTCCGAATTAAGTGAATGGCCTGTAGTAAACGCAAGTTCTCCCACAGGGTCTCGGCTTGCCCAGCGCCCTACGGATGGGTCGAAATATGCGTGAACATTTATAGCGGCGAAGAATGCAGCAGCCACAGCCGTGAGTGTCAGATTTTTAATCGTGTTCACAGTTTTCCCTTTTTGTTTGTTTGTTGATTTATAGGCGTTTCCGGCTGAATTTTCAATGGCAAATTTAGTGGAGGGGCGACCGTTTCCGGCACGATTTCAAGCTGGAACGGCGGGCGGGTGACCGGTTCCTGGTCGAGCGGGCTGCGTCGCGATTGAATGGCCTCAATCGCCATTTGTTGCTGATCTTGTTCAATGAAAAAGTCGTCAATGACCTGCTTGATGCGTGACTGGGGGGCATTTTGCTGGCTGAGGCTGGCCAGCCGGTTTTGAAGCTCCGGCGGAATCGGTTTACCCCGCCACGGCAAAGGCAAATCTTCTGGCCGGATCGTTTCGGGATTCTGGCTGAACGGCAATGGCGGCGGTGGAAATTGTGCCTGGCTCATTGCATTTTGCATGCTCAGGTTTTGGAGCCGGGCTTCCTCCACGGCATAAACATTCATTTCCTCAATCATGTCCCTTTCGTTGTTCAGCTTTTGCAGCCGGTTCATCAGTCCCGCCGGTGTGGACCGCCAATATTGCGGCGGCACTCTCTCGGCGGGCAGTACGACACGCGGGATTTGCGGTAAAATTTCATTTTCGAGCGACTCATCCGGCTCGAACGTTTGCAGCAACCGCACGGGTGGCGGAACGAATGAGACGCGAAATTGAACTTTATGGGTGTCGGTCGTCTTCGCAGTCACGTATGCGTCCACCTCGCTTTTCAGATTGGCTGCCGCCCGTTCAATGGCCGGAATATGCGCGCTGCGATTCATAAATGAGAGAATTTGTGCCTGGCGGCTTTGAAAATAATCCAGTGCCTCCACCGGAATCGGCTGCGTCACGACCGCATCCCACAACTCCTCCCAGCGAACAGCATTATGCGCGTCAGCGGCTCGCTCTTCTGCGCTTGCCACAATGCGCTGCAATACTGGCGTGACCGGCAAATAGCGACTCGCCATCTCCCAGTTCGTCGCCGCCTCATCAAGTTTTTTTATGCTGGTCAGATTGGCCGCGCGAATCGTCAGGAAAGCACCGAGAATTTCCGGCTGGGTCATCGGCTGCAAATACCCGTAGGTCTTGATCTCCTCAGCGTTGAGCGGATGCGGCCATTGGCGGTATTCCTCATCCGTATGGGTGATGAATCCCTCGCCGGCGGCATCCACATTAAGGTGGTTCGTTCCTTCCTCGTACCGGACATAAAGATGCTCCTTCGTTGAGGCCAGGCTTACCGGATACCCGAGGCGGCGTGAAATTGCCACATAAAGCACCGGCAACGACGAACAGGTGCCACGCCGTTCGTCGCCAAGGATTCCGTTAATAAACACGTCTCCGGCATCACCAAAAAAGACATCATTTCGCTCATGCTGGCCACGGAGTTGAGGCAAGGCCCGGTCGGGGTCATAATGCGCTTGGTAGTCCTCCTGTAAAACGGTTGCCAGCATCATCATCCGGTAATACCCGAGCGAATGGTTGTAGGCTTCAGGATGTTCCAGAAAACGGTGATAATTGCGCAAAGTTTCGTCTTCAACGTGCTGGCTCCAGTGGTCAAGGGTTTCGAGGCATTGCTGGACGTCCAAATTCTCCGCACCGCGCAAGCCCGCCGCACAAAGTAAATTCATCCGGGCAATGTCGCACTTTTCCAACTGCTCCGGTGGCAGGGCCAGCAATTCTTTCAGGGTCGTCGGCTGATTGAGCTCCTGCGGTGGTTTTGGCGGTGGCAGGCTTGGGACATTATCGGCCCTTAAAGCAAAGCCCACACTCATCAAAATTGTGAGCCAAACGATGTTAAATGCCCCGCGCATGGTTTAAACATCGTAGTATTTCTTTCATTCAAATCAAACGCTAATTCCCGGCCGCTAATTCCCGGCCGGCTGGCTCCCACAAATCAGGGCAACGAAACCTCGGTTTCGTTGCCGAAGCATGTATCACCACCATCCGTGGACAAGTCGCAAAAAGGCAACGTAATCCGATTTGTTGCCTTTGAGATTATTTCGTCAAGGTTTGAAACGGATCATGGCCCAGATATTGAATGATCCGGGTGTGAAATGGATCAGTTGGAAATAAACGGTCACATTCCCAAAGACTCAACGATCTGGCGCTAACCATCAGTATTTGTGCGGCTTGCGATTGCCGGATGCCAGCATCGAAGCGTTTCTTTTTGAGGTGTTCCCCAAGAGTCGCTGGAGCTTTGGCAATCGGGAAACTCCGAGTCCAAACCGGGGCCACATCCTTGCGCGGCACGCTCACAGTCCTGTCGCAAATAGGCAACATCGCGCACGCCGGATGGCAAAATGCCCGGCGAATCCCGCAGTTCCCCGCGCGAAATCCAAAGCTACCTCGGCCGCATTTCTGGTCCGCTGCTGGATCGTATCGACCTGCATGTGGAGGTGCCGCCGGTAAAATTCCGCGAGATGACCGGCGAACGCACCGGCGAAAGTTCCGCCGCCATTCGCTCGCGGGTGGTGGCAGCCCGACAATTACAAATCGCTCGGTTCAAGAGCAAACCCAGGATCACCTGCAACGCCCGCATGGGGCCCAAGGAGCTTAAAGCGTTTTGCGACTTGGACGAGACCACCAAGGAATTGTTGCGGCTGGCGATGACGGACTTGAACCTCAGTGCCCGCGCCTATGACCGGATATTAAAAGTAGCCCGCACCATCGCGGACCTGGCGGGCACGGAGAGCATTGCCGCTGAACACATTTCAGAAGCCATCCAGTACCGTTCGCTGGACCGGCAGTTGTGGACCTGACGCTTACGGTTTCCGCGTCAGGTCGTGGCTGTTCCTGGCCTGGTCCGGCCCAGTGCTTCCGCCAGCTGGCCAAGGCCCGCTGCGGACGCCTCAAAAACCCCGTGCTCGGTCACCAACCCGGTGATTACCTCAGCCGGTGTGACATCAAAGGCATCATTGCGCGCCACCGTGCCTGCCGGGGTGATGAGGACTTCCTCCCGCCGGCCATCCCCCGCGATCCCGGCGACATGGGTCACTTCGCGCCCCGAGCGCTGTTCGATGGGGATGTCCCGGATGCCGTCCGTCATGGTCCAGTCAATGGTGCTGACGGGGAGAGCCACATAAAATGGCAGATGATGCGCCCGGGCTGCCAGGGCCTTGAGATAGGTCCCGATCTTGTTTGCCGCGTCGCCCCGGGCAGTAACGCGATCCGCGCCGACGATCATTAAGTCCACCAAACCCCGCTGCGCCAGGTGGCCAGCCTCGTTGTCCACCACCAGGGTGTGCGGGACGTTGTGCTGGCCGAGTTCCCAAGCGGTGAGTGAGGCCCCCTGGCCGCGCGGCCGGGTTTCGCTGACCCAGACATGCACCTCCAGGCCGGCATCGTGCGCCTGGTAAATTGGGGCCAGGGCCGTGCCCCAGTCCACACAGCCCAGCCAGCCGGCATTGCAATGGGTCATGATCTGGAGCGGCCCGGAGCCCGGCGCTTTCCGCCGCGCGGCGCCCCGGAGCAGTGCCAGCCCATGCGCGCCGATGGCCTGGTTCGTCCGCACATCCTCCTCACTGATCGCTCCCGCCTCCGCCCAGGCGGCCTCCGCGCGCGCACCCGGGGGCTGGCTCACCACCACGCGGCGAATGCGGTCCAACGCCCAGCGCAAATTAACCGCCGTGGGCCGGGTGGCCAGGAGTTCAGTATAAGCCCGCGCGACCATATCATCGCCGGGGTCGTCGCGCAGGGCGAAAAAACAACCAAAGGCGGCCGTCGCTCCAATCAGTGGCGCCCCGCGCACGCGCATGGTTTTAATCGCCTCCACCACGTCGGCCAGGCCGGCCAGCTCGCGCCACTCCAGCGCGTGCGGCAGCACGGTCTGGTCCAGGATGCGCACCGTTTTGCGGCCGGGAATAATCTCAATGGAACGGTGGGAAACCCCTTGGATCTTCATACTCGGTGGTGGCTAGGCAATTTCAATTTCGGCAAACGATTCAATCACCGGGTGGGTGTGTGGCGGGTTGGGGGCATTGCCCGGCCGGAGCACCAGTGCGGTGGCAAATCCCGCCTCCCGCGCCGCGTCCAGCTCTGCTGTAATATCGCTGAGGTACAATATCTCCCCAGGGGCGACGCCGGCCTCGCGGGCGATCGCCATGTAACTGGCCGCGGAGCGTTTGGGGCCCGTGGTGGTGTCATGATGTCCCGCCAGATAATGGCGTAAATTTCCCGCCGTCGTATGGCCAAAAAAAAGCCGCTGGGCATGGCTGCTGCCAGAGGAAAAAATGCGCACTTGGAGCCGGCAATTTACCCAGGCTGGCAGGGCCCGGGGGACATCCGGAAAGACCTCCGAGTGCAGCGCCCCACTGGCAAACCCTTCTTCCCAGATCAAACCCTGCAACTGTTTCAAGCCGGTTTGCTTCGCATCCTGGTCCATGAGTTCATTCACCAGTGCGGCCAGTTCGGAGAGGTCCGTGATTCCGGGCTCGCCGGGCCGCGCTTCCGCCACCATTAATTCCAGCACTGCTCGCACGGTGGGCTCGCTTCCGTGCCGTTCCAAAAACGGCACCAGATTATTCCGGGCATGCGGAAAGAGCACGTCGCGAACATAGGTCAGCGGGGAGGCTGTGCCTTCGATATCCAGCAGCACCAGCGCGCCTCCAAAACGTATCATAGTTTCACCAAGGGCTGGAGCCGCGGCCGTTCCGCCCCCGGCAGATAGCGCGGCCCAAAGCAGAGTGGCTCGTAACGGCTCGCCAGGTCATCGCCCGTGTACTCCGGCGTCCACCCGGCTTTTTCGCGGAACAGCCGGATCGCCCGGATCGTCCGGTCGGCGCAAAGGTCAAACCAGTGCTTGGTTCCGGCCGGCACATTGATCAGGTCACCCTCCCCGACTTCGATGCAAAAAAGCGGCCCCGCCAGTTCCCCAGGGTGAATGTAGAAAATTCCCCGGCCTTTGACCACGAATCGAATCTCGTCCTCAGCGTGACGGTGCTCTTGATTGAACCGGTTCAACATCGCCTGCAAATTGGGCACCTGCGGAGTGACCTCCACCACATCAGCGGTGATGTAACCACCGCGGGCCATCAAAGCCTTAACCTCCGGATCGTACGCCTGCAGAATCTCCTCCGCCGAGGCATCCTGATCCACGCGACCAGCCACCGGCCAGCAGTCGTAGGCGATGCCAAAGGGTTGCAGAAACGCCCGGATTTCATCCGGCGCGCTCAGGGTCCGGTCCTCGTGAATAATCCGAATGGTGGCCATGGCAACAGCTGACCACCACCTTAATCAGCCACGGCCAAATAACAATTGCTTCTTTGTTACAACTTGGAAAAGAAATTCCAACACTTCGATGTGCCGCCGGGCCGACGCAATGGAATCACCCCAGGTATAAAGCCCGTGGCCGGCCATGAGGAAGCCATGCCGCAGGGAATTCGCGGGTTCCGTGAGCCGGGTTTCCACTATCTCGGCCAGGGCGGCAATATCCTGGGTGTTGGGGAACACCGGGAGCGCCACCCGCGTTTCATGCGTGGTGATCCCCGCGAGGCCCTTGAGCATTTCATAACCCTCCAGCACCAATTCCGACTTCGTCTGGCAGGCCTCGGAAAGCACCGTGGCATCCACCGAATGCGTGTGCAACACGGACGCGGCACCGCCTGCTTGGACCAGCGCAAGGTGCAGCCGGGCCTCTGCTGATGGCCGCGGCAGTACCGGATCCAGCGCCATGGCATCCCCCCCGACCAGCGTGAAATGCCCGGGTTCGAGCCGGCCTTTGTCGTACCCACTTCCGGTCATCAGCAGGATGAGCGGATCCCGGCTCACCACCACGCTGAAGTTGCTACTGGTGCCCAGCGACCAGCCCCGCCGGTGAAAGTCCTGCCCGGAGGCGCACAGTTCGCTGACCAAGGCCAGATGCGGCTGAATCAGCGGATGGATGGTCTGGGTGCTGGAAATTGCCATGGGCGCAGAGTTTTGAACGAGTGGGCGGCTCAAATCAAGTAGAAAGCAGGCCGGAAAAAATCCAGCCACGCCTATGGGCCAAAAACATCTGCGCCAGGGAAACCAGGCTGGCCAGGGCAATTGCTAATGGTCCGTTCCTCCAACCACTATAATCTTCTGGCCAGGACTAATTGGGCCTCGCGGCAATTGCACCCCTTAAATCAAAGTTAAAAGGGGCATCCCAAAAAGGGATGTCCCATACCTGATTCGGTTCGGTTGGCGTTCACGCCATGGCGGCGGTGTATTCACCCCGGCAAGCCGCGCGGTTGCAATCGGCCCGGTGCCGTAGCACCTTTTGGGCGGCCACCACATTGGCCTCCTGGCCCAGCCAAATGTCCAAAGCCGGCTGTTGGATGGCGCGGGAAAAGGAAAAGGTCAACGCCCACGGGAGTTGCGCCCGGAAGCGATGGTTCATCATGTTCAAACGGGCCGAGGCGAGTTCTGCCGGCTGGCCGCCGGATAAAAAGGCAATCCCGGGAACCACCGCCGGCACGGTTCGCCACAGGCTTTTCATGGTCACATCCGCGACTTCACTCACATCGGCGATTTCGTCCGGCCGGCGGTCGATCAATCGGACTTGGTATTGCTGCTCGCCCGCAGCGACCTCCTTGACTTCCTGCGGCCGGGCGGAACTTAAACCCGGCAGCACCATGTTGGGTTTCAGAATAATGCCTTCCAGCAGCACCCGCTGGCAATTGAGCTGGATGAAGACGTTGCGCAGCACTTCCTCCGTGACCTGGCGGCAACGCTCCAGTGTGTGGCTGCCCGTCATGAGCACCTCGGCCTCGATGATCGGCAGCAGTCCCGCTTCCTGGCACAAGGCCGCATAACGGGCCAGCGCGTGGGCATTGGCCTCCAGGCAACTCCGGCTTGGCCGGCCATCGCCGATTGCCAGGACCGCGCGCCACTTCGCAAAACGCGCTCCCATCTGGAAATACGCCTGGAGCCGTTCGCGCAAGCCATCCAGACCCTCGGTGATTTTTTCGCCGGGATGCGCCGCCAGATCCTTGGCCCCGGTGTCCACTTTGATGCCGGGGAGGATGCCCGCCGCCGCCAGCACCTGAAGAAACGGCGTGCCATCCCGTTTGGTTTGGCGGAAGGTCTCGTCATACAGAATCACGCCGCTGATGCTTTCCCCGAGCCCCGGCGTGGTGACAATCAGCTCGCGATAGTCCCGGCGGGCCTCCACCGTTTGCGGAATGCCCAGCTTCGCGAAGCGCTGGTTGCAAGTGGGATTGCTTTCATCCATGGCCAGCAGCCCTTTGTCGTTGGCGAGGAGCTTTTGGGCGGTTTCGATCAATAATTGTGCGTTCATAATAGTGAATGGGAAGCTTAATGGGCGATGGGCACCATGGGCTGCCGCGGACCAAAAAAAGGCCAGCGCAAATCGCCCGTCAGTAAATAAATACCCATGCAACCAATCATCAGAATCACCAGCACCCACATGCGCCAGTCACGATGGGCGCGCTTCCAATAGGGCTCTGCGTGGTGCTGCCGGTTGCTGGCATTGGTGTTCCCTTGCGGGATATCATAAGGTTCTTGCTGGGGAGGCATGGGGTTTTGGGCTTTTAAAATGCGCATTAAACCGGCACCGGCAGGCTGGCGACCGCGCCCCATTTCCAATGGCGGATCTCCGGCAAATCCTGCCCGTGCTTGTCAATGTACAGTTTGTGCTCGATCAGCTTGTCGCGCATTTGCTGTTTCAGATACGCCCCCTTGGAACCCAGATTGGGCACGCGGTCCACGACATCCATCACCAGATGGAACCGGTCCAGGTCATTTTGCACCCGGATGTCAAAGGCCGTCGTGATGGTGCCTTCTTCTTTGTAGCCGCGCACATGCAGGTTGCGGTTGTTGCGCCGATAGGTCAGACGGTGAACCAGCCAGGGATACCCGTGGAAGCCAAAGATGATATGCTTGTCCTTGGTAAACAGGGAATCGTAATCCAAGTCGCTGAGTCCATGGGGATGCTCGGTGCTGGGTTGCAACTTCATCAGGTCAACCACATTGACCACCCGGATTTTTAAATCCGGCAGATGTTCGCGCAGGATGGACACGGCGGCCAGAATCTCCAGCGTGGGCGTGTCCCCGCAGCAGGCCATCACCACGTCGGGTTCGCTGGCCTGGTCGTTGCCGGCCCATTGCCAGATACCGATGCCCTCCGTGCAATGCTTGACGGCCGCGTCCATGGTCAGCCATTGGGGCAGGGGATGCTTCCCGGCCACCACCACATTCACATAATGCCGGCTGCGCAGGCAGTGGTCGAACACCGACAACAAGCAGTTGGCATCCGGCGGCAAATACACGCGCACCACGTCCGCCTTCTTGTTGATGACGTGGTCCAGAAAGCCGGGGTCCTGGTGGGTGAAACCATTGTGATCCTGCTGCCACACGTGGGAGGCGAGCAGGTAATTCAGCGACGCAATGTTTCGCCGCCAGGGCAGTTCGCGGGTCACTTTCAACCATTTGGCATGCTGGCTGAACATGGAATCCACAATCCGGATGAAGGCCTCATAGCTGTTGAACAACCCATGTCGGCCGGTGAGTAAATAGCCTTCCAGCCAGCCTTCGCATTGGTGCTCGCTGAGCATGGAGTCCACCACGCGTCCGGTGGGTGCCAGAAACTCATCGTTTTTGACTTCCCGCGCATCCCACTGCCGGTTGGTGGCCTCAAAAACCGCGCCTAACAGATTGGAGAGGGTTTCGTCCGGGCCAAAAATACGAAAGTTGTGTTCGTTTAGTTGCTCGATGTCCCGCAAAAACTTGCCCAGCACCATCGTGTCCTGGCCATCCACCGCCCCTGGGGCGGTGACGGTCACCGCGTGCTGCTGAAAATCCGGCATGCGCAGGTCGCGCAGCAGCAGGCCGCCATTTGCGTGGGGGTTGGCTCCCATTCGCCGGTTGCCCTGCGGGGCGAGTTCCGCCAGTTCGGGGCGGAGCCGGCCACTGGCGTCGAATAACTCCTCCGCCCGGTAACTTTTCATCCAGCTTTCGAGCTGTTGGAGATGAGCGGGATGTTCCGCATCCACCAGCAACGGCACCTGGTGTGACCGGAAAGTACCCTCCACGGGCAGGCCATCCACATATTTGGGGCCCGTCCAACCTTTGGGCGAGCGCAGCACGATCAAAGGCCAGCGGGGGCGGGTGGTGTCCGTTTTAGCCCGCGCGTTTTTTTGAATTTTATGAATCTTCCGGATGGCTTGATCCAGGGCAATGGCCATGAGTTTGTGCATCGTTTCCGGCTCGTCGCCCTCCACAAAATAGGGAGTCCAACCGCACCCTTGAAAAAATTTCTCCAGTTCCTCCGGCTCAATGCGTGCCAGAATGGTGGGATTGCTTATCTTGAATCCGTTGAGGTGCAATATCGGGAGCACCGCCCCGTCGGTCACTGGATCGAGAAACTTGTTGGACTGCCAGGCGGTCGCCAGCGGGCCGGTTTCGGCCTCGCCATCGCCCACCACGCAGGCGACGATTAGTCCGGGGTTGTCCAGCACCGCGCCAAACGCATGGCTGAGCGAATAACCCAGCTCGCCGCCTTCGTGAATCGATCCCGGGGTGGTCGGCGCCACGTGGCTGGAGATCCCCCCGGGAAAGGAAAATTGCGTGAACAGCTTTTTCAACCCCGCCTCGTCCTGGGTGATATTCGGATACACCTCGCTCCAGGTGCCTTCCAGATAGACGTTGCCCACAATGGCCGGTCCCCCGTGCCCCGGGCCGGCCACATAGAACATGTTCAGGTCAAATTGTTTGATGACCCGGTTTAAATGGACATAAATAAAATTCTGGCCGGGGGTCGTGCCCCAATGCCCCACCACCAGTGGCTTGACATCGGTGAGTTGCAGCGGGCGCTTGAGCAGTGGATTATCGTATAAATAAATCTGGCCGACCGACAAATAATTGGCGGCCCGCCAATAGGCGTCCATCAGCTGCAGAAGTTTGGGGGTAAGCGTGGTTTCCATATTGGGTTGAACGGGGATCAGGATGTTTCCATCTTCAAATGAATCCTGGTCCTAGACTGCCGTGGTGGCGTCCTTTGAACAATAGGGTGTACACCCCATCACCACGAAACCAGCGTGCCTGGGAAACCCTTCAGGCCAGTTCACTGATGGTTTTGCAAAAGCGCGCCAGCGAAAAGCCAAACAACAGTGCGCCGATGCCGGTCAAAGCCAGAAATTGTGGCCAAACCACGGCCAGACCGGCGCCCCGGAAGAGGATGGCCTGGCCCAAGTCCACGAATTGCGTGGTGGGGGCTGCCAGCATCACTATCTGCACGAATTCCGGCATGCTTTCGCGGGGACTGAACGTGCCGGAAAGCATTTGCAGTGGCAGCAGAATCAATACCGCCAGCATGCCAAACTGCGGCATGGAGCGCGCCAGCGTGGCCATGAAGATGCCCAGCGTGGTCGCGGCAAATAGATGCAGGGCCGTCCCGGCCAGAAACAACCGCACCGAACCCGCGATGGGCACCCGTAACACGCCTTGCACGACCACCAGCAACCCGAAGCCCGCTGCCACCACCACCACCAACCCCATCGCCCAAACCTTGGCCAGCATGATCTCCGCCGGCGTCACCGGCATCACCAGCAGATGCTCGATGGTGCCATGTTCACGTTCCCGGATGAGGGCGGCGCCCGTGAGAATGATCGCGAGCATGGTCACGTTATTGATAATTTCCGACAAGGCCCCAAACCAGGATTGTTCCAAATTGGGATTGTAACGCGCGCGCAAGTTCAGGTCCACCAGGGGTGGTGTGCTGCTTCGGTAACGCTGGACAAAATCGCCGACCTCGCCCAAGGCGATTTGCTGAATATAGGCGCTGCCCACGAAGGCCTGGGTCATGCGTGTCGCATCCACGTTCAATTGCACTGCCGGCGACCGGCCGGCCAGCACATCGCGTTGAAAATCCGGGGGGATATCCAGCACGAAGCTATAGTCACCCGCATCCATGCCCGCGTCCATTTCCGCCAGGGAGATGTGGGCGGGTGCATTGAAGCGGGGCCGGTAAAAAGCAGCCGCCAGCCTGGCCGAGAGCGGTGAGGCATCCTCGTCCACCATGGCGATGGGTACTTTATCCAGACTGTCCGGCACGGCCGTGGCCGCCACATAAATGGACATGGTGAAACAATACGTGATCAGCACCAGCATCACCGGGTCGCGTGCCAGGCTCCACAATTCCTTGATGCCCAGACGGTAAATGATGACGAAGTCGGGCATGCTTACGTCTCCTGTTTCTTCAGCAGCAGTATCGCCAGCCCCACCACCACCGGCGGGGCCAGCACCAGCGGCCAAAATGAGGCATGCAAACCCGGGAAGCCCAGCGCCTTGTTGAAGACCCCGCGGGTGATGGTCAGTAAGTAAGTGGCTGGATAGATTCGGCCGATGAATGCCCCGGTCCCGGCCAGTGAAGAGACCGGATTCATTAAACCCGAAAATTGAACCGCGGGAATAATGGTGGCAATGATGGTCAAAAAGAGCGCCGCAATCTGGCTGCGCGTAAAGGTGGAGGTAAACAGGCCGAAACCCGTCGAGAACATCACGAACAAAAGCGCCCCTGCCGCCAATGCCGCGAAGCTGCCCTTGACGGGCACTCCAAAGAGCGTGATGGCCAGCAGGGTCATCAGCCCGAAGTTCAGCATGCCCAGCACAATGTAGGGCAGTTGCTTGCCCAGCAGAAATTCCGCGCGGGTGACGGGTGTGACATAGAGGTTGATGATGGAACCAAGTTCTTTTTCGCGCACCACCGAAAGTGCGGTCAGCATCGCCGGGATCATCAGCAACAGGATGGGGATCACCGAGGGCACCATCGCCGGCAGGCTGAGCACGTCGGGATTGTAGCGGTAGCGCGTCTCGATCGTGGCCGGGCTGACCACCTGCTGGCCCAGTCGGTGGATCGCCATGTCCACCAGCCAGCCCTGATGCATGCCTTGCACATTACCTTGCACCGTTTCGGCCCGCTGCGGCATGGAGCCGTCCACCCATGCGGCGATCTCCACCCGGTGGCCGCGCTCCAGGTCGCGCCCGAAGTTCGGGGGGATTTCTATGGCCAGCGCCAGTTCGCCGGACCGCATCCGCTGGTCCAGTGCCGCGTAATCGGCCAGCGGTGGGCGCTCCGTAAAGTAGCGCGAGCCCGAGAGGTTGAGCGCATAGTTTTGGCTCAAGCCAGTCTGGTCATGGTCGAGCACCGCATATTTAAGATTTTCCACATCCAGGCTGATGCCATAGCCCATGATGCACATCAGCAGGATGCTCCCTAGTAAGGCCATGGTGGCCCGCAGGGGATCATGCCGCAGTTCGAGGGCCTCACGCCGGCTGTAACTCAAAGCGCGGCGCCAACTGAACCAGCGCCGGGGTCGTAAAATATTTGCCCGGGTGGTGGTCCCGGTCAGGGGGCCGGGCGAAGCCTTTGCCCCGGCCACCGTGCCCGGCACTGTGGTTTGGTCCAGCCGCTCGGCGTCTTTCAGGTAACTGATGAACGTGGCTTCCAGGGTGGGCAGCCCCCGCTGGCGCACCAGTTCCGCCGGCACCCCGGTGGCCAGCACTTTGCCATCATTCATCAAGGAAATGCGGTCGCACCGCGCGCCTTCATCCATGAAATGGGTGGAAATAAAAATGGTCACCCGTTGGTGGCGCGAAAGCTCCGCCAGCAATTGCCAGAGGGTGTCCCGGGCAATGGGATCCACGCCGGAGGTGGGTTCATCCAAAATCAACAGTTCGGGTTGATGGACCATCGCCACCGCCAGGGACATCCGTTGACGGATGCCCAGCGGCAGGTTGTCCGGCATCACGTCGAGCACCCCGGCGAGGTTGAATTGTTTCACCATCGCCGCCACCCGCACCGGTATGTCCGCTTCGCGCACCCGGTACAGCCGCGCTGCCAGCACCAGGTTTTGGCGCACGGAAAGTTCGGCATACAGGGAAAACGACTGGGACATATAGCCCACCCGCCGGCGCGTGGCGAGGTCCTTGGGATTAACGGCCTGTCCGAATAATTCGGCGCGCCCTGCTGAGGCGGGCAACAGGCCCGTCAGCATTTTCATGGTTGTTGATTTGCCGCAGCCGTTGGAGCCGAGGAAGCCGAAGATTTCGCCCTGGCGGATGCGAAAACTGACGTGGTCCACGGCGACGAAATTTCCAAAGCGCATCGTCAGGCCCTCGGCTTCAATGGCCAGCGGGGCATTGGCCGCCACCACCAGCGGTGGCATGGTCACCTCCCGGTGGCCTTGCTGCTGCGCTTCGGGCAGCAAGGCAATGAAGGCCGCGTCCAGCGTCAGGCAATGCGTCTGGGTCAGCAACTCGTGCGGTGAACCGGTGGCCATCACCTGGCCGGCATTCATGGCCACCAGCCAGTCGAAATTCCGCGCCTCGTCCATGATCGAGGTGGCCACGATCACGCTCATGCCCGTGCGTTGCGTGCGGATGTGCTTGATCAAATCCCAAAATTGTTCCCGCGCCAGCGGATCCACTCCGGTGGTGGGCTCGTCCAGGATTAAAAAGTCCGGATCGTGTATCAGCGCACAGCATAGTCCCAGCTTCTGCTTCATGCCCCCGGACAACTTGCCCGCCGGGCGCGCCAGAAAGGGCGTCAGTCCCGTGCTGCGGCACAATTCGTCAATGCGCCGGCGGCGCTCGGCGGCCGGATGGCCAAACAGCCGGCCGAAGAACTGCAAGTTTTCCTCGACGGACAGCGTCGCATAAAGGTTTTTACCCAGCCCCTGCGGCATGTAGGCAATGTGCGGACACACCTGTTCCCGGTGCCGGCGGCTGGTCATGTCGCCATCCAGCACCTCCACCGTGCCGTTTTGCACCGCTCGCGCACCGGCCAGCAGCGCCAGCAGGCTGGACTTGCCCACCGCATCCGGGCCGATCAATCCCACCATTTTTGCCGCCGGGATTTCCAGGGTGATGCCTTGCAGCGCCACCGTTTTTCCGTAGTGCAAACCGACGTTCACCAGTCGGGCGACCAGGCCCGGATGCTCCGGTCCCGGCGTCATTGCGGCACCTTGATTTCCAGGTTGGCCGGCCATTTCGCTGCCGCCGCCAGTTTGATCCAGGCCACCCCCGGCAGGCCGGTCTTGATCTGGTTTACGTTTTTTTGCAGCAATGCGCGGCCAAGTTGTGCCTTGACCCGGAACATGAGTTTTTGCCGCTCATCAGCCGTTTCCACGGTCTTGGGTGTGAACTGGGCGACGGCGGCGACAAAGGTGACTGTTGCTGGAAATACATACTGCGGCGCGGCGTCCAGTATGAGATGCACTTCCGTGCCCAGTGCCACCTGGCCTGCCACCTGGTCGGGGAGAAAAAACGTGAGATAAACGTCATTCAGATCGACCAGATTGAGCACCGTGCCGCCGGCGGCCAGCACTTCCCCGGGCTGGGCCACGCGATATTGCACCCGGCCTGCACACGAAGCTTTCAGCAAGCTGTCTTTGATATCAGCCTCAATCGTGGCAACGGTCGCCACACTGGCGGTGACGCCGGCTTGCGCCCCGACGACTTGGGCTTCGGCCGCTTTGGTTGCTGCTTGCGCCGCCGTGACCTGGGCCTGGGCCGCCGTCACAGCCGCCTCGGTACCATGCAGGCTCGCGCGGTCATCGTCCACTTCCTGCGGGGTGGCCACGCCGTTGGTGGCCAGCATTTCCGTGCGGACAAAACGTCGCTGGGCGGCATCCAGTTCCGCCGCTCGTTGCTGGACGGCGGCTTGCGCGGCGGCCGTGTCACTCTGCCGCGCCACCACCTCGGCCTCGGCACTGGCCACCCCCGTGATGGCTTGCTGTGACTCGGCCCTGGCTTCCGCTGCTTTCGCTTCCAGTACGTCCGTCTGCATTTGCGCCAGCGACTCCCCGACCTGTACAAAATCACCTTCATTCACCATGATTTGTTCCACCCGGCCGGCCAGTTTTGTGGCCAGATCAATCTCCGTGGCCTCCACCCGGCCGTTCCCGCTGACAAATCCTTTGCCAGGACCCGATGGCTGCACGGCAAAATATACGATCACCCCGCCGGCCATGACCGTTGCGGCGATGCCCGCTATCAACCATTTGTTCTTGAGCCATGACCCCCTTTTTACCGGGGGCGGTGCCGTCGCCGGGTGGGTTGCCACCACAGGCTCTGTTTCACCCGCTGGCACCGGCGAGCCGGGGGTTGTGGCCGGCGCGCTGGCTGCGCCTGGTATTTCGTTTGGAGTCATCTGCGGGTTCTTTGGCTTCCTTGGTTAAGGCCTTTTTTGCTTGGCGTTTTTAAAAAAATCCAACTTCAAAAATGTCAGCTTTGGCCCGAATGAACCATGGGGTGAATTCCCCATGGGAATTAACTCCGTCTTCTCCGTACCGATGCCGGACAGTGGTGGCAGATCCCTTCCGTAACTCTGTGAAAATATTTAACCCGAACTCCGAAATTAAAATGGCTGGGATGTGTCAAGATGTTGGAGCAGAAACGCTTTGGAAAAATCGCCGGCCTACCCGCAGTGGTCTGGTGAGACTGCCGCTGCGCGCAGCGCACACCCTTAAATGGGCAACTGCTTGGGAAGCCAATTTTCCAAAGCGTTTATGTCCAAGAGATTGACACATCCCAGCCATTTTAATTTCGGAGTTCGGGTTTAATTGGCAGGTTCGCGACCTTCACCGTTCGGCGTTTTCGCCGCCATCGTTTCACTGCCGTTTGTGTCGGGCACGGTGTCCGAGCCATGGGCGGTCACCTGGCGGTGTTCCAGACCGGACTCCCGGGCATTTTTGGCCGCCGTCACGGCCCGGTAGGTGACTGGCACCTGCCAGTCAGCGTAGGTCGGACAGATCGTGCGCATCCCACTGATCACCTGCTGGCGGAAGGTGTTTTCAATCAGGCTGCCCTGGCCCGGCCAGATTTTGAAATGCACTCGCAAAAAATTCCACCGCCCGCCCGGGGCGGTTTCCACCGGGCCCACCACCGGCGGGCTGAGGATGATCGCCCCGAATTGCCCCCACATGCCCGCGGCAATTTCGCTGATCGCCTGGACCGCCCGGGCGTGGTCGGCCCCCAGCGGGATCTGGATGTCCGCATAGGCATAAATGCCCCCGAGCGGATAGCGGCTCACATTATTAATCGTGCGGTTGGGCACAAACACCTCCTGGTTGTAAAAATTAATGAGCTTGGTAAAACGCAGACCGATTTCCTCCACCCGGCCAATGACGATGGTAATGGCGCCCGCCACTTCCACAAAATCGCCCACTTCCATCGTGTCGGAAAATATCAGGGTCAACCCGATGACGATATCCTGCACCAGCCCCTGGCAACCAAAGCTGATTGCCAGGCCAATCACCGTGGCGCTCGCCAGGTAGGCCGTCAGGTTCACCCCCAATTCCTGGAGCCCCAAACCGATGCTCAAAAAATAGATGAGAAACGTGATGGCGCTCCCGATTAGCCGGGTCAGCGTGATGTACTTGGGTTTGTGCTTGAAGCCGGCGTGAATGGCTTTGTCTGCCTCCGCTTGATGGATGACCACCTCACACCCTCGCCGGATAAACCCCAGCACCACCAAGGCCCCCAGTGCCAGCCCGATAATCAGGGCGATGCGCGTGCCGGCCGAGGAGGCGTGTCCGGTAAGGTGATAATAAAGCCGGCCCATCACGGTTTCACTCGTCGCCATGAACTCCGAAAATGGGGAGGAAGGGGTCATCGCTGGCTGGCTGGTTGAAGCGGGAGGGAATCCCCCGCTTCGCCCCATTAATCGCAAGCTACCACCAATTCATTGTCCACCGCCCAAACTCCCGGGGCATTCCAGGCGATATTTCCCGCCTGGCTTTTTTCATACAATGAAGCCACGTTGCCCGTCAGCGTGGCGCGATGCCCGGCAACCGCCACTTGGATGTCCTTGTTATAAAAGGCCCAATTCCGTTTCAAGGCGTTTTCAATGCCGGCTTTTTCCACAGCTTCCTGGGATTCGGATTTGATCGCAATATGGTTGGTCACCCCGGTGACACCCGCCAGGCTGGCAATCGCGTCCGTGGCGGCTGCCCGTTGAAAATTCCAGCCGACTTCGCCCGTTAACGTAATCCATCCCGCTTCCACCTTCACCTTGATCCTGCCGGCTGGCACATCCCAGCGCGCTTTCAGGGCGGCTAAAACTTCCGCGGCAATTTCTGCGTTGGTTATGCTGTGGGCACCGGGATAGATAACTTCGATTTTTTCCACCAGGGCCGTTACCCCGGCCACATTTCTGGCCGCCTCCTCCGCCTCGGTTTTCTTGGTATAGCTGTCAACCACACCGGTGAGTGACACAATCCCATCCTTCGCCGTGACGCCAATTTCCGCTGCGTTCAATAATGGCTGCCATTTGATGGCATCCTGAACGTCTTGTTGTAACTCCGCATTGCTTTTCATTTTGAGCCTGTTGGTTATGGGCGGCGAATCATTTGCCGTCAGGACGTGATTTTCCCTGCCCTCCCCGGTTCTGCCTATGGGGTTTTACCCGGTTGTGAGCAGTGCTTACTCCCAGCATCACTCAGGCCGGCCCGCCAAACCGAGCGGGCAATCATGAGGTCCTCATCCGTGCGTATCACCCGCACCGTTGCCCGGCTGGCCCCGGTGGAAATGATCGGTGCCGTCAGCGCATTACGACTCTCGTCCAACGCGATGCCCAAGAAGCCCAGTCCCGCGCAAATGCGGGCGCGGATGGGCGGCGCATTTTCCCCAATGCCCCCTGCGAACACGAGTGTATCCAGTCCGCCAAGCACCGCCGCGTAAGCGCCGATCCACTTTTTCGCTTGATAACAAAACAGGGCCACGGCTTCCGCCGCCCGGATGTCCTCGGTTTCCTGGCTGAGCAAGTCCCGCATATCCGAACTCGTCTCCGAAACCCCCAGCAATCCGGATTCGTGGTTCACCATCTTGTAAAATTGTTGCGTGGTCATCTTTTCCGTGCGCGCCAGATAGGGGGCCAGACCCGGATCCAAATCGCCGGTCCGCGTGCTCATCACCAGTCCCGCCGTCGGGGTGAAGCCCATGCTGGTGTCCACGCTCCGCCCGTCCCGCACGGCCGCCAAACTCGCCCCGTTGCCCAGATGGGCGAGGATCACGCGGCCGCGGCGGGCCGCCGGGTCGCCGAGGCGCTGGAGTTCCTCCAGCAAGTACGCATAGGACAGGCCATGGAAACCGTAGCGCTGAATGCCCTGGGCCTCGTAGCGCCGCGGAATCGGCAGCAGCTTGGCCACGCGCGGCATGGTCTGGTGGAACGCCGTGTCGAAACACGCGAGTTGCGGCAGTCCCGGATGTCGCTGGCGAAAGGTCTCAATCAGTTCAATCTCCCGCGGCAGATGCTCCGGGTCGTAAGGGCTGATGCGATGCAACTCCGCCAGCAATTCCGGAGTGACGATTTCCGGCGCGATATGTTTCATGCCGTGAACCACGCGATGCCCCACCGCCTGGATCGTCCCAAAATCCGGCCGCGCCTCCAGCCAGTCCAGCAGGGCGTTCGCGGCCGATGGGTGGTTGGTGGCGGCGGGCGGAAGGGTGGTCGGTCGGGTTCCCTCCGCTTCTTGAAAGGTTAAATGGGTGCCCCCCAGGCCAATGCGATCAATGGTTCCGTGCCCGCCGCGTTTCAATGGCTGGACCGCCGTATACAACGCGAACTTGATACTCGAGGATCCGCCGTTGATCGTCAGAATCTGGTTGGGCTCGCTCCGGGCTGAAGGCATCATTTCCTCTGATAATATGCCTGGAACTCCGGTACGGCGGCCATGGGGTAAAACCCACCTTCCCGCCGGCAAGTCCACCCGGCAATGCGGTTTGCCATAAGTCAGCGCTGCCACAAAATCCGCGCGTCTTCAAGTGGCACCGTCACCCCGTCACAATCCGGCATCACGCGCACCGTGAAGTCCGTTGCCGGACGGTCCGCGGGCACCGTGGCACTGTAAGCAAACCCTCCTGCCACCGGCTGCAAACGGCTCATTGGCAACCGCACCGCGGGACCGTCCTTGATGCCATCCGCATAGAGTTCCACGCGCACGGCGTGGGGATCCAGCGTGTTGAGCCAGATGTCCACTTCAAACACGAGGTGGCCGTCGCCCATTCGGTGGGAGCCGGTGCCGAAGCGCACGCCGGGCCACTTGCGTTCCACCTCCTGGTGCCATTCCCATAGCTGCCGGGCCCGGGCCCCCTGATCCGCCTGGCGCGTCCGGCTGGCCTGCGCCGCTGGAATATAATGCTGCTCGGTGTATTCGCGCACCGTGCGGTCGGCGGAAAACCGGGGCGTCAGGCGCGCCATGCTTTCCCGCATGCGCCCCACCCAGGCGGTGGGAATTCCCTGGGCATTGCGCTTGTAAAATTCCGGGATGACCTCCCGCTCCAATCGTTCGTAGAGTGTCTCCGCCTCCGCCGCGTCCCACGCCAGGTCGCTGCCGTGTTCCTTGCCATCCCCCAGTGACCAGCCGAGGTCGGGCACATAAGCTTCCGCCCACCACCCGTCCAATTCGGAAAGATTAATGCCGCCGTTGACCAGCACTTTCATGCCACTCGTGCCACACGCCTCCCAGGGCCGCCGGGGGGTGTTCAGCCAGACGTCCACCCCTTGTACCAGCCGCGCCGTTAATTGCATGTCGTAGTCGCTCAGGAAAATCGCGTGCGGCCGCACGGCGGGCTGCCGGATAAATTGCACCCACTGCTGGATCAAGGCCTGTCCCGCCCGGTCGGCCGGATGCGCTTTGCCCGCGATGATGAGTTGCACCGGTTGCTGGGCATTGGCCAGCAATCTTAACAACCGGTCCGGATCATGCAGCAGCAAGTTCGGGCGTTTGTAAGTGGCAAAGCGCCGCGCAAAGCCCAGCGTCAAAACGTTGGGATCAAACAGTTGCCGGGCCTCGGCCACCACCGCTGCCGTCGCCCCGGCGGCGGCGTAATGGTGGGCCAGCCGCCGCCGCGCATACTTCACCAGCGCCGCCGTCTTGGCATTCCGAAATTGCCAGAGTGTGGCATCGTCCACCCGGCGAACATCTGTTTCCAGCGTGTCCGTGAGCCCCAGCCAGCGGTTCTTGCCGCAGGCTTTTGTCCAGAGCGCATCTGCCTCCGCCGAGTCCCACGTGGGCACATGCACGCCGTTGGTGACCTGACCCACCGGCACTTCGCCCGCCGGCCAGTTCGAAAATAAAGGCTGGAAGAGCTGCCGGCTGACTTTCCCGTGGAGCGTGCTCACCCCGTTCACCGACCCACTGCCCCGAATCGCCAGGTACGCCATGTTGAAACTTTCCCCGGCATCCTGCGGATTCTGCCGGCCCAGCGCCAGTAACTCGTTGAGCGGAATCCCCAGTTGCTGCGTCGCATAGAACGTCAAATATTCTGCCATCATTTCCGGCGGGAAGCGGTCAAACCCCGCCGCCACCGCCGTATGGGTGGTGAACAGATTTCCCGCCCGCGTGGCGGTCAGGGCAATTGCAAACGGCACCCCGTGGGCCTGCCTGAAACTCCGGGCGCGTTCCAGCACCGCAAACGCCGCATGGCCTTCGTTCAGATGACAGACCTCCGGCTGGATGCCCAGCGCCTCCAGCAAGCGCCAGCCCCCAATCCCCAGCAGCATCTCCTGCTTGAGTCGCAGCTCCGGCCCGCCACCGTACAATTCGCTGGTGATCCCCCGATGCGCCGGAAAGTTGGCCGCGTCATTGCTGTCCAGCAAATAAAGCTTCACCCGCCCCACTTGCACCTGCCACGCCCGCAGCCACACCGAATAACCAGGCAGGGCGATCTCCAGTCGCAACCACTCGCCATTTGCTTGACGCAAGGGCGTCACGGGTAACTGCCCCGGGTCATTGTACGGATAGAGCGCCTGTTGCGCCCCATCCGGGTCAATCACCTGGCGAAAATAACCTTGCTGGTAGAGCAAGCCCACGCCGACCACGGGCACCCCCAGGTCGCTGGCGGCCTTGAGTTGATCCCCGGCCACATTGCCCAGTCCGCCGGAATAAATCGGCAACGCCTCGCTCAACATGTATTCCATGCTGAAATAGGCGACACATTTCAAAGGCGAACCCGGGTGCTTTTGCTGGAACCACGCCGGGGCTTCCGCTGCCTGGCGTTTGCATCGCCGCAAGTCTTCAATGGTTTGGCGGAACGCCGGATCGGCCAGCACCCTGTTGAGGTGGTCTTGGGCGACGGTCTGGAGCACCACCCAGGGGTTTTGCGTCTGTTCCCACAGCACCGGGTCCAGGGTGCGCCACACTTCATCGGTGGTGTGATTCCACGACCAGCGCAGATCCAGTGCCAGTTCCGCCAGGGCGTCGAACCCCTCCACATTTTTGCCAGCCGGCCCGGCGTCCGGCGCGTTCACCGGTAATGGTACATTCATGATATTAGTTCGGCGTCTCCGGGTCCGGCTGGCACCCTTGCAGTGGCGGCCACCGCTAAGGCCGCGTCCACGATGATTTGGGCTTCGCCCAGGATGCGTTCGAGCCGCGCCTCGCCCGCGAAGCTCTCAGCATAAATTTTGTAAATGGGCTCGGTCCCGGATGGCCGCGCCGCAAACCAGCCATTCGCGGTCACCACTTTCAATCCCTCCAGGGCTCCCTGGTTTCCCGGGGCCGTGGTCAGGATGTTCAGGATTTTCTCGCCCGCCAGTTCCGTGCTCGTGACCAACCCGGCCGTGCCGTGGGCCAGTCGTTGCTTCTGGGCCGGGGTGGCCGGCGCCTCCCTGCGCGCATATTCCGGCTCGCCCAATTCATGCCGGAATTCCCGGTAAAGTTCCGCCGGATCATGCCCCGTCCGCGCCGTCATCTCCGCCGCCAGCAGGCCGGCAATGATCCCATCCTTGTCCGTCGTCCAGACCGTGCCATCCCGGCGCAAGAACGATGAGCCCGCGCTTTCTTCGCCCGCAAACCCCAGCCACCCTGCGTGCAGTCCGGTCACGAACCATTTAAAACCCACCGGCACCTCATACAGTTTCCGGCCCAGCTTGGCCGTGATCCGGTCAATCATGCTGCTGCTTACCATCGTCTTGCCCACCGCCGCCGCCGCCGGCCAGTCCGGCCGGTTTTGAAACAGATAGAAAATCGCCGCACCCAGGTCGTGATTAGCCGGCAATAACCCTTCGTTTTTCGTCACGATCCCGTGCCGGTCATGGTCCGTGTCGCACCCAACCGCCAGATCAAACTGATCCTTTAGCCCAATCAACCGTTGCATGGCATAAGGCGAGGCAGGATCCATCCGGATCTGGCCGTCCCAATCCACCGTCATGAATCGAAATGTCGGATCCACCGTGGCATCCACCACGGTCAGGTTGAGCGCATGGGTCTCCGCAATCCGCGGCCAGTAATGAACCCCTGCGCCGCCCAGCGGATCCACTCCCAAATGCAGGTTCTCCCCGCGGATCACCGCCAGATCAATCACCCCGCCCAAATCATTAACATAGGCATTCAAATAATCGTGCCGGTGCGTCGTGCCCGCGCGCAACGCGGTGGCGTGCGGCCGTCGTTTCACCCCGCTCAGCCGGTTCGACAGCAATTCATTCGCCCGCCGCTCGATCCCGTCCGTCACCGCTTTCTCGGCCGGTCCGCCGTGGGGCGGATTATATTTGCAGCCGCCATCCTGCGGCGGATTATGCGAGGGCGTCATGACCATCCCATCCGCCAGACCCGTCGTCCGGCCGCGATTATAATTCAGAATTGCATGGGAAATCACCGGCGTGGGGGTGTATTCATCCCCTTCGGCCAGCATTACCTCCACCCCGTTCGCCGCCAGCACCTCCAGCGCCGTGGCCCCTGCCGGCAGGGACAGCGCATGCGTGTCCAGCCCGAGAAACAGGGGACCGCTGATGTTCTTCGCCTGGCGGTACTCACAAATCGCCTGGGTGATCGCCAGGATGTGTCCTTCATTGAAAGCTGTGTTGAACGACGACCCCCGGTGTCCCGAGGTTCCAAACGCCACGCGCTGCGCGGGCACCCCGGCATCCGGCACCCCTGTGTAGTAGGCCGAAACCAGTCGTGGCACATTGACCAGCATTCCCGTGGGGGCCGGCTTTCCGGCCAGCGGACTTATATTCATAGCGTAGGGTTTAACGTTAAGTTTTCTAGTTTCCTGACCTTGGCCAGCCGGCGGCAGTGCCGCTCCGCCCCGCTGAATTGCGCGTTTAAAAATCGTTCCACCAATTCCCAGGCCAGCGCCTGACCCACCACCAAACCGCCCAGGCACATCATGTTCAAATCATCGTCCTCCACCCCTTGGTGTGCGGAAAAACTCTCATGGATTAAGCACGCCCGCACGCCGGCTACCTTGTTCGCCGCCACCGTCGCCCCCACGCCGCTGCCACAGATCCCCACGCCCCGGGCCACGCGCCCGTCTGCCACCGCCCGTGCCAGCGGCACAATGTAGTCTGGGTAATCATCGTCCGCCTGCGGTGCGCTGTCGCCAAAGTCCATCACCGTATAACCGGCGTTGCGCAATTTCCCCGCCAGAAATTCCTTCAAGGCATAACCCCCATGGTCCGCTGCCACGCCAACGCCTCCCCCCGTCCAGCCGCTTGCATTTTCCGGTTTCACCCGCTTGAATTATGGGTGGTTTTCTCCCCGCCCGGCCGCCACGAAACTTTGCTGGGTGGCCTGCAGGCATTGCGTGGCCACTTCCGCAATGCGCTTCATCAATTGATAGCCTAGTTCATGGTCCTGCTCGCACTGCTCGCGCAGGCGGGTGCCGTAAAAGAAAATCGTGCGGGTTGCTTCCACCGCCCGTGCGCTAAAATGCAGGGAGAAGGGGGGGAACAGCCACGACCAGCCCACCTCATCCCCCGGCCCCAATAGTTGAATGGGAATCGTGGCGCCATTGGCGTCCGCTTCCATCTCAAACGCCACCTTGCCCGCCAGTATCAAATAGAACCGGTTGGCCGGACCGCCTTCTTTCAGCAATTCCTGCCCCGGTTCAAAGGCCATCAGCAGGGCGGACTCCGCCAGCGTTGCCAGTTGGCGTGTGCTTAAGCCTTTGAAAAAAGGCTGTTGTGCGATCAACTCCTGGAGCGGGGTAACCGGTGCGCTGGCTTCCATCAATGGTGGTGTTTGGCTGGTGGTGTCCCTGGCTGGTGTCATCAAAGCAGTATGCGTTGAACTGCCTTGCCTTTGACATGGGGTCTTAGCCTTACTTTTGCCTGCCAAAATTAGGCATGACGGCCGCATGGATATTGCTCATCATTGGCTCGTGAACACCGCCCAGCGCCATTTAATAACCCAATCGTTTTCTGCGGGCCGCCGCCTGCCCGGCATCTTTCTGGCCATCGTGCTGTGGCACCTGGCTCCCCTCCCGGCGCGCGCGGCGGACCCCTCGGTGCGCCCACCCACCTTCTGCAATCCTCTGGATCTTCCATATCGCTTTCAACCGGCCGCCCCCAGCCGTCGCGAGGCGGCCGATCCCACGTTAGTGCGCTTCCAAGGTGAATACTGGCTCTTTGCCTCCAAGAGCGGCGGCTACTGGCATTCCCGGGACTTGATCCACTGGCTCTTTGTCCAACCCACCGGCCTGCCCTTGGAAGACTACGCTCCCACTGTCGAAGTCCTTCATGGCCGGATGATTTTTACCGCCTTCAATACCCCGGCGATTTACACCACCACCGATCCAGCCAAAGGCGAATGGACCAAGCTCGCGAATCTCAAGGGCTATCCCGACCCGGATATTTTTGTAGATGACGACCAGCGGGTTTATTTGTATTACGGTTGCAGCTATAACGGCAGCATCCGCGTCGTGGAATTGGATCCGGCGCAGGGTTTCAAAGTCATCCAGGGTCCTCTCCGCTGCTTCACCTCGGATTATGCCGCCCACGGTTGGGAGATGGCCGGCGAAAGCAATCGTGGCAGTAAAGAAGGTCCGGGGCCCTGGCTCGAAGGCGCCTGGATGACCAAGCATGCCGGCACCTATTATCTGCAATATTCCGCGCCCGGCACCCAGTACAAAACCTATGCTGACGGCGTTTACACCGCCACCAATCCGCTGGGACCCTTTGTTTATGCACCTTACAGTCCGTTTTCCCATAAACCCACCGGCTTCATCGGCGGGGCCGGGCACAGCAGCACTCTGCGGGTTGGCGACCAAGAATATTGGCACATCAGCTCCCTGACCATTTCCATCCGGCACATCTTCGAACGGCGCCTGGGCCTGTTTCCCACCGGATTTCTGCCCGACGGCCAGCTGGTCTGCAACACCCTCCTGGGGGATTATCCGCAATACCTTCCCGGCACCCAGGCGCAGCCGGCGGCCAACCATTCGCCCGGCTGGATGCTCCTGTCCTATCGCAAGCCCGCCACCGCCTCCTCTACGCTGGACTCGTTTCCGGTGGCCAATGCCTTCGACGAAGACATCCGCACCTGGTGGTCCGCCGCCTCGGGGCATGCCGGGGAATGGTTGCAAGTGGATCTCGGCCGGCCCTGCCAGGTGGAGTCCGTGCAGATTAATTTCGCCGACGAAGGCATGGCTCGCCTGGCTCGCCTGGAAAAGGATGGCTACCAATATACCGTGGCCACTTCTAATGACGGCACCACCTGGGCAACCTGTGTGGACCACCGTGAACCCGGACGCGACTCGCCCCACGACTACACCCAGCTCGCCGCACCCGTGTCGGCCCGCTACGTCCGCCTGACCAATGCCCATATGCCCGCTACCAGTTTGTTCTCCGTCAGTGGCTTTCGCATCTTTGGCCACGCGCCCGGGTCAGCCCCCGCCCGGGTCCATGGTTTCCAAGTGGTCCGCCCGCCCGCTGATACCCGCCAGGCCCACATCGCCTGGGCCCCAGTTCCGGATGCCGATTTTTACCTCCTCCGGTATGGCCTCGCCAAAGACCGGCTATTTAATAACTATCAAGTCTATCAGACCAACGCCTTCGACCTTAACAGCCTGAACCGCGGCACCACCTATTATTTTTCGGTCCAAGCCGTGAACGACCGCGGGATTTCCCCACCCGCCCGGGTGGTGGTTGTAAAATAGATCCTTGAGGGATGCCGCCGCCCAGTTCATGCTCCACCGCCACTGCGAAACCTCATCAAACCTTTCAACCCGAACTCCGAAATTAAAATGGCTGGGATGTGTCAAGATGTTGGAGCAGAAACACTTTGGAAAAATCGCCGGCCTACCCGCAGTGGTCTGGTGAGACTGCCGCTGCGCGCAGCGCGCATCCTTGAATGGGCAACGGATTGGCAGCGGCTTGGGAAGCCAATTTTCCCAAGCGTTTATGCCCAAGAGATTGATGCCGACCGGCCGTTTTAATTTCGGAGTTCGGGTTTAAATACGTTGACGTGGTGGCGGCGGGGAAAAAAAAGTTGGCAGCAACCGGTTGGCGTCGATGGCGCATGGTCATTTGAGGATTGCATTTGCGCTGCCCAAATCCCAAATTGCCCCGGAACATGAAATGTGGGGCCACCATTATCCCGGAATGAAATTCTTCTCCAACTTCCGTCTGGGCGCTCTGCTGGCCTTGCTGCTGGCCAGCGGCGGGTTTCGCGCGGCGGCCGCCCCCACCCCTTATTTCACTTTGTCGGCAACGACCTCCACCAATCTTTATTTCGCGGGTGTCACCATCACCAACACCATCACGGTGACCAACCAGACGGGATTGACCCTCACCAATCTTTACCTGACGAATAGCTATTCGTCCGCCGTTTCCTACCAGTCGGTGGGGTTGTACGTGGACAATACCTACCGCACTAATTACACCGCCCTCACGAACGACACCACCGTCACCTTAAGTTTCCAGCTCTTCACCAACAACAGCGTGGCCCAGTTTAGTTTTACCTGGCAGCCCCTGACCTACGGGTTGCTGACCAACACCATGGTGGTGGCCACGTCCGATCTGACCAATACAGCCGTGCTGACCGTCACCAACCCCGTATATTCGTCCCAAGCCGATCTGGCGGTGGGGCTGTCCCTGATCTCCCAGGCCTGCATCACCAATCAACATTGGGTGATCACCAATGATTGGGTGAATTACCGTGCCTACGTGACCAATTTGGGTCCTGGTGCCGTAAATAATCTGCCCTTGCTCGGCAATTTGCCCGCTGGAGTGAAGCTCATTTCGATCAACAACGCCCCCTTCACCGGCACCAATGCCAATGTTTTCAGCCTGTTCACGGGCACGCTGGCGGCCGGGGCGAGTACGAATTTCCCCTTCACTGTGGCCCCCGCCACCAACGGCTATTTCCCCCTGAAAACCTTCGTGAGCCTCGCTTCGGGGGTATATGATTCCAATCCGCTGAACAACCAGGCCACCAACGTGTTGTTGGCCACTAATTATCTGGCCGGGACTCTTTCTGTCGTGACCAACTCGGGCCAGATCGTTAATCCCCAGAACGGCCTGATCGAACAAACCCTCAATGTCGTTAATCCGGGTGCCACCCCCATCCAGGCCGTGCGCGTGGTGGTTACGGGTTTGACCAATCAACTGTACAATGCCAGTGCCACCAATGGGCGCCAGCCGTTTGTGGTGTACCCGCTGGCCCTCCCGGCGGGCGGCAATGTCGCCTTGCGCTTGCAGTTTTCTCCCCGCCTGCCCTTTCCCTTGACCAATGGTCAGTTGCTGGCTTATGAGGTGCCGGCCACCGTGCTGAATGACACCCCGCCCCCGGTGCAGGTCAGCACGAATTTCGGCTACTATTTGCTCACCAAACTGGCCGGCAGCGGCGATATGTTGCTGGAATTTACGAACCTAGGGGGCACTTATACCGTTATCTATGCGGATAATCCGCAGTTTAACCATGCCCGGATTTCCCCCCCGGCTGTCAAATCCGGTGCCAATCGCATCCAGTGGCTGGATTACGGCCCGCCGGCGACCATTAGTTTTCCCACCGGCACACGTTACTACCGCGTCATTTTGAACCCATGATTCGCCCCTGGCAATTTCCATCACGCCCCATGAGCTCCGCGCGCTTCACCCGCTGGTATGCCGGTTGCCTGTCCCTCTGGGCCGCGGGGATGGCCCTCCCGGCCCGGGCCCAGTTGGATACCTTCGGCGGCGATCCTTCCACCAGTGCCCTCATCCGTATTCCGGCGAATACGGATGACTGGACCCGCCACTTTCGCCTCGGCGCCCTGGCAGGCTTGAATCTCAAGGCCAAGTTTGGTACCAGCGGCAATAATTTCGGCATCTCCGGCAACCATCCCGCCAACGGGGTCTTTGATGATGGTTATATTTTGAAAGATGCCAGTGGCGACCCCACTTACACCGCCAATTGGGGCTATAATAGCGCCTCCCAACTGTCTGGTAATGCCCTGACCATGCATGCCACTTCCGCTTTTTCGACTGCCGGTGGTGGCGAGGCGGATGGTGGTTTCCAGCCCGGACTCGATCTCGCCTATGGTGGCAACCTGTTCTATTGGAAGCATGCCCGGGTGGGGTGGGAAATGGGCTTTGGCTGGCTCCCCGTTAACATCAGTGCCACTCAGTCCCAAACCGCCGCGATCACCCAAAGCACCTACACGTTCAGCACCGGTTCCATCCAGGTGCCCCAGCCCCCGTATCAAGGTGAGCCATCGGGTAATGGCCCGTTCATCCCCTATCCCTCGGCCAGTGGTTTTAATCCCACCACCACCAGCACCACGACCGGTACCATCACCGGTACCCGCACCCTGGACGAGGACCTGTACACGCTGCGGCTCGGCCCTTCCATTTATTGGGATCTCACTGAACGCACCAGCCTCTCCTTTGGGGCCGGCCCCGCCATCGGCCTGGTCGATGGGGCCTACACGTATTCTGAGACCATCGTGGTCAACGGGGTCAGTTCGCTGAACCATGGCCGCCTCGCCGACACCCAATTTACTTACGGCGCTTATGTCAATGCCGCCTTTATGTACCACCTGGTGGCGAACGGCGACCTTTACCTGGGCGTCCAGTACCTGCCCATGGAAAATGTCACCATCAGCGGGGGCGGTCGTTCCGGTCAGCTCGATTTGAGCGGGCAATTGTACCTCTCCGTCGGCATCAACTGGCCGTTTTAATTTCCGCAGTTTCTTCATCCTTCATTCCGCCGGCTGCCTTCGGTCTTTGCACTTTCCCCGCACTTCTCATTGTTTTGCGCCCGGATTCAAGGTAGACTGCCGTCTTGTATGTTGACTCTTTCTGAAATCAGCAAAGCTTACGGTGGCAAAGTGCTTTTTAATGAGGCCACCTTGCAGGTGAACCGTGAGGACCGTATCGGCCTCGTCGGGCCCAATGGCGCGGGCAAGTCCACGCTCTTTGGCATCATCCTCGGCGAAGAATCCGCTGACTCCGGCAAGGTCATGAAAGAGCGCAACGTCAAGTTTGGCTACCTCCCCCAGGAAAGCGCCCCCATCGGCGATGAAACCGTCCTCGAACTCGCCACCGCCATCTCCCCCGAATTTACCCAGCTCCGCAAGCTCATCCTCGCCTGGGATTCCGACCACCATGTCGATGTCTCCCATCTCGAGGAAATCCACGACGACGCCCACAACCGTTTTCATGAACTCGGCGGTTACCAGCTCGATGCCAAGGCCAAGCAGATTCTCCACGGTCTTGGTTTCAAGGAAACCGCCTTTGAAAAGAAGGCCCGCGAACTGAGCGGGGGCTGGGTCATGCGCGCCCACCTGGCCCGCCTGCTCGTGCTGGAGCCCGATCTGCTGCTGCTGGATGAACCGACCAACCATTTGGATCTCGAAGCTCTCCTCTGGTTTCAGGATTACCTGAAATTCTACGCCGGCGGCATCATCGTCATTTCCCACGATCGCGAATTTCTCAACCACATCGTCAGCGGCATCGTGGAAATCCGCCAGGGCAAGCTGAACCGTTACCGGGGTGATTACGATGATTTCCTCGTCCAGCGCGAAGCCGCCGAGGTGCAGTTGCTCGCCGCTTACAAAAGCCAGCAGCGGGAAATCGACCGCCTCCAGGAATTCGCCGACCGCTTCCGCGCCAAGGCCAGCAAAGCCGCCCAGGCCCAGAGCAAACTCAAGCAAATCGATCGCATGGAGAAGATCGAGGCCCCCGTCAACGACGAAACCAAGATCGGCTTTTCGTTTCCCCAGCCCCAGCGCAGCGGCCAGAAGGTCATCACCCTGGAAAACATCCACCAGGCCTACGGCCCGAACGTGGTGTATAGCGGCATGGATTTCAAGGCCGAGCGCGGCCAGCGCATTGTGCTCGTCGGCCCCAACGGCGCCGGCAAATCCACCCTCCTGAAGATCCTCGCCGGCGTGCTCGTGCCCCAGCAGGGCGAGCGCGCCCTCGGCCACAACGTCAAGGCTGGCTACTATTCCCAGTACCGTGTGGAAATGCTCGACCCCAAGCGCAGCGTGCTCGAGGAAGGCCTCGACACCCCCTCGCGCGTCACCGAGCAATTCGTCCGCACCCTCCTCGGCAGCTTCCTCTTCCGTGGCGACGATGTTTTCAAGAAAGTCGATGTGCTGAGCGGTGGCGAAAAGAGCCGCCTCGCCCTCGTCAAGTTGCTGCTCGATCCGCCGAATCTGCTGCTCATGGACGAGCCCACCACGCACTTGGACATGGCCAGCATTGATGCCCTCGTCTTTGCCCTCAGCCAGTATGAAGGCACCCTGATCTTCATCAGCCACGATGTCTATTTCATCCGCGCCCTCGGCAATCTGGTCGTCCACGTGAACGCTGGCAAACTCACCCACTACGCCGGCGATTACCAATATTACCTCGACAAGACCAAGGCCAGCTCTGCCCGGGCTGCGCTCACCTCCGGCGGCACCGGTGCCGGGGCTGCCCCCGTCAAAGCCGCCGCCGCCCCGCGCCCCCAGGTCGACCGCAAGGAGCAAAAGCGTCTCGAGGCCCTGCAACGCCAGGCCCGTTCCGGCGAACGCAAAGCCGCGCAGCAAAAAGTCCACGAACTGGAAAAAGAAATTCAAAAACTGGAAGCCCGCCAGAAAGAATTGACCGCCGAATTGGAAAGCCCGGGCACCTATGAAAAACCCGGCCGCGCCGGGCAGCTGAACCGCGAGCTCGCCGACCTCCAGCACCGCCTGGAAGTCCTCACCCCCGAATGGGAAGCCGCCGAGAGCAAGCTCGCCACCACCGCCTAAACCCGGAACACTATCGGCCCGCCTGCCCGCGCTGGTCCATCAGCAAAACGCCCTCATCTTTGTAGGAGACGACGTCAGGAGTCTCTGAATCCGTCTTGGGGTGCGATTACCCCAGGCCGTCCAAAACCTTCTTGGAATACAATCAGAATACAAACCAGCGCTGCGTCACTCCCGGTGCGCGCCGTGCCTGGCGCTTTTGCCGGCAACCCTCCGGTCTACCCCCATCGACCATTCCCCTCCGCCCCCATCGCCTGCCCCCGTCGGTCCATCAGCAAAACGCCCCCATCTGCGTAGGAGACGACGTAAGGAGTCTCTGAATGCCTCTTTGGCCCCGGCTTTCTCCGTTTGCTCCTGTTCAAATCTTTGGTTTCCCAATCCCCCTCCGGCGCCAACTGAAAAAACCTCGTCAGCCCATCCAGCGGCAAACGCACGTTAAACCGGCCACTATTGCTACCCGGCGCATTGGTCACGGGCACCCACACCACCGGCTGGTCCAGATTCGTTGTGCCATACAAAACCCAGTCATTCGCCCAACCCGGCCAGCTTAATGTCAAAGTCTGGCCACTCGCCCTCAGGCCCCGCACCGGTACCGGCAAATAAACCGCCAGTGCCACCGAGTTCGCGCTCGTCCCGCAGCCCGTCCTCGCACTCAGTTCATAATAATTGGTCTGCCCCGCCACCGCGTTGGTATCCACATAACTGCTCGTTGCCCGCCGCCGCCGTCAGCCCCACCGGCCGCACTCGCATGGTCCGCAGGGATGGTTCCAAAATAGCCCACCCGCCCCGCTTTGCCACGTGGCATAAAATGGCCACACCCATCCCCTTGTGCCCGCCTCCCTGCCGGGCCGTCCGGGGCCCAACCGCCGCCCGGCAAGGGCGGGGGAGCGGGGCGGATTATTCCAGCATCCCCCTGCCGCCCCGGAATTTGGAGCTTTTTATTCCCCCGCTTTTTGTGTTTCATTGCCTTTTACAACCGTTATGGACGACACGAATTCATTGATCGAACAACGCAAGGCCAAGCTCAAAGCGCTGGAGGCCAAAGGCATTTTCCCCTTTCGCAACAAGTTTACGCCCGCCGAAACCTGCGCCGCCGCGCGCGGTAATTACATCGAGGGCCGCGAAGTCGCCCTCGCGGGCCGCATCACGGCGCATCGCGACATGGGCAAATCCATGTTCATCGACATCCGTGACCAGAGCGGCCGCATCCAGGTCTACGCCCAGAAAAACGTCATTGGCGATGAGCAGTTCCACATTTTCCAGCACCTGGACCTGGCCGATTTCATCGGTGTCACCGGCACGCTCTTTACCACCAAAACCGGCGAAATCTCCGTCAAACTCGCCAGCTTCGTCATCCTCGCCAAATCCCTCCGGCCGCCCCCGGCCAAGTGGCACGGCCTCGAAGACACCGAAATCCGCTACCGCCAGCGCTACCTCGACCTCATCGGCAATCCCGGCGTCAAGGAAGTCTTCCTCAAGCGCAGCGCCATCGTCCGCGAGATTCGTGATTTTCTCCATGCCAAGGGTTATGTGGAAGTGGAAACGCCCATGATGCAGGCCATCCCCGGCGGCGCCGCCGCGCAACCCTTCAAGACCCATCATAACGCCCTCGGCTGCGATTTCTACATGCGCATCGCCCTGGAACTCTACCTCAAGCGCCTGCTCGTCGGCGGCGTGGACAAGGTGTTTGAGATCGGCCGCAATTTCCGCAACGAAGGCCTCTCCCGCAAGCACAACCCCGAGTTCACCATGCTCGAGGCCTACGAGGCCTTCGGCGATTACTCCACCATGATGGACCTCGTCCAGGGCATGATCTGTCACGTCTCCCAAAAAGTGCTCGGCACCCTCGTCATCGAGCACAATCAGGACGCCGCCGTCCGCGCGGCCATTGATCATGCCATCCACGATCTGGACGGCGTCAGCACCGCGCTCACCGGCACCCTCCTAAAAGTGGCCAGTGGCGACACCGCCAGCCAGTTTGTGAAAGAAATGGCCAACGCCCGCGCCGCCCTTGTGGCCCTGCTCGAGCAAGTCGGCAAAACCCCCTCCAGCGAGCTGGCCCGGAGCGCCATTGGCACGTTGCTGGTCGTCATCGGCACCGTGGGCGTCCATAAAATTCAAATCTCCGGCGAGCACAAACCCATCGAGGACTCCCTCCTCTCCGCTGCCTCGCGTTTCGATGCCGTCGTGCGCACCCTGGAACGCCTCTCCACCCCCAAGATCATCGACCTCACCCCGAACTGGCGCCGCGCCAAATACAAGGACCTCGTCCGCGAAAAAGCCGGGGCCGACTGGTTCGATATCACCCCCGCCGAACGCCGCCAGCGCGCCCACGACCTCGGCGCGGAAATCGGCAAGGAATACGAGGACTTTGAAGTCACCGGCGCCATCTTTGAAAAGCTGATCGAGCCCACCCTCATCCAGCCCACCTTCGTCACCCATTTGCCCAAGCAACTCGTGCCCCTCGCCAAACTCTCCCCCGAGGACCCCGACTCCGTGGAAGTCTTCGAGTGCTGCATCAACGGCCAGGAAATCTCCCCCGGCTACACCGAGCAGAACGACCCCATCGAACAGCGCGAGCGCCTCGAACACCAGGCCGGCGGCGAACAGCAGAAACTCGATGAGGACTTCCTCACCGCCTTGGAACACGGCATGCCCCCCGCCGGCGGCATCGGCATCGGCATCGACCGCCTCTGCATGATGCTCCTCGGCCAGGAAAGCATCCGCGACGTGATTTTGTTCCCGCAATTAAAGCCGAAGTGAGCGCTTGCTCCATGTCCCAACGAGACAACTAACCATAGCCCGGCGTTTCAACGCCGGGCTTTTTGCTTCCTACCCCAAGCGCACTAGGAACTCTTAACTTGCTGTGGAGCTTGCGCCAGTTCCCCCATTTTCGGAGCGCGGCGCTTCAGCCCGCCTCCCCTTCTGAAGTCGCGTCCTATAAGGCAGGTTCAGCTTGCGTTGCACCACTTGATAACGGGAGGATTTTCTGCGATAATAACCTTGTGAACTTGGAATTGCTCAAACGGATTACGGTGGAAGACGGCAAGTGTGGTGGCCGGCCCTGCATTCGCGGCCAGCGCCTGCGCGTCACCGACATCTTGCAATTACTGAGTGCGGGAGCTTCCTACGAAGAAATTCTCGAGGATTATGCCTTCCTGGAACGCGATGATATTCTGGCAGCCATTGAATTTGCCGCGTGCCAGACCGACCATGTCATCCTCCAGACGGCATGACGTTTCTGGTGGACAACCAGCTTCCGCAGGCTTTAAGCCGGTTTTTAAGCAAGCGTGGTTATGCCTCCCAGCATGTTTTAGATCTAAACATGGATGCAGTGGATGACCGGATTATTTGGGAATATGCAATTCGGAACAATTGTGTCATTATCACCAAAGATGAAGATTTTCTCGGCTTGAGTGTACAGTATGGCGGAAACAGCCAAGTGGTCTGGGTCCGATTGGGCAATTGCCGAAAACAATCATTGCTGGATGCGTTTGCCGAAGCCCTGCCCCAATTAATTGCCGCTTTGGAACAAGGACATCGCGTTGTAGAGCTTAGGTAGCTCTAGAATCGCCCTTCCGCATTCACCGTGAATAAAATGCTTGTTTTCCAGTCCGTGCGTGGCTGGCTCCTGGCGGCAACGACTTTGACCTGGGTTGTCCACGCCGCCGACTGGCCCGCCACCCCGCTCCCGCAATACGACCGCCTCTTCCAGCGCACCAACGACTGGACCGGTGCCGATGGCGATTTCACCGTGACGCTCACCAACGGCCTCTCCCTCTGGCTCTTCAGTGACACCTTTGTGGGCGGCGTGCAGAATGGTCACCGCACCCATACCACGATGGTCCACAATTCCGCCGCCTGGCAGCACGGCCTCGATCCCGCTTCCGCCACCGTTGAATTTTTTCACCGCCAGACCGTTGCTGGCCGGCCCGACTCCCTCATCACCCCCGCCGATGGCCACGGCTGGTTTTGGCTCTTCGATGCCGTCATGACGCAGGACCGGTTGTATCTATTTCTGCAACAAATCGAATCCACGGAGGATCATTCCGCCTTCGGTTTCCGCCAGACTGGCGTCACGCTGGGTGAAGTCACCAATCCCCTCGACCCGCCTACCCAATGGCACCTCCGCCAGCAGCGCCTCCCCTTCGCCCAATTCGGCGGCGCCGAAAATCGCGGCTTCGGATCCGCCGTGCTGGCCACCAATGGCTACGTCTACGTTTACGGCTATCGCGAGCACCGGGGTGACGGCAAGCATATGATCCTCGCCCGCGCCCCCGCAACCGCCGTCCTCGATTTCCCCGCCTGGCAATTTCGCACCCACGATGGCTGGACCAATGACGTCTCCGGCCTGGCCGACCTCTGCCCCCGGCTCGCCAGCGAATATTCCGTCTCCTGGCTGCCCGCCTTGCAACGCTATGTGCTTGTCTGCACCGAGAATGGCCTGTCCGATAAAATCATCGCCCGCACCGCCCCGGACCCTTGGGGCCCGTGGAGCGCGTCCCGGGTGCTTTATCACTGCCCGGAAACCACCTGGAGCCACCACGTGTTTTGTTACGCGGCCAAGGCCCATCCCGGCCTTGCTCTGGAACCCGGTGAATTCATCCTCACCTACGCCGCCAATTCCTTCCAACTTTCCGAAGTCATCCACGACGCCCGCCTCTACTGGCCCCGCTTCCTAAAAGTGCAGGTTCAATAATTCCCATTTGACCTGTCCCCGCTTACCGCGTAGATATTCCTCATGAAAATGTTTAAACTAGCTCTCGGTCTGGCGGTTGCCGCCGCCCTCATTGCCACGGTCACCGTTCGCGCGGATGACACCAAAGCCGCCAAACCCATTCCTTATCCCCTCAAAACCTGTCCAATCTCCGGCGACAAGCTCGGCTCCATGGACAAACCCTACGTCTTCGTCTATGAAGGCCAGGAAATCAAATTTTGCTGCCCTGACTGCAAAAAGGACTTCCTGAAAGACCCCAAAAAGTACCTCAAGCAGATCAAGGAAGAAGCCGCCAAGCTCAAGAAGTAACTGCCGACGGAAACATCAAAATTAAATTCTGAATCTCGCAGGGAGCTTCAAGCTTCACTCCGCAAAGGCCGTTTGGCTGCTTTGCCGCTTTAGGCTTGAAGCCTCCCTGAATCTGGGAGTTTGGATTTTGCTGTTTTTTACAACTTCGCTCCCAGCTTGCGTTCCAGCTCCGCCACCCGGCGGATTAAATCCGGCAATTGCGTGACGGCGATCATCTGCCGCTTCGCCTGCCGGTCCGGTTGTGCCGGCGCCCCCAGCCATTTTTCCCCGTCCGGAATATCGTGCATCACCCCGGATTGCGCCGCCACCGTCACCTGGTTGCCAATCTTCAAATGCCCCGCCACCCCCGCCTGGCCGGCCAGAATGGTATAATTCCCCAGCTTGGAACTCCCCGCAATCCCCACCTGGGAAATCAGCAGGCAATGCTCCCCCACCACCACGTTGTGGGCGATCTGCACCAAATTATCAATCTTCGTGCCCTTGCCAATCCGCGTCGCTCCCAGCGCCCCGCGATCAATCGTCACATTCGCCCCGATCTCCACATCGTCCCCCACGATCACCTGGCCGATCTGCGGCACCTTGCGGTGCGCCCCCTGGTCCAGCACATAGCCATAGCCATCCGACCCAATGACCGACCCCGCATGAATCCGCACCCGCCGCCCAAGCTCTGTGCGCGCATACAGCACTGCGTTCGGAAACAGCCGGCTGTCCTCCCCTACCACCGAGTCCTCCCCCACAAAATTCCCGCTCTCCAGCACCACGTTCGCCCCAATCCGCACCCGCTCCCCAATCGTGCAGTGCGGTCCGATGTGCGCGCTGGGATCCACCTGCGCCGAGGCCGCCACCACCGCGCCCGGGTGAATCCTCGGGGCAAACTTCGGTTCCGGAAAAAACAGCGCCAGCACCTTCGCAAAAGCCACGCGCGGCTGTTTCACCCGGATCACCGTCTTGCGTGTCGAGCTGAACCGCGCATCCGCAATGATCGCCGTGGCCGCGCTCTCCTCCGCCTGGGCAAAAAACGTTTCATTCTCGGCGAACGTCAAATCCCCCGTCTGGGCTCGGTCCGCCGGGGCAAACCCCGTCAGGTGGGCCGCCGCGTCCCCCTGGACTTCCCCTTGGAGATGCGCCGCAACTTCAGCAGTAGTAAAAATCATGTCCGCCCACTATAAACACGCCCGCCGCCAGTTCAACCCCAAGTTTCCGCCGCCGCCCACGCCGTCCCCTGGCAAAAAGAAGACGGCACTCATTCTTCAACGAGTGCCGTTATGGGAGATAAGGGGGAAATTGTCAGGGCATCGAGCGGTTGCCTCCCGTTTATTTCGGGCACCCACCACCGTTTTTACCGCTCATGCCAGGTGTTTCACACGCCAGTCAATAAGCAGCTCGCGTGCCATTCCTGCACCCGCCATCAGCCCCGGGTTTTCCCCGAAAATGGGTCCAAATCGCCACCGAGGCTTGATTTTAATAATGCAAAAGCAATGCGTATGCATTGTGCTATGGAGTTGCAACCCGGTTAAATCCCCTGGGGTGAGCCCTGCGCCGGGCCATGGGTGCCCGGCGCATCCCCGCCCCGTTTCCCCTGCCAGCCTGGTCAACTTGGGCCGATGTTCCCAACCGACTGCCCCACAAACGTGCTGGACGCCCCGGGCCCGAAGGTTTACACCTTCCGCCAGGTTAAAACCATGAAACGACTCCTGTCCGCCCTCCTGTTTGCGGGCGTGCTGGCCTTCGGCGCGCCGGGCGCGGTGGCGGCGCCAAAACCCAACATTCTCCTGATCGTTACCGATGACCTGGGCTGGGGTGATCTAGGCGTCCTGTTTCAAAACCAGCGCGCCGCCCGCCACGACCGGACCCAGCCCGCCGAACTTACCCCCAACCTCGACCGGCTCGCTGCCCAAGGCGTGCGCCTCACCGACCATTACTGCGCCGCCCCCGTCTGCGCGCCCTCCCGCGCCTCCCTGCTGCTCGGCTTGAGCCAGGGCCACGCGCACGTCCGCGACAACCAGTTCGACAAGGCGCTGGACGCCAATCATACCCTCGCCACCGTCTTGCGCCAGGCGGGCTACGCCACCGTGGCCGTCGGTAAATGGGGCCTGCCCGGCGGCCGCCAGACCGATGCCGAGGATACCGTCGCCGCTGCCCCTCCCGGCCCGCCCGACTGGCCCGCCGCCCCCACCCGGCGCGGGTTTACCGACTACTTCGGCTACCTGCTCCATGCCGATGGCCACGAACATTATCCCAAGGAAGCGCCCTACACCGCCCACCAGAAATCTAAGACCGTGTGGGCGGGCACCACCAATCTCACCCCATCGCTGGACAAATGTTACACCGCCGATTTATGGACCGCCTGGGCCAAGCAATGGATTCTCCAGCATACTAAAACCCAGCCCGGTCAACCGTTTTTCATGTACCTGGCCTACGACACCCCGCACGCCGTCCAGGAACTGCCCACCCAGTCCTATCCTGCCGGCGGTGGCCTGTCCGGCGGTCTCCAATGGCTCGGCACCCCGGGACACATGATCACCACCGCCTCCGGCACCATCGATTCCTGGGTCCATCCCGATTACCGCGCCGCCACCTACGATGACGACCACAACCCCGCCACCCCCGAAGTGGCCTGGCCGGACGTTTATAAACGCTACGCCACCGCCGTGCGCCGCCTCGATGATGCCGTGGCCGATCTGCGGTCCTTGCTGGCTGACCTGCACCTGGACCAGGACACCCTCGTCCTCTTCACCTCCGATAATGGCCCCAGCATTGAATCCTATCTGCCCCGGCAACCCTTGCGCGCCGATTTCTTTGCCAGCTATGGCCCCTTTGACGGCATCAAGCGCGACTGCTGGGAAGGCGGCCTGCGCGTGCCCGCCCTCGCCGTCTGGCCGGGCCACTTCCCCGCCGGCCGCGTGGTGACCACCCCCAGCATATCCTACGACTGGCTCCGCACCTTCGCCGCCGTGGCCGGCCTGCCCGCCCCGGCGGAAACCGACGGCATGTCGCTCCTGCCCGCCTTGACCGGGTCGGGCGGGGCGCCCGCTTCCCGCTACCTCTACGTGGAATATTTCGAGGGCGGCCGCACGCCCAATTACTCCCAATTCTCCCCCGGCCATCGCGGCCGCCAGCGCGGCCAGATGCAGGCCCTCCGCTCCGGCGATTACGTCGGCGTGCGTTACGATATCCAATCAGCCGCCGACCCATTTGAAATCTACCACGTCACCACCGACCCCCGGGAGTCCGTGAACCTCGCGGCCAGCCAGCCAGCCCTCCAGGAACAATTCCAAGCCCTCAGCCTCCAAGCCCGGCGGCCCAACCCCAGCGCGCCCCGGCCCTATGATCAGGAACTCGTGCCCGCCCTTCCGCCCGGCCCGTGGCTGCCAGGCGTGCACTGGCAGGCCTACACCGGGGATTTTCCCTGGGTGCCTGATTTTGCCACCCTCACCCCCGTGGCCGCCGGCACCGCCGCCCGCCCCGGTCTGGATCCGCTGCCGCCGGCCCCCGGCGCCGGCCTTTACTTCACCGGCGCGTTGCAAATCCCCACCGCCGGCGACTACACCTTTTACCTCGAAACCGCTGGCGGCGCCGTCCTCCGCCTCCATGACGCCACCGTCATCAATGCCGACTTCGACCAGCCCGCCGACCCCGCCACCCGCCGCGGCAGCATCCGCCTGCAAGCCGGCCTGCACCCCTTCCGCCTCTACTACGCCCGTGCCCACCCCCCGGGCCAGCCCGCGCGAAAATGGTACTGGAGCGGCCCCGGCCTGCCCAAAGCCCTCATCCCCCCCACCGCCTTCCGCCAGCGCCCCTAACCCCCGGCCAGAAAAATGCCCGGCTGCGCCCGCCCGCCCCACGACTTGCCAATCTTTACGGACTGCGAAATCCCGCCCCAATTTCCCCAATTGGGGGGGGTCCTCGCTGTTTTCGGTGGCATGTGAATCGAGCTGACTATTTGAGCGGTTGGGGAATTGCTGCTTCAATCCCAACGGGATTGCGCCCGCTCGCCCAAGGTTGCGAGGCACGAGCTACCTTGGGTATTCCCCCCAACGACCGCCAACCCCAACGGGGTTGTGCCCGTTGGCCGGCCCAGCCCCATGACACAACCCCGTTGGGGTTGCATAAAAATGCGTCAGCCTGCCCAGGGTAGTCCCGCTGCCGGGACCACCC
>CAIQWB010000123.1 GCA_903875465.1 uncultured Verrucomicrobia subdivision 3 bacterium
GTGTCTACGCTCAACACCCTTTCCCAACGGCTTCAACTCTGGCGTAAAATGTGGCTTAATCCGCCGTTTAACAAGCTGCGCCGGAAAATTACGGCCGGTTTCGGCATTAAAAAATGAGTTCGGCCGGCCAACGATCCGGCCCGGCCGGAACCCGGGGGAAGGAACCCGTGAAACCGTCCCCGGCGATTTCGCTGGTCATCAGCACGTTTAACCAACCGCTGGCCCTGGCCAAGGTTATGGCGGGCGTGCGGCAGCAAACCCAGTGGCCCGCAGAGATCCTGTTTTCGGATGACGGCTCCGGTGAAGCCACCCGCGAGTTGATCAAACAATTTGCCCAAAGTTCCCCCGTGCCCGTCCGCCATATCTGGCATCCGCATGACGGCTTTCGCAAGACGATCATTCTCAACCGGACGGTGGCGGCGGCGACCGGGGATTATTTGATTTTTACGGATGCCGACTGCGTGCCGCACCGCCAGTTCATCGCCGACCACGCCGCGCTGGCGGAACGTAATTTCTGGGTGCAGGGCCGGCGGTGTTTTGTGCGCGAGGAAGTAGTGCCCCAATTCGAGGCCGGCCAGACCCCGGTCTGGCAATGGATGCTCACCGGCAAAATCACCGGCGCGGCCAAGGGCGTGCGCTGGCCGTTGCCCATCATTCGCCGGGATACGAAGCAGCGCGGCATCATCGGGTGCAACATGGGCTTTTGGCGCGACGACTTGGTGGCCGTCAATGGCTTTGATGAGGCCTACACCGGCTGGGGGGTGGGCGAGGATTCGGATATTGGCACCCGGGTTTATCACCTCGGCCGGGGGCGGAAATTTGTCTATGGCCGGGCCATCACGTTTCACCTGAACCATCCCATGGCGCCCAAGGGGCATCACGCGGCCAGTCTCGCCCGCCTAAACGAGACCATTAAGACGCGCAAAATCCGCTGTGAACGGGGGCTGGACCGGCACCTGTAACCATGAAAAACATTCTGCTCATCCGGTTCAAGGCCATCGGTGACGTCATCCTGACGCTGCCGGCGGTGCAGGCGGTGCGGGACAACTTTCCCGCCGCCAAAATCACTTTTCTTACCTCGAAGGAAAACGCCGGCCTGTTGCGCGGTTTTCGGGAAGTGAACGAGGTCATGGCCCTCGACCGGGCGGCGTTGCGTTGCGGCAATCCGCTGCGGGTGGTGCCGGAATTTGCCGGTTTGCTGCACCGGTTGCGCGTGGGAAAATTTGATCTGGTGGTGGATTTTCAAGGGTACGGTGAAACCGCCTGGATCACTTGGTTTACCGGCGCCCGGCAGCGCTGGGGCATCGTCTATGGCAAGGGACGCGCCTGGGCCTACACGCGTGGGGTGACGCGGACAGAGACCGGAGACGTACAAATCGCGGACGCTAATCTAGCCGTTCTGAAGCTGAATGGTTTGGTCACCGCCTCCGTGCGGAATCAATTTTGCCTGCCAGCCGACGCCCTGGCAGCCGCCCGGAATTTTTTTGCGGAACAAAAATTAGACCCCGCCCGCCCCACGCTGTATATCCAGGCGTTTACAAGCTCGCCGCATAAAGACTGGTCCCTCGAAAGGTATCTGGCCGTGGCGGCGCATTTTCGCGCAGGCGGTGTACAGGTGATTTTTTGCGGCGGCCCGAGGGATGTCGAAGCCCTGCGACCGGCGGGCCAGGCCGGTCATGTCGTGGCCACCGGCATCCCGCTGCTGACCGCCGCCGGCATCATCCAGCTTTCGACCGTGATTATCGGTGGCGTGACCGGAATGGTACACCTGGCCGTGGCCATGCAAAAGCGCGTGGTCATGCTCGTGGATTCACCCGCGAGCGAGCGGGGTTTGCCCTATCAACATTCAGACTGGATTGTGGTGCCGGGTGAAAAAGCCGTGCTGTCGAAAGTGGAACCGGAAAAGGTAATTGCCGCGTGTCGCCAGGCATTCAACGAATCAGGCGGTAGTGTTTCTTGCTAAACGACAGTCCGAGCCATTGCTCCGCCTTCAGCATCCAGCGGTGTTTTTTCTCGCGGGAATTTGGCTGATAATCCGGGGCGGCCTGGAAGATCCCTTCCGCCGCCGGCAGCCAGTCTTGAATCACCCGGGGATGTTTGCCCGTGAAGAGTTTTAA
>CAIQWB010000124.1 GCA_903875465.1 uncultured Verrucomicrobia subdivision 3 bacterium
AATGGTGCCTTGAACGTGCACCGCCCCGGCGTCGAGGGCGGCCAGAGCATTGGCCACGCCCACGCCGCTGTCATCATGCGTGTGAATACCCAACTTGCAGTTGAGTTTCCCCAAGGCCGCCTGGGTGATGCCGGCAATCTCGCTGGGCAGGCAACCGCCATTGGTGTCGCACAACACCACGAAATCTGCCCCTGCCTTCTCCGCGGTCTGCCACGTGGCCAAGGCATAATCCGGATCCAGCTTAAAACCGTCAAACGCATGTTCGGCGTCATAGACCACAAATTTGCCGTGATCCTTTAAGTACCGCACGGTGTCCGCGATCATGGCCAGGTTTTCCTCGGGGGTGCAGCGCAATACTTCCCGGACGTGGAGCAGGGAGGTCTTGCCAAATATCGTCACCACCGGTGTGCCGGCTTCGATGAGCAACCGCACTTGATCGTCGGCTTCCACCGGTGTGCCCTTTTTGCGGGTGGAACCGAAGGCTGCCAGCCGGGCATTTTTGAACTTCTTTTTGCGGGCCTGGGCAAAAAACTCAATATCCTTGGGATTGCTGCCCGGCCAGCCACCTTCAATATAATGAACCCCGAACGCATCCAGTTTTTCCGCGATGCGCAGCTTGTCGGCCACCGAAAAATTAATGCCTTCGCCCTGCGAGCCGTCGCGCAAGGTCGTGTCGTAGATTTCGACTTGTGGTTTCATGTATTGCTATAAAAAGGAGTCTCAGTATCGCCCAAATGGCGGGGCGAGGCAAACCCCAAAAGCGACCGCCGCGAGTGGTAAGGCGGATGATTTGGCATGCGGCTTGAAGGCTGCTCAAGCTCGTGTGCTAGGAGGTTGATGGGACAGTCGGCTATTGAAGTAAGTGCAAGGTCTCAAGCCCAAGGTCCAAGGTCAAAACCGGGCAAAGGCACGATTAGAGGCGATTCGCCTGGATTTGAAAACCAATGCCGGGTCAGGATAAAACCAAGGGTTTGGGAGAATATTGGCGCCCATCCAGCGGGGCAGACCTCCGTTGGGTGGGGGCTTGACGGGGCTTGACGGGATGTTTCATGGTTTTGATGCAATTTGTTGAATTTCAACGACCTGCTGCGTTTTACCGGCTGGAGAGGGGCTTTACGAAGAAGTCCAAGGTCCAAGGTGGAAAACTGGCAAAGGCACGATTGGGTACGATTAGGGGCGATTTGCTTGGGTTTGGCCACGAACGCCGGGGCAGGGGATCCGACCTACGGGGCATGGACGTGTGCCTGGTGGTCCGGTGAAATCATCGGGAGGAGCAGGATCGCAGTTGGGCGGAGGAACTCCATGTGCGCAGCCGGGACTTTTTTTATTTTTTAAAGCCGGATGTGCCCGGATCTACCCGGAAGTAGCCGGATTCTCCTTACGATGGCCGCGAAGGGAGACTCATTTCAGGGAGTCCATTTTGGGATGTCAAAGAACCGATTTCTCCCTGGCACTCCTTGGCGGAGCATTTGGGGCGCCATGTTTGGCATGGCAAAGGGGCCAAGGGAGGATGGATGGCTGTTCACGCGGAAAGCCGACGCGTCGCAAAGCGGCACCCGGCACGGGCGCAAGGGCGGAATCATTATTCGGTCCAATCCACTCACAAGATGAGTATATGGCCGCGGGCAGAGTTTGTCAAATGGAGGCAGCGCCGGGCAGCACTTCAATGGGCGGATCATGTTTATTGCACAAACATGCCAAAAAGGGTGTGGTTTTTTTGTTTGCTCAAATCCGGGCCAGTATTTAGCTTCATGACGATCGGCCGACCGCCGCGCATTATTCAGGATCTTTTTGCTTATGAACCAACCCTTGACGACTTCGGAATTAAATGAATTGGTGGCGGGCTTAAGCCAGCTCTCCCGGAATTTATGGTGGTGCTGGGACCAGGAAGCCCAGGACTTGTTTAGCGAGCTGTCGCCCCGGGGCTGGCAAAATCTCTTCCACAACGCCGTGGCCGTGCTGCGCGAAGTTTCGGAATATGAACTCCGGGTGCGGTTGCAGGATCCCAGCTTTGCCCAGCACGTGCGCTCGGTGCTGGCTGAATTCAAGGCTTATTTGACTGACCAGAACACCTGGACCCACCAGCACGCACCGCACCTGCATAAAAATCCGGTGGCTTATTTCTCGGCGGAATTTGGTTTTCATGAATCCCTGCCGATCTCGGCGGGTGGCCTGGGCATTCTGGCCGGCGACCATTCCAAATCGGCCAGTGACCTGGGGTTGGGGTTTGTCGGGGTCGGGCTGTTTTATCGCGAGGGCTATTTCCAGCAGGCGATTGATTCGAATAACTGGCAGACGGAATATTATAATTTGGTGGACCCGGCCAACGTGCCGCTGGAACCCGTGCTCAACGCCCTGGGCGTGCGGTTGAAATGCACCGTGGAGATCGCGATGAACATCGTCACGTTTCAGGCGTGGCGGGTCAATGTTGGCCGGGTACCCGTTTATTTGCTGGACACCAACCTGCCGGAAAATGAGTCGCACTTTCGCGACCTGACCCTGCGCGTTTACGGGGGTGACAGCACCACCCGGATCATGCAGGAAATTTTGCTGGGCATCGGGGGCGTGCGCCTCCTGCGCGCGCTCGGCGTGGCACCCTCAGTATTTCATATGAACGAGGGCCACGCGGCCTTTCTGACACTGGAATTGATCCGCGAGAAAATGGCGGCGGGCTTTGCTTTTGCCGAGGCGCAGTCGGAGACCAAGACCCAGTGCATCTTCACCACCCATACGCCGGTGGAGGCGGGGCACGATCGTTTCACTCCGGACCTGATGAACTACGCGCTGCAACGCTATGTGGCGCAAATGGCTGTGCCGTTTTCCGAGGTGATTGCCCTGGGCCGCGTGCGGCCGAACGATGCGCACGAACCCTTCTGCATGACGGTGCTGGCCCTGAAAGTTTCCCGCGCGGCGAATGCCGTCAGTGAATTGCACGGGGTGGTCAGCCGGGAAATGTGGCAGTGCCTGTATCCGGGCACGCCGGTGGAGAAGGTCCCCATCGGCCACATCACCAACGGCATCCATTTGCTGGGCTGGATGAAAGGCTCGGTTCGCACCGTATGGCGCAAGAAATTGACGGACGAGCGCAATGGCGAGACGGCCTTTTTGCGCGAAAAATTTGGAACTGACTATGCCGCGGCTTTGAATTCGCCGGAATTCTGGAGCAAGATGACGGATCCCAATTTTATCACGGATGAGGAGCTGTGGGCCATGCGGTACAAACAGCGCCGGGAATTGATTGAGTTTGGCCGCCGCCGGTTGCTGCTGCAAAACCAGCGCCTCACCCAGGGCGATTTCATTCGCTTTGACCACTTGCTCAATCCGGACGCCCTGACCATTGGCTTTGCGCGGCGCTTTGCCACCTACAAGCGCGCGCCGCTCATTTTTCAGGAATTTGAGAATATCGTCAAACTGGTCAAGGACAAGCAACGGCCGGTGCAGTTCATTTTTGCGGGCAAAGCGCATCCGCGGGATGAGGACGGCAAGCGGTTCATCCAGCAAATCATCCATTTGAGTAAACATAGCGAACTGGCTGGTTATGTGGTGTTCCTGGAAAATTACGACATCCATGTGGCGCGCCAGATGGTGTCTGGCTGTGATATTTGGCTGAACAACCCGCGCCGCCCGCTCGAAGCCTCGGGTACCAGCGGCATGAAGGCGACCTGCCATGGTTGCATGGGCTTCAGCATTCTGGATGGCTGGTGGCGCGAAGGCTACGACGGGACCAATGGCTTTGCCATCGGCGGGGATTCGCATTCGCCCGACGTGGCCGAACAGGACCGGGTGGACAGTGCCAACCTGTACAACACGCTCACCCAGCAAATTGTGCCGATGTTCTTTAACCGTGATGCCCAGGGCATTCCCCGGCAGTGGATCCAGCGCATCCGCAATTCCGTGGCCACCATGGTCTCCCAGTTTACCACCGAGCGCATGGTCAAGGAATACGCCCAAAAATATTACAACGCGACATAAGCCCGGGTGGCGGTGAGCCCCGGTGGCCACGCCGGGTGATCCCCCGATGGAAAGGCGGCTTCGCCCAGACGTTTTTTAAATATTGCGCTGGGCCGAATCGTAATTATTCTTTTCGATTCACATTATGAAATATAAAATTTCTGAACGCGCTGCGTCCCTGTCACCCTCGCTGACCCTGACCATTGATTCCAAGGCGAAGGCGATGAAGGCCGCAGGCGAGGACGTGGTGGGTTTTGGCGCGGGCGAACCGGATTTTGACACGCCGCAACACATCAAGGACGCCTGTGCCAAGGCGCTGGCTGACGGCTTTACCAAATACACGCCGGCGAGTGGGATTCCGGAATTGCGCGAAGCAATTGCGGACAAATTTAAGCGCGAAAACGGGCTCACTTACAAACCCAGCCAGGTGATTGTGAGCTGCGGGGGCAAGCATTCCTGCTACAACGTGATCATCGCCACCTGCCAGCCGGGCGACGAAGTCATCATTCCCTCGCCTTACTGGTTGAGCTATCCGGAAATGGTGAAACTGGCGGGGGCCAAACCCGTGATTATCACCACCACGGACCAGACCGAGTTCAAGGTGACCCCCGAGCAACTCCGTGCCGCCATCACCCCGAACACCCGGCTGTTCGTCCTCAACTCGCCCAGCAACCCCACGGGCAGTGTTTACACCCCGGCGGAAATCCGCGCCCTGGGTGATATTTGCGTGGAACATGACATTCTCATCATGAGCGATGAGATCTATGAGCATCTGGTTTATGATGGTGCCGAGGTCAAGAGCGTGGCGAGTTTTTCCCAAGCGCATTTTGACCATACGATCATTGTCCATGGCTTTGCCAAAGCCTGGAGCATGACGGGCTGGCGGCTGGGGTTTCTGGCCGCCCCGGAGCCGATTGCCAAGGCCATTGATGCCGTGCAGAGCCACAGCACCAGCAATCCCACGAGCTTTGCGCAAAAGGGGGCCGTGGCGGCGCTGACCGGTTCGCAGGAACACCTGCCCAAGTGGCTCGCGGAATTCGCCAAACGCCGCACGTACGCCTTCGAAAAATTGAACAGCATTCCCGGCATTTCCTGTGTGAATGCGAAGGGGGCGTTTTATCTCTTCCCGAACATTTCCAAAACCGGTCTTAAATCCGGTGACTTTTGCGCCCGGTTGCTGGAGCAGGAAAAGGTGGCCGCGGTGCCGGGGATTGCCTTTGGAGCCGATGACTATCTCCGGATCAGTTATGCCACCAGCCTGACTAATATTGAAAAAGGCCTGAACCGGCTGGATAAATTTGTGCGCGGTTTGAAATAACACCCGCCCGGAGAGTACCCGGGAGTTCTGTTCCATAGCCTGCGGACCTTGTCCGCGGGCTTTTTGTTTGTCCTGGCTTACGGCCAGTCAAAAACCGCCTCGGCATCCGCATATTTCCATTTGCCATCCACCGGCAGGCGGGGCGTCGTCCGTCCGGTGTAAGAAAAAACCCGGTGGGGAGGGGATTTTTCAATGCTGAAAAAGATCGGCCGTATCCAATGCGCCAGGATCAGATTGGTGGGTTCCATTTTAACCACCACCACGGACTGGTCCGGCCCGGGGGCAGGGGGCTCGAGCACCAGCCGAAAATTAAAGGTGGCCGCCGGGTCCAGGGAGATGAAATGAAATTTCACCGGATTGCCGTGCATTAATTCGTCCCAATGTTCCAGGATGTGGGGATAAATCGTGTCCGAGATGAGCGTGTTGGTTTGGAGCAGCTCACTGTTGCGAGATACGCGGGCGTTTTTGCCGTCACCCTGCCAATGCTCCAGCAGCATCCGCTCGTGCGCGCTTTTTTTGGGGTCAGGTTCAATGACAATGCTGCCCCGGGTATGGGCGCGCACATCTTCCATCAAGTAACTGGCCAGTTGATTCTTGTGGTAATGAATGATTTCCCGGCAGGCCACCGTGCCATCGGGCAAAGTGAAAGTTTGGTGCACTGTAATGAGATCACCCTGGCGCATGGCCTGGCGCTGGTATTTAAAGAGGATGGTTTTTCGGTGGGAACCAATTTCATAAAAGGTTCCCGTCATTAAGGGTGGGCTGGCCAGATCGATGGTTAGTTTGCCGGGGGCCTGATTGGTGTTCTCGGTCGTCCACGCCCGCCCGCAAAAGAGGAGAAAAGATAGTAACAACCCAATGCCGGGCGCGCTCCATCGGTGGGAAAAACTGGCCGTAATGAGGGCGGGAAAACGCCCGGGGGAGGGAGCATTAGACCGATTATATGTTGATAACACTCCAGCCAAATGCGATTGATTCACTGGTATTAGGTTAGGTCAGAACCACGTTTGAGTCATTATAATTTCCACCCTTTGGCGCCGAATCAATGGACCGGTCCTGGCAGACTACATCACCCCGGTGGTTAAATCGTTAGTCCCTTTGGCTGGTACCGGGGTGGGCACCGCGTGGCCGGCGGGCTTGACGGAGGGGATGGCTGGCGGCCTGTTTGTGGGGATGCTCCATCCGCCCACGACATAGAGTTGGGTGGGTTTTTCCAGGACCATTTCCGGTCGGTCGTGATAATTGATGATCTTACCGGTGAGTTCCACGGACCGGCCTTTTAAAGCCCGCAGCGCGCCAAATTGATTCGTGGCGCTGGCATGAATCACCGCGGCGAAGGGTGAATCGGGGTAGGGTTGGTCGAGATTAATAAAGACAATGGTGGGGCGCAGACTGACTTGGGCCACGCTGCCCGTCACGGTCATTACTTCATCGTAATGGTGATCCGCGTCCTTCGTGCCAATTTTAATCGGGGCGTTGGTGGCGTCGGCCATGGCCAAGGACACCAGGCCGGTTAGCAAAGCAGTTAACAAGAGGCGCACATTCATCTTTACAGATTGAACGCCCCCACACCGGCTGGCAAACCTTTATCTGCATCTTTATGACAACTCTTTATATTTGCAAAGCCTTATGGGCATGATAGGCTAATCCGAATATGAGTAATCTGTCCCTATTAACGTCGAAGCAATTAAAGCGCGCGGCGGAACTTAAAGAAAAGCTGGAAGCCCTGACGGCGGAACTGAATGAACTGCTGGGCAATGGCGACGTCGCAGCCACGGTGGAATTGGGCAAGCCGGTCAAGCAAGGCAAGTTTAGTGCCGCCGGGCTGGCCCGTTTGCGGGCTGCCCAAAAGGCCCGCTGGGCGAAATTGAAAGCGGCCAAAGGGACCCAACCGGAGCAGCAGTCCCGGCGTAAAATGAGCGCGGCGGGTCGCGCCAAGATCGCCGCCGGTGCCCGCGCTCGCTGGGCCAAGGTGCGCGCCGCCAAGGCGGCGAAAGCGGCCAACTAAATTTAGCTGTCTTATTATTGCAAAGGCCACTTATTACAAGTGGTCTTTGTCTTTTTTAGAGTCCTTCGAGGGTATTAGTTTGGCGCTTATCCCAACTTATGTCAGCGCACGGCCAAAGACGACTGGACGATCCCGGGTGCAAACGCTGGTTTTTCCGGGTTGGTAATTGTGGGTGGGTTGCCGCGCCGCGGGTCGGGTTACCCCGGGTTAGTGGATGGAGATTGTCCGGAAGCACGCAAGCTCGTATATTCCCGGGTCATGTCTGAAAACACCCAACCGAATTCCGGGCCGCCAGCCGCGGCCATGCCCCACCGGCGCCGGGTACGTTATGCGGGGAAAAATCCCCGCCGGTATGAGGAGAAATACAAAGAACACCGGCAGGTGGGCGACACCGTGGCCAAAGTCCTGGCATCGGGCAAGACGCCGGCCGGAACGCACCGGCCAATCATGGTGGCGGAAATTTTGTCTGTGCTGGCGCCGCAGCCGGGGGCGGTGGGGGTGGATTGCACGTTGGGCTATGGCGGGCATGCGGAGCAATTCCTGCGGGCCTTGCAACCGGGCGGCCGGTTACTGGGCCTGGATGCCGATCCGATTGAACTGCCGAAAACCGAGGCGCGGTTGCGAGCCTTGGGCTTTGGCCCGGAAACGTTCACGGCGCACCGAACCAATTTCGCCGGGCTGCCCCAAGTGCTGGCGACCGCCGGATTAGCCGGGGTCGACATGGTGCTGGCCGACCTCGGGGTGTCTTCCATGCAAATTGACAATCCCGCCCGTGGCTTTTCCGTCAAGGAAACCGGCCCGCTGGACATGCGCATGAATCCGCAGCGTGGCCAGCCCGCGTCCGCCTTGCTGGCGCACAGTCAGCCGGAGGCGCTCACGCGATTACTGGTGGAGAATGCCGATGAACCGCATGCCGCCGCCTTGGGCACCGCCCTGGCCGGCCGGTCGTTTGCCACCACGTCCGCTTTAGGTGAAGCCATCCGCCAGGCGCTGCCCCGTTTGACCCGGGATGAAGCTGGACTCTCGGTGCGGCGGGTTTTTCAAGCCTTGCGCATTGCGGTGAATGATGAGTTCTCCGCCCTCACGACCTTGTTACTGCAATTGCCCAAGGTGCTGAATCCCGGCGGCCGCGTGGCGGTGCTGACGTTCCATTCCGGGGAAGACCGGCGGGTTAAGAAAGCCTTTGAGGCCGGGTTGCAATCCGGGGTGTATGCGGCCATTGCCCAGGAGGTGTTGCGGCCTGGGCCGGAAGAACGCCGGGAGAATTCCCGGGCCAGTTCGGCCAAATTGCGCTGGGCGCGAATGGCGGCGTAATTCGTGGGCATCCTGAATCCGGCATGGTTCTGGTGGGCAAAAAGTCTGGATGTGAGTCGATAAATTGTCCATTCGCCCACATTCAACTTAATTTTTGGGTGGCAGGCAAAATCCAGGCCGAGGGATGGGGCGCAAAACCTATCCGGGGATAATAACCCACGGCGTTGGGGGCCGCCAAAAGGATTAGTTTTGCCTTCGCGCCCAGCTGGGCTTGGGTGAGCCGGATCAACTCTCGCCCGATACCCTGTTTTTGATACTCAGCATCGACCGCCAAATCTGACAAATAGCAACAGTAGGCGAAGTCGGTGAGAGAACGGGCCACGCCCACCAGTTGGTCGGCGTGCCACGCTGTGACCAGCAAGTTGGCATGCTGGAGCATGGCCGCAAGGCATTGGGGGTCGTCCACTGGCCGCCGTTCGGCCAGGGTGGAGCGCTGCAGCACATCGGCGAATTCCGCAATGCTGAGCGGGCGGGACGTTGAGTATTGAATGTTCATGCTGGCGATTGGTGGCATCCAGGGTCGTTGGCCGGCAGAGCCATTGGCTTGGAAAATGCCTGAGGACAGTAGTGAGGCGGTTGCCCGGGGGTCAAGTTCATTTCCCCCGGAGGCGAACCCTGGGCCAGGCGGGGGCTCACTGTTGGCGTTTCTGCAGTTATGCGCAATTTGGCTAATAAAATGCGCATTGTGGGGCGGGGTTGCCTGAGGCATTATGTTATTTAATGCTGGTTCCTGACACACAACGTTTACCTTTACCCGGGCAGGGTTGCCCGGGATGATTTTGTATTGTTCGATTTTATGAGTTTAACCTGTGGCGTCATCGTGGAGTTACGAAAACCCATGCGGGCGGCTTTTAAAAGACTTTGGATGGTGGCGATGCTGGTCCTTGCTTGCCTGGGGTGGCTGCCACGGTTGGCGGCCGACGCCTCCGTTCTGGAGAACGTGCGGCCGGTGACCCCTGTGGTGGCCGGGGCCGCCCAGCCGTTTCCGCTGGCGGATGTGCGGTTGCTGCCCGGGCCGTTTTACGACGCCATGGTGCGGGATCAGAAGTATCTGCTGTTTTTGGAGCCGGACCGGTTGTTGCGTAATTTCCGTACGAATGTTGGTCTGCCGGTCACGGCCAAGCCGTATGGGGGCTGGGAATCGCCGGATTGTGAAGTTCGCGGGCATGCCCTGGGGCATTACCTTTCCGCCCTTTGCCTGATGTACGCCAGCACGGGCGATCCGCAATACAAGCAGCGCGCCGATTATATCGTGGCCCAACTGGCGCTGTGCCAGGCGGCGGCCCCGGCGGCGGGTTTTCATGCGGGGTATTTGTCCGCCTTTCCAGAATCTTTCATTGACCGGGTGGAAGCCCGCCAGCGGGTCTGGGCACCGTGGTACACCCTGCACAAAATTCTGGGGGGGTTGTATGATGCCTCCCAACTCTGTGGCAATCAGCAGGCCCTGACAGTGGCGGAACAGATGGCTGACTGGGTGGCTTTTCGGGTGCACCGGCTCACCCCCTCGCAAATGCAGGATTCCTTGCAAGAAGAGCAAGGGGGCATGACGGAAGTGCTGGCCAATCTCTACGCGGTTACGGGCAACCCCAATTACCTGCAAACTGCGCTGGCTTTCAATCACTTGAAAGTCATTGAACCCCTGGCGGCACAGGAGGACCACCTGGACCGTCTGCACGCCAACACGCAAATCCCCAAGATTATCGGAGCTGCCCGGGAATATGAAATGACCGGCGACCCGCACCTGGGCGAGGTGGCCAAGTTTTTCTGGGACCGGGTGGCCTTGCACCGTTCCTACGTGATTGGAGATCACAGCGACCGGGAATTCTTCTTCAATATCAATCACTTTGCCGACCATCTTTCGGCCGAGACGTGTGAAACGTGCAATGAGTACAACATGCTCAAACTCTCCCGCCAGCTGTTCGGCTGGTCCCCGGAGGCAGTGACGATGGATTTCTACGAACGGGCCTTGTACAATGATATTCTGGCCTCCCAGGACCCGGCGCAGGGCATGTTTGTTTATCTGATGTCCCTCAAACCGGGCCATTTTAAGAATTACTCCACGCCGGAGGATTCCTTTTGGTGCTGTGTGGGCACCGGCATGGAAAATCATGCCAAATATGGCGACACGATTTTCTTTCACGATGACCAGTCCCTCTTTTTGAACCTGTTTATTGCTTCGGAGTTGCACTGGACCGAAAAAAATCTGGTGGTTCGCCAGGAAACCAAGTTTCCCGAGAGCGACACCACCCGCCTGACCTTTCACTGCCCCAAACCCGAAACGCTGGCTTTGAAAATCCGCTGGCCGGCCTGGGCGCAACCTACGCTGTCGATTCGGGTGAACGGGAAGAAACAGAAGGTCAGTGGCTCGCCTGGTTCCTATGTCACCCTTGATCGCTCGTGGCGTGATGGCGACCGGGTGGAAATCAAATTGCCCATGAGCCTGCACACGGAACCCTTGCCCGGCAGCACCAATATCCTGGCGTTACTGTGCGGTCCGGTGGTGCTCGCGGGGGATTTGGGGACTAATAATTTGCCCATCCAGTATAATTCTGATCAGACCGCCTCGGCCAAGCTTAAGGATCCGGCCGTGCCCGTGCTGGTTGCCGAGCCGGCGGAGCTCCTGAAGCGCGTGCGGCCCACCGGCGAACCGCTGGTCTTTCGCACCCATCATCTGGGCGAGCCTGACGATGTCCGGCTCATTCCGTTTTACCAGGCCAGCCATATTCGCTATAGCGTTTATTGGAGCGTGGTCAGTCCGGCTGAGTGGCATAAACATAATGCCCGGGCCGACCGGCAGTCTGCTTTACCCCCCAACTTGAATTAATCACATGAGCAATCAATACACCATCGGGCTGGATTATGGCACGAATTCCGTGCGCGCCCTTATTGTCAACGTCGCCAACGGTGCGGAAGTCGCCGCCGCCGTCTGGACCTACGCCCACGGCACCGAGGGCGTGATCCTGGCCCGCGATCCCAACCTGGCCCGCCAGCATCCCGCGGATTATTTACAAGGCGCGGAGACCACGATTCGCGAGGCCCTGGCCACCGCTGCCAAAAATGTGCGCGGGTTCAAGCCTGCCCAGGTGATTGGCCTGGGGGTGGATACCACGGGCAGCACCCCGCTGCCGGTGGACAAACAAGGCCAGCCGCTCGCTTTCAACAAAAAATTTGCCAGCAATCCCGCCGCGATGGCGTGGTTGTGGAAGGATCATACCGGCGTGAACGAGGCGGCGGAAATTACCGCGCTCGCCAAAAAACTCCGGCCCCAATACCTTGCCAAATGTGGCGGCACGTATTCGAGCGAATGGTTTTGGAGCAAAATTTTGCGCTGCCTGCGCGTGGCACCGGCGGTTTTTAATGCCGCCCATGCCTGGGTGGAACTATCCGATTTTGTGCCCGCCGCCCTCACCGGCACGGAGCATCCGGATAAATTTGTGGCCGGGGTGTGTGCCGCCGGTCACAAAGCCATGTGGAACACCACGTGGGGTGGCTATCCGGACACGGAATTCCTGGCCAAGCTTGATCCGAAGCTCGCGGCCTTGCGGGAGCGCCTCACCACGCGCGTTTGGTCGATTGACCGTTCGGTGGGTGGCTTGACGGCCGATTGGGCCAAGCGCACGGGGCTTACGGCGGGTATTCCGGTGGCCGTGGGGGCTTTTGATGCGCACCTTGGTGCCGTCGGTTCCGGCGTGGCTCCCGGTACCTTGGTTAAAATCATTGGCACGAGCACTTGTGATATCGCCATTTCCCCAACCACACAAAAACTCGCTGATGTACCCGGTCTTTGTGGCATTGTGGATGGTAGTGTGCTGCCCGGCAACTTTGGGCTCGAAGCCGGCCAATCGGCGGTGGGCGATATCTTCAACTGGTGGGTTAATTACATCCAGCCCGGGGGCAAAAATCCGTTGAACCATCAGGATCTTAATGCCGCCGCCGCGAAGCTCAAGCCGGGCGAATCGGGTTTGATCGCGCTGGATTGGAACAACGGCAACCGCACCATTTTGGTGGATCAGCGGCTGACCGGCCTGCTCGTCGGCCAGACGCTGTACACCACACCGGTGGAAATTTATCGGGCCCTGGTGGAAGCCACGGCCTTCGGCGCGCTTACCATCATCAATCGGTTTGAGGAATATGGGGTGAAAATCAAGGAGGTGGTAAACTGCGGCGGCATTGCGGAAAAGAGCCCGCTGACGATGCAGATTTACGCGGACGTCACGGGCCGGCCCATGCGGGTCTCCCGTTCGGCCCAGACCTGTGCGCTTGGTTCGGCGATTGCGGCGGCGGTCGTGGCGGGGGTTTATAAGGGTTATGCGCCCGCCCAGAAGGCCATGACCGGCTTGAAACCCGTGATTTATCGTCCTAATCCCAAGGCGCACGCGACCTATCGCGAGTTGTATGCCGTTTATCGCAAGCTCCATGACGCCTTTGGCACGCCGGACTGGCAGGGTAATCTTTTCGATGTGATGAAGCATCTCATTGACATTCGCAGTCAGGTTAGAAAATAATCATCCCTGCCACCCATGCTTGAAGCATTAAAAAAAACAGTTTGTGAAGCCAACCTCCAATTGGTTGCGGCAGGTTTGGTGATCCAAACTTGGGGCAATGCCAGTGCGGTTGACCGGGAGCTTGGCGTCATGGTCATCAAACCCTCCGGGGTGCCTTATTCAGGTATGCGGCCCGAGCACATGGTCGTGGTCTCGCTGACCACCGGCCTGCCCGTGGCCGGCAGCCTCAAACCCAGTTCGGACACGCCGACCCATTTGGAATTATACCGGGCCTTTCCCACGGTCGGGGGCGTGGTGCACACGCACAGCTTGCATGCCACCGCCTGGGCGCAGGCCTGCCGCAAAATTCCGTCGTATGGCACCACTCAGGCGGATTATTGGTATGGCGAGGTTCCCTGCACCCGGGCGATGACGCCGGAAGAAATCAAAACGGATTACGAGAAAAATACCGGGGGCGTGATTATTGAAACGTTTCGCGAGCTCAATCCCCTGGAACATCCCGCCGTGCTGGTGGCCAGTCACGGTCCGTTCACCTGGGGCAAAGACCTTGCCACGGCTGTGCAAAACGCCGAGATACTTGAATTCGTCGCCCGGCTGGCCAGCGAAACGCTGCGCATCCATCCGACCACGCCCCCGATGCCGGCCGCCCTGCTGGATAAACATTTTCTGCGAAAACACGGACCGCAGGCTTATTACGGACAAAAATAGTCACACAAAAACATGAAAAACATCATTCCATTGGTACTGGTCGCAACGGCTGGACTGGCCGCCGCCAGTTTGGTAGGCTGCGCCTCTCATTCTATGTCTCATTCAACTCAAGACTCAATCTCCAGTAAACCCTTTGGCCAGACGCCCGACGGCACCGCCGTGGAACTTTACACCTTGCGGAATGCCCACGGCCTTGAGGCGCGCATCATGACCTACGGGGGTATTTTGCAATCCCTGCAGGTGCCGGATCGCACCGGCAAGCTGGGGGATGTCGTGCTGGGCTATGATCAATTGCAGGGCTACATCGACAAGACGCCCTACTTTGGCGCGCTTATTGGTCGTTATGGCAACCGCATTGGCGGCGCTAAATTCTCACTGGATGGCCAGACCTATAATCTGGCCACTAATAATGGTCCCAATTCGCTGCATGGTGGCTTGAAAGGATTCGACAAAGTGGTTTGGTCGGCCAAACCCCTGGTGGGACCCGATGGCCCCGAACTCGTGCTCGCTTATTACAGCCGCGATGGGGAGGAAGGTTTCCCGGGCAATTTGCAAGTGACCGCCATTTACACCCTGACGGATGACAATGAGCTCAAGCTTGAGTTTAGTGCCACCACCGACAAGGCCACCGTCGTTAATCTTACCCACCATACTTACTGGAACCTGACGGCCGCTGGCGACAAAGACATCCTGGGTCATTTGGTCTATATCAATGCCGACCAGACCACTCCGGTGGATTCCGGCCTGATCACCACGGGTGAATTCAAATCCGTGGACGGCACGCCCTTTGATTTCCGCAAGCCCACGACCATTGGTGCGCGCATTAGTGATCCCGATCCCGTGCTGCAATATGGCCCGGGGTATGACCACAACTGGGTCATCAACAAGCCTTTTGGGCAGTATGGCTTGCAGGCCCGGGTCACTGAACCTGGCACCGGCCGCATCATGGAAGTCTGGAGCGACGAACCCGGTCTGCAATTCTACGCGGGTAATTTCCTGGATGGCACGATCAAGGGCAAAGGTGGCAAGGTATACAATATCCATGACGCGTTTTGCATGGAACCGCAACATTATCCTGACTCCCCCAACAAGCCGAACTTCCCCACCACCGTACTCAAGCCCGGGGAGAAGTATCATAACACCATCGTTTACAAATTCAGTGCTGAGTAAGCTGGATTGAATCAGACCGGATCCTTATGAATGAAATAACCAACGCCGTGGCCACCTCGGTGGCGGCGGTTGCGAAGGAACCTGTGTTTAATGGCTTGGACTGGGCCGTCATTGCCCTGTTCGCCGTAGGCATGGTTGCGGTAGTCCTGTTCTCGATGCGGAAGAAGAACGAGTCCGGCAAGGATTACTTCCTCTCCGGTCGCGACGCCAACTGGTTGCAAATTGGCTCGTCGATCTTTTCTTCCAACATCGGTTCCGAACATCTGGTCGGGCTGGCTGGCGCTGGTTTCATCACCGGCATGGCCATGGCGCATTGGGAAATGCATGCCTACTGGATTCTGATCTTGGGCTGGGCTTTCGTGCCGTTGTATGACCGCATGAAAGTCTTCACGATGCCAGAATTCTTGGAACTGCGCTTTAGCCGGGGTTCCCGTAATGTGCTGAGCCTGCTCACTATCACCAGTTTGGTGCTGACCAAAATTGCCGCGACGATTTACGCCGGTGATGTGGTGATTCGCACCCTGCTGGGCGTGGAGTCGGTGAGCATATTCGGCCATGACGTTGACATCTTCTGGGTGATTGCCCTGGGTTTGGCTTTCACTACGGGTGTCTACACCGTTTTTGGCGGCATGCGGGTCATCATGTATACGGCCGTGTTGCAGGCCCCGGTGCTGATCTTCGGCTCCCTGTTCATTCTTTACATCGGCTTGGAGAAGCTGGGCCATGGCAGCTTGATTGAGGGGTGGAACGCCACCAAGGCAGCGGTCGGTCCCAATATTCATTTGATTCGTTCCCTTAAGGATCCCGAATGGCCCTGGCTGGCGGTGCTCCCGGGTTCGGCAATTATCGGCTTCTGGTACTGGTGTACCGACCAATATATTGTGCAGCGCGTGCTGGCCGGCAAGAATCAACAAGAATCCCGGCGCGGCACGATTCTGGCCGGGTATTTTAAACTCACCCCGGTGTTCATCTTTTTGCTTCCTGGCATGGTGGCCTTTGCGCTTACGCAGACCCCGGGCAGTGGTTTCACCACGCCTGCGTCGGGCGATGCCGCTTACACTTCCCTTGTGGCGGAGATCCTGCCTCATGGAGTTAAAGGCATTGTGGCCTGCGGTATGATCGTGGCGCTGATGGCGTCGCTGGCCTCTAAATTCAATGCCTCGGCTACGCTTTTCACCATGGACTTCTACCGGGAATGGTACCCCAATGCCTCTGGGAAAACAGAGGTGTTCGTGGGTCGCGTGGCCACGGCGGTGATTGTTTTCGCGGGTATCTGCTGGGTGCTCGTCATCAAAGGCATGCACTTGAGCCTTTATGTCTATTTGCAAAATGTGCAGGCCTATCTCTCTCCCGCCATCGCGGTGTTGTTTGGCGTGGGCGTGTTTTGGAAACGTGCCACGGCGCCGGCGGCTCTCTGGGCCTTCTCCGTGGGCGTGTTCTTCGGGTTCGCCCGCTTGATTGCGGATATCATCATGGGTGACGCTGGCAAAGTGGTTGGCACCCTGAAGGGGCAGCTTTACCACGGTGCCATCACGGCGGATCAATATGCCGCCGGGATTGCGCCCATTGCAGCCAAGTATGGCCTGCTCTTTACCTTCTGGAACATCCACTGGCTATACTTCTGCCAGGCACTGTTTTTGCTTACCTTGGTGCTGATGGTGGTCATCAGTCTGATGACCGCGCCGCCCGACCCCAAAACTATCAAATACACCTGGTACGGTGCCACCCCTGCTGAAAAAGCCGCCACCCGCGCCAGTTGGGGTGTCTGGGATGTGGCCTTCAGCTTGGTGGTCGTCGCCTGTGTGGTGATTTTCTACATCAAGTTTTTCTAACCAAGAATTCCTTCTACAAGGCTGGTGGCGAGTCATCGCCACCAGCCTTTTTTGCTTTCCCGCCGGCCGGGATCCCGGTTGCCCGGGCGATAGCAAAGAAGCGCCGATTAGAAAAAATCCCAAAATTTATCATTCCGCTGGCCGCCCTTTTTCGTCATATTCGCCGCATTATGGAATCCAACCCAGCAAACCAAACAACCCCAGTGGTCTCGAATTTGTTGCCTTCCTTGGGCAAGGCCTTGGATAAACTTCGCCAACTCGGCGTTACTCCGGGTTCAGTGGCCATCGTGCCCGCCATCAACCTCGTCGGTGAACTCCAGAACGTGGATGCTGACCGGGTGACGCGTCTGGCCAGGGTTTTTCAGGCGGAAGCGGATTTCAATGAGCTCGCTCGCGAGCAAACCACCGGCATGGTCGTTGGTGATGCCCACACCAAAATTGCCCGGAATTTCGACACCATCATCGAGGACACCCGCGCAATCTTTAACCACCTGCATGATGATGGTAAAATTGACATGTGGGAAAAGCTGGATATTGCCCGCCGCACCCTGATCCACGGCGGCAGCATCCCCGGCCGTTTCAAATCTGTGCGGGAGCTGTTTCTCGACACCACCCAGCGCTGCCAGCAGCAGCTCGTGCACGAACAGGTCATTATCGATGCCTACAACGCCTTCCGCGCCGCCTATGGTGAAGGCATGGTGGATGCGCTGGAACTCCAGCAGTTTTGTCTCAGCCACCTCAATGAGGTCAAGGCGAAGAGCCAAATTGTGGTTGAAGCGTGGGCGGCCATCACCGATCCCATCGAAAAAGCCCGGCAAACCCTCGCCAAAAACCAGGCGATTGATGAAGTTGAGACGGCCGACCGCCAGTATCAGGTCGCCACGAATCTGGTCAATGACATGCGGGTGGGGCAGGGGGCCGGCGATGCCGTGGTGGAAAAACTCAAGCAGACACACAAGGCCAAAATCGCCGTGCAGGACCGGGCGATCACGTTTTTTGGCACCAATGAGCACGTTATTACGGCCCTGTGTGTGGCATTGCAATCGGAAAAAGGCCTCAATGAACGGACCCAAACCCTGGAAGCCCTCCAGCGTGGCACCGAGAAGGCCATGGATGTCCTGGCCGAAATCGGGACAAAAGTAGATCAGCAGGCCATCGAAAAAGCATATGGCCAAAGCCTGAGCCCGGAAGCGGTGGGCCGGTTGGTGGATGCCATGGTGAATTACCAGAAGGAAGTGATTGAACTCACCGCCGCCGCGCGGGCCAAGGCGGATGAAACTTCCAAAGCCATTGTGGCCCGCGTGCAGACCGGGCAGGAAGAGCTGGCCCGCCTGGCGGTCAAGTAAGTTCGTTGGTGATTTTCACCCGCCGCGCGCGCCAGTCCCTTTAATACATCATGGACACAACCGGAAATGACCGCCTGGATTTGGCCACGGTGAATGGCATGATGAACCTTTGCGAAGCAAAGGAACAAGCCAAGCTCAACGAAGCTGCTGCCATTATTGAACCAGAAAAGCGCCGGGAAGCCTACGCCCGGCGGTTGCGGGAATTTTACGCCCGTGAAGGCGTGACCATGGGGGAGGAAACCATCCAGAAATCCGTGGAGGAATATCTGGAAAATGAAATGGCGTTCCAAGCGCCACGTGGTGGCCTAGACGGAATAGTGGCCTGGCTCTTCATTTACCGATTATGGGTTACTTTGGTTTTGATGCTGGTCATGCTCTGCATCGTGGTGGCCGGTCTGGCGGCATTTGTGGTGATGGACGGAAACCGCCAGCGCGCCTTCACGGCGGCCACGGACATTACGACGAGCTTGGAGAATGAACTTAAGGCCGCCCAGGATTCGGTCAGCAGTGGGGAACAAACCCAATCCCTTAATGCCAAAAATCGTGACGTTCAGTTTACCGCCAAAGCACTGCCTGAACTGCTGCGAAATCCGCAGACCGCGCTGGACCAGGAGATCGCCAAAAACTTTACCGGTGCCGAGCATGCACTGACGCTGGCGAATGAAGAAGCAAGCGGCTACCGCCAGGCGCTGGCTGGGGCCAGTGGCTATCACGCCAAGAGCACGACCGAATGGGAGCAATTGGACCATGAAGCCACAACTGCCCGGGATAAAATTGAAGGGGAATTGGGCGCTGCCCGGAACGCGCTAACGGCCATTAGCAGCCTCCAAGCGACGCAGACGACCCTGGACAAACTGGGCGGCATTTGGCAGAGCCTGAACGAGCAAATAGCCGGGATACCGGCCAAATGGAAAGCCCCTGCCCAGGCCAGCCTGGATGCTGGTGCCGCCTTGCTCACGCAGGGTTCCAGTGGGGCGGAAAACTCCTTGCAGGTTGCCCGGCAATTGATCCGCGAAGGGGCCAAATGGGGGGAAACCGCCGTGGCCGGCCAGACGGAGCTGGCCGCCAGCCGCGCCTGTGTGGCCAGGGATGCTGATACCCAAATGGCATTGAGCGCCGCGCAAACGGCCGTGCAGCAAGCTTTGGACGAGCAGGATTTGGCCGGGGCGGCCAAAGCGGTGAGCGGACTCCAGCGGATAGTGGCCCAAATCAACCAAGCCTACGAGGTTCGTATCGTTTGTCGCACCGGCCGCCGCAGTGTTGTTCAACGGACCGAGCACAACAGTCACGCCAACCGGTATTACGCGATTGTGGAATCGGTTAATCATGATGGAACGCCGGTAAAACGGAGCATCCAGAACCGGGAAAGCGGCACTTTCCTAGAAACCGCCATGTGGGGTCAGGAGATTCCGCAAAAGCTCTATCAAGATCTTTATCACGAGAAATCCACCACGGGGGCGATTCAGGATTTGTCCTTTGGCACCAAGGAGCCGGGTTACCTGGAACCCCGATTCTCCAAGGCCCCTGGCAGCAACCATGAAATTACCAGTTGGTGACCTGAACCAAGGCTAACCCCATGCAAACCGGCGCATCCATATACCAATCCATTCGCGGCACGGAAAGCCAGTTGGAGAGCGAGCAAAACCAGCTCTCCAGCCAGTTGGCGGCGTGTGAGCAAGTCATCAACCAGGCCATGTCCAGCCGTGCCCGGCTGGTCAGCCAACTGGCAGATAGTTATATGGACCCGGCGGTGGCCGCCGGTCTGGGAGGGCGGCTGGCGAGCGTGACCACCATGCTCAACCAAATGCAACTCGCCAAGAGCCAGCGCCGCACCGCGCTGCAAGGCTTGCTCGCCCAAGCCAAAAAGCGTCTGGACGATACCACCGCCGCCCTCACCGCCGCCAAAAACGACGAGCATGCGGTGGCGGATTGCCTGGCCACGAAGCTGGCTGAAGCCCGCACCCAGACCGAGGCCCGGGAAGATTGGAAGCTACTGGCCGATAAAGTGCAGCGCCGCCGGGTTGAAATTGAAGCGGCTGAAAAAGCCCGGGCCCAAGCCGAGAAAGTACTGGCCGCCAAGCGTGGTGGGTATGAGGATAATACCTGCTTCAAATATCTCTGCCGGCGCACGCGCCCCAGCATTTTCCCCTGGATTCGTGCCGGGGATGAATGGCTGGCCAACCGGGTTGATTTCAAAAACCAAAAAGCACGTTACGATCGTCTGATTGCCCGCCCGAAACTCATCGATAGTTTGATTGCAGGCAGCCAGGCGGAGCAGGCAACCTGGGAGGCCCAGCTGCAGCAAATTGCGGAAACCGTGGAAAACCAGCTGGGCATTCCGCAGCTAAAACACATTCTTGAGCAAAAGACCCAGACCAAGGCAGCCACCGACCGGCAGGCCAGTTCCGTGGCCACGGAAATCACCGCACTGGATGCCGAGCTTCAGGCCATTCTGAAAAATGATTCGTCTTTCGAGCGCCATCTGAAGGGTGAAATTGCCGGTCTGCTGAGCCAGGTTTCCACCGACCAACTGGCGGCTGCAGCGGCACAAACCGCCACCACCGAGGATGATCGCATTGTGCAGGAAATTAGAACCTTGGAAATTCAAATGGTCACTGCCAAACAATCCGCCAATGGCTTGCAAGCCCAACTGGCCGATAAACAAACGCAAGTGGCTGGCCTTCATAACCTGCGCCAGCGCTTCGAAAACGAAAATTACGCCACCCGGCGCAGCGTGTTTCACAGCAGCTTGGACATGAACAATTTACTATTGGGTTTCCTCGCCGGGCAAATGGCGGAGAGCGCCATCTGGAACGTAATCGACAGTGCGCAATCATGGCGGCGCGAGTTCAGGCCGGCGCAATCCACCACCATCTTTGGCGGGGGGGGCGACAACAACTGGGGCAACTGGGGTGGTGGCGGCAGCGGTGGTGGCGGTATGGATTTTGGATCCAGCAGCAGCTCCAGCAGCAGCGATTTTGGATCCAGTGGCGGCGGCGGCGGCGGTAGCGATGGTGGTTGGAGCACCACCGGCGGCGTCTAGCCTTTTGGCTTTTACTTCGGCGTGATCCGCCACATCGTGCCATTGCCATCCTCAGTGACCAGCAACGCCCCATCGTGGGCGACGGCCACTCCCACCGGCCGGCCCCAGACGCTGTGATTATTCACGACAAAGCCGGTCAAAAAGTCCTCATATTCGCCCGTGGGCACGCCGTGATCGACGCGGACCCGAATGACTTTGTAACCCGTGCGTGTGCTGCGGTTCCAAGAACCGTGCTCGCAGGCAAAAACATCGCCGCGATATTCCGCCGGGAAGGCCGCGACACCGTTGGTGGCTTCATAAAACGTCATTTCCAAGGACGCGGAGTGAGCCTGTAGCAGCACATCCGGCACAATCGCCAGGCCGGCCAAATCAGGCCGTTCGCCGGCATGACGAGGATCCTCATGGTTGCCCAAATAATACCAGGGCCAGCCATAAAATCCGCCGGCTTTAACCCGGGTGATATAATCCGGAACCAGGTTGTCGCCCAAGCCGTCGCGTTCGTTGGTGGAAACCCATAATTCACCGGTCGACGGATCCACGGCCATGCCCACCCCATTGCGAATGCCATTTGCAAAGACGGTTAGCGGTTGGTGTCCCTCCGGATCCGTCACCAAGATATCCGCCCGGTTGGTTTCTCCACCCCAGGCCTCGGCCCGGGCGTGGCTGGTTTCCCAAGCCTGGATTTCCTCGCTGGTTTTCTTCCGCATTCCCTCCGCGGCGTTGGAGCCAGAGCCCACCGAAATAAACAAGCGTTTGCCATCCGGCGAAAACGCCACATCCCGGCTGGTATGACCACCTGTCGTGCCACTTAATTTCGGCACAATTACCTCGGCTGCGCCGCTGGCCTTGAGATCGCCATTACGGTAGGGCAGGCGCACCACCGAATTATGATTCCCCACATAAATCCATTGCGGATCAGGTCCGGGCGGATAGAAAGCGATGCCGAAGGGCTGATTGAGGCCATCGGCAAACACTTGGTTTACTCCGGGAGACTCGGCGCCATCGGCGGCGCGCAGCACGCGCAAGCGATTTTGGCCCGTTTCCGCGATGAAAATATCACCATTGGGGGCCAACCGCACCAAGCGGGGACCTTGCAAACCAGAGGCGAATAGTTTGACGGCGAAGCCGGGGGGGACGGACAAAACGGCATTTGTCGGAGCGGCCACGACTTCCGGGCCATTGCCGGCGGAAGGGGTGCTAAAAGGAGCGGGTAAATCTGCCACTGTAATATGGTGCTTAACGCCCGGCGCGGCATTCGGCCAGTCACTTGGGTCCGTGGCAGTGGTCACATTGCTGGGGGCCAGAGGCGTTACGCCCGGTGGCAGGGCCAGGGTGGCCAGATAGGCAATCACATTTTGCCGGTCATCCGCGTTGGGGACGATCATGGGCATGGCTGTTCCCGGCACAGCCACCATTGGGGCGGTCAGAAAATGGTCCAGCGTGGCTGTATCCCACACCAGCCCCGAGCCGCTTAAGGCTTTCGTATAGTTGAAAAATGGACTGGAGCCGGCTTTGCGGCCCAACACCCCCGCGAGGCTCGGTCCTTGCTTGACCACCACGGTATTGCCTGGACCAAGGGCCGTTGCGTGGCAGATCGCGCACGCGATTTGAAAATAGGCCTGTCCACGGGTGGCATCACCGGTCGGGGACGGCTGGGCGTACGCAGCGCTTAAGCCGCCCAGAAACAGGAGGCTGGGGAGCCAGGCGCGGTTGACTGCTTTCGTCAATGGAATCATGGGATGTTTTATATTTGAGTGCCTGGCGGCTGTCGATGATAAACCCATGGTGAATGGATGTTTTAGCCGGGCGGTGGTTGGGAAATGGGGTGGTTATAAATTGTCGCTGCCCGTGCGGACATCGCCGCCAATGTTGGGAGCATCCCGGTTGAGTTGTTGCCCCGGGCCATAGGAAAACCAATTGGCGTCGTAATAATTTCCGGCCTGGTTTTGGCGAAAAATCACTTTCCAGGTTTGCGCATGACCGTCACTGGCCGCAGCCACCAGCGTGGGCTGCTGGGTGAAGGGCGGCGGCACGCGCCGGAAATGATTGTCGCTGGTCTCATGATAGATGACTTGCGCCGAGGGCTGGCTGAAAAGCGAGGTTTGCATCCGGGCAATCTGGCAGGATTGCTGCCAGACCAAGTAACGAAAGCTGGCCGAAGTCACATTGGTGTCCGACGGAGCCGTTCTTGGGGCTGGATTTCTGGGGTCCGACGGACACCAAAACACTTGAGAATTGCCGACTCCCAGTAATTTATCCACTCCGCCGTAAACTTGAGTATCGATGATTGCCGAGGCTGCGCCGGTCACGTCATTGGGCGCCACGCCAAAATCCAGAGCCGAGGGCAGGCGGTCGGCGTTGTCGTTCACATAAACGGTCAGGGCCAGGCCAATCTGCCGGAAATTACTGGTGCAGCGGATTACCTGCGCGCGTTCCCTGGCCCGGGCCAGGGCTGGCAATAACAGCGCCGCCAGAATGACAATAATGGCAATTACCACCAATAACTCAATGAGAGTAAAGGCGGTTTGGTCGCGCATTGGCTGGTTCAACTCCATCCATTATTTCCAGACGTTGGGCACCCGTAGAAGTTTCGCAAAACTATGAATTTTTAATTGGAGGGACGGTTGACCGGAGGGCTGGATTCCAAATTTAAAATATACAAAAGATATGCGAAAAAAAGGTCCGACAGAGGGGGGATGGTTCGCCAAACAAAAAACCCCACGGCCAGGAACTGGCCGGGGGTTCATGCTGAAAATCAGGGCATCCTCTCAAATTGCCGCCGGGGCGGCATTCCCGAGGCCGGGCAGCTTCGGCGGGACGGGCTTGGGCGGAACTTCCGGCATGGTGGTCACCGCCTGGGCTCCGCTAGGCGGGTCCACTTTGGGCGGCGGGGGCGGGGGGGTGAAGCGGCCGGATTTCACAATGTCCGCCACTTGAATGCCGTCCAGCGATTCGTATTCGAGGAGGGCGTTGGCAATGATCTCCAGCTTGTCGCGGTGGTCATTGATGGCCTTGGTGGCGCGCTCGTAGCAGCCATTGATGATGCCCCGCACCTCGGCATCGATTTGTTGCGCTGTGGATTCACTGTAGGACTGCCGTCGCATCATATCGCGGCCGAGGAAAAACTCGTCGTCCTCGGCATATTTGACCATGCCCAAATGCTCGCTCATGCCATACTGGCACACCATCGCGCGGGCCATATTGGTGGCTTGTTGAATGTCGCCACCGGCACCCGTGGAGATGTCGCCGGAAATGATCTCCTCGGCAATCCGGCCGGCCATCGTCATGGTGATGGTGTCGAGCAATTCCTTCTTGCGATAATTCAGAATGTCTTCCTTGGGCAGGGACATGGTGGAACCCAAAGATGGACCGCGGGGGATAATCGTCACCTTATGCAGGGGATGGGTGTGCTCCAGAAGCACATTCACCAACGCATGGCCAGCTTCGTGCCAGGCGGTGAGCTTTTTGTTCTCATCGGTCATGGCCAAGCTGCGGCGTTCGCGGCCCCAACGGACCTTGTCGCGGGCTTCTTCAAGTTCGGGCTGGCCGACGGATTTTTTGCCAGTACGGGCCGCCAACAGTGCGGCCTCATTCAACAAATTAGCCAGCTCAGCCCCGGAATAGCCCGGTGTCCCGCGAGCGGTCACGGACAAATCCACGGCGGGATCGAGCTTCACATTGCGGGCATGCACCTTCAAAATCGCCTCACGACCACGCACGTCGGGCAAATTCACCGTGATGCGCCGGTCAAAGCGGCCGGGACGCAGCAGCGCGGGATCCAGCACATCCGCACGGTTGGTGGCGGCGATAATGATGATGCCTTCCTGGGTGTCAAAACCGTCCATTTCGACGAGCAAGGCATTGAGAGTTTGTTCGCGTTCGTCGTTGCCGCCGCCCAAGCCCACACCACGGCTGCGGCCCACGGCATCGATTTCATCGATGAAAATCAGGCAGGGGGTGTTGCGGCGTGCCTGGTCGAACATGTCGCGCACCCGGCTGGCCCCGACGCCGACAAACATTTCCACAAAGTCTGAACCACTGATGCTAAAGAAACTGGCGTCGGCCTCGCCAGCGATGGCCTTGGCGAGCAAGGTTTTGCCAGTGCCGGGGGAGCCGACCATGAGGACGCCTTTGGGAATGCGACCGCCCAGGCGTTGAAATTTTTTCGGATCCTTGAGGAATTCCACGAGTTCGGAGACTTCCTCAATGGCTTCCTCAATGCCGGCCACGTCTTTAAACGTGGTCTTGTTGCGGTCCTTAGCGAGCATTTTGGCCTTGCTCTTGCCAAAACTCAACGCGCCCTTGCCGGCCATCTTGATCTGGCGAATGAAGAAGAACCAAAACAGCACCCCGATACCGATGAAGAAGAGCAATTGATAGCCAATGGACCAGAGCATGGCGTTCTGTACATTTAGCTCGCAACGGTCGGAATGGAACAAATCCTCCTGCATTTTTTGGGTCAGGAACACATTAGGACTCAGGAAAGGGGTTTCCACCAGCTTGCCGGTGGCATCTTTCATGAAGCCGGCCGCCTTGTTGGTCGCCGCGCCAGCGGTGTCCACGGTCAAAAACTTTCCACTGATTTCTGTGAGGGGAAATGACTGGGGATTGTAGCTAATGACAAAATGGGAGATTTGGTTGGACTGGAATTTGGCGAGAAATTCCGGCTGGGACAGGATGGTGCCAGGCTGGGTGCTGATGCGATTGCGCAGAAACATGAGGGCCACAATGCTGCCAATAATGGCAATCCAAGCAATCCAAGTAAACGCTGGCACTTTCATGCCGCCGGGAGGCTTTTTCTGTTTGCCGCCATCACCGTTTTTTTGATTTTGATCGTCTAACATTTGTTTATGGAGATTTACCATAACACGCCCCCCGGAATGGCGCAATGTGGTAATTAAACTAACTTAAGCCAGATTATTCTAATTTTTGCCTATTTTGTGCGAAATTTGAGGATATAATCCTCCGTATGCGTCTCGGTTCCCTGACCCTTGAATCCAATTTGTTCCTCTCGCCGCTGGCGGGCTATACCAACCTGCCATTCCGGCTGGTGGTGCGGGAAATTGGCGGTGTGGGGCTATGCACCACTGATTTGGTCAATGCCCGTTCCCTGCTGGAAAAGCGGGATAAGGCCTATAAATTAATTGAAACGTGTGCCGCGGACGCTCCATTGGCGGTCCAGCTCTTTGGCAGTGTCCCCGAGGAGATGCGCGATGCCGCCCAAGTGGTGGAAGCGCGCGGGGCGGTGTCAGTGGACATTAACATGGGCTGTCCGGTCCGCAAAGTCTGCAATGTGGGGGGGGGCTCGGCCATGATGACGGAATTGACCAAAACCGCCAATTTGGTGCGTGGCATGGTTAATGCCGTGAAAATACCGGTAACTGCCAAAATGCGCCTTGGCTGGGATGCGGACAACCTGACGGCTCCGGACCTGGCGAGGGCACTCGAAGATGCCGGTGTGGCGGCCATATTCGTCCATGGCCGGACCCGCGAGCAGGGGTTTGGTGGAACGGTGAATCTAGCGGGCATTGGGGCGGTGGTCGCGGCGGTAAAATCCATTCCTGTCATTGGGAATGGTGATGTTGTCACTCCGCAAGCGGCGCGGCGGATGTTTGAGGAGACTGGTTGTGCGGGGGTTAGTGTCGGGCGGGGCGCGTTTTACAACCCGTGGATTTTTCAGCACATCCGGCAGCATTTGCGCCCGGGGGGCGGGTTTGAACTACCGCCGGAACCGCCATTCGCCGAGCGTATTCGCGTCATGTCCCGGCATTTGGACTTGATGATCGAGGTGTTCGGCGAAGATTTGGGCTGCCGGATGTTTCGCAAGGTGGCACCGTGGTACGCCAAACGCTTTGGGCCAACGAGCGAATTTAACAAGCGGGTGGTGTTGCTTGCCAGCCGCGCCCATTATCAAGAAATTCTCCAGCACTACTTGCAGTGGCGGGCGCAGTTTCTGGACGACCAGGGCGAACTCCTGCCGCGTTACGTGCCACCCCCCATGCTGGCCTCTTTTATGCAACCATCACTGGGTGCGGACGAACCGGCCGTGGCGGCGCGCCAGCACATTCCGGTGCCCAAAGGGCCGGTGGAGGTATGGTGATGAACTTGCGCCTCTCATACAAATATCCGATGCGGGAAGCTGCCAATCAACATTGACGCTCCCGCCCCGCCTCCGCAAGACTAACGGTTGAAACCCATGACTGGTAAATTCATCCTCATTTTCGCCCTGGCTATCGCCGACCTCCAAGCACCGGCGGCGGACCGAACCAACTACAATGTCCGTGCTTTTGGGGCCAAGGGAGATGGGGTGACGCACGACACCGCCGCGTTGCAACAGGCCTTGGATGCCTGTGCCACCAATGGTGGCGGCACGGTGGTGCTGTCCGAGGGCGTATACCTCACCGGCAGCCTGGTGATTGGGCCAGAGACCACTTTGCAACTCGAGCACAATGCCAGCATTGTGGGCAGCCCGGACGTGGCGGATTATCCGCTGGTGCATATCCGTTGGGAGGGGGAGTTTCGGGAAGGGCACCGAGCCTTGTTGTCAGCGGAAAAAGCTGGTCACGTCACCATCCTTGGTCCGGGTGCCATCTTTGGTCCGCCCATCAACCTTGGCCGCCTGCGTAACCCGCGTGGCCCGGCATTGATTGAACTGACGGAATGCACGAATGCGGTGCTGGAAAATTTTGCGACCCAGTACGAGCAACTATGGTCCATTCATTTGCTATTTTGCCAGAACCTGACGGCCCGGGGTCTGACCATTCGCAGCATCAATGCCAATGGTGACGGCCTGGATGTGGATTCCTGCCGCGATGTCTTGATTGAGCATTGCAACATCGACACCGGGGATGATGCGATTTCGCTCAAGTCCGGGCGCGGGCTGGCCGCGCAGCAGCTGGGACGGCCGTGCGAAAACATCACCATCCGGGATTGTTTGCTCACCAGCAGCATCTACGCGGCCCTCGGCATTGGCACGGAAATGTCCGGCGGGGTGCGCAACGTCCGCCTGGAGAACAACACTATGTCAGGGCACCAGAACACGATTTTTATCAAAAGCCGGGATGGTCGGGGCGGCTACATTGAAAATATTGTTGGCGAAAACATCATGGCCAACAACTCCCCGACGTTTATCGGTATCGATTTGATCAAAAAGGGCATTCAAGCCACCGATCCTGTGCCGGGGGAGGTTGAAAAATGGGCGCGGGTAAAGAACATCTCCTTCAGCCATGTGCAGGTGAACCATATTTCCGAACTCATCGCTGGCAAGGACATTCCGGTCCAGCGCCCTTTGGACGGGTTGACGCTCACGGACATCACCGGGACTTGCGTGCGGGGCATTTCCCTGGCCAATGTGACCAATGCGAATTTTTCTGCGATCAACGTCACGGGGTTTACTGGCCCGCTGATTAATGTGAAAAATGTCCAGGGGATGGGGTTGGATGCGGCAGCGCCCAAATAGGCTCGGGATTTGCAACAGGCTTGGTTAAGATCGCAGCGGTATTGTTCTCCCCAAGCAGTCGGATAGTGCGGGTTTTGTTTCCCTAAACGGGGTTTAACAACCAAGCCGGGTCCGCGCCTGATGGGCTTGCCAGCGGCGCGTTATCACCAAAATCGCAATGGCCACACAGCCCCAGCCGAAACGGTCACCATAAAGGTGGTAATACGTGGGCACGCGCTTTTCGCCAGGCGTGAGCAGGGGGATCTCCACGGTCAGGGTGCCCGGGCCATAGATGGTCCCGTGGGCATCCTTAAAATACTCTTTCAGGTGGCCGTGGGCGTCGATCCAGCAGGTCAGCCCATTATTGGCGCAACGCAGCAGGGGCATTCCATTTTCCACCGCGCGGAAGGTGGCCGCCGCGGCTTGCTGCCATTGGGCCGAGCCTTCCCCAAACCAGCCATCGTTGGTGATATTCACCAGGAAATCGCCGTCCTCCGTTGCGTATTCGCGCACGAAATCGGGAAAAATGTCCTCAAAGCAAATCAGCGTGGCGGTGTGGACTTGCAAATTCGGGAGCTCAAAAGGCACGGCGTGGTCGCCGGTGGCAAAACCTCCCGTGATTGGGGTAAACCATTTGATGAAGGGCACCCACCGCACGAGCGGAATGAATTCGCCGAACGCCACCAGCTTGCGTTTATGGTATACATTTTTGAGCTGGCCGGCGGGGCTGACCAGAAAACTGCTGTTGAAATAATCGGCATCGTCCGCATTGGTGGAACCGGGATGCAGCGCTGCGTCGTCGCTCCCCAAGATCAGCCAGACATGGTTGGTGCGGGCCAGGTCGGTAACCTGGTTGTAAGTATTCTCGTCGTAACGCACCATGCGCGTGAGGGAGGCTTCCGGCCAGATTAGCAGGTCGGTGTCATTGGTGAGCCCCTGGCGGGACAGGGTGAGGATTTTGGCGAGCAGGGTGCCATCATTGGTTCCATTCCAAATCATGGTCTGGGGAATGCTGGGTTGCACCATGGTGACCCGCAGATATGGTAGTTTGGTGGTGATTTTTGACGGTTGACCGGACGTCTTTTCCGGGAGCAAACGGGCGAGGCCCACGGCAAACAATAGCGCCACAGCCAGCAGAGGGAGGACAATTTCCAGCTGCCAGGCGAAACGCGTGGCCGGCCGGTTCAGGATCAAACGCCCCGCGGAAAAAAGCGAGAGGGAGGTCCAGACTACTATAAACGACAAACCGTACACGCCCGTGACACGGGCGATCTGCACCAGCGGGGTCATGGCATATTGCGAGGTGCCGAGGAGATTCCAGGGCAAGCCACCGAAGAGCCGGGCGCGCAGCATTTCCAGCGCCACCCAGACGGCGGAACCGGTGAGCGCCCAAAGCGTGCGCCGGTGCCAAGTGCCGCTGGCCGCCGGTTGAGATTCATCATAGGCCACCAGCCAGACCCACGCGGCAGGGTATAACGCCAGGTAAGCGCTCAAGGCCAGCCAGCCGAGGATGGGAAAACCGGTGACCGGAATGTGTAACAACCAGGAGAAGGAGCCCAGCGCCCAAAACAGGCCCGCCACATAACCAATCCGGGCGGTGTCCCCGCCTGTCTGGTGCCGGGCTGCCAGCAACATCAGACCCGGGGCCACCCAGGCGAAACCGGCAATGCCGGGCAGGGGGAAGGCAAGCGCCAGAATTGATCCGGCACCGGCTGCGGCCAAATAGCCACTGCGAACCAAGAGTTCGCCCCAAAACCGCCGGGCAACGGTCAGGGCGGAGAAGTTTTCGCAAAAAGTGGGTCCGAGCGTGGTGCATTGCGCGGCCTCTTGGAGCACCTTGCGACTGGCATTCACCACCACGGCCTGGCGAGCACCCCGCCACACAGGGTAATCGGCGGTGGAATTCCCGGCATAATCAAAGCCTTTTTGGCCATATTTTTCAGTGAGAAGGCGGACTTTGTTGCCGCTGCGCAGATTGATTTTACCATCACTGCCCAGCACCTCATCAAACAAACCCACATAGGCTGCGACGGGCCGGGCCATGGCAATATCGGAGGCGGTGGCGAGCACCAGTTTGCGTCCCGCTGCCTTTTGAGTGCGCAGCCAGGCCAGGAATTCGGTATGGTAGGGCAGGGTGGCTGGGTCAATCGTCACCCGGCGCGCGAGCTCCTGTTTGAGCCGTGCCCGGCCATGGGCCCACCAGAATAACACGGGAAAAACGGCCAGGGGATTGCGCCGGAGCAGGCGGGCCAGATGTTCCCACAGCAAATCCGTTTTTATGAGGGTTCCGTCCAAATCCACACACAACTTGATGGCGGATTCCGATGGCTGATTGGTTGACGGCGGCATGGCGGTTGATTAATTTCCGTTCCCGATGATTTTGTCTTCTTTCCCCCGCCGATGCGCAAACTGCTTTGGCGCGACCTTTTTTTTGGTCATGGGTTGGAAGCTTATACTGCTGCTGCTGACCGCGCAACCCATCCCGGCCAATGATGCCTATTTTTATGATGGCCCGGTGGTGAATTTTTTGCTCCACGGGCACTATTGCAACCCCACCCTGGCGATTCCCTTCCCGTTTTCCGCAAACCACATTTACAGCGTTTATCCGCCTTTTTACCAAGCGGTGTTGTATCCGTGGATGGCGGTTTTTGGCACCAGTGCGCGGTCCGCCATGTGGTTTCACCTGGCGTTATTTGGAGCCTATGGTTTTATCCTGCTGGGCATCTTTCGTCGTTTGGGGGTGCCGGCGGCGGCAGTCAATTTGGCCGGTTTGTTCTTATTGGGCATCACGTTTGATGACCGGCCCGATGGGCTGGCGCAACTACTGGGGATGCTGGCGATTTACGCGTGGGTGCGTTCTTTGCCGGCACCGTCCACTCGCTGGCCCTGGCTGGCCGCAGTCTGTGTGGTGCTGGCCTGCTGCACCAATCCGGAGATTGGCGGGCTTTACCTCGGCTGGTTTTGGCTGCTGGGGTTGGGTGCTGCCGGACTGCGCCAAAACCGCTTGCCGCTGGCGCCGATGCTATTCATGACCCTGGCGCCGGTGGCCTTGGTGTCCTTCATTAAATGGGGGCGTCCGGATTTATGGGCAGGCTTTATGGAGCATGCCAGCCAGACCCCTTCCCTGACCCACTTGCGAGTTCCCTCAGCCGGTGAGTTGCTGAAACTACTCCGCACCATTCCCGCCTTGCTGGTTATTGCCCTGTTCCTCGGGCTGCGCGGCCGGGGAAACACCGGTCCACGCTGGCTGGCCGCGGGGTGGCTAGCAGATGCCCGACCAGCCATGCTGCTGGTCTCCGGTTTGTTGATGGCGGTGGTTTTGGCAGTTGCCGGGCTGGTGGTTTTTACGGCGAACTGGTTGCTGATTCTGGCGCATTTTCAGCCTTTGCTGGTGGGCTTATTCCTGGGCCTGGAAGCCCGGCAAAGTCCGCCGCCACGCAGTGTTTCCAGGCTGGTGCTGCTCCTGATGGCGGCGGTGGTCGCCGTGCGGGCGGTGGGTATGACCACTTGGGGGGTGGCGTGTGCCTTGGATCGTAGTTATGGTAGTTCCCTGCAAATCGTGCGGAACCAACTGCGGCGGACCCCGCCGGAATCCACGGTCGTAATGTCGAGTGCTTATCTCTATGAGGCCCAGCGCTTTAATCACCTGCGCTTGATCAATGAAGACTGGACTCACCGGACTGAAAAGCTACCCGTGAATATTAACGGGGATACCTTGGGCTTGCTCAAGTTGCGCCCGGCCGCATTGATTTTGACCCAATTTGATTATTACCGGCGCTACCAAATTCCACTGGGGGAACTGCGCGCCCTGCCTGAATTACTTACGGTCACAACCACGAACTTTGCACGGTTGCCAGCTCCGGATTCATTCCCCCGTTTCCAGCAAGTGGTGCAACATGTGGCTTGGGCACCGGTGGTGGTTCAATTGCATTGGAAATAAATGCACGATATGGAAAAAGGAGTCATTGAATTTAGCCCGTTTTGCGGAGGCGGATAACAGCAGGTTCTTCGCCGGGGAAACGTCAATTTAAACTCCCCCGTTCGTGGGACTTGACATCCCCAGATATTTTTCCACCATCAGGGAGTTGCCTAGGTCTGCTATTAACATGAGTTTTAATACGTTTAGCATCAAGAATCAGTTTCGCTACGAAATCGTTCGTAAGATTTTCGAGGGCGGGATGGGGATTGTTTACGAGGCGGAACAGCATGGCGCGCGTAATTTTGTGAAGCGGGTGGCCATCAAGGTGATTCGCCCCAGTTTTGCCAGCCAAAAAATGTTCATTGAGAACTTCATTGGGGAGGCAAAACTGGTGGCCGACTTGATTCATACGAACATTGTTCAGACGTACCACTTGGGCGAGGACAATGGCATCTGCTTCATCGCCATGGAATTGATTCGGGGCGTTAATCTGGAGCAGTTTACCGTGCAACTGACGGAGAAGAAAAAGACGCTGCCCAAAGAGTTGGCGGTGTTTATTACCAGCCGGATCGCTCGCGGGCTGGCTTACGCGCATTCGAAAGCGGACCGCGATGGCAAGCCACTGGGGATTGTGCATCGGGATGTGAGCTTCAAAAACATCATGATCGCCTTTGAAGGGGATGTCAAACTCACTGACTTTGGCATTGCCAAGGCCAGGGGTTTTTTGACGGATCAGGAGGGCGAAGTCGTGGCGGGCAAGGCTGACTCCATGAGTCCCGAACAGGCCGATTTTCAAATCACCGACAAGCGTTCCGACCTTTTTTCCGTGGGCGTGGTGCTGGCCAGTCTTTTGCTGGGGCGGAATATTTTCAAAGGCGACACGGCGGAAGAATCTCGCCAGCGTATTCTGAACCAGCCCATTCCGGATTTTCGGGCGCTGGATCCGCGGATTGATGACAAATTAAATGACATTTTACACCACTGTCTGGCCCGTGACCTGTCCCGTCGCTATGCCACGGCCGATGAGTTGATGTACGATCTAGAGTACTATATTTATCATGATGGTTACGGCCCCACGAATGAAACCTTGGGTAAATTTATCCGCGAAATTTTTGGGCAGGAAGCCGGCCGGACCAAGACGGCCCAAAGCCTGGACAAAACCATGTTGTTAGAGTCGACCGCCGTGGTAAAAAGTCGCAAGGGACATGGCCTATGAAAGTATCCAAACCCGGACAGGTCCAACTCGGGCTCATTCAGACTGATTGCTCGGTTGACCCGGCGCTAAATTTGCAGAAAACGGTGGCCTTGGTGGAAAAAGCGGCCCGGCAGGGAGCCCAAATCATTTGCACCCAGGAACTGTTCCGTTCGCAATATTTTTGCCAGAGTGAGGATCACGCCCACTTTAAACTGGCGGAGACGATTCCCGGCCCCAGCACGGAAGCCTTGCAGCAAATTGCCAAAGCCCATGCGGTGGTGATTGTGGCCTCCTTATTTGAGAAGCGGGCCGCTGGCTTGTATCATAACACGGCGGTGATTATTGACGCGGATGGCACTTTGTTGGGACGGTATCGCAAGATGCACATTCCCGATGATCCGTTGTTTTACGAAAAATTCTATTTCACGCCCGGTGATCTGGGCTTTAAGGCTTGGGACACGCGTTATGGACGCATTGGGGTGCTGATTTGCTGGGACCAGTGGTATCCGGAGGCGGCCCGACTGACGGCGTTGCAAGGCGCTCAAATCTTGTTTTATCCAACTGCCATTGGCTGGCATCCCTCGGAAAAAGCCAAATACGGTACGCGCCAGCATGACGCTTGGGAGACCATCCAGCGTAGTCATGCCGTGGCCAATGGCTGCTATGTGGCTTCCGTGAACCGGGTGGGGCACGAAACCTTGGCGGGCGTGGCGGGTGATGGCTTGGAGTTTTGGGGCCAAAGTTTTGTGGCCGGTACGTCGGGGGAAATCCTGGCCCGCGGCAGTGTTGACCAAGAGGAAATTTTGATTGTGCCCGTGGATTTGGAAAATGTGGACACCTCGCGCACACACTGGCCTTTCCTTCGCGACCGGCGGATCGATGCCTATGACAATCTGACCAAGCGGTATGTTGATTGAAACCGCGGCCAAGCCCCTGGTCTGGATTACCGGTGCCGGTGGGTTCATCGGCAGCCACTTAATGGCCAGCGCCCCGCAATTTGCCCCGGGCTGGCGGGTGCGCGCCCTAGGGCGCCCGCAGGTTGACTTGCTGGATTTTACCTCTTTGGAAGCGGCTTTCCGGCAAGAATTTCCACAGTTGATCATTCATTGTGCGGCCATCAGTACCGTGGCGGATGCCAAGGCTGATCCCGCGCTCGCCCGGCGCGTGAATGTGGAGTTGACCCGCTTTTTGGCAGGATTGGCGGCGGATTGTGGATTCGTTTTGTTTTCCACGGACTTGGTGTTTGATGGCCGCCAGGGCCAATATCGTGAAACGGATGCTCCAAATCCTTTGCATCAGTATGGTGAAACCAAGGCGGCAGCCGAGCAGGTCGTCCTCACCAATCCCCGGCACTTGATTGTGCGCACATCCATTAATGGAGGTGTTTCCAGAACTGGCAACCGGGGTTTTAACGAGCAATTGCGCCAGGCGTTGCAAATGGGGCGGGGGATGACCCTGTTCACCGACGAGTATCGTTCGCCGATTCCGGTGATGGTCACGATCCGGGTTCTTTGGGAACTGTTGCACCGGCAATGTGCCGGTCTCTTTCATGTGGGCGGGGCAGAAAAAATGTCCCGCTGGCAGATTGGCCAATCGCTGATCCGGCGCTGGCCTGAGCTGGCCGACCGGATCCATGAAATCAAACCCGGGCTGGCGAAAGACTTTCCGGGTCCGCCGCGCGCGTTGGACACTTCCATGGATATTTCCAAGGTGCAAGGCGTGGTGGCCGAACCGGTGCCTGGCTTGTCCGCGTGGCTGGAGGCCCATCCGCATGAGCCCTTCTGAAGCGGTTTATCGGGGGCGGCTGGCACCTTCGCCCACGGGCTTTTTGCATTTGGGCCATGCCCGAACCTTTTGGATCGCCCAAGAACGCTGCCGCACCCAAGGGGGCACGTTGATCTTGCGCAATGATGATTTGGACGAGGCACGGTGCCGGCCAGAATTCAGCACGGCCATGGTGGAGGACCTGCACTGGTTTGGTTTGCAGTGGGAGGAGGGGCCGGATTGCGGCGGTCCGGTGGGGCCCTACGTGCAGAGCCAGCGGCTTGAATATTATCGGGCCGCCCTGGTTAAATTAATTGCAGGCGGCTGGGTGTATCCCTGCACCTGTTCCCGCAAAGACATTTTGGCCGCCAGCCGGGCACCGCATGCGGTGGATGACGAGGAACCGGTTTATCCAGGCACTTGCCGAGGGCGCTGCCTTGAGATGATGCACGGCCAAAAGTTTTCGTGGCGTTATCGGGTGCCGGATGGGCAACGAGTTGAATTTGTAGACCAAAATCTTGGGCAACAACAGTTTGTGGCGGGTCGTGATTTTGGGGACTTTGTAGTTTGGCGTCATGACAAGGTGCCAGCCTATCAGCTGGCCTGCACCGTGGATGACGCGGCCATGGGGGTCACCGAAGTGGTTCGCGGTGCGGATTTGCTGATGAGCACCGCACGACAGCGATTGCTTTATAACAGTTTAGCCCTAGTGCCGCCCGCCTTTTATCACTGCCAACTGATGGTCGATGAAACCGGACAAAGACTGGCTAAACGCAACGACGCGTTGAGCTTGCGCACATTGCGCCAGCAAGGGTGGCAACCAGAGGCGTTGCAGAGCCCATTTTAAGACGGAAATCATCGCATTATGATGGGGCTGAGGGGACTAAGGAATTAGTCAGGCTTAACTCAAAAATTTTTGGAAATTGCTTGTGAAAATTTTCACGATAGGGCATTATATCCGTCCTTTGAAATGCCACGGGGCAAAAAGCCCGGCAATTTGCGTTGTTTGGAACGGAAACTTGTGAACAAATTTGGAAAATTTATATTGGTTTTGGCAATACTCGCCTCGATCTTCGTGGCGGGCGTAAACGCGGCGGAGGCGGCCGCGCCAGCTGGGGTGGCGCCGGCGGCGGAGGCAGGTGGTTCAATTATTTCGCAAAAATCAGAAACCGTGTTTCAGGTTGGACCTTTGCCGGTGACGAATGCGATGATTTCCACGTGGATCGTGGTGGCCATCATTATCTTGGTTGTGCGGCTCACGACTTGGAAGGTGACCGAAATTCCCTCTAAAGGACAAAATCTGATGGAGGCAATCTTTGAAGGTTGGGAAGGATTGATGGCTAATGTGCTGGAGCCAAAGGTGGTTCGCTGGGTTTTTCCGTTTGGCACAACTTTCTTTCTTTTCATTGTGGTGGGTAACTTAATGGATTTGTTGCCTGGGGTTGGGAGTATTGGATGGGGTGAGCACGATGCGGCCAGCTCGCTGCCGTTTGCGGTGCGGGATGCCAGCGTGCCTTTGCTTCGTCCGCCGACTACGGATGCTAATTTGACGGTGGCAATGTCCCTTGTGTTTTTTGTTATGAGCCTTTACTGGGCGGTTAAGTACAACGGCCCCATGGGTTTGTTGAAGCATGTCTTCGGAGTTAAAGTAGAAACAAATAAATGGGCGTATCTTCCCTTGATGCTGTTGTTTCTGTTCATCGGCGTGATGGAATGTTTTTCGATTTTATTCATCCGCCCAGTGGCACTGGCCTTGCGTCTTTATGGTAATATATTCGGGGGCGAAAGCATGTTGACCATGGCCATGTCCCAAAAGTCAGTTTTCATGGCGGTGCTGCTATCATTGCCGGGATACTTTTTTGAAGTGGTGGTCTGCCTCCTTCAGGCCTTTGTATTTGCGATGCTAGCGGTGGCGTTTGTGGGCACTTTGTGCACACATACCGAAGAGGAACACGGCCATTGATAATTTAAATTTTGCCAGCCGGAAGACCTATGGGTGCTGGTGGCGATAAACTGAAACCATAAATAAAGATAAAGCGTATGATGCTCGGAGAAATCACAGGTAATATTCACATCGGTCTGGCCTTCGGTGGCGCGGCCATTGGTATCGGCATTGCCGCCGCCGGCGGTGTCATGGCCATCGGACGCAACCCGGGTGCGTTCGGCAAAGTTTTCACCACGATGTTGATTGGCATGGCGCTGGCCGAAGGGTTGGCGATTTTGGCCTGGATCGTTGTTCACTAAGTCAATTTTATGATCCAGGTTCTTGGCATTGAGTGGGTAAAATTGATCGCTCAACTGGTCAATTTTTCCCTAGTGCTGCTGGTGTTGTGGAAGCTGGCCTACAAGCCGGTGTTTGCAATGCTGGAAGCGCGCCGCCAGAAAATTATCGACGGGATCGCCAACGCGGAAAAGATCAAGACAGATCTGGCCCGGACTGAGGTGGAGCGTCAAAAAACCCTGGCGGACGCTGGTGAGCTGGCCAATAAGATTATTGCGGATGCGCGCGCGGCCGCTGTGCGCGTGACCGAGCAGGAATCGCAAAAGGCCATTGCCACCGCCGAACAAATCATTACCAAGGCACGCCAAGCTGCCGCGCAGGAACGGGCGCAGATGCTCGCCGACTTGAAACGCGAAGTGGGCCGTTTGGTGGTGCAGACCACGGCGACGGTCACTGGCAAGCTGCTGACTGCCGACGATCAGAAACGTCTGGCTGAGGAAACGCAAAAGCAGCTGGCATGAGGGGTTTAAGCGCCTACTGCAATCATCGTCATCAGGAATGAAAATCTCCAAGCAATCCCAGCGCGAGGCCCGGCAGTTATTTCGCAACTGTCAAGTAAACGGTCTGTTGGATGAAAACCGGGTGCGGCAAACGATCTCCCTGTTGGTGGAGAAAAAACCGCGCGGATACGTGGGGATTTTGTCCCGGATGCACCGGTTGGTAAAGCTGGATTTGGAACAGCATGCCGCCCACGTTGAAAGCGCGACCCCCCTGACAGATGATGTCCGCGCCGGGGTGAAGAACCAGTTGGATGGCATCTATGGGACTGGTTTGTCCATTACATTCCTGGAAAACCCCGCCCTACTCGGTGGGTTGAGGATCCGGGTGGGCAGCGACCTCTACGACGGCAGCGTGAAAACCCGTTTGGAAAAATTAGAGCAAAGTTTTTAATCGGATACTATGAGTAATTTGTTGCAAGAAATTGAAGCCCAAATCTCGGGCGCAAAGTCCGCCACCTCAAAACAAAACGTGGGCGTGGTGCGGGAAATTGGCGACGGCGTGGCCAAAATTGAAGGCCTGACGGACACCATGCTCAACGAAATGCTGGATTTCGGTGGCGGTGTGGTGGGCCTCGCCCTCAACCTCGAAGAAACCGAAGTTGGCGCTGTCGTGCTGGGTGACTACACAAAGATCAAGGAAGGCACTGAAGTTCGCACCACGGGCAAGCTGCTCCAAGTGCCGGTGGGCAAGGGATTGCTCGGTCGCGTGGTCAATGTCCTGGGCCAGCCGCTGGATGGCAAAGGCCCCATTCAAGAATCTGCTTTTTATCCCGTGGAGAAAATTGCCCCCGGGATTGTCAAGCGCAAATCAGTGAGCCAGCCCGTCCAAACCGGCATCATGGCCATCGATGCGATGATTCCGATTGGCCGCGGCCAGCGCGAGTTAATCATTGGTGATCGTTCGACCGGCAAGACCACGATTGGCGTGGACACCATGATCAATCAGGCCCGGATCAATAAAGCGGCTGAAGCTGCGGGTGACAAAAATTTCCGACCCATTTACAGCATTTACGTGGCGGTGGGCCAGAAGCAGTCCAACATTGCCCGGGTGATCGGCATTTTGGAAGAGGCGGGTGCCTTGCCCTATTCGGTGATCGTGGTGGCTTCCGCCTCTGATTCTGCATGTAACCAGTATCTCGTGCCTTTCACCGGTGCGGCGATTGGTGAATGGTTCATGGATAATGGCATGGATGCTTTGATCATTTATGATGATCTTTCCAAGCACGCCGTAGCTTATCGTCAGGTGTCCCTCATTTTGAAGCGTCCCTCGGGCCGTGAAGCTTATCCTGGTGACGTTTTCTATCTCCACAGCCGTCTGTTGGAACGCAGCGCCCGGGTAAGTGAAAAATACGGTAATGGTTCACTCACGGCCTTGCCGATCATTGAGACCCAGGCTGGTGACGTCTCGGCCTACATTCCCACTAACGTGATTTCCATCACGGATGGTCAGATTTATCTCGAAACCGACTTGTTCTATCAAGGCGTACGGCCCGCAATTTCCGTTGGTTTGTCGGTATCGCGCGTCGGTTCAGCTGCCCAAATCAAGGCCATGAAGCAAGTCTCCGGCCGGATCAAGGGCGATCTCGCCCAGTTCCGTGAATTGGCCGCTTTTGCCCAGTTCGGATCGGATTTGGATGCCAAGACCCAGGCTTTGCTGGAACGCGGCAAACGCATCGTGGAATTATTCAAGCAGAACCAGTATAACCCGCTGGCCGTTGAGGTTCAGGTGCTGGTGTTGTGGTCCATGCAAAACAATTTCCTGGATGACGTGGCTGTGGATAAAGTCAAAGATTTCCAAGCCAAATTGGTGGATTTCGCGATCACCCGCAAAGCAGATTTGCTAGCCAAAATTCGCAACGAAAAAGCCATCAGCGATGCCCTCAGTGCGGAGTTGAAGGCCGCTGTTACAGAATTCAAGCAGTCCTATCGTTAATTAATTTCCATGCCCAGTACGCGCGACATACGACGGCGGATCAAGTCGGTTAAAAACACCGCCCAGATCACCAAAGCGATGCAGATGGTGGCTGCGGCCAAGATGCGCAAGGCGCAGCAGGCCGCGCTGGTGGGCCGTCCGTATGCCGATTTGATGAACGAGGTCATGGCCCAGGCATCGGTGCGCACGGCCGCCTTTGAACATCCCTTGATGGAAGTGCGTCCGATCAAGAAGCGCGCGGTCATTCTCGTTAGCAGCGACCGCGGTCTCTGCGGCGGGCTGAATAGTAATCTATTTCGGGAAGTGGTGAAATTTGACAAGAACACCACCGTTTTCATCACGGCGGGCCGGAAGGCCGCCCAGTTTGTCAGCCGCACCAAGCGGCCGCTGTCCTCTGAGTTTGGATACAAAGACACCCCGTTGTTTGCCGAAGGCCGAGCGATTTCCAAATTTGCCCAAGATTTGTTTTTGAAGGGCGAAGTGGATGCAGTAGATATTTTGTTCTCCAAGTTTGTCTCCACCTTGGTACAAACACCGAAAGTCGTTGCTTTTCTGCCGGTAGGAAAAATTTCCCCAGTTACCGCCGGAATCAATTCGTCTGCCACCAGCGAGCCCAAGCCCATTTCGGCGGACAATTTTGAGTTTGAACCGGATGAAGAGACCGTGCTGGGTGAATTGCTCCCGCACAGTTTGAATTTCCAGATGCATCAAATTTTGCTCGAAGCCAAGGCGAGCGAGCAAAGTGCCCGGATGGTGGCGATGAAAAATGCCACGGACAATGCGAAGCAGATCATCAAAGATCTCACCCTCGAATATAACAAGCTGCGCCAGGCGAACATCACCAAGGAACTTTTGGAAATCACCACTGCGCAAATGGCAGTTGGTTGAACATTGAAATCATTAATTTAAGCACATGAGCAAAGGCAAAATCGTACAAATTATCGGCCCGGTTGTGGACGTGGAGTTCACCGGCGCGCTTCCCGCGATTTATAACGCGTTGACCGTCGAATATGATCTGCCCGGACAGGGCCGTACCAAGCTGACTTTTGAAGTTCAGCAGCATCTCGGGGACAACTGGGTGCGTGCTGTGGCCATGAGCACCACTGAGGGACTCAAACGTGGTTACGAAGTCACTGACACTGGTGCTCCGATCTCCATGCCGGTGGGCGAGGGCGTCATGGGTCGTGTCTTCAACGTCACCGGCGATGCCGTGGATGAACAGGGTCCCGTCAAGGCCGACAAATATTGTCCCATTCACCGTTCGGCACCGGCACTTGTGGACCAGTCCACCAGCCCGCAAATTCTGACCACTGGGATTAAAGTCATTGACCTGATTTGTCCCTTTCTAAAGGGGGGTAAGGTAGGTGCCTTCGGTGGCGCCGGCGTTGGCAAAACCGTTGTAATCATGGAATTGATCAACAATATTGCCAAGTTGCATGGCGGTATTTCGATGTTCGCCGGGGTCGGTGAACGCACCCGTGAAGGCAACGATCTTTACAGTGAAATGATCGAGGCCAACGTCATTAAGGTGGAAAAAGATGAAAAGGGCCATCCCAAAATTGGCGACAATGGGCTGCCCATCATTGCCCCGGGTTCCAAGATTGGTCTGGTTTATGGCCAGATGAACGAACCACCAGGAGCCCGTCTCCGCGTGGCCTTGTCGGCACTCGCCGTCACCGAATATTTCCGTGACGAGAAGAATCAGGACGTGCTGCTGTTCGTGGATAATATCTTCCGCTTCTCGCAAGCTGGTTCGGAAGTTTCCGCCCTCTTGGGCCGTACGCCGAGCGCCGTTGGTTATCAGCCGACCCTCGCTGCGGAAATGGGTGATTTGCAAGAGCGCATCACTTCCACCAAGAAAGGCTCCATCACCTCCTTCCAGGCGGTTTATGTGCCCGCGGACGACTTGACCGACCCCGCGCCGGCCACGACATTTGCCCACTTGGACGCAACCATTGTGCTCGAACGTTCCATCGCCGAGTTGGGTATTTTCCCGGCAGTGGATCCGCTGGCCTCCAATTCCCGGGCCTTGTCGCCGGAAATTGTCGGTCAGGAACACTACGAAGTGGCACGCGGCGTGCAAAAAGTGCTGCAACGTTACAAAGATTTGCAGGACATTATTGCGATTTTGGGCATGGACGAACTGTCACCCGAGGACAAGACCACCGTGTTCCGTGCGCGCAAAATTCAACGCTTCCTGAGCCAGCCGTTCACGGTGGCCCAAGTCTTCACCGGTCGTGAAGGCAAACAAGTGCCGGTGGCGGAAACGGTCCGCAGCTTCAAGGAAATTCTCGAAGGCAAGTACGACGATGTGCCCGAGCAGAACTTCTACATGAAGGGTGGCATCGACGAAATCAAAGAGAGCTAAATGGCTGTCACTATTAAAATTGAGGTCGTCACTCCGGAAGCAAAAGTGTTTTCCAGCGAGGTGGACATGGTCACGCTCACCGGCGTGGAGGGTGAAATGGGGATTCTCGCGGGGCATATGCCGCTCATGACCCAGTTGATTGGCGGTGAGATTATCATGCGCCGAGGTTCTGAAACCCTTTACTTCGCAGTGGGCGACGGCTTTGTTCAAGTCACTGGAGAGAAGGTCTCCATTCTCACCGACATGGCTGTATCCGCCGAGAACATCGACGAGGCCAAGGCGCAGGAGGCACTGCAACGCGCCCAAACTCGTCTGACTCAGAAACTCAGCGATGAAGAGTCTGCCTCGGTGCAGGCCTCCATCGCCCATGCCAGCGCCCAATTGCGGGTCAAGAAATTCGCTCGCAAATAGACTGCAATATTCCTTTCATTTAAATCGTTGCCGCCTTAATCGTTCAGGCGGCAGCGCTTTAACTTTTTCGACCGGTCTGGTTTTTCTGATTCGCCTTTGTTTATTCACAGGCATGGAACTATCAAGGTTCCATCATCGGCCTTGGATCAATACTTTAAAAGCTCTGCCCAAGTGCTGCGGGTGGGTAAGAGTCTGAAACTGGCGTGTCCGCCGGGCGTTCCACGCCCCAAAGCTTGGGGCCTTGATCGCGTCCCCCAAAATTCCAGTTAAAAACTGGGGCTGCGTCGCGTAAACATGCGTTTTCAATCCCGCGCGCTCGCCAGCGCTTTGGACGGCTGAGAAATTTACATGGGCAGTGAGATCCTGCGCCCCTGGATGAGCCAGCACATTCTCGCTGAACTGGTGCTGATGATAGCCCCGCAAGGTGCCATTGGTACGGGCTGGACTGATCAGTTCCTCTTGGGTGAACCCGTAATCAATCGCCAGCAACTTTCCCTGAACCAAACATGCTGCTGCCGCCTGCCACCAATCATCGGCGGCGGGACTCACCTCAATGGTGTACCCATCCGGCAAAACGTTGAGCAACTCATCAGGCAGCTTTAGGGCACTGGTCAGTTTGCCAATATCATGGGTGATTTTCATCCATGCGAAGTGTTCGCCTTCCACGGTTACGCCCCACTCAAACCAAACTCGGCGGGTTTTGTCCCAACCCAGCCGATGCACGGGCAAAGCATCCAGAAGTTCATTGGAAAAAATAATGCCATTAGTTTTGGCTAAGGCCGATAAATGGCCAAACCACCGAACCCGGTCCCCAAATTCCGCCAGTTTCTCGCGCTGCCAAGCCTGCCTTAGAGGTGAAGGATCAATAATTGCGTAATGTAATTGGTTATACAGTTCCGGTCTTTGGTCCGTAAGCCAGCTCAGAATATCCCGGGCCAATTGTCCATCGTGGGCTCCCGCTTCGATTAGCCACAGGCCGCCTGCGGCGTTTGGCAAGGCTTCCAGCCACTGGGCAAAACGGAAGGCCAGTAACTGGCCAAATAGTTCCCCGGTGCTAACGCTGGTGTAAAAATCACCTTGAAAGCCCACACGCTGGCGATCGGTTTCATAATAACCCAGACCCGGATGATATAACGCCAGTTCCATGAACCGGGCAAAGGAGATCGGGCCGTGCGTGCCAATTTCGGAGCGGATGATTTGGGACAGTTCAGACACAGGCAGATTTTCCCGCATGGCAAAGCAAGGGCAAACTATTTGGCGTTTTCAAACCAGAATTTATAGAACTAATTACCACTGCCAGGTACTAACGGGCAGTGGCAGAACCCTACTTGACCAGGATGGTGTTGGTGGTTTCAGTAATTGCGAGTTTGGGATTGGTTGCCGATTGGGGGGGAACCCCGTTTGCCACCTTGGGGGCCGTTTGGGTGTGAAAACGCAGGGATATTCCCACCACGACCAGCACCACCAAGGCGGCGATGGGCAGGACCAGGATACGGAGCCGGGCCAGCAAACCGGGCTTTGAGCGGATCGGGAAACGACGCTCGCTGCGGGCAATGTCCTGGGCGATTTTGGACCAATAAAATTCGCGGGATTCAGCCAGCATTACCGGACCTTGGGCCAGCCGAACTGCCTGGCGGGTGCCGCGCAACTCCGCCAGCAGGGCTGCCGCGGCCGGGTCACGCTGAATCCAAGCAGCGGTGGTTTCGGCTTCGTCCGGCGGCAGTTGGCCATCCAAAAAAGCCTGCACCTTTAATTGATCTTCCCAGTTCATGATTCTTTTTGCCAGGCGGCGAGCAACGACGCCATTTTGCGGCGGGCATAAAATAGCCGCGACATCACGGTGCCCAGCGAACAGCCCATGGTTTTGGCAATGTCTTTGTAGTCCATTTCCTCAAATTCGTGCAAGATTAAAACCGTCCGGTGGTCGACCGAAAGCTGGTCCAAGGCTGCGTCAATGACCCGGCGCAGTTCCCGCCGTTCAAGGCCGGCCGTTGGATTTTCCGTGATCACCGGCAGGTCTGGTTCGCGGCCTTCGTGGGCCTCGGTCAGAGCCTCCAGTGAATCTGTGCGCTGCCGTTTTTGGCGCCGCAGATGGTCCAGAGAGAGGTTGATGACAATCCGCGTCATCCAGGTGGCAAACCCCGCCTCGCCTTGGAATTGCTGCAACCGCTGCCAGCCTTTGACCCAGGCGGTCTGGGATAATTCCAGAGCCTCATCCTCGTTTCGGGTCAGGCTCAGAGCGCGGGCAAAAATTTTGTCCCGATGGCGCGCCACCAATTCCTCAAACGCAGCCAAGTCACCAGAACGGGCCAGACTCACCAATTCGCGGTCATCAATCGTGCTGTAATCAGTGCCCGACATATTGGACGACGGCGCGGGAGGTTTATTCAACCATTTATAATTTACCTTTGGTGCTCGGTAGGAGACCGGCAATGCGCGGGTCGCGCTGGCAGGCGGCATCCGTGGCCCGCGCAAATGCCTTGAAGAGAGCTTCCACAATGTGGTGCGGTTCGTCGCCGTAGAGCAATTCCAGATGGAGATTACAACGGGCCTCGTTGGCAAAGCCTTGGAAAAATTCCCGGGCCAGGCCAAAGCGGAAGGCACTGGAAACGTCCTGGGTTTTTTCGGCGGCGGTGATTTGCTTCTGGGCAAAGGTATTCAGGCCTTTCCACACCAAATAGGACCGGCCGCTGAAATCGATGACGCACCGGGCCAGGCACTCGTCCATGGGCACGTAGGCCTCGCCGGTGAAGGGGTTTTGGGGATGAAACCCCGCGCCATAGCGTCGCAACCCGCGCTTGTCGCCCAACGCTTGGAGGATGGCCTGCCCCAGGGCGATGCCGCAATCCTCGACCGTGTGGTGTGCATCCACCTCCAGATCCCCTTTGCACGTGAGTTTCAAGTCCATCGTGGCGTGCTTGGCGAACAAGGTCAGCATGTGGTCGAAAAATGGGATGCCCGTTTTGATGCGCGATTTGCCGGTGCCGTCCAGATCGAGCTGGATGGCAATGCGGGTTTCCTTGGTTTCGCGTTTGAGACTGGCCGACCGGAGGTTCATATCAGTGTGAGCTATGCAACGAGTTGGAAAAAAGCAAAGAGCAATTGCATGGTTTACGCAATTGCTCCCCGTGGTTGATGGTTCAATTTATTGCCCGGGGACGGCGGCCCCCGGAGTAGCGGTGCCGCTGTGCACCGAGCAGGTGGCGCGCACGCTCAGGGAGTTAATGGTGTAGGTCCCGCCGCTGGGGCAGGTGGGGAAGGCATTGTTTTTCAAGTGCACCTTCAAATCTTCCTCGGAGGCCACGTCATTGTCGCCTTTTTTGCTTTCGAGCATCCACATTTGCTTCGCCCCTTCGATGGCTTCGATGTTCATCTGGCAGGTTTGGCCTTTGGCCGTTTTAATGGCGTGATTGATACCCACCGTGGCCACGCTCATCAGCAAGCCGATGATGGCCACCACCACCATGATTTCCACCAGCGTAAAACCGCTACGGCGGAGATTGTTCGTCATTTTCATTAGTTTCATACCATTATTTTCCTGCCAATTTTAACTTGCCGGACGGCCGGCAGCATTGCGCACATTGTTAATGTGCGGCGATGGTTTATTCTAGCAATCGCGGCGGCAAAGTCCAATGCGTTTCCCGGTTCGAAGCGGCCCCGGCCGCAACTATTCACAATGATAAAACAAGGCAATCGGTAAAAAGTTGCGATTTTCGCCCGCTCTTGTAGCGTCTGGGCTGACTGGCCGATGGTTTCCGCCAAGACGAAAGTGTTTTTCCGACAGCCAGTAATCTGTTTTATCCATATCATTGCTATGACCCGATGCTATTGTTTTGTGCTGTTTTGGCTGGCCCGCGTGGCAGGTCTCATTGGTTTGGTGGCCGGTGGCAAGTCTTTGGTTAAATACGCGCTGGCGCGGCTCAAAGATCCCTATTTCGATTCCTTTTCCTACAATGACCTGGTGTTTTCGGGCGGGGTGATTTTTTTATTGTCCTTGCTGGTTTTGATTTTGGTGGAGTTGGGCAAAAACGTGGGGCGGACATCGCCGGTACAGCCGGTTGGGGCGACCAGCGCATCCGTACCAGGAAGTGGGGCAGAGGACCAAGCCACCATGACGAACCGGGCGGCGGGGGCCAAGGCGGAGGCTGTGCTGGTGGTGACGGAGGCATCGCCAGATGCTAAATTGGCGCGGCTGCTGAAGCAACATGAGGATTGAGGGGGTGGTTTTCAGTTGGGGCAAGGTTTTTTGTTTGCCATGCAATTGACTGGTGTTCGCCTTCGTTCGGAGTTTTGGCGAACAGGCCATTCTTCGCGGGGAGCCAAGGTGGGCTGGGATTTCCGGGGCCCGGCCGGGGTAAAGCCACGGCTTTAGGCTATTTTTGGCGCCCACCCAGTCGGTTAGACGGCCGTGAGGGGGGCTTTACCACGCTGGACGGCGGAGGGGAACAAGTCCAAAGTCTCAGTTCCCCTGTCACAACCTGGCAAAGGCACGATTAGGTGCGATTTACCGCGATTTACCCACACGCCGGGGCGGGGTGGCGCAGGCTTGCAGGTCCGGGGTTGTCACCAGTCAGGGGCAGGGTGCAGTCTGGGGAAAGAGGGGCCAGCGGGACGGAGCGTTGAGTTTTTTTCTTTTTTTCTTTGGCCGGATGTACCCGGATCTACTCGGATGTAGTCGGATACGGCTGGGGGGCCGGCGCATGGAGGCTCATTATTTGGGTCTCCGCTTTGAGTTGTCAAAGAACTGACTGCCGCCGCACGCACCGTGGTGGACCCATTAGCGCGGCATGGGTGACTGGGCCAAGCAACCTTTTGCTGATGGGCGGGCGTTCGCGCGGAAAAATGGTGCGACGCAAGGTGGTCATCTGGCCCGGGTGGAGGGGCGGAAAAATCACCCGGTCTAAACCACTCTCTTGATGAGTATATGGCAGCGGGGGGATTTTGTCAAATGGAGGCGGTGCCGGAAGCTTTTCGGCGGAAGCCTGGGAGGGGGCCTGGGAGGGGGCCTGGTCCTGGTTTGGCGGGAAATTGTAAAATAGCCGAAAATACCATAAAACCCGAACTCCGAAATTAAAACGGCCGGTCGGCATCAATCTCTTGGGCATAAACGCTTTGGAAAAATCTCACCAGACCACTGCGGGTATGCCGGCGATTTTTCCAAAGTGTTTCTGCTCCAACATCTTGACGCATCCCAGCCATTTTAATTTCGGAGTTCGGGTAAAATTGGCCGTTTTTCGATGATGGTGCGCGCAAACGGACGCCATTGGGGGAGGCTGGCGGGGGCCGGGGTGAGGAATAATGACCAAAAATCATGGGGCACCGCAAGCCGCATTGGCGGTGCCTGGCCAGGTCGTTGGCAGGATTTTGGCGATCACGCCCCCGCCACGGCTAATCTTTTTTTGCTAATTAGTTTGCAAAAAAGGGTGGCCGCAGTTTTCATGGTATTCTCAGAATTGTATCCGGGAAGGCAAGGTGTTTCGCGGTTACTTATCCACTTAACCGACTATGTACCACGAAATCGATTTCAACCGGGGCGGTTTTTTTGGATGCCGCCACCACCGGCCCGGCTTTTTGCGCACCCTCTTACTGACGCTGGCGCTATTGCCGGGTTTTACCCCGGCTGGCCGGGCGACGATCACCGCGCTGAATTACTGGCGCCAGGGTGAGAATGATCCGGGGGCGCACCCGGGGGTGGTCGCCAGCGCCACTACGGACAGCGTGGGGACCAACCCGCTCACCATGGTGGGCAGTTCGTTATATTCAGGGAATATCGCCACGGCGGCGGCCACCGCCACGGGCAGCAGCCTGGACACCTCGTTTTTTGCCAACGGGGTTTATGGCATCGGCACGCTCATTCCGGCCACCCTGCTCAATAACTTTGGCGTAGAACTATGGGTCAACCCGGCCAGCACGTCGGGAAGCCAGGCTTTGGCTTACAATGGCAGCCCGGGGAGCAGTGGCTGGGGGCTTTTTCTCATTAATGGCACGTACCAAGGGCTTTTTGGCGGGGTAACCTTCATTGGCACAGCGACGGCCACGGCCGGAACCTGGACCCATCTGGCCTTGGTAAGAAATAACGGCACGACCACGCTTTACGTCAACGGGGTGGCCTCCGGCAGCACCAGCACGGCGGCCCCCAACCCGCCGACGGGAAACTTTGGCTTCGGGATCAATCCCAACGGGGGCGGGAACCAGTTTCTGGGTTACATGGACGAAATGCGCATTTTCACATTTACGGCCAACCAATTCAGCACCAGTGATTTGTTGATCAATGCGGGAGCGCCATTGGCCACGGTTGGGGCCGCCACCAGTATCACGGCGACCAGCGCCATCCTGAACGGCAGTGTTAATCCCAACGGGCTCGACAGCGTGAGCTATTTTGCTTACGGCAGCGGCACTTACGGCACCCTCACGCCCAATCAGAAGGCGGCGGCGGCGAAGTCCAGCGGGGCGGTCAGTGCGGCGATTACCGGTCTGGCTCCCGGTACCAGCTATCAATATTTGGTCGTGGCGGCCAATAGTGCCGGGCAAATTTCCAGCAGCGGGACCACCTTTACCACGCTTGCCGTGGTGCCGGTGGCCACCACCGGCCAGGCGGCACCGGTTACGGGCACGGGGGCCACCCTGAAGGGCACGGTTAACCCGAATGGGGCCGCGACCACGGCCTATTTTCAATATGGGCTGACGGCGAGTTCCACCGTGCCGAGTTTGCCGAACGGCAGTTTCGAGGCGGACACCTACACGGTTTATCCAGGTTATGCCAGTGGGAATGGCGGCGGGATCACGGGATGGACGCTTTCGGACCCGTCGCGAATCGGGATCAATCCGGCGGGAAGTTCGCCGTTTGCCGATAACGGTGCGATCCCCGACGGGGCCAATGTGGCGTTCATCCAATCCTCGGGTGTTAATGCCGTCACGCTGGCCACCACCATCACGGGGCTGGTGGTCGGACAAACTTATCTAGTGAGTTTTCTGGCCAATTCCCGGTCCGGGTTTGCCGCGCCCATGGCCGCCTGGTCCGTTAACGGGGGCAACTATGTGCCGATTACGGCCGCGCCGGCGGTGGGCGGGAGCCAAGGTTATTACTCCAACACGGGATTTTTTGTGGCGACCGCGGCCACGGCGGCCCTGGTGCTGCGGAATCAGACCAATGCCGACAGCACGGTGCTGGTGGATGCGTTTAACGTATATCAGATAGGGGGAGGAGCCACGGTGCCCGTGGCCCTGGCCGCCACCAATGTGGCGTTGCCGGTGGCCAGTGCGGTCACCAGCCTGGCCCCGGGCACCCTCTATCATTTTCGGCAAGTGGCGGTCAACAGCCAGGGAACCACGACCGGCAATGACCAAGTCTTTACCACGGCGGGGGGGCCAGTGATCACGTCCGCAACGGCGAGCAACCTGACGACCAGCAACGGGGTGTTGCAGGCGGTGGTTTTTCCGGGGCAGAGCAGCACAACGGTTTATTTTAATTACGGGTTATCCACGGATTACGGATTTACCACGGGGGCAACCAACATTGGCGCCGGCAGCAGCAGCGTGAGTGGCGCGGCGCTGGCAGACAACTTGTTTGCCGGCCTGCCGTATCATTTTCAAGTGGTTGCGGCCAACAGTTCGGGAACCGCCGTCAGTCCGGATTTTACATTCACGGCACCGGGTAATTTGAGTGCCACGGTCACGACGACTAACGACAACCTGAGCGCCGGTTCCTTGCGCCAGGCCATCGCCAATGCCACCAACGGGGGCACCATCAATTTCGCCGTCACCGGCACCATCACGCTAACCAATGCGTTGCCGGCCATCTTCAAGGGCCTGACCATCAACGGTCCCGGCGCGGGCAACCTGACCATCAGCGGCAACAACCTTTACCGGATATTTTTCGTGGACGCGGGAACGAACACCGTTAACGTCAACAATTTAACGCTGGCCAATGGCAAAGCCCAGGGCGGCGCGGGCGGAGGTTCCTATGGCGGTGGTGGCCTCGGGGCGGGCGGTGCGCTGTTTGTCAATTCCGGATCGGTGATTGCCTCGAATCTTAATTTCACGGGAAATTCGGCGGTGGGGGGCAATGGGGCGAGCTCGGCCGGCGGGGGAACTGGCGGGGGCGGCGGGGGATTTGGCGGAGCGGGCGGCACGAGCAGCGGTGCCGGCGGTGGCGGTGGCGGCGGGTTTGCTGGAAACGGCGGCACGAAATTAGAGACCGGAACCGGTGGGGGCGGTGGGGGCGGGTTTGGCGCCAGTGGCGGTCAGGGCCGTTTCGATGCCGGGGCCGGCGGTGGGGCGTTGCTTGCTGGGCAGGATGGCAGTGTGGGCGTGGGCGGGACCGGCGGGGCTGGCGGCGGGGGCACGGGTGCAAACAATGTGGGTCCGCAAGGCACTGCCACCGGTGGCAGCGGCATATTGTTCGGCGGCGGTGGCGGTGGCGGCTACGGCATATTTGGGGCTCAGTCCGGCGGCTATGGCGGCAATGGTGGCAAATTTGGCGGGGGGGGCGGCGGCGGTTATTATGGCCCGGGTGGTGCCGGTGGGGATTTTGGCGGCGGGGGCGGCTCGGGTCTCAATTATTTCAACGGTTACGGCGGCGGTGGCAGTGGCGGCTTTGGTGGCGGTGGCGGTGGCGATTGGGAGTTTGGCGGCAACGGAGGATTCGGTGGCGGCGGCGGCGGCGCCATCCATTATGGCGGAATGGCGGGCGCGTTTGCGGGATACGGGAACGCAAATGGCGGCGGGGGCGGGTCGGCATTGGGTGGGGCGGCGTTTGTGCGCGCGGCCAACGGGGCGTCGATCACAATTTATAATGCCTCCATGGACGCGGGCTTGCTTACCGGTGGTGGCAGCGCCTCCCAAGCCGGTCAGACGGCGGGCAGCTCCTTGTTTAGCCTGGGTGGAACCAATGTGATCACGGTCGGCAGTGGAACCAATATCATTGCGGGTAGCATTGCGGAATACGGCCCCGCTGCACTCGCCAAAAACGGCGCGGGCACCCTGGTGCTTTCCGGGGCCAGCAGCTATTCCGGTCCAACCTGGATTAATGGAGGAACCCTGACGGTGGCCGGCAACATCAGTTCCAGCAGCGCACTTTATATCACCAACGGCGCAACGCTCGGCGGCGGCGGCACGGTGGGGGCGGTTAATTTAAACACGGGCGGCACTCTGAGTCCCGGCTTGGGAACCCTGACCACGGGTAATGCCACCTGGGCGGGAGTGGCCAATTATAACTGGCAGATTTACGATGCCACTAATGCCGAAGGCCTGGGGTACGGCACCATCAAAGTGAATGGCAGCCTCGACCTTTCGGCCGTGACCACCCTCGATCTGAATCTGTGGTCGTTCGCCAACGGGGCGCCTGCGACCAACGGCAACCCGATTCATTTTCCCTCGCTGGCGGGCGGGTCCTGGACCTTGATTCAAACCAGCGGCGGCATCACCGGTTTCAATGCGAACAAATGCGTGGTGAACAAGGCGGCGACCAATGGCACTGGTGGATTTACTAGTGGACTGGCCCAAGTCACGTTTATCGCGAGTGTGACGGGCAGCAAGCTGGTGTTGACGCCGGTGGCCGCGCCTTTTTTGCTGGGGCAACCCGTCACGGAGATCACCAGTTTGAACGCCCTGCTGAATGCCCAGGTTAATCCCTACAATACGAATGCAGTCCTGATATGCCTCAGCGGTCTGACCACCAACTATGGAACGACTAATCTGATCAGCCTAGGGGCGGGGGGCGCGCCCGTCGCCGTGACTAACCGATTGACCGGGCTGGTGGCGGCCACGATGTATCATTACCGGATGATTGCCACGAATGCAGCGGGGCTGGCCGACAGTGGCGACCAGACGTTCATTACGCCGGCCGGTCCGCCGGTGGCGGTGACGCTAGGGGCAACGAGCCCCGGCAGCAATACGGTGTCGGTCTATGGCACGGTCAATCCGGAAAACGCGGCCGGCGGGTGGTTTTTCCAATATGGATTGACGACGAATTACGGGCTGGTCACGAGCCCCAACGCCCTGGCTTCCGGCAGCGTGCCCGTGCGGGTGACCAACAGCCTGGCGGGACTGGACCCGGGCACCTTGTATCATTTTCAATTGGTGGCGACCAATGGCCTGGGAACACGGGGGGGCGGGGACCTGACGTTTACCAGCCCGGCGAGCCTGCCGGCCCTGGGGCAGCAGCCGCCGAGCGGCATTGGCCGCAGCAACGCCACCCTGAATGTCCTCGTCACACCCAATGACGTGGCCACCACCGTCTTTTTTTCCTGGGGGGCAACCACCAACTATGGCATGACAAATGCATTGGTGGTGGGGAGTGGCACGGACGTGCTGCCCGTGGCCGATGCCTTGACGAACCTCGCGACCTATACCCTGTATCATTACCAAGTCACCGCCATTAATTCGGCGGGGGCCACCACCGGCAGCGACCAAACATTTTACACGCTGGCCCCGGCGGTGAACGGACCGCTGAGCCCCGTGGCGTACTGGCACATGGGCGAGAGCGATCCGGGCGCGGCGGCGGGGACTTTGGCTGCCAGCACGCGGGATGAATTCGGCAGCAACACGCTGACGCTGAACGGAAATGGCGCTTACTATGCCGCGCAGGTGAGTGCCAACGCGGCTGGACTGGCGGGCAGCAGGCTGTCGCTCAATTTTTCCAACGGCGCCACTTACGCCACGGGTATGCAGCCCTTTCTGGCGGTGTCCAACTTTGGCGTGGAGGGCTGGTTCTATCAGACAACCACGCCCGGTTCCCAGGTGTTGTTTTACAATGGCGATCCCGGGGGCAACGGCTGGGGGGTGGGCGAAACGGCTGGCAACTATGAAATTCTCCTGGGCAACGTGGTGTTTTATCCCACCCCCGCCGCGGCGGGTTTAAATGGCTGGACCCATCTGGCTTTGGTTTGCGAGGGCGGGATGGCCACGTTATATACCAATGGCATCGTGGCGGGCACCGTGGCCGCCACTCCCAATCCGCCGACCGGCAGCTTTGCCCTCGGCGCGACCCCCGGGGGGGGCAATATTTTCACCGGGTTCATGGACGAAGTGCGGGTGTTCACTTTTGCCACCGGCACCTTTGCGACCAACTACCTGCTGTTGAATGTGCCGTTGAAACTCGCTCAGTTCAGCCAGGTTTTGGCCAGCGCCATCAGCAACACGGGCGCGACCTTGAAGGCCACGGTGACGGGCAACGGACCCGCCGGGGCCGGGGTGCAGGCATGGTTCCAATACGGACTGACCACCAATTATGACCGGGTCACGATTACCAATACGATCGCGGCCAGCCCGGCGCAACCCATCGCCACGGCCCTGTCCGGATTGCAGATCAATACCGTGTATCACTATCGCGTCGTGGCAAACAACGGCACGGGCGTGAGCAGCAGTGACGACATGACCTTCTTGACGCAGGTGCTGGCGCCCACGGTGACGGTGCAGCCGGTCAGCAGTTTCCCGGTCACCAATGCCACGCTCAATGCGCTGATCAATCCGAACGAAGCCGCCACGACGGTTTATTTTCTGTGGGGGCGGACGGCGGGCCATGGCCAGACCAATGTGGTGAACCTTGACTCGGGATATACGGCAGTGCCGGTGGCGGACACCTTGAGCAACCTGTTGACCGGCACGCAGTATCATTATGAAATTGTGGCCAGCAACGCCCTGGGGATAACCCTGAGTGGCGACCAGGTCTTCACGACCGGGAGTGCCGCGCCGGCGGTGGGCACGCTGGCGGCCAGCGGCATTACCGCGACCACGGCCACCCTGAATGGCGTGGTCAATCCCAACAGCCTGGCCACCGCAGCCTATTTCAGTTACGGCGGGTCGACCAATTTTACCAGCCCGGCCATTCCGAATCCCGGTTTTGAGGCTGACACTTACACCGGCTATCCCGGATATGCCAATGGAAATGGCGGCGGCATTACGGGCTGGACGATTTCCTTTCCCACCCGCGAAGGTTTAAACTCGGCCACGCTGGCGCCGTTTGCCGATAATGGAGCCATACCCGAGGGGCACAACGTGGCGTTCATTCAATCGCTCTTGGTGCTCAGCGGGCCTGTCCCCACGCTGGGCACCACGCTCACGGACCTGGCCCCGGGGCAAGCCTACCAGGTCACTTTTCGCGCTAATTCCCGGGCGGCGAGCGCCCCGCCGCAATCTACCTGGTCACTGAATGGCGGGGCCTGGGTGGCCTTCACCGCCTGGCCACCGGTCGGTGGCACCAATGCCTATTACACCAACTCGGGCACGTTTTTGGCCACGGGAACCACGGCGACCCTGCAATTGCGGAATCAACTCTTCTTGCAGGACAGCGCGGTGCTGGTGGATGACTTCAGGATTGCGCAGGTGGGGCTCGGCTTGACCGGGACAATCGCGCTGCCGACCACCAACGTGGCCATGCCGGTGGCGGTGACCGTTACCGGTTTAAGACCGGGGACGACTTATTATTACCGCCTGAACGGGACGAACGCACTGGGCAGCGCGCAGGGGGGGACCTTTTCATTCACCACCCCCACGGCCGCACCCGCTACGACGACAGTCGCGGCCAGTGCGATCGCGGCCAAAAGTGCGACACTCAACGGGACAATCAATCCCAATGGAGAGGCAACGACGGCCTATTTCCAATACGGGGTGACCACGAATTATGGCAGCTTCAGCCCCACCAACAATTTGGCGGCGGACTACGCGCCGCTGGCATTGGCCAGCCTGATCAATCATTTAACACCGGCCACGACCTACCATTTCCAACTGGTGGGCAGCAATGGCACGGGTGCCACCGCCGGGGAGGATCTGACCTTCACGACCCTGGCGGATCCACAGGCGACGGACATCCGCTTCAATGGCGCATTCGCTCCAGCCAGCGGGACGCTGCAGTTGAGCTTTACCAACGTGAGCGGACTCAACTTCACGATCCTGGGCACCACGAACCTGGCGGTCCCCGTGGGGGACTGGACGGTGCGGGGAGTGGCGGTGGAAGTGCCCGCAGGGTCGGGGAATTACCAATTTGTGGACCCGCAAACGACAACCCATGCCACGCAGTTCTACCGGGTTCGTTCGCCTTGAACGAGGCCGGCCGCGAATTCGATGATTGACCGGGGGGTGGTTTATGGTTTTTATAGGGCGACCCCGAAACGTCAACTCCACATTACCCATGAAATTTGGAATTCGCCGCCAGTTAATGTCAGGATTTTGGCTTGGCCTGGCGGTGGCCGCCCTGGCCATCACAGGGAGGGCGCAAGAAAAGCCGGTGGCGCTGGTGGTGCCGCCCGTGGGGGTGTGCGTGGACGGAGCGGAACCGGCGAATCTCTTTTACAGTTTGGCCGACCAGGCCCTGGCGGCCATGCGGCAACGGGCCGAGGGCCTAAAAATAAAAGGGGCGGCGGTGTTGGCATATGTGCCGGGCACGAACACCACTTCCTGGATTTCAAAAATGGTGATTGTGGGACAGATGACCAGCCATTCTGCGGCCACGAATGATCCGGGGTCTAATTTGCTGGGGATTGCTTATGCCAAGGCGGCCGAGATGGCGGAAACGCTGAAGCCGAGCGGGAGCAAGGTGCGGCCGCCGATGAAGGGTGAATTGGGCTGGCAAGGCGGGTGGATTGAGCCTTGTAAATCCGGATGGCTGATAGCGGCCTTTAGTGGCGGGCGTTCGGAGGATGATGTAACGGTGTCCAAGGCCGGTTTGGCGGTTTTGGTCGAGGGAATGTGACGGCTTGGCCGGGCAGAGTCACCCATTTAGGGGATATGAATTCGTAACGAATTTGTTACATTCAGTTTTCAGCCAGAGATTTAGTTGCCTCTGGCAACCCATGGCAACCTTTCTAAACGACTAACGAATGAAAAAAATTAGTGCGATAATTCTGGCCAGTTCACTGGGCCTGGCCGCACAGGCCCAGCTCATTAATGCATTCAACGGCGAAAGCTTAAGTGCCTATACGGCCACGCCCATCCTGGATAACAATGGCGGGGGCGGTTCCGGACTCGCCTTTTCCGATGCCTCCGGTTCGCTGGTGGCTTCGTTTGTGGGGACAACGAGCGCACCGGAACAGGCCTTGTTTTTGACGTCCGTCGCGCTGCCCGTGGGGGACACGTTGTCGGTGCTCACTTCCATGCCAGTGACCGCGACGCAAATGGATTTGGGGCTGGCGATCTGCGCGACGGCCACGCCGACGGCGGCGGCCAGTGGTAATAGTTATAATTCCCGCACGCTTTATGATTGGGCGAGCATCAGTGTGCGGCCGAGTCAGACGGCCATTCGCGCGAACACTTCGATTAGTGGCACGCTGACCACGGCCAGCGGGGTGCTGGGGGCCGCCGCCAACACGGTGGCGTCGCTCTTCATCAATAACAATGGGGGTGGTTCGTTTACTTTGGGCTATGTGGACACCAGCGCGGTCAGTCACATTAGTGAAACGGTCACTTTTAGTCCGACCTCATTGGTGGGATCGGCGATTGGCATTTATAGTGACGTTCGGGCCACGGGAGCCAGTCTGGGGGGCTTGTCCAATCTGACCATCACGCCCACTCCGGAACCCTCCACCCTGGCACTGGGTGGCCTGGGGCTGGCCGTTCTGGCAGCGCGGATGGGTCGCAAACAGTAAACAATTTTTTCGGCGGACATCATCAACAGTCCAGATTCGCCATCCGGAGTCATCCGGGTGGCGATTTTGTTTGGGGAATTTCATTGGCAAAACCGGCGGCGGTTGGCTTACTCGCGGCGTGTCGAAACCAACGCATCATGGGACCATTGCCGGCAGTTTGCTGCTGGTGGTCTTTTTCTGGGGGGGCAACAATGTGGCCACCAAATGGCTGGTGGCCACCTGGCCACCAGTGTTTACCGGGAGTGTGCGCTTTCTGGCGGGAGGCATCGTGTTGCTGGGGGTATTGCGGTTCACGCCCTGGCTGGGGGCGTTTCAGGTGCTGACGCCGGCCTTGCGGCGGGCGCTATGGCTGCGGGCCGGCCTGGCGCTGGCGGCTTACATTGTGGCATTCAACTGGGCCTTGCGGCTCACTTCCGCAGCGCATGTGGCGCTGTACCTCGGGGCATCGCCAGTATGGCTGGTGGTGGCGGAGGGGCGACGGGGCACCGTGGGGGAGCGGTTGATTCGCTGGGGTGCGGCGGCGCTGGCGGTGGCGGGGGTGCTGGTGCTTTCCTGGCCGGCATTACATGGTGGCACCCTCCATTTAGGGGGGGAAATCGTAGGGTTATTCGCGAGCTTTTTATGGGCGGCCTACAGTCATCAGGTGCGGCCTTTGAACGCGCAGCTCAATGGCACGGAGGTGGCGGCGCATACGATGTGGATGGCCGGCGTGTGGCTGCTGCCGGTGGGATTGCTGGAGTTGTGGCAGCGGACGATTCCGCTGGATGCGAAAAGCCTGGGCGTGATGGGTTTTTGCGTGGTGTTCGGGGCGGTGATTCCCTATGCCCTGTGGAACAGCGCGCTGCGGCACTGGCGGGCGAGCCAGGTGATGTTGTTCGCCAATTTAATCCCGTTGAGCACGTCGCTCTGGGCGCTGGTATTTTTGGGTGAACCGATGACGCATACCTTCTGGCTGGCGATGATTTTGGTGGTGGCGGGGGTGTGCTTGGGGCAATCGCATTGGTTGAAGGGGAAGCAGGGCTAAACTGCAAACTGCAAGCTTTTAGACCCGGGAACATTTAACCCGAACTCCGAAATTAAAACGGCCGGACGGCAT
>CAIQWB010000125.1 GCA_903875465.1 uncultured Verrucomicrobia subdivision 3 bacterium
GCTCCATCCGCGGGCTACGATCAAAGCTACGAGATGGATACTACGTTATCTTAGCATCGATTATTGATCGTGTGGCTGGTCAAACACTGCGGTTCAGCACAGGCGAGCACAATCTTGACTGTTCTGCTGCCTTCCCACCGCTCCGTCACATTTGCAAGTCAAGTGAAGTTGATCGCTTCATTGACCAGCGCGTTGATATGCTCCACCACCTCCGGATTGTCATAGCGTTCGTAGCCAAAGCACTGGCGCACGTGCGTCCAGTTCTTCTGCTCGACGTGGGCATTATCGTCACTTTTATAGGGCCGGCTACGGGTCATGAACACCGGCCGCTCCCGCTTTTGCAGCCATTTCATCACATGGTGGTTGATAAACTCGCCCCCATTGTCACTGTCCATTCCCAACAGCTCAAAGGGTAGGCTCCGCTCCATGTCTTGGAGCGCCACCAAGGTGTTCTGTTGCCCACGCCCCCACATCCCGCGCACTTCCACCCACGTCGTCGCATAATCCACGCCGTCGACCATCCAGACAAACTCCCCCTCCACGCTGCCCCCACATAAGGCCACCGTGTCCACCTCCAACCACCCAGGCTGGTTGGCTTCCCACACACTGCCGCGGATGGGGATCTGGTGCCGCAGCAGGGTGCCGGGGCGGGTTAAGGATCGCCCTTGGCCGCGATACCGCAATGGTGCCAACAGCCGGTCCAGCGTGCGTGGACTGGCTTGTTGCAGCTTTTCGCGAACCTCCGGTCGCAGGCTCCGTTCATGCGCTTCATACGCCGGCAGCCATTCCGGTAGCATCGCGGCCAGCCGCAGGCCACAGGCATAATCGCTCGCTTCCCAGATCCGCCGCAATGGGGGCAGCAAAACCACTGGATCATAGTGGATCGGCCGCCCCGTTTTAACATGGGCAATCGCCGCCACCGGCATTTTACCAAGCGCACGAATCGCTGATTTTCGGTGGTATCCTAATAGTTCCTGCGCCTGGGTCAGGAGTTTTTGTCGATAGGCTTTCCCAGCCGTCTGATACCGCCTCCGCAGTTTGCTTAACACTTCTTTTCTCGTCGTTTGACTCATGGTTTTGTCCATCTCGCCCATGGTAACCCGACTTTTGGCTCAACGTATCCTTTGCCCCAACCTTTGCCACCTCGCTCGGTAACAATTCTTTTGGCTCAATTCGCCCCACCCGCCCCCGGTGTTTTTGACTTGTAATTACTTATGGAAGCCATCAGGCTAGTTGTGTCATCGAACGCCAACCTATGACCAAGCGCATTCAAAGCATAGACTGGCAATTTTTCCAATGGGCCAACCGGTTGGGGCCCTCCCCCCGCTACTGCAAAGCCTGCAAGATGTTTGTCCGCCTAGGCGATGGCTGGTTCTGGCTGCCCGTGGCCGCCGGGGTGCTGTTTGTCAATTCCTTGGCCGAATTTTTTGCCATCATCGGCCAGTGTCTGGCCGTGCTGGCCATCAGCCTTAACATTTATCTGCCCGTCAAATTGGGCGTCCGCCGGCTGCGGCCCTTTCAGCAAAACTCCGCCATCGCCGCCGGGGTGCCGCCGCTGGACAAATTCTCCTTTCCCTCCGGCCATACCATGCACAACCTGGCCGTCGGCCTCATGCTGGCCCACTTTTATCCGAAAATGTTCTGGCCCTTCACCGTGCTGCCGTTTGCTTGGGGGTTTTTCCGAATTTTATTCGGCGTGCATTTTTTGAGCGACATCCTGGTGGGCGGCGCTTTGGGGGCCTGCAGTTTTCTGATGGGCCAGTGGATTTTTAAGTGAGGCGGCCCCGCCCGCCCTCAC
>CAIQWB010000126.1 GCA_903875465.1 uncultured Verrucomicrobia subdivision 3 bacterium
CATCCCCCAACCGGGTGAGAGGGCGAGTTTCGGCTCTTGAAAAGTTCAAAATAACATACTTTCCGTATGTGATTGGGTTGCAATCTTGAATTGATAGTTCAGCGAATGAAGCCGACAAATAAAAACTAATCCACCCCCGGAGGGGCGGTTTGATTTTTGCCGGGATTTCTTTTACCCGAACTTTTGGCCGGCAGGTCTTGTTCCGCCAGTGCGTGAAGTTCTTGAGCATGTTGGAGCCAGGCTTGTTCCATTACCTTCACTCTGGCTGGATCCTTCGCCGCCAGGTTTTTCATTTCGGAACGATCCGTGGCGAGATTGAACAGTTCCCACGGTTTAGCATGGTCGGCCACCAACTTCCAATTGCCAATGCGGATGGCGCGATTGCCATCGTGATCAAACCAGAAGAAATCATGTGGCACGGTGTTGTCTTTGGCAAACACCGGCACGAGGCTTTTGCCGGGGAGCGGGGGTACGGGCAGGCCGGCCACGGTCACCGGTCGTTTGGCGCCAGTGAGTTCCAAAAGCGTCGGCAGGATATCAATCAGGTGGCCGGGATTGTCGCGCAGTTCGCCACGCGCCGAAATGCCGGCGGGCCAGTGGACGATGAGCGGGGTGCAATTGCCACCTTCATGCTCCCATGACTTGAAGAGGCGGAACGGCGTGTTGGCCGCGCTGGCCCAGCCCGGTCCGATGCCCAGATAGCTATAGGCCGAACCGATGGGCGCCTGCGGATCTTCACCAAGGCCGCGGATAATTTGCTCGGCGGATGCGCCGTTGTCGGACATGAATAATACAAGGGTGTTGGCGTAGGCCCCCATCGCCTTGACTTGGTCAAGAATTCGGCCGATTTCGATATCCATTCGCTGAATCATGGCGGCGTGAACCGCCATCTTGGCCGCTTGGAATTCTTTTTGACCATCCGTCAACGAGTCCCACGGTACGGCGTGGCCGACTTCGTTTGTGCCAATTTTTTCCTGCAACACAGATTCCGGCAGATTCCAGTGCGGTATGGTGACCGGATCAAGCGGTGATAGATCGCAATTGACGATGCCCATTTGCTTCATGCGCGCCAGCCGTTGCTGGCGAATCGCGTCCCAGCCGGCCTTGTAGGTGTCCCGGTACACCGCGATGTCGCCGGGCAGCGCCTGAATCGGAAAGTGGGGACTATGAAACGCGACGTATTCAAAAAACGGCTGAGTGGCATGTTGGGCGGCGTGTTCTTTTAGATATTTGATCGCATAATCGGCCACGGCGATCGTGTTGTAATAACCAGCGCCAACCTTGATCTCCGGTAGTTTAACATCATCCTCGTTAGCACCAACTTGGGTGAAATAGCCTTGCCCATTCATCTCAAAATAGGAATGGTCGAAGCCATTATTCAATGGGGTTCCGTCCACATGCCACTTTCCTGAATGATAGGAGTGATAGCCCAACGGTTTCAAATAAATGGGGAGCAGCTCCGCCCAGCGCGGGCGGATGCCACCGCCACCGCCGCCCGTGTTAATGCCAAAGTGGCCGGTAAAATTATCCCGGCGGATGGATTGGGCATAGTAGCCCGTGAGCAGGCATGACCGCGACGACCAGCAACGGGCCGTGTTATAAAACTGCGTGAAGCGAAGCCCGTTTGCCGCGAGGCGGTCCAGATTGGGCGTGTGAATTTCGCCGCCGTAGCAGCCGGCGTCCGAAAAACCCATGTCATCCGCGAGGATGATGAGCATGTTCGGCTTGGGTGAATTTGCCGCCAAAGCGCCAGCCGGGGCGTTCCAGGAAACAGCCGCCAGGGTCAGGAGAAAAAAGATTGGTTTCAAAATGTTAAATATTAGATGTTTTGAATCTTCATTTGAAAACGATCAATCCGCAGGGGTTTTGGAAAATTGCAGCCAGTCCAGGCGCATCAGTTCCCCGGCGCGGCCTTTGCAGACCAGGCAGAGGTTTAATTTGCCAGCCTGGTTTTTCAAAACAACGGAAAAGGTTTTATACTTGTCCCAACCTCCCGTGTCAGGAACAGTACACTGGCCAAGAATTGTCCCGTGCGCACTGTCTTCGCGGATTTCAATTGTACCACCCGTCGAATTTCCCGAGGCGACACGAAATGCCACGGTGGCGTTCTC
>CAIQWB010000127.1 GCA_903875465.1 uncultured Verrucomicrobia subdivision 3 bacterium
AACGGACTCGCCCGCCAGGCTTCCATGATTTTTTCCCGCTGTTGCCGTGTTAAATGTTTGCGGAGAGGTAATGAGGTTCGCATCACCACACTCTGGCAGCCAGCTCACCGCCTGCCTAGCCGGGGTTAGCTATACGGATACGATGCATTGCGCTCCCCACGGCTACTGGCTGACAAATGTGCGAACGGGATGGGCATGATGACCAGTGGGCCAATTACGATAGCTGCCGGACTTCATTACCTTGCCATCCACAGGGGTAGTTTGCTGCCGTGGTTCATGCTCCAAGGGTGCCCCTATGGCCCACTCCATCCTCATGGCTGCCTGCTCGAAGGCACGGTGGATCAAAACGGTTACTCTCCGGAGACCATCGCCATCAACGCCCGGCTGAGCGGGCAGGATCAACGCCCCATGGAGCAAGCCCGCCTGGATGGCAATAATTGGGGCCGGCTGGTAGAATCCGACATTGGTGCCCATTTGCTCAACAGCAACTTTGACACCAGTATCTCCGTCACATATTCACGGGAGCGTAATCAAGAAGTGGATTTCGTCCAGCAAAAAGGCAAAACCACGGTTGTCATAGAAGTGAATAGTGGCGTGCGCCGGGAAACCCCGCCGGGCATGGAGACTTTCGTACAACAGTTCAAGCCCGCCCGGCAATTGCTAATCGGTGGACAGGGTATCGCTATTAAAAATTTCTTTCCCGACTGGCAGCGCATTGGGGCCAATGAATTGGGAATCAGGCGGACACGCAGCCTGGCCCATCTCATTGAATCTTGGTGATGATACCGTTCACGATGACCAGGATATTCGTATGCCCGTTGGTCAGGACAACGGGAAGATTGGTGGTTACCCCGCCGGTGATGGAAGCGGGCGAAATGTTGGTCAGGGCCGCACCACTACCGGTAAAGGCACCAGAGAAAGTCGGCACGGGGACCGGGGACGCAGGAACAGCAGTCACCAATGATGCGTTGGTATAAACGCTTAGATTGCCGCCCGCTTGATTCGCAGCAACGAGGTCCATCAGATGATCCCCATTGATATCGGCAGCCACCAGAGCATCGGGACTGGAGCCGGAACCCAAGGTGGTGGCAAGACTGAAAGCACCGCTGCCATTGTTAGTCAACACGGTCAGGACATTGGCCCCCTGCCCGGCACTGATCAGATCCACATTCCGGTCACCGTTAACATCCACCGCCACCAAAGCCGCCGGGTTGGCTCCCACTGGATAAACGGTGCCGGTCCCAAACGTGCCACCAGCATGGTTAAGGAAAACCGTCAAGGTGCTGTCGTTAAAATTGGCGGAGATCAGGTCAGGCCTGCCATCGCCATTCACATCCAATGCCACGACCGCCTGAGGGTCGTTGCCGACCGTGAGGGTGGCGCTGGCAACAAATTGGCCGCTGCCATTATTGACCCACATTGTGAACGTGCCATCGGTGCTGTTGGCGCTGACCAAGTCGACGGCTCCGTCGCCATTGAAATCCGCAGCTGTCACTGACACCGGGCCCTTGCCCACAGGCAGATTACTGGCCAATGCGAAGCCGCCGCGGCCATTGTTGGTCAGAACGGTCACGGTGTTGTTGCCGAGGTTGGCAACAACCAAGTCCCAATTGGCGGTCCCGCTGACATGCGCCGCCACCAAACTCATCGGTCCGCTGCCCACGCTATAACTGGCATTGGACCCAAAAATGCCTCTGCCGTTGTTGGTCAGCACGGTCAGCGAATTCGCGTAATTGTTGGCACTCACCAGGTCCGCCGCACCGTCCCCGTTCAGATCCACAGCCACCACTGCCACAGGCACACTGCCAACCGTGAGGGTGGAGTTGAAGCCGAAAGTGCCGGAGCCATTATTAGTCAGTACACTCAAGGTGCCCGCGCCGGCGTTGGCGCAAATCAGATCCACCGAGCCATCCAGGTTCACATCCCCCGCCGTTAGTGCTTGGGGAAACGCACCCACTGGCAAAGTGCCGTTGGTGGCCATTTGAAAAAAGATATTGGTGTAACCGGCGTTGGTTACCCACGCCAGCGCACCGTTGCCATTGACTGTCGCCAGATTCACATTGGTGAGCGCCGCACCATTTCCGCTAAAGACCCCGGCCAAACTCAAGCCAGCCGCGCCGTTGGTCAAAACGACCGCCGGCAGTTGTGACAAAGACAGGGTACCCAAGGTAAGGTTGGCGGCATTTAAATTGGTCAAACCCGCGCCATTACCAGCGAACACCCCATTAGTCAAGAACGCATTGGTAATCGCGATGCCCGAAACCACATTCGTGGCCACGGCCGCATTGGCCCCATTGGCATTAGTAAGATAGCCTTGGGCCTGCACATAAGCGGTGGAAGCCAGCCCGTTGGTAATGGCGGCGGTGACAAAACCATTGGTCGTGGGAATTACCGGGATGCCGCTCAGACTGTTATAGGCCACGTTGGTCAAACCAGCGCCGTTGCCGGCAAAAATGCCGTTGGTCAGGAATGCATTGGTTATCGCGATGCCAGAAACGACGTTGGTGGCCAGTGCTGCACTATCGGCCGTTTTGGCGTTGCCGATTAAATTGCCAGCCAGGCTTATTCCCGATGCATTATTAGTGACCACACCTGGGGGCAACTGTGCCAAGGGGATGACGCCGGTAATGCCCGTGGCGGCCACGGTGGTGGCATTGGCGGCTGTGCCCGAGTTCCCACTGTACAGTGCATACGGCACTGGATACAGCGGTTGGCGGGGAGACAAGGTGGTAAAATCTCCGGCTTGATTAGTACTTACCGAAAGTTCCAGCCAGTTATTGCCGCCAGTAAAAATTCCGGGGCCGAAGTCCACCGTCGTGGTGAAGAGTCCATTGGTCACCCAAACGGCGCGGTTGGTCACCGGGCCAGCCAGCAAGGCACCGTTGGCACTGTCATTGTACAAGGCGAACACCAAGTCGTAACTACCATTGGCCGGGCCATCGGTCGTGCTTAATTGTCCCTGATAAGTGAAGGCGGTGCCTTGGGCCGCCAGCTGGCCGGCCGGGTTTAACACCAGCCAGGCAAGCATAAGCCAGTTCCAAAGTTTTAAGGATTGGTTCATAGATTTGCCAAGTCACAGCTTTTTCCGGTCGTCGGGTTGCCAACTTTGTTGGTGGATGACTTTGCCATCCCGCATTTCCACTTCTTCAGCGAGGTAACCGTTGGGATAAAAGGCCCGCCCCACCCCTTCTTGATGGCCATCGTGCATCGGAATTTCCTCGGCCAGCGAACCATCGCTATGCCAGCGGCGGAAAACCCCCTCGATTTGGCCATTTACAATGGTTGCCTCAGATAATTTATGGCCGTTGGGGTACCACTTGGTTCGCAATCCATCCGATACATTATCGCGGTATGATTCCCGAACCTGAATTTGTCCGTTGGTGAACCAGCCCTCGGACAAACCATTGAGCAGGCCGTTGGCAACGACCGAACGGGACATGAGCGCCCCACTCGCGTAGTGCTCCACCAGCACGCCGGTGAATGCATTCGTATGGCCAGCCTCACACCAGAAATTTTGGAGTCGCACGAGATTGGTACGATTCAATTCGGGCAACGGCCGGGAAACCACCACGGCCGGGCCGGGGCGATGCACGGCTATGTAGACCAGGACCACAAGCCCCAGCAAGGCGATGACCGGCCAGACGAACGCCCCGGCGGGGGCCTGGGCCAATCGAGTTTGACCACTCATTGCAAAAGCAAGCGAAAGAACCGGATCGTCGGCCCGTTGGTGGGTTGCACGGTTTGAATTTGCAGCGGCGCAATTGCGGGGGCGTAATAGGCGCTCATTGTGCCCGGGCCATTCGCAGGGATGGTAAAACTCAAAGGCATCCAGGTTTGCAAGTCCGCCGAACCGTAGGCCGTGTAACTGCGACCAGTCATGGCGGTGAAGGCCAGGGTCGCCGATCCGCCCGCCTGGTTCACTATCTGCACGCTGAAATCATCTGAAGGATTGTAGGGATAATTCCCGAGCAAATACTCCTGCTTGAGGGTCCGCCCGCTTTTCGTGTAGATGGCATTGGGATTAACGCTGGCCAGCGCGACCTTTGCCCCCACCTGGTTGAGAAATACCGTTTCCCACTGGTCGGGGATACCGTCGCCATTGGCATCGGTACCCAGCGTGAGGTCCTGCCGGGCAAGCGAGGCTGGTATGCCCAAAGTGTTGTAAGCCACTTGCATTTCGATGGGCAGGTTGGTCGCTCCATTATGCACCACGTAAAGTTTGTAGCGCGTGGTGGCCACCAGGGCGGCGGCCGTGTAGATGCCTGAGACTGTGCCGGCATCCATGGGGACATTGACACTGTAGTTGATGCCAATCGCCAGTCCGGGTTGAATATTGCCGGTGACTTGACTCCCATTCGGGGTTTGTAATATCACCTTATCGCCAAGGGCGGTCAGGGGCGTGCCAAGCGAATCTTTGACCATGCCGTAAACAATCGCATTGGGAGCCGGCGGAAAGGCCACGGCACGGGGGGCAAGGCCAAGCAAGCCAAACGCTTGCAGCATGCAACCAAGCAACGCTAACGGACGCATGGCGGGTATTGGCAACAAACTGGGTTGTTGCCGCCCCCGGGCGCAAAGCCGGCCAGGCAACCGGTGCGCCGGGGTGCCTCCGGACCATTCCAGCCGGGTATCGTTCGGCGGTAAAAAATGCAAGCGTTTCATGGTGGAAAGAGTGTTCGCGATTAGTTTCCCGCGTAAGAATAGGTGACGAAGTACAAATGAATGTCTTTCACGGAGTTAATAAAGCGGGTGAGGCCCTGGTTCGGGTTTTGCAAGAGGGTTTTGCCAGGAATAATTAATTTCCACTTGCTGTTCCAAATGGAACGGCCAATTAAACGCTGGTTGGTGAACTGGGTGCGTTGCAGGGCATTCTGCCCATAAATGCTGGTCGTAAAATTAACCAGACTCGACACCGGGCGGAACGCCTGCTGCTTGCGCACGGCAAACAGGGGCTCGGAGAGCGAGTCGGCAGACTGGTAGAAGGAAGCGGCTGAGAAAGCCGAGGCCCCAATATTGAAGGGCAGCGGTATGGCCACGTCGTCAACGTTCCATGTGCGAATGGTGGAGGTGTCGCCCAAGGGGGGACTGCGCATGGAGTCGGCTCCGCAAGGAATCAGGTAGACATAGGGCGTGGCTCCGAGTCCATTCGGATCCAAGGTGGGATCGGCGGGGGTGCTGCCGCCAGCCCCGCTGTTGGCCAGGGGATTATCCATGCCCACATAGCCGTCCAGGTCCACGCCCACCGAAAAGATTTTGGTGGCGAACGCACTGGAACTGAAGTTATGGTCGCCAGGACCATAGGGCTGGCCAAATAGATTTTCGCCGTCGGTGATGGTGGTGCTGAAGGTCAGTTCAATGCCCGGTACCGCCGCGCCACTGCCATCGTCGATTTGCAGGCAATTATTTTTCACATCCGGATCGGCGAGCAGATCCGGTTTCAGCCCCGCCTGGAGAACTTGTTTCCAGTTGTTGTCGCCGGTCGAATCCGCATTGATCCGGTAATTCTCCTGGCGGAGGGAAACGGTGGTGGAGTAACCATCGGGGTTGTTAAAGCCCAGGCGGCCTTTCAGCACGTCATAATCCGCCTTCATTTCCGCGAGGGCATTGGCCAGGCCGGGATCACCCGTGCTGGAACCGGAAATTTGCGGCTGGCCATTTTGAATCACACCCAGGGCTGACGAGCTCATGATCTGATTCAGATAATTTTGACCGGTCTGGGTTCCCAGTAGCCCGGTTTCGTAATCATAAGCCTGCGCGGCCATCCAGGCATATTCCTGGGCGAGATTGAAAAGCGTGGTATATCGTTCCAAATTCTCGTTTTGGAACACGAGGAACGCGGCGTCCGCCACGGTGTAACCCTGCACCTTGGCCGCGGTGTGCTGGCGGAAGGAGAGCCGTTCCTGCTGGATCCGGTTGCCCTGGTCGAGCAGCGTCGTATAGGCCCCCTGCGCACCACTTAGGGTGTTTTGATCCTGGTTGATGGTGCTCAGATCATTTTGAATGGTGGTGAGTTTGGCCAGGATGGCGTCGACCGCCGTGGCTTGGGTGTTGGCAGCGTCCAGGCTCTGGTTTTGGTCCTGCAAGTTGCCGATTTCGTTGTTGGCAGCCAGCTGGGTGGCGTAATAGACCGCCTGAATAGCGTATTCAGAATACTGCAGCCCTTTTACCCCCAGAAAAGTGGCCACCGCGTTGATAATTTCCGCCACCCGGACTTCATTACCCCCATCTGCGAGTCCAACCACCAGGGTGTCGGGAAAAGTAGCCGTGGACGCCTCAAATCCATGTTGCAGGTTGTCAATGTAGGTGTTTAATTGATTCAAAGCGGCATCCTTGGCCGTCGAGGCGATTTGCACATCGTTTTGCAGGGAGGAAATCTGGCTTTGATTCGCATTGATCTGGTTGTTATTGGCCACCTGGCTCACGAAAGTGGCGATGGCATGAGTTAAATTATCGTAGTCTTGTTGGGCCTGCCAGATGGCCGTTCGATAGGCATCTTGCGCAGCATTAACAGCCATGGCCGCCCGCTGGATACTGCCCACGCTCCCGCGCTGGCTGGACCAGCTGGCCGGCTTGCCAAAGCCATCCGGTCCGAGGTTGAAAGTGAGGTTGTTATTATTTAGGAAATTAAAATTGGTGTAAACACCGGAGGACCATTTGGGCGGAAACGACTGAACATTCAAGGTCAGCGTGGTATTGGCGGAGGGATCGGGGATCACACCACCAAACGTATTGGTGGCTGGATTTTCCACATACATGTAATGCACCAAGTCAGGTCCGCTGTAACCCTGGGCATAAGACTGGCCGGGGCCGACATCATCCGGGTAGGGCGTGCCGTAGAGTTCGATCAACTGGTCGTTATAGGCCTGTTCCTGGGCGGTTACCGCGGCTTTCAAATCGGTCAGTGAATTCTGCTGCTGGCGTAACTGGGTGGTCACATTTTGGGCGGCATTAAAAGCCGTCACGGCGTTGTTGAGCGCCTGCACGGCGCGCGCATACACCTGTTCAAAATGCGTTTGCGGATTCGGCCCGGTCACCTTGGCCGGGTTGATGTCAAAGGGGATGGCATTCTGCGCCAGGCCCAGCGGGGTAAAGCCTGCGTTGGCATTGTCCAAGTCATTTTGCAAGGCCGCCTCGGTGGCCGGTAATTCCTGCAAATCCGCCACGGTGGTGCGGTCCACAATTTGAATGCCTTGGTCGTTCGGGTTCAGGTCCTTGGCCGGCAAAATGGAGTTGCCCGCCACCCAGTTTAAATAGGTGCCCTGCCCCACCCGGGCGGCCCAATGATCGAGACCCCAATAGCGGGTGATCTTTTGAGTGGTCCCGTTGTTATCCACAAACGTGTAATTGCCGACATGGTTGCTGGCACAATAACTCCAGCCGCCCGCAGTGCCCGGGCGGTAATCCTGCCGCCAGGTCAGGTCAAATACCTGGCGCCCGGTCCGGGCCAGCGCGGCGGCGGTGGCGGCAAATTTCCGCTCATGTTGGTAATTCACCTGCACGGCCGCCCCCAAAATGCTCACCGTCTCGCTGGCCGGCACCCAGTCAAAATTGGGGTTCATCAGCAACCCGTAATAATTCATGAGCGCGGTCAAGTAATGCCCGTAGGCATCCCCGTGGCCCTGGGGATACATGATTTGCGCATCGGCCGCATTCACCACCCCGTCATTATTTTGGTCCGTGATATTGTAATTCAAGGCATACATCACCTGGCCGGCTTCCAGACCGTAGGTATAGTTCCACCAGAGATGATTGTACACGGGTGGCACATCCACCCCCGGCGAGAGACTGTCATCCCGGCCGCGCAGGAGGGCCAGATTTTGATCGAGAAGCGTGGGTTCCTCGCCTTCAAATATAAATTGTGACGTGGCAATGCTGCCATAGGTGGTATTGTCCGTGCCGAAACCAATGGTGGGATTTAGGGAATTGGCCCACGCATCATTCCCCAGCGTCGTGTAGAGGTCATTAAGGTAGCCCGCCGCGAGCAGCAGGGCCTGGTTGGCCGGGCCAAAGTTGATGGCCGGGGCGGCATTGATGCTCAGGGACTTGCCCAGATTCAGGACGGTTTCATAGACTTGGATCAAGCCATTGTTCGTCAAGGTGGCGGCGTTCAGCGGCACATTTCCCACCCAGCGGGACCCCGCCAGGGCAATGATACTGGCGGTGGTGGTGGCGGGGTTCTTGTAGAGATTTTGGGTCTGTCCGGCCACCGGATCAATATTCTGCGTTACCCGTTTGATCCAGCCGGGGGCAAAGATCGGATTGGCCCAGGCCGACCAGTTAGTGCTGACCGCCCCGTTGTTCGTTAACAGTTGACCATACCGCATGCAAACCCAATTATCACTCAAGCCCGCCACCCCGGCGGCTCCCAGCGTATAAACCGGTCCGGGCTTGCTCTGAACCAAGGGAGTCCAGTTGGTTTGGCTGGTTTGCGGCACGGCTCCATTCACCGGCGGGAGCATGCGCCAGTCATAAACATAACCGCCGGTTTGCCCAGCCAGGTCCGCCGTGTGCTGGAAGGTGGTCAACTGGCTGAAGGGACTGGCATTCGCGGCATTGACCACAACCAGGTTGCCGGCAAAAAGGGGCTGGCCCACCCGCGCAATATAAATGCTGACCGGATCGCCCGAATAAGTTGGATTATGGCCATCCGCCACCACATAGCTGATATAACCCTGACCGGGACCGGCGCCACTCAGGGCATAGGAGTCCACCGCGGTGTCGGAATTGGTAATCAACAGTAGATCCCCGGCGTATTTCGTAACCGTGCCGTAGTCGTTGATGTCATACTTGCCGGGCACCTTCGGGTCCAGGTGGAAGGTATATTCGTTGGCGGCCAAACTCGCCACGGCATTGGTCCAAAGGCTGTAATTGGAGTCGCTGGCCGGGCACAGGCCATTGACGGCCGCCAGATCATTGTCCCGCAGCACGTTGAGCAGCACATAATCCCCATTCACCACGTCATGCACAAACTGGCCGGTGAGCACCAGATTGGTGGTTTGCGGATTGAACCATACCCGGCTGATCAAATTGGGCGGTAGATTCGGGAAATATTCCAGCCCGTTATAAGCATCCGCCAACACCCCGGCGGGCAGGTTGGCCACCGGCGAACTGTTCAGGATGCCCGCCAGACTGGCCTTTTTCTGGGCCGTGGGATCATACAGCACCACGCTGTTGAGCGGCTGGCTGGCGGTCACCGAATTGGTGGCGATGGATTGCTGGTATATGACCTGCACACTATCCTGCCCGCGCACGGCGGCCAAACCATTGATGGCGGTGGTGTGTGTCTGGCCCGCCCGCAACTGGGGTAGTGGAGACTGGCCATCCGAACCCAGGCCCGGCCAGACGGGACGGTAAACAATGTCCAAGGGCGTGGTTTTGGTGCTGGTGCCATCCCCACCGGTGAAGGTCCCATTATTGCAAGGCCGCAAATACGGCACAATCGTGCCCACCGCCGGCCAGTTGGTGGCATCCCCCAAGCCGGGCCAGGCAAAACCCGGCAGGGTCGGGTAATAAAAGCGCATGGTAAAACTGTTTGAACTGGCCGGCGACTGCGCCAGGCTCGGCGGCCGGCCCACATAAGTAGCCATGCTGCCAGTATACAGGTTGGTCCCCACCATGACCAATGGTCCCAAGGCCACCGACGTTCCGCTGTTGGTGACCGTCAGGGCAAAGGGCACGGCGACAGTGGAGCCATCGCCGACGTCCGTGAGAGTGATTGTGCCTGCGTAAGTTCCCGCGGCGGTGGGCGTGCCATACAAATAAAGACCGGTATTGGTGGACTCACCATACAACAGCCAGGGTGGCAGATTGGACAGTCCCACCGTCAACGAAGGCAACAAACGCGAGACGTGCAAGTAATTCGTAAACGGCTGGCCCACCACGGCCGTGGCTGGCGGCAGATTTGTGAAGGCGCTGAAGTTGGTGTTATAATAGCCGCCTTGGAGCGCTGGCAAACCTGCGTTCAGCCCCCGGTAGACCCAAAAATTATTCTTGCGGTCCTGGTAAGTAAACCCTTGGTAAAGCCCATAAGGACCACTGGCGGCTCCCGCCGTCCAACCGGCTGGCAAATCCCCGCTGGTGGCGGCTGGGGCGGTGTTGTAATTGGTAAAGCCATTGGGATAATTCGTGTTCAAAGCCACTGGCGGGGCCATGAGCGGCAGGGGCATGGGCGGCTGCAATTGGGTGCCGGCCGGCACGATATAATCAAAGACCACCCCGGTGGCCGGATTTTCCCGCAGCACCTGGTAGGCCGTCATGGCCGGCCGCCCGTCATTGCCAGTGTAGGCCAGCAGCACAAACGGAGCGGAGGAATAACCGCCAAACCGCAGGCTGGCATTATTCTGGTTGGTCACATTCAAATCATCGCGCAAGGCGTAAGCCTGACCGCCCAGCATCACCGCATGCTCTTCATTGGGGTTGTAACCGGCCTGGGTGGCATCATTTTGATAATAAATGCTCCCAGCGGCGCGCAAACTGTCCAGGGGGCCGCTGCCCTGGTTGCCTGCCAGCACGATTTGCGGGGCATTGGCCGGCCATTGAATTTTGTAATCCGCAATGATGGAAGGCCAGTACACCGGCACAAATCCGAGGACGGGATTGGCTGTGTTTTGCCGGAACCAAAGCACTTCCAGCGTGTTGGATCCGGGGATGGCATTGACGGGTATGATTGCGCCGGTGTTGGCCGCAGTGAACCCATTGGCAAATGGATCCACATAGGCGTAGGGATCATACGAATTGCCGGCGAGGGGGTTGATATAGCCTGCCCAATAATCGCCGTAGGTGCCGTTGGTAGAACCAATTTCCCCAGCGGGAGGGGCCAGCACCTGGCCCACATAGGTGGTAATATTGGTGACATACGGCGGATTAAATCCGCTCGCATAATTGGTCAAGGTGGCGTTATTCGTATTCCAAGCCGAGAGATTGGTGGCCACGCTGCCGGCCAGCAAGGCATTGTTTTGCAAGGCCGTGCTCAGATAGGAAAAAACCCGCTCAAACCGCACATTATTCGCCGCGCTGTAACGCAACAAGGCCCGATGGGCCGGTTGACTCGGGATCAACCACGTGTAAAAAGTATTGCTGCTGGAAATAAAACCACGCGGCTGGTCCAGCGCATCCTGGAAATCCAACGACGGATTTTCGGCCGGATCCAGTTGCACACCGGTAAGTGCCGCCTGCGCCTGCGTCCCGGCCGGCGGACGTATGTAATGGCTGTAAAGTGAGGGATCGGCCGGCCACACCTGGTTGTAATTGTCGAACAAATTGGGCCACTGCAATCCCGCCACCCCCGTGGTGAGCCAGTACACCTGCATGTCCGTCGCCGTGGCGGTCTGCACATCAGCGTACAAGGTGGTCACGCCGCCATACGCCAGGGTATAGGCGTATTGAGTGCCCACGAGGGGTTGCAGCGCGTAAGGCGTGAGATTTTGATTCTCAAAGCCATCCGCGTAGGGGGTCAGTTGGTTGCCGAGATAAGCCGTGAGGGTTTGCACCGCTGGCGTCTGCGCCACATCCACAATTTCAAATCCCAGGTAAGTTTTACTTGAGCCGCCGTTGATCTGCCGGCCCAGTAATTCCACAAACACACGTCCTTGGGCGTTGTAAGCGTGAATTTGATTAAGTGAGGGATCAAACCACAAGGTGCGGAATTCCTGCAACATGTTGGTGGGATTGGTAATGGGCACCACATCCGGATCCTGATAAGGCGTGGCCACGTTAGTCGGAAAGGCGCTGTTATAAACCACATGCACCGACGAAACCACACCGTTGCCCACTGGGATGGGATAACCGGTGGTCGCGAAGGAACCCTCCGTCCAGTACATTTTTTGAGGCGCCTTCACCGGCACGCCGGAAACCAGGTACGTCGCCGTGTACAAACGGTAAATATAAGCCCCATTCGTGTAAAAATTCGGATAGGTCGCCCCCCCGGGATTGAGGTACGGTGTGGCAAACTGCGGGTTGTTGGTGCTCACATCCGTGAACGCCGTGGCCGTGATCCAGGTGATTTGAATCTGCCCCAGTTGCGTGGCAAAGACCACTCCGGCGTTCGGGCTGTAATAGTAAGCCGTGTTGGTGCTGGCGCCGTAAGGCACGGACTGCCAGTAAGCCGAGGCATTCGTCTTCAATAACGCCCCCGTCACATCGGTCACCGGGGTCGAAATGACCGCGCCAAAGTTATAGGAAACGGCGGAGCCCACGTAGGGGGAGCCAATCCAGGCTTGCTGCAGCACCATGTAGGTGCCTTTGTTGTCGGTGCCAATCGGCAGTTGCATGGCCGTGGCCACGGCGTAACTAAAGCTGTTGGTTCCACTTAAAAACTGCGTACTGCCCGCCAGCAGGGCTGAGTTTGTGGGCGCCGCACTCCCGCCAAAAAACACGGAAGAGGAAAACTGGTTGGTCGTCACCGGGGAGACCACCCCGAGAATATTCGTGGCGGCCAGTTTGCCGTTGGAACCAATATTGGTATTGATCGTCAGCGAGATAGGCACCCCGCCAAACGACCCGTAGTTATAAGGTGTGGCAAACTGGCTAAATTGAATGGTCGTGAGATTTTGCGCCGCCAGCCGGCCTGGCCCGGCCAGCACCGCCAGCAGGCAGCACAGCAGCCAACCCGGCAGCCTAAGGGGTTTTAAGTTGATACTCATGATCACATGGGCATGGGTTCAGTACTCCGCCCGGCCGCTCAACGATCCAAACTGGCGGTGGTGACGGTCGCAGGTGAGCCTTCGCCGGCGTGCGCGGTGAGTTTGGAGTTTTTGGCGGCTTCGGCCAGTTGCACGACCAGTTTTTTCAGGTCCGCCATTTGTGTTTGCTCGGCGGCCAGTTGCGCCTTTAATTGCGCTACCTGGGCATTCAGTGCCGTCACTTGCAACACCTTTTGTTCCAGCGCCGCCAAGCGGGTTTCACGCGCTTCAAGCTTGGTTTCGCGCCCATCCAGGCTGTCCATGCGTTTGGCCAGCTCCTGGATGGCACTGATGCCGATGGTATACAATCGGTCATAATTGACGGTGCGGAAATCTCCGACCTGTTTGCCATAAACAAAGACGAACTCCGGTGGCTTGGCCAGTTGCGCCACGCTAAAGCACTGCGGCGATGGGACCGCCGTGACCACCGACTGCACCGTCCCGGAGCCGGTAATGAGTTTCACCACATCCCCCACCACCAGGCTGTGGGGCTTCTTCAGCGTCACTACCAGACTCTGGTTGGTAACGACGAAGGAGGCCGCCCGGGCATAAATATTGGGGATAAAATTGGTGGACTGGTTGACCGCTTCCGGAAGGATTTTCTCGACTTCCTGGGCGATTACGCCCTTCTCCAACTGACCACCAAACTGGATTTCGTCCAACTTGCGATAATCAGTGATCTGAAGCATTCGAATGGCCGCCAAATCCTGACGGGTGTCGCTGCGACCAGTGATTTGCTTGATCCGCAAGTCAGAAACCGTTTCATACTCAGGCGCCACAACACGGCCCGCCGCATATATAGAAAAAGGGAAAGTTCCGGTGGTGGTTCCGTGGCCAGTATTGCCTGAAGAGTTTAAATAACCGTAATTGCTAAGCGATGTGGCAGTCGTATTCTCCACATCCAGAGGATAATTCGGCGAACCGGTGCCAATGCCAATAAAACCAGTTCCATTCTGAATGAAAAAGCGGTAGCAACCAACATTATGCTCACAAATAAGAAGCCCGTTCCCTAAAATGTTACTGACCACATCGATTTGGTATCCAATCTTGCTGCCCGGTTTGCATAATTCAAGATTTACGTTATTGCCGGGGTTGGCCAGGGACAACGTGGCCTGATCCGGCTGGTTAAAGTAACTTCCAAAGTTGCCGATGTTCACATTGCCACTCGGCTGCATAAACATGGTGTGAACGGAGGAGTTATTGCGAATGTCAAAGCCGTTGGCTCCAAAATTCAGGTACATAACATTGTCGTTCCAGCGTGGCCAGAGGAAATTATCCGCAGTGCCGTTAGTGTTGTTTGCGGTCATTACCTGGCTGTTTTTCATAGATAGCACACCGTCCAGAGTGGTATCACCGTTGACTTCCAGCGCAGTGGCCGGCGCATTGGTGCCAATACCCACGGATCCAGAAACGAGCAGATTGCTGGAAACGGTGGCCCCGCTGGAAAAACTGGTGCTGCCGGACACAACTAGATTACTCGCCACCGTGACACCCCCACCCACGGCCACATTGCCGGATAAAACCGTGTTGCCACTAACGGCGAGGGGCGTGGCAGGGGAGTTGGTTCCGATGCCCACAAAACCGTTGGTTACCGTCACCACTTGAATGGAGTTATTATTCACCAGGCTGGCAGCACTGGCTGCGGTCACCGCATTGGCGGCCAGGAAAGCGTACGGGGCTGAGAGCAACTGCTGACGGGGCAGTATGGTAATATTCGCCTGATTTATGCCCGCGCCCAGCACCGTGATTTCGACATAACGCGGGTTGGTGTTGGTGGAGAAGAATACCGTCGAGAGGGTGCCGGCATGGGGTTCGCTGCCATATTGCAGGCCCTGGCCAAGCAGAACGCTAAAGTAACCATTGTTCACCGTGACGGTTTGCTGCTCGGCGTACAATTCGTCACTGCTGCTCACGACCCCACCGGTCTGCAAATCCCAGACCCGGAACACCACGTTATAGTTCTTGGGCCCCGCATTTGTGGAACCCAAGGGAATGCCGTTGGCGTCGGTGAGGTAACCCTGGTAGGACATCAACTGGGGCGGGCTCGTAACCGCAGCTTTAGCGGGGAGCAGGGTCAGGGCGAGTGCCAGCAGCAACAAGCTGCCAGCCAGGAGGTTCAGGAGGAATGTTTTCATGGCTTTGGTTTTGATACAGATATTAAATTAAGACAACAAATAAGCTGGTTATAAACCGAGTATTATTGGGTCAGGGTGGCAATGGGGCTGATGCGCGTCAGGGAAAAGGTGCCGGCCGTGTTAAAGGTGCGGGTGGAGCCGCCCACCCCGGTGAGGGTGATGACCTCCTGATAAGTGCCGGCCAGGGCACTATTACCATTGATGAGACTTAAGAAATTCAGGCTGTTGGGCAGGACGGTGAGCGTGAATTGGCGGCTGATAGTGTAGGACTGGCCCCCCGTGGGCAGCTCGCGCGGAGGTGACTGGCTGAGGTCCACGTTGTTGTGGTCGGGATGGAACATGTGCAGAAAGGGGTTGGCCGGCTGGTCGCCGTAATCCTCGGTGAGGGTGGCAATGAGCGTGCCGCCTTGTGTGAGAGTGCCGATGAAAGGAATGGGGCTGTTGGCGGCGGTCCAGGGCAGATGCGCGGCGGAAATCCGGCGGGCGGTGCCCAGCTGGGCCGGGTCCAGGTCACTTTCCGTGGTGGCGATGATGAGGTTCGTGGCGGTGTTCAGGCCACAATATACGCGCTGGAGCAACGAGGCATGGGTGCCGTCATTAAACACGATCAGCCGTAGCGGAAAAGCCGAGGGCACGGCCCCGAGGTTGGTGTTCAAGGCGGTGACCACATAGTTGCTGTACGAACTGATAATCTGGTTGGTGGTAAGGTAGTAGGAATAATTGGTAAACAGAATGAGGCTGGTGACGGTGTAATTAGTGCCGGACATACTGGTGGCATAGCCGTACTGCGAACTGACCTGATTCGTGGTCACGGAAACCAAATTGGTGCTGCCCGCCGCCAGCGTGTAATTATTGCTAATCACGTTAAAGTTCGTGTACCAAGTCAGTTGCAACGTATTGGTGATCAGAAATTGGTTGAATTGCGGGCTGATTACAATCTCGGTCAAACCATTGGTATAAATTACTGGCGCACTGTTGGTGGCCAGGTAATTGGTGACCAGACTGGTCAGCAAGGAAAGATTGGTGAGGGCATAGTTGGTGGCCATCAAGGTGCCGTTGGTGACGCTGAGGGTAAACGGGTTGGTGACCAACAGATTAAATGCTAAGTTGGTGGTTGAGAGAAAATTAGTCTGCACCGAGCTGGCCACCGTGTAACTGGTGACCGGAGGCAGAAACACACCGTTGGTGGTCAGGAAATTGGTGCTGATGACATAATTAACCAACTGGCTGGCCACCGTAACCGGAGCGCGGTTCGTGGTCGCGGCGATGGCATTTGTGCCGGGCACGTAGTTCGTGGTGCTCGTGCTCGTGCCGGTGATATTGGTGGTGTTCGCGGTTAGCCAGACCACCCCGTTGTTGGTCAGGTAGTAATTGGTGACGGTGGTCGTGATGGCGGTGTTCGTGACGGCGAGGGTGTTCACGAACAGGTTGGTCACTGGCACAAAACTGTTGGTGGTGGTGGCCAGCCAGTTGGTGGTGTAGGTATTCACCAGCCAGTTGGTAACGACGTAATTGGCCACCGCGATATTGGTGTTCAAACTGTTTGTGATGAACAAGTTGGTGATGTTAAAGGCGGTAAAATTGGTATTGTAAACCTGATTGGTGACGGCGATCTGCACATAGGAACCATCACCGTTCGTAGCGTAGGTTTTCAGGTAGCTGCCCACTTGGGAAACATTGGCATTCCCCACCCACAGCCCGGCGTTGCTGGCTGCCGTGGCCGAAACGGGAACATTCAATTCGGAGAGTCCCAGGGAATCAGAAAATTGCAAAATACCCGCATAAAGTGAGCCGGGGGCATTAGTCAACGCAAAGCGATTCACCCCGAGTACCACCGCCACGTCCGAGCCGGCCTGGCCGGAAGGAGCCAGCGTGACACTGGCATTGGTGCCCACGGCGAGCGTGGTGTAGGCGTAAGTGAGGTTGGAGCTGTTCAAGGCACCTTCCACCAGCAATGGGGGTGGTCCTACGATATTGGTCTGACCACTATAAACGGGGGGTTCGGAGGGCAGCAATTTAAAACGGACGCTGAGGGTATTGGTGGTCTGGTTGAATAAATGCAGGGTAAACTGCCCCAGCGAACTGCCGTAAGTCAGGCCCAGCGGATTCGGCAGCGTCAGTGTGAACGGTCCGAAATAAGTGTTATTGATGTTCGTATCGCTTAACCAAAATGCCTGCCCGCGCGTGACCCGAGTGGTGTATTGGGCATAAACCGGGGCGGGATTCTGGGCACTGAACGGTCCGCCGGGGTACTGGTACAACTGAACGCCAGCGGCCAGGGCGGGAGCGGGGGCTAGAAAATTCTGCCACGTGGGCGGGTTGGCAAACGGTGTGTTGAACCCGATGAAATTCAAGCCGGTGTTGTCCCAGACATAGTTGGGAGGAACGGGCTGACCCTGAACGGCCCAGGTAAAGTTGGTGGACTGAGAATTATGCACCAGATAAGCCGCGTTGGGCATGAGCGCCCCCAGGGTGCTGGTCAAGCCGGATCCCGGACGGTAGTAATTGAGCCACTGATTGTTCCCCATGAGCGGCATGGCGGGGGTGGAAACATATTGGGCGGTACCGGGCAACGTTTTCCAAAGCCAGATTTGATCAATGGGACAGGCGGGATTAAAACCCACCAGGCTATCGAGTGTCTGACTGGAGGCGTCCACGTACAAATAAACGGCGGACCAGCCGGGGGGAAGAACATTAGTCTGGGTGAGCCACTGGGCGCGGCCGGTCAGACACGCATACATCAAAATGAAGGCGGCCATCAGATGCCGCAGGGAACCCATCACTCCATTAACGGGCCGGGCAGGCACGGGAAGCGGGCCAGGGCAATTTTTTTTCATATAACTCTTTTATAGATACTAATGGGCGCAATTCTCCAAAAATGCGTGTTCGCCTGCATTAATTGCGCGATCACCTCAGCCGTAGCGCTTGATCTGATCCAATATCGGCCAGCCCTGATAAGGACACCGGAGGTTCTGCCGGAATCCCCACTAACAACAATTACAATCCCTTTTATAATTATATTTAAAAAACTTTCAAAGCTTTTTTCCAATTTGTTTTCCAATGAATTATCTGATTATTTATATATCAGAAGGTTAGCCCTTGTGGCGGCCCGGATCTGGCGCGCCGCTAAAACCAGAAATGAGATTGAATCATCAGGAATTGGTGGCAGCAAAGCATCCTTGCCAGGGGCAGGTCCGGCAGAGAGGAGTGCTTGAGATTGCGAAGTTCACCACCTGGTGGGGCATGGTCATTTTCGCCGCGTCGGCTGGGTTTGGGGATATCTCCCACGCATTAAATCACGAAAAAATTACCGGACTAGGAGTAAGGAGTCCAAGTTCCCTCTAGCTGTGTAAACCGCATGCTTTACTCAATGGGCAGTGGTTGTATTACAGGCTTGGTTTTGTTTTTCCCAAGTTACCGAGTTGGCCCACTATTTCGACTCACTCAAAATTTGAAACGTTTGGCGGACAATTTCCGCCGTATTTACCTTGCTGTCACCCCCCCGTCCCCATTGCCAGGCCGCCACAGTGACGGCCACCGGAAAACGGGTACGCGGCGGGATTTTCGTGAAAACGAGCCGGTCGGACAAAACTATCGCCGGTCCGGCAACCACAAAAAATCTCACCGGCAGCCCAGCTTCGGTGTGTGCTTTAAGAGGGATGGATACCGTGCTTGCATTCACGTCGGCGATTTTTTCGAAGGTGATTTTCTGTGGGATTCCCCCAAAATGGCCATCGCGGCTGATTTGTCCGGGCTGCACAGCAGCACGAATACCAGCGCTACCGCCATGACGTACCGCCACATAAATTGGCGAAGGCCAGGTGCGATCCAAAGCCAGCCGAAATCGACCGTGCCCCAAGGGCTCCACACATCCGCATAGCCATTCCAAGCTGGTAGCTCCCGGGGCCTGAGCCAGTGGCTCCCCTGCGCCCACAAAGTTCGCTGGCAATTTGTCCCGCAGTCGACCTTGGAGGGAAAAGGTTATCCCGTCAGATTCCGTTTCCAGAGTGGGTGTGACCAGTCCATTGGTGGACGGCTCGGAAGTTTTGTTGATGGGCATCCAGGTAATGCCATTGAAGGTGTAAGGAAAAAGCTGGCCATGTTCGTCCGCAAAAGTCGGCAGTTGGGATGCCGCATGCCAGTTGATGCGCGCGATGGCCTGGGCCTCCTCGGCACTGGCACGATCCAAATACCATGGCACTGCCCGGGCCTCGGGCGGAGTTTCTCCATAGGCCCGGGTTGGATGTTTTTCATGCCCCGGGACAGGGAGATCAGTCAGGAAACCATCGGTGATTGAAATGGGTTTGAGCGACGCACCAGGTTGCATCGGCAGTCGGGCGCGGGTGACAAGGTCAATATAATGCGCAAAATATTGCACCAGCCTTGCCGAACAATCGAAATGGCCACTGGTGCCATCAATCAGGTAACTTAAGGGCCAGTCAGGGTAAAGCTGACGCTGATTGAGGATGCCTTCGTAAGCTTGATGGATGTTATTCCAATTCGTACGCAAGTCGGATTTGTCTTGGGACCATTCCTGGGCGGTGCCATAAGCCACCAAGGCGGGGATCTGCCGGTTGCGCGGAGGCAGGTGGTTATTTTTGATCCAGATGCCAGCGATACAACGTTCAGGGGCAGCTTCCACCAGCGCGTCCACCATTAACAAATGGCCGGACTCCCCCATGGGCAGCCAGGGTACCGTGGCAACTTCAGCATAACCGGAGTTGGCGGCCAGGCTATCGAGGAGGTGCTGTAGAAAGGCCACCTGAGTTCCATGCTCATTTTTGGCATTAAAGTTGTAAAAGGACGGCACACCCCAGAAAATGCCCAGATCGTTGGCCATGCAGACTTGGCGGATGGCCGGATGACCGACCAGCATATGTTCCGGCACATTGGCACAAAGAATTAACAGGCCACGTAAGCGGCGGCAATTTTCGGGAATCCAAAGATACCCGGTTGCCTTGGTCGGGAGGCCATTACTCCAAGTAGAGCAAGTACCAGTCTGCATGAACTGAAACACCTGGTTCACGGGCGAGCGGAGGGATTCCGGGGATTCCGCCGCCGAGACGGTAGTTGCCATTCCCAGCATCACAGTTAACGCAGCCAGGAACCAGGAGGCAGCCGAGCGTAGATTTTCCAGTGGATAGTTCATTATAGCGAAACCATGATTAGCATTAGGGCTGAGCATTTCCTCAGCGGTGGTTGGTCGGCTGGGGCAGGAGTTTAAGGTTTTTCAGTCCAGAAGCGACACATTCAGCATTCAATCTGGCACCGGCCAAGCTGGTGTGGACATCATCATCAACCCTGCAATATAGGTGTCGAACTTGCTCCTTCCCCAGGACCAAATAACGGCGCGCGATTAATTCTGCCAGATTCAGAAAGGGTACACCAACAGAGGCGGCCACGGAAGCGGACCATCGGCCATAATCCGAGGCGGGTTCCACCAGTTTCTCGGAAAGCCACCGATTCCTCAAAGTTAATGACAATAGAATGGGCAGGGCTCCTTTAGCTTGGGTTTCGACTACAAACTGACGCAAATAAGCGCCAAAGGTCAGCACTGTTTCGATTTGGCCATCCGGCAGGCAAACGGATTGGCTGGTTTCACCAACTCCCGGCAGCACGCCCCGGCAGCGCCCTTCGGCAAGCTTATCGGCATCGTTGTGACCAAATTGAATGAGGACGAAGTCTCCTGGATGTAATTCTTCCAGCAGCCTCTTCCAGAGCCCTTCGCGCCGGTAAGTCCGGGTGCTGCGACCGGGACGGGCACGATTCAGGACCTGGATCGTGGTGGGATCGAAGAAAGGCATTAGCTCGTCACCCCAGCCGCGCTGAAGGGGTCCGTTGCAATATGCGGTAGAATCACCCACCACGAATAGAGTCGGGAGGCTTGGCTGGCGGGCAGGTGCGCTTCGCGGACAGGTATTAAAATTCTCAAGAACGACAAGCTGGCCATCGGCGGCAAACCTGAAGATTACCTCAGCGCATTCCACCGGCTTGGACGGCCGCACCAAGGTCACCCGCAGGGCATAGCGAGGTTGGGCCTCGTGGTTTTCCAAAAACGGAGTGCCAAGCTCGACCTTCAAGTCGGCGATGGCTGCCGAATCGGTTGTCAAAGTCACCAAATTGGCCACAGCACAGGGAGATCCGGGCTGGCTGCCGTCCACGCCTACTTCATACACCCCTGCCATGATTTGCCGAGGTTGCGCACCGGAAGGGGGAATTTTCAAACCCACCCGCAACCTTATAAACGCGGCAACTTGGTTGATATGAACCACTTTGAGATCCAGTTCCTGAAATATCGGATTCATGGTTTCGGATCACTTCGTGACTGAGGCGGACGACCAAACAAACCGCCGCAAGCGAATGGTCTGAAAGGGGTAAAAAAAGAGGGCGCCTTGCGACGCCCTCTCGTGATAAAACTTGCGCTTAAGGATAAACCAGGCGGTAAAACACGCTTCCTTTGCTGTTATTGGGGGTCACAGTGTAAGGACTGTTAGCACTGCTTTGGCGCACCCAGTTAGTGGAAAGCCCAGTGGAGAGAGTGTTAGTCTGGGCTTCGAGCACCCAACCCTGACCTGTGGGCCAGGTCAATACCAGGTTGCCGCCTGACGCGCTGGTGGTGATGCTGGCCGGTGTCGGATTGACAGCTCCAGATTGGTAATTGGTTAGAATCACGCTGGTGCCAGTATAAAGCACCTGGTAACTGGCCGTGGCGGAATTGGCTACTGCCACGCGGCCACTGATCACGTTCGTGAAGGCTCCCGAAAGGCTACCCGCTGAGAGAATAGTGAAGCTGCCGCCCGCTGTCGGTGCATAGTTATTATTATTCACGATCAGGCTGCCATTCAGTGAAGCTGCCCCGGTGACTGTGACTCTATCGAAATAAGCGCCGCTATTGGTAAAGGCAGAGGCCGGGGAGGCGCCGTTGATATCAATGGCCAGTACACTCCCACCCAGGCAGGAGTAGTTGCCAGTGACCATTGTGCGACCAGCAATACCGGAACCACCAGGCGACAAGCTGCCGCCATTGTTGACGAGCGTACCTGTTGGATCGCCAGCCATGTCACTCAAGTAAGTCACGTCCACATTGCTGGCGATCAGTGTGCCGCCCAGGAAGGAGAAGACTTCCGAACCAGCGGCCCCATTGGGATACCCACTAATCCTGCCGCACGCCGAAAGGACGCCTGTATTCGTGAGAATGAAGGTGGCGGTGCTGGCACCATCCGGGCTTCCACCGAGCCGAACATTGCCACTATTGGTTCCACTGCCCAGGGCAAGCAGTCCGCCCGCGAGGGTGTAGCTGGCGGTCTTATTGGTTGCCGCATTGTTGGGGCAACCCATTTCGAGATTGTTATTTTGGGAACCGGCCACGATCACACTGCCACCAGTTTGCATGACGGAGGCATTGCCGAAAAAGCCCTTCGAATTAGTCGCATAATCATGGGTTCCAACCAGATAGCCATAGAACGGCGGGTTGGCAGTGGCTCCTGGCGTAGTGCTGGAATCATCGACCAGCACGGTGCCACCCGTCATAGTGAACGACTGCACCGGGTTGGCCGCCGCACTGTCCGTAAAGGCCAAACCCCAGGCGCTTACATGAAATATGCCACCGTTGACCGCCATGTTGCTACGAATGAAACGCCCACCACCATCTGCTGAATTGGCCGGTCCGTAGTAAGAAGCGACAATGGTCCCATTATTCAGTTCAAGGGTAGCCGGAGAAACTCCGCCACCGATTTGGACAAAGAATGGTGCGTTGTTGATATTGAAATATCCACCATTAACAATCAGCCATGCATCGGCTTCCGTATTGGGACTGCCGATACCAAAGGTTCCGGCCCCGGCCCCACCACCGATAATGTTCGTGGAATTGGCGGAGCCACTTAACACCAAAGCACCGGCGGCATTGTTCACTATTGTATTATAGAGATTGATACCATCGGCAAGTGTTACGGTATTCGAAGCCCCATCGCCAGTGCCGTAATTCAGGAGGGAACTATTCAGAGAGTTGGCGCTGACAACGCCCGGTTGGGAGTATTGATCGGAACGATAATAGGCCAGACTTCCCCCGTTAAGCATGGCATTGGTGGGCAAGGACACCGATGTACCGCCTGTATCAATTTGTAACGTGCCCACACCGCCGATGGTCACAGGGCTTGTGCCCACGGGTGGATTTTGCAAAATGAACGTACCATTTAAATTTAAGGTGTCATTGGTTCCATGCAATGTCAGGGTTTGGTTCAATGTGCCACCGCTATTAACTTGCAAAGTGGCGTTGCTAATTTCCAGACTCGCTGCCCCAGAACCGCCATTCAAATTGGCCATGGCCATGGTACCACCATCCACAGCGATCGACCCGGTAAAGGTGCTGCTACTGTCCGCGCTCAAAATCAGGGTGCCAGCACCCAGCTTGGTCAGAGATCCACTGCCGGAAATAATCGCCCCAATACTGTGGGTGTCGGATTGATTGAAGACCAGTGCCCCGTTGTCGGTAATGGCGGAGACGCCATCAATAGAACCCGAGACCGTGCCATTGCCGACCTGTAACAGTCCGGAACTAATGTTTACCGGTCCAGTCAGCAGCGAATTGGTGGTGAGCAAGGTGACAGAGCCGGAACCATTAAGGGAAATGCCCGCGCTGCCGGCGATTTGTCCCGAACCAGCAATGACATAATTTACGCTGGAGTTATTGAAGGTAACCGTGGAAGGTTGCACCACCGTATTGAGACTGATGGCAGGCGTGGCGGACCCGGTGTCATCAAACGTAACGTAATCAGGATCGGCATAAGCGACGGTGCTACCCCCATCAAACCAATTTAAGGCACTTGTGTTCCAAGCATTGCCATTGGCTCCGCCTTGCCAGGCAAGGTTTATCGCAGCCGCTGTGGCATGCACCACTCCGGTGGCTGAACTGCTGTTTCCAAATACATCCCGGACCGTCAAAACATTAGTATAGTTGCCAATATTACTGTAAGTGTAAGCTACCGTTGTGGCCGTGGTGTTGGTGCTGCTGCCGTCGCCAAAACTCCAGAAACGATTGGTGATGATCCCTGTGGAACTGTCAAGGAAGGTAGCCGAAACCGGGGCAACCCCAATGGTGTTGGTAGGGCTGAATTTGGCGGACAGGGCCGGCACGGACACACCATAATTGGTCAGAATAAGATTGTTGCCAGCCACGAGAACCTGAAAATACTTGCCACTGGCGGGCACACCGTTCGTGAGGACAGGAATAAATCCACCGAAACCAAGGTTGCCCGGGCTGGCCACCAAACCACCGGTAGCACTGAGGATGGTAAAAGCACTTGTAGCGGCCGGGGTATAGCCATTGATTAAGTTGGCTGAGATCAAACCCGCAACATTGCCGCTGCCAGTGACGGAAACCGTGTCGTAATACCCACCCAGATTTGTGTATGCATTGGCAGCGGTAGTGCCGCCAATATCTACCGCCAAGGTCCCACCTGAAGTCTGGACGTAGCCGCCGGTGATGGAGATTTTTCCAGGTGTTGCCGAGCCACCAGGCGCAAGCGTGCCAGCGGTATTGCTTACCACCAGGCTGCCGATGGCGCTGGCCGGATCATTAAATCCAGACGAAGTCGTAATGGTAGTGGCAGTCAACTGACCGCCCGTCCAATTGAAAATGCGGTCTTGCGCACCTGAGACCGAGGCCGCGACAATGGAACCATTAACGACCAACTGTCCGCCGGAGAGGTTGACTGAATCCACCTCGCTGTTGCCTTGGGCGGTGGTGGTTCCCAACGTCAGGTTGCCCTTGATATAAGCTGTTCCGCCGGTGCCAACGCTCAAGGAATTATTCTCCGGAGCATTGTTTGCCGCAATTAATCCCAGATTCACACCGCCATTGGTAACTGTAAAGTAGCCTGGGCCGCCACCACTGTTGTTGACCGCAATATTCAGGCCGAAATTATTAGCCAGGTGGTTCTCAGCCAGATTACTTAAAAAGGTCAGAGAACCATTGAGGATATTATAAGTCCCGTGAACATATGCCGCGTTGTTAGTGACGGTCATGGACGCGCCGCCAGTGAGGTTGGCGATACCGACAAAGTGGCAGGCGCTGTTATTCTGCCCCAAATAACCGATAGTCCAATTACCGCCATTAAAATTATTGGTGTACGGCACCATGTTGGCGGCGTCGAAATAACCGAGGAATTTCATATAAGCCGAACCATTACCCGCTACTTGCAAATTGGCCGAGGCCGCTCCGTAGGACTGGAAATAGGACAGGGCGGTGCCGGCCGGAAAGTTAAAGGTCAGACCGTTGCCGTTGGTATATTTATTTTGGATGCCGCCCAGAGCAGCCGTGCTGATAATGGTGCCCATGGCAATGGGGCTCGCACCATTAAACACCAGAGTGCCATTATTGGTAATGTACCCGCCGACACTGATTGATGCGCCAGAGTTGGCTTGCAGCCAACCGGTATTTGCATTTGGGGTGCCACTTGCATTGGCATTGGGGCTGGCGGGACCGGAGCCAGCAGCGAGGGTAATATTACCCGTAATGGTGCCGTTGACCGTGCAGTTTGCACTCAAGTTGGTAGCATTATCGAGAACCTGGCCCTTAACGATGCCGCCCACCGCCACAGTCAGGGAGCAGTTGGTGCCGATAATTACAGTAGAGGCGGGGCTCAAAATTCCATTGGCACCCACGGTCAGGGATCCACCAGTAACCGACGCAGGACCGGTAGAAGTGTCGTTTCCGAAAATACTCAAGTTCCCCGCACCAGCCTTGCTCAAGGTATAGCCATGCCCCCCGTCGGAAATGTTGCCATACACTTTGAGTGTTTGGCCAGCAGCCACTCCCCAAGTTTGGGAGGTTCCCAAGATGAGCGCATTGCTCAAGGTCAATCCCGCTGTGGCCGCGGAAAGATCAATTCCCGCAGCGCCCAAGGTCAGGTTATTACCATCGTTTTGAATCGTCAGCGCGTTAGTTGGGGACAATACCTGAATCCCATTCCAAGCAACCGCACCACCCAAAGACCAGGCATTGGTCGATCCGTAAGCGGTGGAGCCATCGAACTGGGCAATGTCACTGGTGCCTGGAACTGAGCCACTGGACCAACTCAAGGGGTCTGAAAGGAGATTAACATTATCAAGTTTTAAATTGGTGGCGGCCTGGCCATTCGCTCCGGCCAGCAGGATGGCAACTGCTGTCGGCAGGAGGAAAGGGAATTTCTTTTGGTTTGCTTTCATGTTTCAGGTTGCAGTTTATGGATTGAACTATGAGTCGCGTTTTTTTGAAACGTGGATTTAGCCATAGATTAAAAGTGAAAGCAAAAACTGGAAGAGGCTATTTTGCGGCACTGAGGGGTAAAATTACGTCGGATGCCTCCTTTGCTGCGGAAGGTTGAAATTCAACGTCAATCCATTAAAAACTCACAGAGCTTGTCCTCACCTCCCCATGCAGGGATAGGGCTGGGATGGCACCCGACTCAGGGACCGGGCAGCACCACATCCGAATGTCTTTCGGGTGGAATAACCAGCAGTGATTGCACATGACCATCCTGGACACAGCCCTCGACGGTCGTGTTGAATGGCGCATGGAGTTTGAAGCTGGCACTCCATGTTTTAGGCCAGGCCGGCAGCAGGTATATTTTCCGGCCCTCACTTTGCATGAGCATCAATTGCAAGGCATTCATGCCGTTCCCACCATTATCCTCATCAGGCACATAATCTGAGCCGTGCGCCCAAAACGCCGGAAAGCGGACTTGTGGATCCTGCCGCTGCAGGACGAAAACCACGTTTTTGCGGGCGGTCTCCGTGTCGCCCAGCAGCGCGGCCTGAATGCCGCTTTGCCGCCAGCAACCATCTTCGCGAAACCGGCGGGCGGCAAAGGTTGTCTGGGCCAGTTCCAGGTTCGGCTGATGCAAACCGAACAACCGAAAGGGATAAATCGCGTAAAGTTCGGGATTCTCAAAGTTATGCCCCTGGTCATAAACTTCTGCGGGCAAAAGCCTTTTACTACCATGGTAAGCAGCCATCGGCAGCGGGGGAACTTCCGAGAGGAGTTCTTGCCAGTGGGCACGCAAGGCTACCGTGGTCAATTTGGTCGGCAGGTTTAAGAGACCGCCCAGCACCCGGCGCAAACCGGCAATATCGGGCGCGGGATTTTGAGCCTTCCAGTACATTTCAATGGCATTATCGGGTGAAAGCAAGAGGCGACCCGCCGCGTCCCGAGGAAAATGCTTGTCAAAAAAAGTAACGCCGGCGTTGGCAATCGGCAATAGAGTCTTACGCGCAAACACGTCATCCCGCGTATAATCATAATAATCCAGCATCATGGCGCTTAATTCGAGAATCGGGGTGAAATAATGTTTGGTATAACTGCCTGGTTCATTGGTGGTGAGCATGCTTAACCCGCCGTAAAACGGCGCGGTTTCCGCAAAATAGGCACCATCATGCCCGTAATAATCGTGCACCAAACGTGTGTTGTTTGGAAGGATGTTCCGGAACATCTCGAACAGCGGTTGCATCATTTCAAAATCGCCGCTCTGCAGGAGAGGCCAGTAGACGGGCCTAGTATTTTGGAACCAGTATTGCCCCCCCCAGTCCCGGGCATCCGCGCCCACCCAATAGTTGGTGGCCACGCCCTTGATTTTTTCTTGTTTCCAATAATCCATTGTGAAGATCGAGCCGTTGAACTTGATCGGCGCACCTCCCCGACCGGCCGCGGCGGTGACAAATCGCTGCAAGACATAACCGCGCGTCACCTTCGCAGCCTCAGCATCACCACCAACCACAATCCAACTGCGCTGCCAAAATTGACGCCACCATGCCACATGATGCGCCCGGGCGGTTTCAAGGGGAACGGCCTGGGTCTGGGCGATGACATCATCCAATTTCGCCTCCCAGCCCTCAGCCGTCGCAATTTGGGCGGTGAGGGCGCAGATGGCAATGGCCTGCTTTCGCTCTGGCTTGGCGGAATGCAACTCGGTGGGGCTGCCCGCTACCAGGCCATTCCCCAGAATGGCAGCGCCAAAAGTCCGGTTGGTCAGTTGCGGAATCTGGCGATTCAGATTGCGATAGAACCATACCACTCGGTTGGGCTGATCCGTCACCACGGTGTCGGCCTGCAGATTCTTTTCCGGGAATGGGCGCAACGACTCGAACGTTACTTGCAACTCATGTGGCTGGGCGGTCGCCGTTTCAACATGGATCACCGGCCAGTTAGCATCCACCCAAATCCGCACCTGTGACTCCGCAGCGGGGGGTCCGGACTTTATGTCGATCTCCCCGGCAGCCAGTTCCAGTTTCTGGCTGAAAGACCCGCCCGGGGCCAGCAAACCGGGTTGGAGTTTGACCCGCACACGGCCTAGTTTGGGCAGGCCCTTGGTCCCTGCCACATTGTCGCTCCAGGCATCAGATTTAGAAATGTAAAAGACCAAGTCCCCATTGGTTTCCACCCAGACGTTCATGCCCAGATCGCCATTGCCCAAAGGCATGGACCCACGGGAATCTGCGCTGGGGGTGTCCCAGACCACGCTACTGGCGGCCAAGGCTTCGGTTGGTTGAGCGGGCGTGTTTTGACAAACCTCGGCCAGGAGCCAAGTCCAACAAGCCAGGAAAAACCCGGTCTTCATTATGCACAACTTAAATTTGATGGCGGGGGCTTCCTTCATGGCGTGGCATCACTACCCAGCAAGCGGACCTCCGCGGGTTTGGCCAGCAGATGCGGCATGGCGACATCACTATATTTGTTGTTGACCAGAACCACATTTCGCGCCCCGGAACCGATTTGCACCCCGGCGGTGGAATGCACAATCTGGTTGTTGTCCACCACCACATCCACAAACCGAGTTTTGCCATCATCCCGAGGCCGTGGATCCGCACTCGGTGGAAAGGCCACCCGCTGGTTGTAGCTCAGCTGATTGGCTTTGACGATAATGCCCCGCCCACCGGGCACGGGACGGGGTGTAACGTCATTAACGAACACCAGCTTGCGCCCGTACTGTGCCGAGCCAAATTTAGTGATGCGCAGATTTCCGTCGGTGAGACCAACAAAACTAAATGGCAAATTGCCCTCCGGGTTGTTGCCATGCGGACCAATCCCGGGATGATAGCTATTGGCATAGGCCACCTTGTTATAGCAAAATCGTAAAAACCATCCGCTCTGTCCCCACAACCCCTGGTTGCGCTCCACCCAGCAGCTATCTATGGTAAAATCGTAGAAACTGCCATAGAGCTGGGAGAAGGCGCTGCAATCGCTGCCTGAACAGTTATAAACAATCATATGGCGCATTAGTAGCCACAGTCCCACCGTGCTTCGGGTGGTCGGCGGCACATCCCAAGGTCGATCCACGATGAATTCGGTCGGCGTGTTATGAGTTATCACACGGTATTGTCCAGCGCCCGGTCCGTCGAGCACCAACACCGCCAGTCCGGTGAATTCATCCGGCCGGGCTTTGATGCCGGCCAGGGTCAGGGTTTGACCGGCGACTTGGGTGGGAAGGCCAAACCAGGCGATGTTGCTTTGCGCGATGGCGGTGGGCAGGGCGCTAATATCCAGGGTCATGGCCTCGCGTTCACCCCGCACAAAATTATAACTGCGGTTGTGCGCGGAGTAGACGTATTGCATGCCAATATTACCGTAACCCCAAGAATCGGAGGCACGAATTTCATTGCCCGTACAAACCTCATAATGCGCTCCGCCGCCCAGTTCCACCCAGCAATAGCCCATCTCATTCCCGGTTCCTCGACGTTTGTAATGGGTAATTAGCCATAGTAAGGAATTTCTAATTTCCCGGCGACGAAGTAGAGCATGGCGATTTGATATTCGGAAGACCGGTAGCCTCGGGCTTTGCGCTTGGTCGCCGAGAACAAACTGTTC
>CAIQWB010000128.1 GCA_903875465.1 uncultured Verrucomicrobia subdivision 3 bacterium
ATCCTTCCGGTCACCATTCGGTCCTGGCTGCCCAACCGGACAAAAATGCCAAACCCGTGCTCCTGTTTACCAATCGTTCAAATTAAAAAATGTCCTGGTTTGCTAACTACAAAGAATTCCTGCTTTGAAAACTACACGACAGACAAAATGAACCACGCTTCCCGCCGTCAACAGCCCCTTTCGGCCCGGATCGTTACGGGACATCCATCTCTTCGGGGGAGGCTTTCGTCTAAGGATTACAACGGCCGGCGATAACCTAGTTCCGCACCTCCGCTCACGTGCAGGATATGGCCGGTGACAAAGCGCGCCTTGTCGGAAAGCAGATAGACGCAGGCATCGGCGATGGCGTCCCCCTCAGGACAATAGCCCAGCGGATGGATTTCATTGAGGTACCGCTCGGTCGTGGCGGGTTGCGGTTGTTCCGCGCACCACTGGCGCAGCATGGGGGTCCACGTGCCCGCAGGGCACACGGCGTTCACGCGAATCCCATGCCGGGCATAATCCAAGGCCATGGACTTCGTCAGCGTGTTCATGCCGCCCTTGGTCGCAGTGTAGGCCGCGTGAATCTCCTGGCCGATAACCCCGACCAGCGAAGACGTGTTTAAAATGGTGCCGCGGCTGGACTGGAGGGCGGTGAAGGCATGACGTGTCGTATGGAGCACGCTTTTTAAGTTGATGTTGAACAGGTCATCCCACTCGGCATCCGTGGTTTCGTGAATGGCTTTCGCCGGAGTGCCGATGCCCGCATTATTGTGAACCGCGTCCAGCCGGCCATAATGCGCCAGGCTTTTGGCGAGCGCGTCCTGCACTTGGCCATCACTGGAAACATCACAGGTGAAGCCGAGGTGTTCCGGTCCAAGGGTGGCGACGGCTTGGGCCACCGCCTCCGCTCCCCGGGCCACAATGATCACTTTCGCGCCCTCGGCTGCGTACGCCCGGGCGCAATCCCAGCCAATCCCCGTGGAACCGCCCGTGAGAAATATGACTTTGTCTTTTAGTTGCATAAAATTGGAGTTGCTTTGGCCCGGGTTTAGTAGACGCCTTCGTAAGTGCCGGATTTTAAGTTGGTCACCCAGCGAGACCCTTCCCGGGAGCCGTTAACCACCTGGCCATTCAAGGTTGCCTGCGCCCGGTCAGGCTGGGCGGGCAGGGCCAGCCGCGCGACGGTCCCCGCTGGGATCCGCAGGCTAAAATGCAGGCCCCCATTGGTTCGGTTCCAAGCCACCGGCACCGGCCCAAACTCCGTCACCACCAGCCCTTCCGCGTGGGTTAAGTCGGCCAAATGGGGTTCGATGATGATTTGGTGCTGCCACACCGGGGCTTCCCGCCGAACCCCCAGCACATAAGCGCTTAAAAAGTAACCGGGCACGATGCCATAGCAATGAACTTTGGAGCCGCCACCCATGGATTCCCAGGTGGTCTGCCACGGCGAGGCCACCATTGCCTGCCAGCCCCGCCGGATGCGATCCAGCACGATTTGGTCGTCCTGAGGCTGGTCCTGGCGGTACAGAATCTTGAAGTAATAGTAATTGGCCATGACTTGTCTGATTTGCTGTTCGTGCTGCAGCGTCCACTGCACCACGCGCTCCCGCCGTTCGGGCGGGACCAAGCCACGATCCAAGGCGAAGAGGTTGGCATGAAGCGTGGGCTCCGTTCGGCCATCGATGGATTTTAGGGTGATGTTTTTTTTGAAACGTCGGTCTGCCGGCAGGACTTCCGGGGTGCCCACCGCCGAGTAATAGGCCCCGGCAGTGTCATTCCAAAGCAGGCGGTTGAAATCGCTTTGCAGTTTTTCGGCGGCTGCACGCCACTGAATGGCGGCCGACTCGTTGCCGATTTCACCCGCCAGCCAGGCTCCGTTGGCAAAGGCACGCTGGAAAAAAGCATTATTCGCCGCGCCCTCGCACGTGGCGTAGCTCATCGGATTGTCCCAGGCAATCCACTCGCGGGCTCTCACCAGGCCATCGGCCGTCCGATGGCTGGCAAACCATTTGAGCAACCGTTGGCAACAAGGCCACAGTTCGCGGATCAACTGCTTGTCGCCCGTGGCCTCGTAATAAGTGCGCAGTCCATCCACCCAGTCACAGGCGCGATCCTCCATCCGGGTGTGAATATCCAGCAATTCCGAGCAGGTGCGCGCCCGCAACATGCCGTCCGGTTCCTGGGTCAATGCCACGCGGCGCAGCATGTTCGCAAATAACCGGGGATCACCCCATAGCTCAGTGCCATTGGCACCCGGACCGGCCATCATCACCCGGGTGGCATCATACATCGGCGGGTCGCAATCCATCCACTCGGAACGCTCCCGGTCGGCGCAATCCGTATAAGCATCCTCACTTAATAATTCCAGGGACCGCGCGGTAAGCTGCCACACTTGGTCCAGGAAGGGATCGCTGCTGGCAAACGAACCCACCCGGTCAAACGGGTAAAGTACTTCCACCAAACGGGCTTGCAGCTGGGATACCCGGCCAGCGGCCACCTGCACCCGGAGTTGACTAAAGGCAAATGTGTCGCCGCTCATCCAGCGCTGCGGCCCCGGCCGGCAACGATAAACACTCGGCACCCCATGATGCTGCTCTGGCAACTCCGGGGTGACCACCAGTTTGGTGCCCGCCTCGGCGGTCAGATCCAACACCCAATAGGCTTGGACAATGCGCGGACAAACCAGGGTGAGGGTCTCCTCATTGGTCAATGGCCCGCCCAAGCGCTTTGGGTTGGTGGAAAACGCCACATCACTTTCCCGTAACCGGGGAATGGTGCGGGGGGATAATACCGGCCAGTGCTTGAGATCTTCGGTTGCCACCCGCATCGCCGGCGGCAGACTGGCATCGTCGAATGCGGTCGCACGCCACTCGCCCGGCGAGGCTTGAGCGTCGTAGCTTTCGGGAATGGAGGAGTAGGAATGGGCGAGGGGCGGGCCATACCCGGTTTCGGCGAACCCCCGCCACGCGGCATCAGTGTCAAGGTGGCCGTTTGTTTTGTCCGCCATGACCCAATCTAGCCGGGCGGTAAAACCGGGTTCATGCTGGCGGAACCGGCTGAGGGTTTGGCCGGTGGACAACGGACGCACTCCCGCCCAGTCCCGGTGAACCAATACCGCCAGCACGTTTTTGCCCGCGTGCAGATGGGAAGTGAGCTCCCAGGAGTCATACTCGGGTCGCCGGTTTTCAAACCGGTTGGGACCCCGTCCGATATACTCTCCATTCACAAACAATTGATAACGGGTATAGGCAAACAGATGCAATTGGGCCGCCTGCGGCGCGGCGGCCAAATCAAAGGATCGCCGAAACCCGGCGTGCAGCGTTTCATTCGTGGACCTCCCGTCCGGTTGGGTCCAGATATAGGATCGCTGAAGCGCCGCCCCAACGGGGTCCGGTCCGCCAGCCCGGGCATTGCCTGCAAGCAATATCATGGCCAGGAGTCCTTCGCAGACCCATGATGCTTTGGCGCTCATGTTCTGGTCAGGGTTGCCACTGGATTTTAAAAGTCACCGCCTGGTTTCCCGGCCATTCCGCCGGCGGCTGAATCGTGAGTCCCGTGGACTCCTGTTGCCACGCCAGTTTTTCCTGGCTGCCTAACAGGCGGATCCCCGCAATTTTTCCGGCCGCAGTTCCCAGGCTTTGGATTGTCACTGCCCCCGTGGGTTTTGCGAGCACCACCGCATATAAAGCCCCGTCATGTGTGGTGAACCGGATATCCTGGGCGGTAAACGGACGGTCCGCATTTTCACTAAAGCCGCCGGCTTTGGTTTGCTTGGTTGGCCCCTCCCCATAGATGGTCCACGGCCGGGTGCCATAGATGGCCTCGCCATTGACCTTGAGCCAGTCACCGAGGCCAAGCAGGCGTTCCCGGGAACCTTCCGGAATGGTCCCGTCGGCCGCCGGTCCGACGTCCAGGAGCAGACAGCCGTTTTTTGACACAATGTCCACCAGCACCGCCACCAGTTCATCCACCGATTTAAATTTCTCGGATTTTTGGTTGAACCACGGTCCCACCGCCGTGTCGGTCAGCCAGGGAAAGGGCACCAACCGGTCTTCCCGGCCACGCTCAAAATCCAGGATGCTCGTTTGTTTATGAATGGTTGGTGATTTCTGGCAAACCCCAATGGTGCGCCCGTTTTGCGCCGCCCAATTGTAAGCGGTGGCAAACAGTTTCTGTTCATAGTCCGGCTTGATGACCGCGAAAAACTCAAAATCGAACCAGATCAGGTCGGGTTGATACTGGGTCAATACTTCATCCACCATGGCCAGCCAGGTGTCTTGAAAATGCCGGCTGGGCGCTGCCTGGGGGGAGTGGACTTCCGTGTAGAGACTGGCGAACTGTGGATCCGCGCCGTCGTATTTGAACGCCGGCTCAAAGTACCGCCAGGCATAGCCATGGTGAAACGTGGTGATGAATTTCATCCCGTGACCGCGAATGGCCCGCGCCAGTTCGCCCGTGATGTCACGATGCGGCCCCATGGCCACACTGTTCCACGGGGTGACCTGGGAATCCCACATGGCAAAATTATCGTGGTGCACCGCCACCGGCCCGGCAAATTTTGCCCCCGCTCGCGCGAACAAATCCGCCCACGCTCCGGCGTCAAAGTGGGGTGCCGTAAACTTCGGGATCATGTCCTTGTAACCCACCTGGTGCTGGTCCCCATATTTTTGCTGATGGTAACGAAAGGTGGGACTATTCGTTTTATACATGGAATTGCCATACCATTGCCCGCCATCCGGCCCATCCTCGGCCCCGACGGTGACCGGTCCCCAGTGGGTGTAGATGCCGAACTTGGCGTCGCGAAACCATTCGGGATCCTGATGCGCCTTAAGCGAGGCCCAGTCGGGTTGGAATGGACCCCGCGCAATCGTCTCATCGATATTTTTCAGGACGGCGGCCCGGGCCGCTTCATTCACCAGGACGGCCTCCGCCCCAGTCAGGCTTCCCGCCAGGACCATCAGGGCGAGTATTTTGAAAATCATTTTCATGCCCGGTTGATTTCTTCCAGCGCGCGGCGGTTGGGGGTCATGCCCGCCCCGGGCGCTTCCGGGGCGACGTAGTAGCCGTCCACGATTTTCGCCGGCGTCTCCATCCAGTCCCGCAGCCAGGGTATATACTCCAGCAGCGCGCAGGCAGGGTGGGCGAAGCAGAGATGCTGGTGCACCTGGCACATGTCACCGACATGCGGCACCACCGGCAGGCTGTAACACCGGGCCAAATCCGCCACCTGCCAAAATTCCGTGATGCCCGCCAGCCGTACCACGTCGGGTTGCACATAGTGCACCGCCCCGGCATGAATAAAATCGCGGAAGTGGGAGGCAGTATACAATTGTTCGCCCAGCGCAATCGGGGTCGCAATCGTCTCGGCGAGGCGGCGATGCCCCTCCACATCGTCGAAATAGATCGGCTCCTCAATCCAGACGATGTCAAAATCTTGCAGCCGGCTGCCGGTTTGAATGGCCTGCGGCAGGGTCCAGCGGCCATTCACATCCGTCATAATGCGGATATCCGGCCCCAGCGCCTGCCGCACGGCCTCCACGCGGCGCAAATCCTCCCGGGGATTCGGACCGCCGATTTTAAGCTTCACCGCCCGGTAGCCCCCTTCCTCCACGAGGCGCTTGCAATCGGATACCACGGTTTCCAGCGGCCAGTTCAACCAGCCCCCATCGGTGTTATACGCCTCCACTTTTTTCTGTGCCGAGCCCCCCAGCAATTTCCATAAGGGCACGCCTGCCTCCTTGGCCTTTAAATCCCAGAGCGCAATGTCGATCGCCCCCAGCGCCAGGTGGGTGATGCCCGCCCGACCCACCCAGTAAATTTCCGCCTGCTTGTGCAGCTTTTCCCAGAGGGCCAGCACCTCGCGCGGATCCTCGCCCAGCAGCAAGGGGCCAAAGCTGTGGAGAATGCAGTCGACGATCAGCCGGTCCGTGGCCAGATGCGCATGGGTGCCGGAAAAGCCATAACCCACATGCCCAGTGTCGGTATGAATGGCGACGCCCGGCGCGCCCCAGTGGGAGAGTTTGTGGGTGCTGTCAGCGATGCCGCCCCGGGTCACCGGTGCGTGCAAGATGATGGGCTCGAGTTGAGTGATCTTCATGTTATGGAGTTGGTTTTTAAATTGGGTCGAAATGAATCATGGCTTTGACCAGCCCGGGTTGATGGTGAATGCCCGGCAGTTTTTCCGCTGTCTCGGCAAATCCAAACCGGTGTGTGATCAGTGGCATTACCTCCACCCGCCCGGCCTGCAGGGACCGGATGACTTCCTGAAACGTCCCGGTCAACCCGGCGCGACTGGCCAGCATCGTCAGTTCACGCCGGTGAAAATGAGGATCGTCAAACGCCAGTTCGCCGATGAACAATCCCAAAAACACAATGCGACCGCCATGCTCGGCCAGGTGAAAGGAACTGCGCATCGAAGCCGGGTTGCCCGTGGCGTCGATGACCACCGTCGGTAACTGGCCAAAATGGTGTCGCAAGGCCGGCTCCAGTCCTTCCCCGGGCGGAAACCCGGTGCCGAGTTGCATGGTTTCGCAGGCAAAGGCCAGCCGGTCCGCTTGTGGATCCACACACGCCAGCCGGGCTCCCGCCGCCCGGGCAAAAATGGCCGCTGCCAGGCCAATCGGCCCCATCCCCAAAATAACCACCGGTTCGCCCGCCCGCAACGCCGCCCGCTCCACCCCGTGCGCCCCAATCACCAGCGGTTCCACCAGCGCGATCTGGTCCGGTTGCAGGGCACCGGCCGGATGTAACTTGTCGGCCGGCACGGTGATCAGCGGGGCATGCCCGCCATCCAAATGCACGCCAAGCACTCTTAACTGCTGGCAACAATTGGTTTTGCCCGCGCGGCAGGCAGGGCAATGCCCGCAAAAATAATAGGGCTCCACCGCGCATAAATCCCCCGTTTGCAGCCTCCCCCCGGTCGCGGCCACCACTTCCACACACAGCTCGTGGCCCAGCCGGCGTGGATAACTGAAGAACGGCTGCCGGCCTGCCAGGGCATGAATATCCGTGCCACACACCCCGCACCGGCGCACCCGTACCAACACCTCGCCTGGGCCGGGTACCGGCTCGGGAACCTCGCTCCACAGGAGGGTTCCAGGTTGGGACAGGACCAGGGTTTGCATATTAGCCAGCGGATCCGGTTTTATTTGCCCCGTGGGGGATGACCTTTGACATTGGGCAGATATTCATGCAGGGCCGCCAGTTTGGCGGCGGGGACCAGTCCATCCCACGCCAGTAATGGCTGGATGTCTCCGACTGGCGTCGCCGTGCGGAAGCGCAGTGTGACAATCTGTTGCGGCCGAACTGGAAACTTATAATCCGGCCCGCCCGCGAGGGGCAGGGCATGTCCGCCCGTTAGATCCGTCAGGGCGGCGGACTGGTGCGGCAGGTTCAAAGTCACCCACGCCGTGCCGGCCTGACCTAGCACCTCCACAGCGCGTACTTCGATATCCGCACCATCACGCCGCATGGCTTCCACAATCAGGTTGGTGGAGGTTTCCAGGAATGACTGCGCCAGCATGGCCTGGCAGCCCGGCACCGCCGTGACCGGACAATTATACTCCCAGGCCGCCTGCGGCACCCGGGCGGCCGACCAGTCTTCGTCGTGTGCCACCAGCGCATATTCGAACTGGTGCTTTCCCCGGCCACTCAACCAGGCATTGGTGTAACCGTAATATTTTTCGATGGCGTTCAGCAAATAGATGACCGGCGTGTTGGTATCCAGTTCCCGCCCCGGCACTCCGCGGTCCAGCAGGGCGACACCGCCCCGGCCAGAGGTGGCGTAGTCGCTCCAGCGTACGGCGGGCACAATCCCCGCAATCGTGCCGTCATCCCGCGAAAAACCGAAGGGTATGCCCCGCCGGACTTCGGTCGGCGTCTGGGCCAGCGGGAACTCCGCCAGCACGACCGTCAGGTTGGGAATGTCATTCAGCTCGGTTGCAAACTCGATGCGCGGGGAATGTTTGAAAAATCGTGTGACCCGCCGGAGCGTGCCGCCGCCGAGAAATGTGGAATCAGCCGATACGGTGAGGGCGATGGGCCCTTCTGTCACGGTCAGGGTCACCGGAAAATCACGGGATGTCGCCAGACGTTTTCGGTGGGGCCGGGCATCGGTAAAATCACCCGGGTCCCAGCCACGGGGGGCATGGTGTTGCTCGGCCACAATTTCATTGGCCGGACCCCCCAGCATTTCGCGGTTCGATGGTTTGGCCCGCAAACTGACCAAAGCTCCGGTAACCGGATCCACCTTGGCGCTATAGAAGGGGGTCTCCACCACTGCCGGCAGGGCGATCTTGCGGGGAGCCTTCGCCGCATGCGCTTTAAGTTTAATGCCGGTCACTCCGCTGGCGGGCACCGCCAACTCACACCAGGTGGTGCCATCACCACCGGCCTCGGACTTCACACCTGCCAGGCTTTTGCCGGGTGGCAAAGTGAACTGCACGGGCCCCTTGCGGGCCCAGTTTGCAGCATTAAACAAGGTCACCGCCTTTCCCGGTCCGGCCAGGTCACGCGCGGCGGTTGTCAGGGTGGTGGTGCTTTGCTGTTGCACCCAGGTAAAGCGGTCCTGCACATCCCAGGATTTTTCGTCCGCAAACACCATGCCGCCGGCCGAACCCCACAAGGTGTTGCGGTCCATGTTTAACAGCATTTGCAACCAGGCCTGATACAGGGGTTGCACCGGATAAGCATAATCCTTGCCGACGCTCGCAATCGTGGCCAGCATTTCGGCCGACTGCAACGCCTGCTCGTCGCGCCGGTACCATGCCTTGACCAGCGGGTTTTCTATCCAGAAAGAATCAAAGGTGTAACTCGTGCCCGTGCGTAACAACGGCAACTCGATCCGGCCGGCCTTTACGCCCGCCAGCAAGGTGTCCACATAGGGAGAAAGTCCTGAGTAACGAATCTCACAATCTGGCCGGAATCCTTTCCACGCTGCGAGAAATTCCGCCGGATTCTCCCGGCGCGCCGGGGCCAGTGAATAATCGCCGTCCCCCCCCAGTATCAACACCGGCGCCCCCGTGGGCGTATAGGGGATTTTTGCGGAAATCGCTCGTTCGGCGGCCTTCAACAAATTAGTCGTCACTGGTCCGCGGGCGGCATAGGCGCCGCCCAGATTGTCGGAATAATGACCGGGCACCAGCGTAAGCATCCGGGAGCCGTCCGGCGACTCCGACCAGAAAGCACTTTTCCCGGCCCGGTTGCACCGGGTGTACACCATGGCATCCAGCCCCAGCAAGGCGCAGATTTGTGGCATTTGCACATGCGTGCCGCACACGTCAATCGCCCAGCAATAACGCGGGCGCACGCCCATGACGGCTTGTTGCCACCGCAAGCCTTCCACGCCCATGCGCGCCAGGGCCTCCCCGCCGGAAAGATTGATCGTTGGTTCCAAAAAGAAAGCATTCACCAATTCCACCCGCCCTTCGCCAACGCGCTGTTGCAACTCCGCGAACCGTTCGGGCTGGAAGTTTTTTATGGCGATTTGATTATTGCACTCGGACAGCACAAAATCGTAGTTCGTGTCCTCGCGGACCCGGTCCAGGTGGTTCAGATACGAATTCGCGCAGTAATTGCGCTCCACCGACCAGTTCGCCAGCCACCCGCAACTCGCCGGGTGAAAATTGGGCACCACAAAAACGTGGGCTGGCAGTGCCGGGGCAGGGGACTGGGCACTCCCCCCGCACGGCAGGAACAAGATAGTCGCCAGACCCAGATAAACTGCCAGTGAATCCGCTTTCATGGCTGATGGAAAACCTCCTTCGCATCACTCCAAATTTTGCCCCTGGCGGCCGCCTCCGGCAGTGGCTGCTGGCACGGATCGGTCTCCTTCCACCAGCGGTGGGTATCCGGGTCGGCAGCCATCAGCTTCATGTCGGCATCAAAGTTTGTGCCAGTATATTCCAGATAGGAGAAGAGATACACCTGGCCATTAATTTCGCGCTCGTAGATCGAATAATTTTGAATATGGCAGGTCTTGATCATTTGGCTCACGGCCGGCCACGGGTGCGCATGCAAATATTCATAGCGCTCCACCTTGTCAGGTTTCAAACCGGTGACCCAGGCATAGCGGGTCACCCGGGCGGATTGGCTTGTGACGCAACCGGTGAATAGGATCAGGGCCAGCAGGGGCAGCGTGAATAGGTGGGGTGGTTTCATGAAAAAGATCGGGGTTAGCGGAATACATAATAGAGCGCGCACATGAAAATAAAAACCAGCGCCGCCAAAAATTTGTAATTAGCCAGCCCTGGCCAGCCGGGGGATTTTAAAGCATCCAGCGGATTCGCCCAATATAATCGTTGCGGATCCTCCGTCGCGAGTTTTGGCCGCGCGAGGGTGAGCGCCACTTGCAAAATGACGCAAAAACCGAGCAGGTAAAACGCCATCAACATAAACGGCGTGCGATAAATCAGGCCAGGAATCCAGCCAAAATTCAGCGGTTGCCAAGTATGCAGGGTCTTGCCGGTGAACACCAGCGCCCCGGTCAGCGAGCCAATCCACATCGTCCACTTGGCGCTAAAGGCCGACGCCCGAGGCCAGAAAACACCCAGCGCAAACACACAGGAAACGGGCGGGGCAATATGGGCGATGATGTCGTTGATGCCGGCAAAGATGCTCTTGTAATTATCCAGCAACGGCACCATCGCGATGCCCAGGAGGAACGCCGCCAGCGAGGCCAGCCGGCCAATCAACACCAGCCGGTGTTCCGGCGTGGCCGGACGAAAACGGCGGTACAAATCATAACTGAACAACGTCGCAATGGAATTCGCCGCGCTCGCGAGATTGCCCATCAAAGCCGCCATGAGTGCGGCTGCCATCACTCCAAATAGTCCGACGGGCATCAGGCTTTTGATCATCAACCCATAAGTCTCCTTCGACGTCATTAGGGTCACATTAGGCGGCAGCACCAGTTTGTTGGCCTCCAGCCCGGTCATCAAAGTGAGTGGCTTGCCGCCATTGGCCAGTTCCTTGGTCAAGTCCAGCGGCGGGTCTCCCGCCGCCAGGGTGATTTGCCGGGTCTGGCCGGCCAGCAGGGCTCCGCTTAATTCCAATTGATACGGCTGCCCTGGTTGGCCAGAAATCGGGGCGACCGCTTCGCTCCGCACCCGTAATTGCGCCATGCCGTCAAGTCGTCCGCCCTGGATCATCGTTAGAAATAACAGCCCGGGCAGGATGAACACAAACACCGGAAACACTTTCAGCAATCCGCAAAACAACGGCCCCGTCCGGGCGTGGTTTTCATTTTTCGCGCCCAGCACGCGCTGCACAATCGTCTGGTCTGCGCACCAGTACCAAATGCTCAAGGCGGGGTATCCCAGCAGCACCGCATACCACGGCAAGCCCGGCTCATCGGCCGCTGACCGGAGCAGGGTGAGTTTGACCGTTTCGCCGCTCGCGTGCAATTGCTCGGTCAGGCCCTGCCAGCCACCCGCCTTGTTGTAAGCCAGCGCAGTAATGATGATGGAGCCAGTCAGCAAAATCACCGCCTGAATGGTCTCCGTGAGCACTACCGCCGAGAGCCCGCCTAGAATCGTATAAACGGCTGTCAGGGTGGTCAGCGTTAAGATGCAGACCCACTTATCGATGCCGAAAACCCCGTGCAGCACCAGCCAGCCGGTGGAGAGCGGAAATGCAATATTGAAGATGATCGCCGTCAGCATGGACAATCCCGCCAGCCAGTCCCGGCAGGCCGTGCAATATCTTTTTTCCAGAAAATCCGGCAGGGTTGCCACTTTGGCCCGCATGTAAAACGGCACAAAAAACAGGCTCAGCACAATCAACGTATAGGCCGCCAGCCATTCAAAATTGCCCATCAACAAACCGGAATCATACCCCGCCTGGGCAAGGCTTACCAGATGCACGCAGGAAATATTCGTGGCAAACAAGGCCAGTCCGATGGCGGACCAGCTCAGGGTGTTGCCCGCCAGAAAATAACTGCCCGCTTCACCGCCCTGGCGCTTGCGCAACCCCGCCCACACCCCGGCCCCAACAATTCCCGCCAGGTACGCGACGATGATGATCAGGTCGATGAGGCTGATACTTTTCATGGTTGCTTGGCCACCAGTTCAATTTCCGACAGGGTCGGTCCTTCCGTGGCATCCAGAATGTTCAGCCGGAACTCCCGGGCCTGCACCGGGTTGAAATCCATCGCGTACCTGGCACCCAAATGCGCGCCGCTCACGATCGTCCTCCACGCATCGCCGGACCGGTATTGGAACTCAAACTGCATGACTCGGTTGGTGTAAGGCTCCGCTTCGTGAATCCGGACACCGCTGACCAGCTTCACCGCGCCCAGATCGGCCTGGATCCAGGCCTGCTTGGTGCCTTCATTCGTTGCCCAGCGTGTGTTCTTGTCATGGTCAAACGCCTGTTGCGGACCATAATCATTGTCATCCCCTTGATACACGTTCGACGCGCTCGCTTTAATTTCGGCTTCGGCCGAGAGCACGGGCAGGCTCATGGCCTGGCGGTCCAAAGTTAATTTCACAATGGTGTCCACCGGCTCCAACGCCGCCGCTGGAATCTGGATCGTCAACCGGCCTTCGTTCTGCTGCCAAGTCACCGGCTGGCCGTCCAGCAAGGTGGCCGACTGAATGGTGGCGGTCAGGGCGGGCAATTCGATTTTGCCGTCGCTGGATTTCATCACGTGCAGGTAAACCACATTGTCCTTGCGAGTGCTGGCAATATGGTTGCCCGGCTTCCACGGACCACCGCGCGTGCCGTAAATGCTCTCCCCGTGGGTCGTCAGCCAGTCACCCACTTGTTTGAGCAATCCGGCTTGTGCGGGATCAATGACGCCGTCCGGCCGGGGGCCGACATTGAGCAAAATATTGCCGTCCCCGCCCGCGCCCAGAATTAGCATGTTCAGGCAGGCGGCGAGGGGTTTGACTCCGTCCTTGGACCCGCCCCAGGCCCAGGCGTTGTGCGCGGAAACGGTCATGCAGGATTCCCAGGGCCGGTTGAGTTGAAACTTTCCGATCTTCTGCTCGGGGGTGTCATAATCCCCTCCCGCCCCCGTCCGGTTGTTAATCAGTATGTTTGGCTGCAAGCGGCGCACCATTTTAATCGTGGCCGCGCCGCGTTGCTCGTACATGGCTGAAACGTCATTCCAAATCGTGATCAGCGAACCATAGTTGGTGATCAACTCACTGATCTGGCCTTGCAAATAAGCTTCGTAGGCATCCAGGTTCGACTTGTCCCGCTTTACCTTTCCCCCCGGACTGGTCACGGGCCAGTCTTGGTTATACCAGTCAGTCACCGAATAATAGGCGCCAAACTCTATGCCTTGTTTCTTGCATGCGGTGGCCAGTTCCCGCACCACGTCCCGGTGCAAGGGCGTGTTCATGATGTTGTAATCCGTCAGCTTGGTGTCCCACAGGCAGAAGCCGTCGTGATGCTTGGTGGTTAGCACGATGTATTTCATGCCCGCGGCTTTGGCAATGCTTACCCATTCATCGGCATTAAAATTCGTCGGATTGAACTGGTGATACAGATTGTCATACACTGCGATGGGCGTTTGTGCGCCGCGCGACCATCCAATTTCCTGCCCGGTCAGACTCACCGGACCCCAGTGAATGAACATGCCGAACCGCAGCGACTGCCAGTGGGCCATGGCGGCCGGATCGGCTGCGGGCCATGCCGGGTCCGCCGCCCGCGTTTCGGGTAAGGCGAGGAGGGTGGCCAGGAGGGCCAGGGAGGACAGGAGTTTTTTCATAAGTGGGATAGGGTTCCAGCAAACTGCCCCATGTGCCGCCCGCACGGAACCCCTTTCGGGTGGGCGCGGCGAATCGTGAACAGTCGCACGGTTTTCTTTGTCTGGCTGGGCATCATGCTGGATTGCCTAGGGTTTTAACAGAATGCCTCGCTTTAGGATTGCACTTTTATTCGGCGAAGAATATTGAACATCCCATGCCGCTGCAACCAACATATCAGACCCCCCGCAATCGTTATGAGATTGACCGTTGCGAACCCCAAAAAAGCGCCATCCAGTCCGGTAAAATCCGCTTTCATGCCCTGACCAAAGGCCATTATCCGGGCTTGGCCATTCCCACAAAAATGTTGCCGGGCTTGAATCACATTGGTTTTTGGGATGCCGCCGGCCGGCCGGACTGGGGGCTCGAACCCCACCGCAACGAGGGGATAGAGATCATGTTTTTGGAAACCGGCCTGATGGACTTTGCCGTGGACCAGAAAAAATTTCCTCTCCGGGCCGGCCACTTTACCGTCACTCGTCCCTGGCAGTTACACAAGCTCGGGGCCCCTAATATTGGCCCGGGCCGGCTGCACTGGTTGATTCTGGATGTCGGCGTCCGGCGTCCCCACCAGCCCTGGCATTGGCCGAAATGGCTGGTGCTCACCCGGGAGGATCTCGCCGGCCTCACGGCCAAATTGCGCGGCAGTGAAAACCCCGTGTGGCAGGCCACCCCCGCCATCGCGGGTTGCTTTCGCGAAATTGCCCGCCGCATCGCCGCCTGGCCCGAACCTTATGCCGTGTCCCGGCTCGCCGCCCAGTTGAATTTGCTCTTGATTGGTATTCTCGACGCGCTGGCCGCCCAGCAAACCCGCGAGGATAATGAGCTCACGAGTCACCAGCGCACCGTGGAAATTTTTTTACGCGACCTCGAAACCGGCCGCATTGACGCCGGCGAGCCCTGGACCATGGATAAAATGGCGGCTCACTGCGGCATCGGCATCACTACGTTTGCCAAGTATTGCCGGGCGTTGGTTAATGCCGGGCCGGTGGAATTTCTCAATCGCACCCGGCTCGAAAATGCCGCCCGCCAGTTGCGCCAGGATCCGCGGCGTTCGATCACGACCATTGCCCTGGCCAATGGCTTTAATTCCAGTCAATATTTTGCCACCGCGTTTCGGCATCGATTTCAGGTTAGCCCTGGCGGTTGGCGGCGTGCTCGGGCACCCAAATCCGTCGCTTAAACTTATCTATGCCACCCTGCAAGGCCGTCGCCGGAAGGCATATCTTCTGGCCTTGAGGGGCATTTTATTTTATTATTTTCTCGGTCACCCGCTGCTCTGCGGTACCGCATTATGACGTCACGCACTTTTATTATGTCCCCGCTGTGGGCACTTTGCCTGGGAATTATTTCCCAGTTATCCGCTTGGGGCAACGGCCAGGAAGTGGTCGTGGTTTACAATTCCGCTGTGCCGGCCTCCAAACAGGTGGCCGAATATTACGCCAAAGCCCGCCAGGTGCCCCCCGATCACTTGTTCGGTTTTAACCTGACGCCCGATCAGGACATGTCTCGCAGCAGTTTTCACGCCGACTTGCAAGTACCCCTCGCGGAAGGCCTGGAGCAACGGGGATTGTGGCATATGGGTAAAGTGGAGGTGCCTTATTTGGATGGCGTGCCCAAACACGTTAACCACGTCGTGGTCAGTACCAGTATTCGGTATGTGGTGCTCTGTTATGGCGTGCCGGTCCGGATCAGTGAGGACAGCACCCTCCAGGAGGCCATCCCCCAAGATTACCCCGCCGGCTTCCGCGTTAACCGGGCCTCGGTGGACTCTGAATTAGTCTGGCTGCCATTGATTAAGTTGTCTGCGCGACTCACGGGACCATGGGTCAATTGGGTGTATGGCGTCACCAACCAGACCGGACTCAACCCCACCAATGGCATCCTGCTGGTTTCGCGCCTGGATGGTCCCACCCCGGAAATCGCCTGCGGTCTGGTGGACAAAGCACTCCAGGCGGAGCACGACGGTCTGTGGGGGCGCGCTTATTGCGATGCGCGCGGGCTTGATAAAAGCAGTAGCTATTATTACGGGGACCAAATGATGGAAGAGTCTGCCGTGGTTTGCCGTAAACTCGGCTTCGAGACGGCGCTGGACACCAATGCCGCCACCTTCTCCACGGCTTACCCCATGAGCAACATCGCCCTCTATTGCGGATGGTATGATGAAAATGTCTCGGGACCATTCACCCTGCCGAATGTGGAATTTATGCCCGGTGCCATTGCTTACCATTTGCATTCCTACAGTGCCGGCAACCTCCGCAACCCTAACAAAAATTGGGTCGGTCCCTTGCTGGCCAAAGGTGTGACCTGCACGATGGGGTGCGTGAATGAGCCTTATCTGATGCTTACCCCGGATATTCACACCTTTTTGCTCGCCCTGGCCCATGGCTGGACCTTTGCTGAGGCCGGTTGGGCCGCCCAACCGGTTTTGTCCTGGCAAACGACCTTGGTGGGCGATCCCCTTTATACTCCCTTTGCCCGCAATCCAGTGGAATGGTTTCGCGACCTCCAAGCCCGGCAAAGCCCGCTGGTGGATTGGGCCTTCTTGCGCTTGATGGATTTGGATCTCGTTCGTGCCGCGCCGCTGGACCACGTTCAGAATGTCATTGAGAAATGGCCCGGTACCAGCCATAACCCGGTGCTCAGCCAAAAGCTAGCGGAACTCAATATGGCGCAAGGCACACCCGAGGCCGCTGTGAACTATTACCAGCGCGCCCTGGACTTAAAACCGTCCCGCCAGCAGCGTATCGAAATCCGGCTGGCCTTGGGCCCCTTGTTGGTTTCCCAAAAACGGTTGCCAGAGGCCGTCAAAAATGACCAGGCTTTGCTGGCCGAAGTGCCGGATTACCCCGGCCAGGCAGCAATTGCGGCCGACTTGAAACAACTCAGCCTGCAGTTGGCCAGCCCGGCTGCCGGACCCCATCCCTGAAGATTTTTCATGGCAATCCTTTTTGATACTCACGCACACCTCGATTATCCCGATTATGCTTTCGATCTGGACGCCGTCATCGAGCGGGCCCGTCTGGCGGGCATTGAAAAAATAATTTCCATCGGTACCAATCTCGCCAGCAGCGAGCGGGCGATCCAACTTGCCGAGCGTTTCCCCGGCGTTTATGCGGCGGTGGGCTGGCATCCCACGGAAGCGCTGCAGGCTCCCGCGGATTTGCGCCCCGCCTTGCGCATTCTGGCCCGCCATCCCAAAGTGGTGGCCATTGGCGAAACGGGACTGGACTACTACCGACTGCCCAGCACGGCCGGTGGCACTCCTGCCGATGATGCGGCCGACCAGCTTCGCCAGGCGGAAATATTCCAGCAACAGCTGGAGGTCGCCCGGGAATTTCATCTGAACTGTATCATTCACCAGCGCGCCTCGTTTGCCGACACCCTCGCCCAGTTGCGGCCTTTCGCCGGGCACGTGCGTGGCGTGTTTCATTGCTTTGGGGAAAGCGTGGAATGCCTCAATCAAATCCTTGAGATTGGCGGGCTCGTCAGTTTCACCGGCTTGGTAACTTTTAAAAATGCCCAGATCGTCCGGGCGGCAGTCGCCGCTGTGCCGGCCGGCCGTTTCATGTTGGAAACGGACTGCCCGTATCTCGCCCCCGTACCCTATCGCGGCAAACGCTGCGAACCCGCTTACGTGAAGGAAATTGCCGAAGCCGTGGCCGTGGTGCGCCAATGTTCCCTGGCTGACTTGAGCGCGGACACCAACGCCACCGCCCGGGACTTTTTCCCTAAATTGACGCTTTGAGTCATGTCCGAAACCCTGCAAGTTCGGGTGGAGGGACCAGCCAGTCTGCCCACCCTGATTTATCTACCCGGACTCCATGGCGATTGGACCCTCATCGCGCGGTTAAGCCAATGCCTCCAAGGTCGGGTGCGCTTCGTGAGTTTTACCTATCCACGCACTCTCACATGGACCTTGGATGACTATGCTGCCGCCATCGAAACCGCGTTGGCCCAACACCACATTCAACAAGGCTGGATCCTCGGCGAGTCCTTCGGCTCACAAGTGGCCTGGGAGCTCCTCAGTCGCGGTCGTTTTGCCTTGGCGGGAATCATTCTGGCGGGCGGATTTGTCAAACATCCGGTTCGTTGGATGGTCCGGCCGGTGAAATGGGGTTGTCAATGGTTCCTCCTGCGCTGGTTTGTCACATTTTACCGGGCTTACTGCCACCTCTACCGGGCCTCAGCCTTGCGTGATCCGGCGCGGCGCCAAATGCTGGAGGACTTTCTGGTCCGTCGCACCAAACTGGATCTGGCCGCCGCCCGCCACCGGTTGGAATTGATCGCCACGAATGATCCTTCAGCCATTGCTCGGCAATGCCGTGTGCCGGTTTATGGGCTCACCGGTGGTATTGACCCGATCGTTCCCTGGCCGCAGGTGCGTCACTGGCTGCAGGCCCATTGTCCGGCGCTCCGGGACTATCAAGTCATCTGGCCTGCTGACCACAACGTCTTGAACCGGGGGGCGCAACCCTCCGCTCGCCAGATTTTGCGCTGGATGGAGTTGCCCCCGCCGGCGGCGTGACGTCCGCTTGGGATGTTTACGGTTGCAACAACCGTTGCACCGTCCAAAACAAACCGGTCGCCGCAATCAAACTCGAAGCAGGCACCACAATCACCGCCCGGTACCAAGGCTTTTGTCGCCACCAACCAACAGCCAGAAAAGCCAGCGTAATCACCAATAATTGTCCCAATTCCACCCCGGAATTAAAGGTGACCAGGGCCAAAGCAAACTGCTGGCGGGCAAGGCCAAAAGAAGTCAGCACCCCGGCGAAGCCCAGTCCGTGCACCAGCCCAAATCCAAAAATTACGAACGGACGCCAGGGTTGCAATTTTGGGGTGCAAATGTTTTCCACCGCCACGAAGGTAATGGAAAGCGCGATCAACGGCTCCACGATCGCCGGCGGTAATCTGAAAATGCCATACAGCGACAAGCCCAGGGTGATGGAGTGCGCCACGGTGAAGGCCGTGACCTGGATGAGCAGGGGTTTCAGGCGGTTGCCCAAAAGGAACAAACCCAGAACGAAGAGAATATGATCTAGCCCCTCAGGAACGATGTGCTTAAAGCCCAGCGCGAGATATTGCCGGGCCACATGCCAGTGACTGGGTTCGGGAATCGCGGGAGTGGCCGTGGGCCGGGCCGCGGTCAAGGGAACCGGATCGGTGTCGAGGCCGGGATTGGCGATCACGGAAGCCGGGGACAGGACCGGGCGCATCACGGTCATGGCCACGGAGCCCAAGGCGGGTGGAAAGCGAAAAGCCACCGACCGGGTGCCGGGGGGCAGTCGTCCTGCCAGGGAGGCCATTAACATGACCGGTAGCCGGGGTGTCGGGGGCGATGCCCGGTATCGCTGCAAATCTTCCAGCGTCGGAAACACATTGGTGTCCAATGTCCCCGGCACACCATCCGCCAGCACCGCAAATTCCCGCGCGAAACGTTGCCGGGCTGCTGCCACCTGTGCCGCTAAATTCGTCTCCGGGCCGTCCAACAGTTGATTCATGGCGGCATCGGCCGTGGCCTGCGACGTCTGATTAAGGGCAAAAGCGACCACGTCAAACGTCAAATCCATTTCGTAACGACCATCGGGTTCAATGGTCACGGTGGCCATGGAAAATGCCGGGAGGTGGGCACCGGCCTGCAGGCAGACCAGACACCCTAGCCAGCAACCCAGCCAGACCGCTGGCCAGCACCCGGGCCATCGCGGCCAACCACGCCCGGTAGTGCGTCTCCGCTTGTGGCCGGCTCGAATCATGGGTCGACCCGCAGGGTCACCAATTCAAACTTGGCAAGAGGGATGCTTTCCGGCGCGCGGGCGCCTTGTTCTTCGCGGCCACTGGAGAGCCACGTCTGGCGCACCGGCTGGGTCCAATGCAGCCGCGCCGTCTGCGGTTCTCCGGTGGGGTTATAAAGCCGCACAATCAGTGCTTTGCCGTCGTCGCTTGGTTTGCAGGCCGTGGCCATGACGCTGGCTGGTTCAATCTGCAGGCGGGAGGGACAGGGGCGCGGCCCAACAGCCCGGGTCACCACCAGTGGCACGGTGCTCTCCACCCCGAAATGCGTGGCCGCCACGGCATCATAAACCCCATGCGGACGCAGTGCGTAGTGGAACCAGGTGGGGCCCGATTGTTCGGCGCGGTAGTTCGTGTGCCAGTGGTTGTTCATCGCCCAAGAATACAGGGTGGCGGCCGGCGCGATGTGCTTGAGGTAGGCATTCGGGTTCGGCTGGCTGCGGGGCAGGTTGGCCGTCAGTCCCCCCAATTCCATCAAGGGAGCGTCAGCGGTGGCCCACGTCACGCCGAGTTGATCATTGGCCACATCCACCCAGCGTTCGACACAAAACCAGTTCTTGCACGCACCCGGCAGTTGATCCGTTTCCGGCTCGCCAATGGCCCCTGGACTGTTGATGTGTACCACCGGGTTGGGGACGTTGAAGCTGAAGCCAAAATGCACGCCTTCCACCGTGCGCAAGGCGGTTTTATCCACCAAATCCAGCAAATCCACGCGGTCCAGGCCATCCACCAACCGCACTTCGCGGGCCAGTCGCTGACACCCCGGCGCACGCGACTCCACCAGTAAGGACACCACGAGCGGGCCGGCTTCCTTAATCGTGATCCGGGCCGGACCGCTGGACTGAACTTTGGTGACGTCACCGCCCGGCAGGTAGAGGTAGTTATTGATTTTACCCTTTGCCAATTCCCCCGCCAATCCGCTGGTGCGCAAACTGTTGATGTCGCCGGTGGCAGGATCCAGTGTGACGGAGAGCAGCGGCGTCGTAAGGGTTGTGCCCGTGACCGCCGCGTGACCACCGCTTGCCCGCCCGGGACTAATCGTGAACCGTCGGGCCCCTAGCGGTGGAATGTCCCGCGCCAGAAAACCGAGTTCACCTGTGGATAGCCGTTGCGCTGGCACCGGTTGGCCTTGGTCATCGTGCACGGACTCCCCTCCGGTCGAGGCCGGCAGGGTGACCAGATCGGTGCGCGGCCAGGAGGTGGTGTTGAAAACATCCACGGTTTGCCCGTTGAGCGTGGTTCGATTGGTGCCCAGCGCCTGCCCCAGCAAGTCTCGCGAGGCCTGGTCAGCGTCAAGGGCGTAAGCCTGCTTGTATTTCCACTGGGTGGCCACAAATGCCAGGTCGGGCTGGGACACGCTATTGTAAGCGCCCCAAGTGTGTTCACTATAAAGCGCCGCATTTTTCCAAGCCTTGCCGAAGTCATCGGCCGGAAATATGCCTGGAGTCAACAAGGCCCAAAGCGTTTCGGCCTGCACCAAACGATCGGTGGCCTGGCGGTTAATGCCCGTCTCGCGGGCCGAGGACCCCGCCCCATCCTCCCAGTAAGGAGTCATGTCGCCCCGATAGGTGGGCAGCTCTTTGCCATAACGCTCCTCCAAGGCATGAAACGCCTCACTGGTGGTGGCAATGACCAGTTTGGGCCAGGTGTGGGTGGCGTTCCATTCCCGCACGGCCGGCATCACCCCCTCGTCGGGCAGGCCGTTATCGCCTTTGGTCCAGCGCAGTTGGACAATATCATAAGCGTATTTTTGCTCCTCCAGCCTTTGCAGCAGGAATGGCAGCCCATTGGTGAGTGATGTAAAATGGTGGCCAAAGGAATAGCCGCCTTGAGAACCCCAGTAGAGGACTTTTTCCCGACCCGAGGGGGACTCCCAGTAAAACGGGTGGTTCTCCCATTGCTCGCGCACATACCCAATGCGATCACCCTCCATGGTCTGCGAGGCATTGGGACCATCCGAAATGTACTTCACCCCGAATTGCGCCAGGGCGGGCACGACTCCCCAGGTCAGTCCCGGCACATCGCTGATCATCATCGAGTCGACCGTCACGCCACAGCGATGCCCGAGCGCGGTGGCAAAACTAAATTGGCGGAGTAATTCTTCGGAGCGGCACAAGCCCGTCAGCAAGTTACCGTACATGGCGTCCACCCCGATATTGCCATCCTGGATTGCTTGGTTAAAGGCCGTCAATTGTTGCGGCGTGGCGGTGGCGAAGAAATCATCGGCCGGCAGCATGACTTCCAGGTTCCACTTAAAGCGCGCGCCGGCCGGGTAAGCTTTCGACTCCTGGAATAATTCGAGCGAACGCGCCACATTGCGCGCCTGCTTTTTGGCGATGTTCGGTTGGATATCCGTGTAACCCACATCATTATGCGAATGCATCAGAATATAGACGATCCAATGGCGCACGGGCTGTTGCGTGATGGGCAGGCTGGCCAGCAGGTTGCCGGCTTCGGTGACGTTGAGCGTGGTCGCGGTTTCCTGGTCGACCGCCGGGACCATTAAATGAAGTTCCTGCACCCCCGGGTGTAATTGAATTTGACCCACTGCCGTCTGCCCCAGATGCACCGTGGCGCTCCGCGCACGGCCCGTGACCAGCATCGTGGCACTGAGGGGTTGGCGCAATTCGCCATTGATTTCCAGCAAACTGGGAGCCATGCGGGCGGACCGCACGATCACTGTATTGGCGGCCGGGGTCGCGGAAACACCTGCGGGCGTGGCCAGGGCTATACTGTCGTAAAGCAACCAGCAACCGGTGGTCGTGGTAAGGTCGATGACGTTGTTCCCGGTTTTCAATAAACTGGCCGGGAAAGTAACGGTAAATTGACACGGCTTGCCTTGGGCAGGATGCCCTTCCACGGAAGCATCGCCCGCCCCGGCCGGGAGATTTTGTTCAAACGCCTGGCCATTGATTGTGATAACCAGGTGCGGCGGCGACTGGCTCTGGGTGTCCAGCAAGTTAACCTGCAATTGTGCCGTCCCTTCGGCAACGGTCTGGCCAATGCCAAATAGAATGGTGAAGGTATGAGGCCGGCTGCCCGCCCAACTGTCGACCGGGCCGGGTTGAACATACGGCCAGTCATGGCGCGTATCCGACTGGCCAATCACAAAAACCGCATCTTGGGTGTACTGGGCAAAACCTCCCGGTGCGAGGGCAAATTCAGCGTTACCATGATCGGTCTGGCCAATTTGCCAGAGCCAGGGGTGGCCTGCGCCGAAGGCCGAAGCCGTCGTTATCCACACGAACACTGTCAGGAATCGATAAAGAGTTTTATTCATAATGGTCAACCAGGCCGGGACCTTGCAATCCTACGGAGGTGTGCGTCCCATTTCAAGGCTGACCAAAAGCTGCCCGCGATTTAACCGCTCAAGAACTGATTTTGATTATTAAAGGCGCCTTTACCCACCAACCCAGCCCATCAGGCAGAGAGATCGCATCCCAATATTCAGCGGCCTGTAGGCCTGCCTTGACGGGTGAAAACTAGGGGGGGCGTCACTTATTGCAGTTTTAACTTCTCATAGTCTTGTGGTCTTGGAATTTGTCTTTTGCCGGACCGATAAATTCAGCCCGTCTTTAGTTCAAATTAATCTGGACAGGTCTGTTCCAAACAACTAAACCAAGCCCCTTGAACGTTAATAAACGAATGAACTTTGGCTTCCCTTGCTTTCGGGGTTTTTAACCATGGCGCAACCCAAAACATTTTAGCGCATCCAATATTGAGTTGGTATTAGTTTCAGCGTGCATTCGCTTTTTCGTGGCGGCTAAGGCGATGACATTTGCGAGTTCGGGATTGGTGAAAGCCAGTTGATTATTTGGCGGTGATGTCGTTTGTGATAAAATTTTTATTTGTCCTGATATGCGCGGGTGCATTGGCCAACGCGGCCGAGCAGAAGGTTTACCGCATCTTGCCGGTGGGCGATTCCATTACCGAGGGTGGAAAAACTTTTTCCAACTACCGCTATCCACTTTGGGAAAAACTACACACCGCCGGTTATCTCATGGAGTTTGTAGGCTCATGCAGCACCGATTCGCGTGTCGGGCCCTTGCGGCACGAGGGGTATAGCGGTAAGAATGCCGAGTTTTTAGCGGGGAAAGTGGAAAATTATTTCCGTACCAATAGCGCTGATATTTTGCTGATTCATGCTGGTCACAATCACACGAATACCGAAGCGCCAGTGGGAGGCATCGTGGCATCGACCGAAAAAATGATCCGGAAGGCGCGCGCGGCAAATCCCAAAGTCATTGTGCTTGTGGCGCAGGTGATACCCAGTGGTAAGCTGCCGAAATACAGTTATCTGCCGGCGCTGAACGTCGAACTCGGCAGGCTTGCCTTGCGTTTAAACTCCCTCGCTTCGCCAGTCTTGGCGGTCAATATGGCCGATGGATTTGACTGGCGTGAGGACACGATTGACGACCATGTGCATCCGAATGCCTGCGGCGCGGCGAAGATGGCGGCGAAGTGGTTCACGGCGCTGACGAATTTGCTGGAGACACCCCCACAGCCACCGCTTCATCCTGCGATTATCATTTACAAACATGCAAGCGAATCAGACTTGACGTTGCATGTGTTTATGCCCGCTAAACAGTTTGGCGGCAAGCCAGCTCCTGCGGTGATCTTTTTCTTCGGCGGCGGCTGGCAGGTGGGAACACCGATCCAATTTTATTCCGAGTGCGCGCATTTTGCGGCCGAGGGCTTTGTTGCCATAAGTGCGGATTACCGCATTGCGTCGGTACATCACACGACACCCTTTGAAAGTGTGGCGGACGGCAAGTCGGCCATCCGCTGGGTAAGGCGGCACGCGGTGGAACTGGGCGTGGATCCAGCACGTATTGTGGCGGCTGGCGCGTCCGCCGGCGGACAAGTAGCCGCGGCGGCAGGCATTGTGCCGGGTTTGGACGATTTGGGCGAGGATTTGACTGTGAGTTCAATCCCAAACGCCCTGTTGCTGTGGTATGCCGTTATTGACAACGGCCCGGATGGTTACGGTCCGCCGGAAATGAAGGCGCGCTTCAAAGAAATCTCTCCGCTGCATAACATCACGCGCCAAGCGCCGCCGACATTGTTTCTGCTGGGCACGAGGGACAAATACATTCCCGGGCCGACGGCGGAGCATTTCAAGTTGCGCATGGAACAATGCGGCATCCGGTGCCATCTTAAAGTTTTTTCCGGCGCGGGCCATCCGCTTTATGAATGGCGCAAAGGCTCGTCCCCGCTGCGCACCGAGGCGTTGGCGGCTGCGGATAAATTCCTGGCCGAACTTGAATATCTTCCAACGCTGTCGAAATGACGAAAATATTGATTCAATTCGGTGAGAGCGTGAATTATTTATCAACCTGCTTTTGGCGTGTGCTTGGGCTGGGGGCAACGGCCTTGCGCCTCATGGCGGTATCGTAGCGGCGTGGTTTTAAATTTATTGCGGAAGATGTAGGTCATGTGATCAGGCGAGCCAAAACCAGAAATGTCTGAAATTTTCTCGATGGAAAGATTGGTTTCCCACAGCAGTTGTTTCGCACGGTCAAGCTGGGTGTGGCGGATGTGGTCGGCCGGGCTTCTATCCAAAAAGGATTTGAACTTTTTTTCCAACAGCCTGCGGGAGATGCCGGCGTGTTGGGCGACGTCCTGAACGTTGATTTGATGCACCGCATGTTCGCGGATAAACCCCAGTGCTTTTGCCACGTGCGGGTCAGCGATGGCCATCGTGTCTGTGGATTGCCGGGTGACGACTCGCAGCGGCGGGATTAGGATGGTCCGTTTGGGTGGTTTGCCACCGTTCATCAATTGGTGCAGCAGGGACGCCGATTCGTTGCCAATGGCCTCGCTGGCGGATTGGACTGCGGAGATGGGAACGCGCGACATATCGCACAAAAAATCATCCGAGCCACTCAAAATCGCCACTTCTTCTGGAACTCTCAAGCCGATCGCCTGACAAGCATGGATGATTTCCCGTCCGCCACTCCAGGTGAACACGGCGACGGGTTTGGGCAGTGACTTTAGCCAGTCGGCAAGTTCTTCAATGCCCAAATTCCAATCTGGCGTCTGGGCTCCTCCATGGGTCTGCACGCACCGCACGAAACTTTTCCCGCCCGCTTTGGCCACCGCCTTGACAAAGGCAGATTGCTGCCGGACGGCTATTCCAATCCATTCAGGCAAAGGTAGGCAAAATAGTGAAAGCCTCGTTCCAGAAAATAATTGACAGCTAATTTTGCCGAAGCGGCCACATCCGCATTCACCCGCGTGAATGCCGGGGCGCCGGGAATAGTGATGGCTGACACATTGACCACCGGGATTCCACTCGCCCGCATTTCCAGCCTGCGGGCCATCTCGAGATTTGCGATGCGGGCGATAACGCCGTCACCTTGCCATCCGACCGGCAGTTCCAGGGTTTCTTCACAGCCGCGCGACCCAATAAAAACATGCCAGAAATCATTGGTGCTGATGTATTGCCGAATGCCTGTGATCACGCGCCTGGACCAGTCGGTGGAAGTGTCGATCAATATGGCCACCCGTGGAATGTGGCGATCTGATCCGGTTTGTGATGGAATTTGATGGCTCAAGAGTTCAGGTGTTCACAAATATCAATAAGCAGTCTCGTGCGCAAATTCTAGGAAAAAAGACGCAAACTGCTCTTTTCGTAACCCTGGTTTAAAATTAAGGTCAATCATCACCCATACGTTTTGCCAATGTTTGCGGATGTTCCCGGTAACATCTGACTGGGGCATGGCAGGCTATGATTGTTAAAAAACTTGTTCCGTAACGAAACCAAAATAACTTGAATGAAACTGACTGCGAAAACCTGGGCTAAAATATTGTTCTTGGCGGTTGGCGGCATGACTGTCTTCAGCACTGCTCGGGCCTCGACCTACACTTGGCGCGGAACGAATAATGCAATTTGGGCGAATCCCGGCAATTGGCTGGCGGGTGTAATTGCGCCGACCAATATCACTGCCGCCCATCGTTTGGAGGCGAACAGCATCGGATTTACGCCCTTAACCTACGATGCGGGCGAAGGCACCACGACCTATGGATCCTCGTCAGTCCGCGGCCTGGTAATTGGCAGCGGCGCCAACGGCAATGGCACCATGAATATCACTGGCGGCACCTTTATCACGCTCAACGGGAGCACAGGTGATGTGGTCGGGAACAGCGACAATAACGTCGGCATTCTCAACATCAGCGGCGGCACTTTTGTGTCAGGTAGCTATCTGTTTAACCTTGGCCTTGGTGGCGGGACCGGGCGCGAGTCTGATTTGAATGTAAATAGCGGCTCGGCCACTCTGGCCACCATCTCTATAAACTCCCAACGCAGCACCATCAACTTCAACGGGGGCACAACGACCTTTAGCAACATGACCGCCAATATCACCGCTGGTCCTGTCGCCACCAATAATTTCAACGGGGGCACGCTTCGGCCGCGCGCCAACAGCGCGGCGTTCATTCCCCCGCTGACGCAGGCCAATGTCCGCGGCGGCGGCGCGGTCTTTGATACCGCCGGTTTCAATATTTCTGTCCTTGCCGCATTGGCGCACAGTGTCATTGCGAGTGATCCGGCCATTGACGGCGGCGTGAATAAGCTGGGCCTTGGCACGCTGACTTTGTCCGGGGCCAATTCTTACACTGGTCCGACTAAAGTGAGCCAGGGCACCTTGGCCATGACTCTTCCCAGCAGCAGTTCAGCACTGGTGGTCGCTTCTGGCGCCACGCTCGCGCTGGCGCCAAACGATAGCAACTGGTTGGTTGATGCCGCGTTCCTGACCAATGCAACCGTGCAATTCGACTACGGCTCTTTTGATGGTTACAACTCCGCGGTTGTCAGTGTGAATAATCTTAATTTGAGCGGCACGGTCACCATAAATATCACTGGCTCGGGCTTTCCTGTTACGGATCTGACCTTGCTCACCTGCAACACCAGGCGTGGCGGCGGCTCGATTGTGCTCGGCACCATCCCCGCAGGCGCAACGGCCACGTTGCAGGACACCGGCTCGTCATTGATTTTGCACATTACCACTGGCTCGATTCTGGACCTGAAGTGGACTGCCTCCGTGGATAATCTTTGGAAGACCAACGGCGCGGCGAACTGGAATTTTGGCACCGCTGCCTACCAGGAATATAACGCATTAAATTCTGACAACGTCATTTTTGATGACACGCTCGGCGGCGGCGATGTTTTCCTCACCGCTTCTTTGCGCCCTAATTCCATCAAAGTGATTAATAATACTGGTGACTATAATTTCGTTGGCACCGGCAGCATTGTGGGCAGCATTCCATTAGGGCTGGTCAAAGGTGGCAGCGCTGGATTATTCATTAGCACGAGCAACAGTTTCTCTGGACCCATCACCATCACCAACGGAACCTTGTGGGTAAACCATCCGAATGCCCTCGGTGCGACGACTGTGGGCACGACAGTTTCCGGTTCGTCGAGCACTTTGGAAATTGGCACCAATGGCGGTGCCGGCATCCGGGTCAGTGGCGAATCTGTGGTTATCAGTGGTACAGGCGTCGGTGGCGCACTTGGTGCCTTACGCGGCGCGGCCACTGCCAGCGGCACCAACCTATGGACTGGCCCGGTGACGCTCGCTGCGAATCAAACGCGCATCGGCACGGAAGATGGTGGTAATCTCACCGTCGCCGGGGCGGTTACTGACAATGCCACCGGCTACAGCTTGTTATTGCGACCGGGCATAAATGGCGTGCTCACGATGGCCGGCAGCGGAACATATGCTGGCACCCTCACCTTTGGCGACGCTACCAGCATCGTCCGGCTGGGTGCGAACAATGCGCTCTCCACGAATTTCCTGCAGATTGGGCTCGGCTCGATTGATTTAAACGGTTTCAGCCAGGCCTTCTCTGGAATCAACAGCAGCGGCACTCCTGGCACGATCACCAACAGCGCCAGTGGTTCTAGTACTTTGACGATTTATGTCCGTGCCCTGGCCAGTTTCTCGGAGTCTGGCGACATCATCAATGGCAGTGGTTCGCTCTCGGTTGTCAAAACTGGGCCGGGTATGCAAACGCTCTCTGGCAACAACCTGACTTACTCCGGCACCACCACTATCAATGGTGGCGTGCTCAATCTTGCTTCCGCAAATCCGATGACCACAACCATCACGGTTAATGGTGGCGGCAGTTTGGGCGGTTCGGGGGTTACAACGGGGGCTTTGATTTTGAATCCTGGCGCAGGCTTGTCAGTTGATCCCGGCGCCTCGGGCGCTTTCACCGCCGGAGCCGTCACGGTGGCCGGTTCTCCAATCAACGTCAGTTTCGCAGCGATACCGGCAAACAATGCGGATGTGCTCGTGCTGAGCGCCACCGGTGGCTTCACTGGTAGCGCGGCTAATTTCCGCGCTGCCAATTTGCGCGGCGGGGTGTTCTTTTACGCCAATTCCAATAAGGAATTGCATTACTCTGCCACTGGTGTGCCCGCGTCGGTGGTATGGCAGGGCAACAACCCCTCGAACCCCACAATCTGGGACGTGGTAACGACGACCAATTGGAGCAATAACGGCATTCCTGACCTCTTTTATGCGGGCGACAACGTTTTGTGCGACAACACTGGCAGCACCAATGTTTTGAACATTCAAGGCACTTCCTTGCTGGCGGGCAGTATCACCGTCAACAGCACTAACGACTATGTCATCAATGGCGTTATCGCTGGCTCCGCCACCCTTACCAAGGGCGGCACTGGCACTTTGCTGTTGACCAACAACAATACCTACTCCGGACTCACGCTGATCACGAATGGGGTGGTGAATATCCAGCCGAGCGGCGCGCTTGGCAGCACGGCTGCCGGAACGGTGATTGCTGGCAAAGGCACGCTGGATGTCGGAACGGGCGCTTTTTACGCGGACAAAGTGAACCTTGGTGCGGAAGCGCTGACCATTTCGGGTAATGGTTTTGGCGGTAATGGCGCCATTGTCAACAGCAGTCTCACTGCCAGCCAGATCAACGCCGTGCAACAGGTGGTGCTGGCGGGCAGCGCCAGCATTGGCGGATCCATGCGTTGGGATATGCGCGGCGCGGGCAATGCAATGGACATGCAAAGCACTAATACGCTGACCAAAACTGGTGGCAACCAGATTAGCCTGGTCGCCACGATCATCAATAACCCGGGTAACCTGGTTGTGAACAGCGGCATCTTGAGTATTGAGACGCAAGCCAGCTTGAACGGCTCATCCGCCAATACGCTCACCGTCAACAATGGTGGCACCGTGGGATTTTGGTCCTTGCAGAATCCTGGACTTTGGACGCTGGTGTTGAACGGTGGTTCCACTGTGCTTGGTGAGGCCGGCAGTGCGGCCAATCACTGGGGCGGGCCGGTGGTTTTAAACGGCGCCACAACCTTCAATGCAAGCGGCGGCAACCTTTATTTTGACGCTGAAATCAGCGGTTCGGGATCCATTGTCAAGAGCGGTAGCTTGAGCGCGTCCCTGACCGCGTCGAATTCCTACAGCGGCAACACCACTGTCAATGCCGGCACACTTGACTTGGACTATGCCTCGCTTGCCAGCAGTTCAACGGTAACCATCGCCGCCGGCGCGGCATTGAACCTGAACTTTGTCGAAACCAACGTCGTGGCCGAGCTCGTTCTTAACGGGACGAATCAGCCAGCTGGAATTTATGATGCGACCACCGCTGCACCCTTCATCACCGGCACCGGAACCTTGCGAGTTGTTGCCAGCGTTCCCCCCCGGTTGAACATCGTCACCATGGGGGGGAACCAGCTGCAGTTCTCATGGATTGGTGGCGGAACCTTGCAGGCGCAGACCAACAGCTTGTCCACCGGCCTCGGCACCAACTGGGTGGATTATCTTGGGAACAGCCCGGCGACAATCACGATCAATCCTTCCGCGGGTAGCGTGTTCTTCCGCGTTAAACAATAAATTGCCCTCTGCTGGTTGCGGCTTTGCCAAGCTGCAACCAGCCTTTCATTTTTTAAACCAGCAATTCCAGAGCCTTTTTCTTGGCTTAGGCAGCAGGCGGTCGCCGAGCTTGCCTGAGAAGTCCTAGGCCCGGGGTCCATCACTGGGCTGTAAAGTTAAGCAAGGGCGCGGCAGTGGGGCCGGCGCTCATAAGGCACCATTTTCAGGTCACGTCGGGTATCGCCCGGCTTTTGTTGCGCTGTTATAGGAAATTTTAGAAGCGTTTGCCCTGCAAAGTTGACGGCGATTTGACAACTCATCGCCTGATGCTACAATATGGAAGTGGATTGAACTGCTGGGTTCCGGTCTCAATTGCATTCGCCAGTCACAGGCAGCAAATCGGGCCCCACTCATCGCCTCACTTTGCCCGCTGCGTTCGTTCTTTGAAATCGAATCGGTTGCTCTGAAAACGTCTGTCCAATCGTGCTTCTCCCCACTCTATTCCAGACGGATCGGGTTAAATCGCACCTAATCGTGCCTTTCAAGGCCCTACCTAATCCCCCGAAACCCTGGCCAGCCGCCGATGGGAGCCAGCCATGGGTGGGCGGGCTTCCCTCAGCAGTCAAACCAAATCAAAGCTAATCAAACCTGAAAAAATCAGCCGGGCAGCTATCGACTCCTTCCGTTTGGCCTAAGTTTTAGCGGCTTTCACCAGGCTGGCAATCAATCCATCGGTGGTGTGGAGTTTGGCCTCCAGGGTGGGTTTGATGCCCAGGGCTTGCAGGGTCTTGGTGGTTTCCGGACCGATGGAGGCGGTTTTCAAGCCGGGAAATTGCTTGAGCAGGGCCGGTAGGTTGAAACGCGCATGAAAGTGCTCCACCGTGGAACTGCTGGTGAAGGTCACCCAGTCCGCACCGCTTTCCAGTAGTTGCGCGGTGATGCCAGTGCGATCCTCCAGTTCGGGCACGGTTTTGTAAACGGCGATGTCGTCCACAATGGCCCCCATTTCCTGCAAACCCATGAACAAGTCTGGATTGGCCGCCTCGGCCCGCAGCAGGCAGATTTTCCGGTTCTCAATGGTTTCATATTTGGCAAAGGCTTCGGCGACCTTGCGGCCTGTAAATTCTTCCGGTTGCAAATCCACTTGCAGATGCAATTCCTTCAGTTTGGCCGCGGTGGCCGGTCCCACGGCGGCAATCCGCGCGCCGCCGATGTCGCGCATGTCTTGAAAACGTTTGAAGAACAGGTCGAAAAAAGCGGTCACGCCGTTGGCGCTGGTGAACACCAGCCAGTCATAGGAGTTGATTTCCAGCAGCATGTCCACGAGCTCTTCGCGGCGGGTGGTGGGCTCAATTTTAATGGTGGGCACCTCCAGGACGCCCGCACCGAGTTCCGCCAGCCGGGCGGCGAAGGAGCCCGCCTGCTCCGGGCGGCGGGTAACCACAATCCGCTGGCCGAACAGCGGCAGGTTTTCATACCAATTGAGCTTGCCACGCAACTTCACCACGTCCCCGATAATGGTCAGGGCCGGGGGGGCAATGTGCTTATCTGCCGCCAGTTTGGCAATGGTGGCCAGCGTGCCGGTCACCGATTTTTGGCGGCCCGTGGTGCCGTGCTGGATGATGGCCACCGGCGTTTGCTCCGGCAAGCCATGAGCCATGACCGACTTGGTCCAATCCTCAATGGTATCGGTCCCCATCAGCACCACTTTGGTGCCCGGGATCTGGGCGATTTGATCATAACGCAGGTTCGTGTCCGCGTCCGTGGCCTCACCATGGCCGGTAAAGACTGTAAAGCTGGAGCAATGCGACCGGTGGGTCAGGGGAATGCCAGCGTAATTGGGCACGGCCGTGATGGAAGAAACGCCCGGAATCACTTCAAAGGGAATCTTGGCTGCGGCCAGAATCTCAGCCTCCTCGCCCCCCCGGCCAAACACGTAGGGATCCCCCCCCTTGAGACGGACCACACATTTGCCCGCCTGCGCGTGCGTCACGATGAGCGCATTGAGTTCGTCCTGCGACAGCGGCTTGGCACTGCCGGGAATTTTACGAGAGATCAGTTCTGCGGTGGGGGGAGCCAGGCGGAGCAGGGCCGGATTGACCAGCACATCAAACACCACCACTTCGGCGCGCTTCAGCAATTCGGCGCCACGCAGGGTCAGCAGGCCCGGATCGCCCGGTCCCGCGCCCACCAGATACACTATGCCTTTGGATTTCACAGCCCATAATATAAGCAAATCCCGCCGCTGGGCAATCCCGGAGGTGCCGGAGCCCGGTTTTCGCAACCGCCCCGCTCAACGGCCGCCAGCGGGGATTGGGCTTGAAGAAGTGCGTTGTTGCGGCTGGCGCGCCGGGTTGCCAATGTTCGGTGAATCAGCGGTATGCCTCTCGGTCTGGTCAGTCTTGCTCAGCCGCCAGATTATGATGCTGGTAGTGCAGGATCTTAAATTCCGGCGTGTCGCGCAGTTCCGCAATGAGTTTGAATTTATCTTCAAATGGCGGGAAAAACGCATCGCCTGCCACCTCGCGCTTCACCACTGTCAGGTACAGGTCGGAACAGCGGGGCAGGGATTGCTCATAGATTTGGGAACCACCGCAGATAAAGATATCATTGGGAAATTCCTCTGGATTCAGTTTGTCCAGCGAGTTAAAAATCAAAATGTCCGTCTGCTGGTCCTTATCCTTGTCCATTTTGGTGAAATGGAATTGGTAGGCGCGTTTCAAATACTGGCCGCCCCGCCACTCATGATATTGACCAAAAATGGCCGCATGGTCTTTGATCAACGATTGCGGATGCCGCGTGAGGATCAGGTTTTTCCGGTTCGGCAGGGGTTTGCCCAGGCTTTCAAACGTTTTGCGGCCCATGACGACCACATTGCCCATGGTGCTCGCCTTGAACCACTTAAAGTCCTCAGGCAGATGCCAGGGGATGGCGTTGCCCGCGCCAATCACCCGGTTCAGGGACATCGCGGCAATTGCTTTAAAATATTTGCTCACAGCCGCTCCGTCCTCGCCAAGGTTGGTTCCCGCGGCCCCGTGAACTTGGGCTGGCGGTGCCACACATACAAATCAACCGCGCACCAGGCGCGGGCGAAGCTTTCCCGGGCCTTGGCCCGCCACGCCCAACTGCGCATGGCCACATCCGGTGCCGCCAACGCCACCGCATCCAGCCCGTGCTTTTCGGCAATCCAAAGGGCGCGGGGGCAGTGGTAGGCCTCGGTAATAATCGTGCAATGGTCCAGGCCGAAAACCGTTTGCGCTCGGACGACCGAGTCAAGGGTCCTAAACCCGGCATAATCCAGGGTGATATCGGCGGCCGGCACCCCCCGGGCCATCAAAGCCTCCCGCATGGCAGTGGGCTCATCATAGGTGGCAATGTGATTGTCCCCGCTGACCAGCAAATGATGGACCTTGCCAGCGTGATACAAGGCCGCCGCTGCATCCATCCGGCTGGTGAAATGCAGGTTCGGCTGGCCCCGGCGGGTGGTCTGGCTGGTGCCTAGTACCAATCCAACCTCCCGGTTGGGCAAGGCCTCCGGACTGGTAAAGATGCGACCTTGCGCAGCCTGCTGGCAAAGCCGGTTCGCCGCCATCACTGCGATGGCCAGCAACCCGGCCACCAATGCCAGTGCGAGCACGAGGGCGCGCCGCGGGCGCGGCAGCCGGTCAGCCAGGGAAGCATTAATAAGTTTCATAAAGCAAATGAACCAAGGCCGCTTAATTGCCTTTTTATTAGTAATCAGTTTACGACCACGCCCAGCGCACGCAATCGTCTTTTTACGAGTTCGGAATCCGGTTCCAATTGCAGCGCCTTTTGAAATTCCGCCAGCGCCGCTCCCGTTTGGTGGGCGGCCACCAGCGCGTTGGCGAAGTTAAAATGGTAATGCATGATCCCGGGTTGCAGCATCACCGCCTGTTTGTCCTGGATGATGGCCTCATCCACCCGGTTTAATTGCAGTAGTACCACGCCCAAATTCGCATGAAAATCTGGCAGGTTGGGATTCAATTCGATCGCCGATTGATACCGGGTCACGGCGGCCTCGGGATGCCCCGTGCGGGCCAGCAGGTTGCCATAATTATAGTAAATCTCCTCCTCGGCTGGATTGATTTCCAAGGCGGCCACATAATTGGTCGCGGCCGCTGCAAATTCTTTTCGCGCCGCTTGCAAACGGCCCAGATTGGTATGGGCCAGCCAGGAGCGGGGATTTTTTGCCATGGTATCCATCCATAATAATTCCGGGGTGACGTAAGCACGACACTGCTGGTGCGTTAAACCGCCTAAAAGTAAGAGCATGACCATGCTAACCACCCAAAAGCGGCCGCGCTGCGCCGGCCATTTTTTTGGGACCTGCACGGCCAGTGCCGCCACTCCCGCCAAGAGTCCCAAGCAGGCGAGGTATTGGTAATGGTCGGCAACAAAACTAAAATAAAACGTGTACAGCGGAATAAAACCTAGCATCGGCGACAGCACTGCCACAAAGAAAATCACTGCGGCCACGGTCCCGCGCCCCAATGGACGGCGCTTAAACCAAAGGAAGGCTGCTACCAGCAGGCAGGCGGCCAGCCAGAGATATTGCGCCGGATTTGCCGCATTGATATTCCAGCGTGGATAGCTAAAGGTCAGATTCACGGGCCAGAGGACCTTGCCCGCGTAAAACCAGATCGCATGCGTGGCTATCAGCAACCGGTCAATGCCCCCCGGCAAATGATATTTGGGCAGGTAATTGTCCAAATGCTTCTCCCACCAAATCGAGAGCAAGCCCATGGCCAGGCCCATGGCAACAAAGGGCGACACCTGCCACCAACGCCGCCAGGTGATTGGCTCATCGCGTAGCCAAAGCACCAACAGTAAAACGGCCGGCAGCGTGCAGGCGGTGGTCTTGGCGAACAATGCCAGCGCATGCAGGCCTAGCGCCAGGCTGTAAAACCAGCGCGACCGGCCGGCACAAAAATTTAACCAGGCCAGCACCGCCAGCAAATAAAGCAGGGTCGATTCCGTGTTTTTGAGTTCAGTCACCCAGGCAACGGTTTCCACTTGGACCGGATGCAACGCGAATAAAGCCGCAGCCACCCAGGCGCCGGGGACGGTCAGACGTTTTAATAAATGCCAGATCAACAGGGCATTGATAATGTGCAGTCCCACATTAACCGCGTGATAACCCAGCGCATTGAACCCCCACAAGGCATGTTCCAGGCGCAGGGTGGAATACACGAGTGGAAAATATTGGGACTGGTGGTGGGCGGAAAACCAAATCCGCCACCAGCCATCGGCGGCGGTAAGTAGCGAGTTATCCGTCACATAAGCATCGTCATCCCAGATAAAACCGGCGGAAAATACCGGCCAATACGCCGCCAGCGTGGTCAGGATGATGAAGAAAACACCCGACCAGAGCGAGCCAGTCAATGCCGGCAGCCATTGGTCGAGGCGGCGATTGAGCGAAACCGGGGCCGGGGAGGATGATTTGAAATTACCAAGTTGCATTATTTCTACACGGCCACCGGCGCTTTGATGGCGGGATGGGGATCATAACCGACCAGTTCAAAATCCTCGAACCGGAATTCATGGATGTCTTGCACCGCCGCATTTAGTTTCATCTGCGGCAGTGGGCGGGGCGGACGTGAGAGTTGCAGATCAGCCTGTTCCAAATGATTGCTGTAGAGGTGGAGGTCGCCAAAGGTATGGATAAACTCCCCGGGCTTGAGGCCGCACACCTGGGCCACCATCAGCGTGAGCAGGGCGTAGCTGGCGATGTTGAACGGCACCCCCAGAAAAATATCGGCGCTACGTTGGTAAAGCTGGCAGCTTAATTCCCCGTCGCTGACATAAAATTGAAAGAGTGTGTGGCAGGGGGGCAGGGCCATGGTTTCGATTTCCCCGGGATTCCAGGCGCTGACAATCAACCGCCGGCTGTCGGGGTTGGCTCTAATTTGCCGGATTAATTGGTCAATTTGGTGGATGGAGCGGCCATCCGCTGTACGCCAGTCACACCACTGGGCACCATAAACCCGCCCCAGATTACCCTGCGCATCGGCCCATTCGTTCCAAATGGAAACGCCATTATCTTGCAGGTACTGAATGTTTGTTTCGCCACGCAAAAACCATAAAAGCTCATATATGATGGAACGCGTGTGGACTTTTTTGGTGGTTAGCAACGGGAAACTGGAGCGCAAATCAAACCGCGCCTGCGCGCCAAAGAGGGAATACGTGCCGGTGCCCGTGCGGTCGGCTTTAAATTTGCCGTGGCTACGGACATGACGCAGTAAATCGAGGTATGCAATCATCGCTGGGGGAATTTAACCATAAGTACTGGGCGGGGTGCACTCGAAATTTATACCAGGTAAGAGCAGCCTCATTAGTTATTGTCTGAAAGGTCCAACCAATTGGCAAATTTCTAAAAAAACCTTGCAATAAAATGCCGGTTCAGACGTAAATGAATTATTGCCCCAAATAAGGAAATCATGGCCGGGGCGGAAGTTTATTAAATGAATCCCTTGCTTCCAAGGTCGCTTTGGAGCGGCATTGCCGGTGCGATGATCTTCGCATCAGGCCTGCTCGCAGCCAAGGCGTCAGTCGGGGTGGCGCAATTTCATCAAAAGGTGGAGCCTTTGCTGGAAAAGTATTGCTATCAGTGTCATGGCGATGGTGCCAGCAAGGGGCAGGTGGCGTTTGACACCCTCACCAGTGACCAGCAGGTTTTGAACCCCGCGTTATGGAGCAAGGTTTTGAACAATTTACGGTCCGGGCTAATGCCGCCGCAAAAAAAGCCCCGGCCCACGGCCGCCGAGGAAAAACAGTTGGAGGATTGGATTAAATTTCAGGCATTCGCGATTGATCCCCGGAATCCCGACCCGGGGCGGGTGACCCTGCGTCGCCTGAACCGGACCGAATATCACAATACCATTCGCGATTTGCTCGGGGTCGATTTCAACACCGAGGTGGAGTTTCCTCCGGACGACACGGGCTATGGTTTCGACAATATTGGCGATGTTTTAAGCGTATCCCCCTTGCTTTTAGAAAAGTACATGCTGGCCGCCACGACGATTGTGGATGAAGCTGTCCCTAAGGTCGCCCGTGTCATGCCTGTGTTGGTCATTAGCGGCAGCGCATTTTCGGGAGACGGCACCAAGGCACCCGGCAACTTTAGCCAGCATGGGCTCAGACGCCCCCCACCGCTGGCTTTTTCATTTTACGAAACGGGAACCGCCACCCATGTTTTTCAAGTTGAGCATCCGGGCACATACCACCTGGCGTTGGAGCTATCGATCAAAGGGACTTTTGAATTTGATCCCGGCAAATGCCGGGTCATATTCAAGCTGGACGATCAAGAACTGTTGAACCAGGAATTCACTTGGGAGGACAATAAAATCTTCCCGCCTTTTAAATTCGCAGAGGAATGGCAACCCGGAACGCACCGCCTGAGTTTTCAAGTGCAACCGCTGGCCGGGAAAGAATCACAGGAGTACCCCTTGGAAATGCGTTTGAACTCGGTGACGATTGCTGGGCCCTTAGACCAAAAGTATTGGACCCAGCCCACCAATTATGATCGCTTCTTTACCCGGGCAGTTCCGGCAGACCCGGCGGACCGCCGCCCTTACGCCCGGGAAATTTTGGGCCGCTTCGCTCAAAAAGCCTTTCGCCGTCCAGTGGAATCGGCCTACGTAGACCGCTTATTGGTCCTGGCCGAGAGTGTTTATGCCCAGCCGGGGGAATCGTTTGAAACCGGTGTGGCCCAGGCCATGGTGGCCGTGCTATCATCGCCGCGTTTTCTATTCCGATCGGAGCTGCCGGCCTCATCAACCACCAAGGAACAGTTTCCGCTGAATGATGAATATTCCCTGGCTTCGCGACTGTCGTACTTTCTCTGGTCTTCCATGCCGGACGATGAGTTGTTCGAACTGGCCGCGAAAGGTCAATTGCGCAACCATCTGGGTGATCAGCTCAACCGCATGCTGGCCGATCCGCGTTCCGAATCGATGGTTAATAACTTTACCGGACAGTGGCTTCAAGTGCGGGATGTGGAAGGTGTGAGCATCGATTCCCGGGTGGTACTCGCCCGAGACCGGGGTGAGGAGAAACAATTAAAAGAGCAATTGGCGCAGCGGCGCGCGCGGTTTGAGGCCTCGTTGGCCAATCCGGCCGCCCCAAGCAGCCAGTCCAGTCCCTCAGCGGGCACCAGCAGCCCCGCGTCCGCCGGGCGCATTGCCCGGCGGCGGAATCCCCGCTTTCCGCGACCAGCCAATATTCTGGATGCCGAGGCGAAGCATGCCATGCAACGTGAGACGCAAATGGTGTTTTCGCGGATTGTGCATGAAGACCGCAGTATCTTGGAGTTGATCGATAGCGATTATACTTACTTAAACCAGCAACTCGCCGGGATCTATGGCCTGACCAACCTGGGCGTCACCGGTCCGGAAATGCGCCGGGTCACCCTGCCGCCCGGTAGTCCCCGGGGGGGCGTGTTGACCGAGGGCACGGTGCTGGTCGTGACTTCCAACCCCGATCGTACTTCCCCTGTCAAACGGGGCTTGTTTGTCCTGAGCCATATTCTCGGATCCCCTCCGCCACCACCGCCACCGAATGTGCCCGCTCTCGAGGCGACGGAAAATCATTTTCATGACCGCGAGCCCACGTTGCGCGAAATCCTTCAAGCACATCGTGACAAACCCGAGTGCTTTGCCTGTCACTCTCGCCTGGATCCGCTAGGGCTGGCTTTTGAAAATTTTAATGCTCTGGGGATGTGGCGGGAACAGGAACGGCACCAGGACATTATTCCCGCCGGCCAGTTGATTTCTGGTGAAAGTTTCACCAACATTCACGAATTGAAGCATATCCTGGTCACCAGCCATCATTTGGAATTTTACCGTTGCCTGGTGGCAAAGTTGCTTACGTACGCCATTGGCCGCGGCACGGAGTATTATGACACCCAAACGATTGATCAAATCGTCAACCGCCTGGACGCCGCCCACGGTCGGTTTTCAGTGTTATTATATGGCATCATCGATTCTGCTCCGTTCCAGCGCGAGCGTCGTGATCCCAACGCTGTCTTTGCCGATAGTATCGAAGCTTCTCCGCCACCCCTGGGGGGTGCGCTACCCCGCAACCCAACCAACCCATGAAAACCCAAACTGACTCCCCGAAATTAAATGTGGCTTCGGAAAGACACCTTAGTTTGAGTCGCCGCCGCTTTCTGCGGAACCTGGGTGTGTGCATTGCCCTGCCGGCACTGGAATCCCTTTCGCCATTGCGCTTGCTGGCGGGTGCTACTGCCGCTTCCGCCACGGCGTCGGGCCTGGTCACCCCGGTGCGAACGGCCTTCGTTTATGTGCCCAACGGAATTATTCCCTCGGCTTGGTGGCCCGAGGGCAATGGGGGAAGCGATTTTGTCCTGCCACGCACTTTGCAACCTCTCAAAGACGTCCGCAGCCAAATTCAGCTCATCTCTGGCCTGGAGGACCTCAGTGCCAATGCGGGCGAGGATGGCGGCGGCGATCATGCCCGTGCCGGTGGCACCTTCTTGACCGGCGTACGCATTAAAAAAACGGCCGGCTCGGACATTCACGCCGGGATTTCCTTCGATCAGATACTGGCCCAACGCATCGGCCATCTCACCCGCCTGCCTTCCTTGGAATTGAGCTGCGACGCCGTGCGCAAGGCGGGGGATTGCGATTCTGGCTACTCCTGCGCCTACGAATATAATCTGGCCTGGCACACGCCCACCCAACCGGTGACGCCCGACCCCAATCCTCGGCTGGTGTTTGAGCGTTTGTTTGGGTCCGGCTCCCCCTCTGAGCGGGCCACCAACCTCCAGCGCCGGCAGCAACAGCAACGGTCCATTCTCGACTTTGTCCTGGCAGATGCCAAAGCCATGGCAAAGGATTTGGGCGGGCGTGACCGTCAGAAATTGGATCAGTACTTTACCAGCATGCGCGAGATCGAACAGCGCATTGAACGGGCTGAACGCATGCCGGTGCTGAATCCGCAGGCCGACGCGCCGGCGGGAATTCCGGCCAGCTTTGAGGAGCATGTGCAGCTCATGTTTGACATGCTGGTTTTGGCGTTCCAAACGGATTCCACCCGCGTCGCGACCTTGATGCTGGCGGGCGAGGGGAGCAATCGTTCTTTTGGTGACATCGGTATTACTGAGGGGCACCATAATCTTTCCCACCATCAAAACGCGCCGGAAATCGTTGCCAAGGTCATGGAAATTGATCTGTGGTATGCCCGTCAATTAGGGAAATTCCTCAATAAAATGGCGCAAACCAAAGACTTGGATGGTAATACGTTGCTGCACAATTCCATGATCCTCTATGGTTCCGGTAATGCCGATGGCAATCAACACACCCATACCAACCTGCCAATCTTGCTGGCCGGTTCCGGTGGCGGCAGCTTGCAGACGGGTCGCTACCTGAAAACCGGTCCAACGCCATTGACTAATTTGTTTCTAAGCATGGCCGATCGCATGGGGGTTGCTGGAATCGAACGCCACGGAGATTCCACTGGGCGTTTGGCGGGTGTATGATGGTTTTAACCCGAACTCCGAAAGTAAAATGGCTGGGATGTGTCAAGATGTTGGAGCAGGAACACTTTGGAAAAGTCGCCAGCATACTCGCAGTGGTCTGGTGAGATTTTTCCAAAGCGTTTATGCCCAAGAGATTGATGCAGACCGGCCATTTTAATTTCGGAGTTCGGGTTTAAACAACCTTAAAGCGGACGATTATTTCCGGCCGGCCAGGTGGTGGACCATTGCAAACCCCAGAGATCATCTATTTTTTTCATTTCCGCGTGACCATCCGCAAACGCACAGTCACTGCGGCCCGGAAGTTTGCCCGTGCCGTTGGGTAAACTCCGCGGTGCTGAGCCGGGACCGGCACCGCCATGGCGGGCAATGGCGGCCCGCCCCACCCCAGGACCATTATCGCCGCCGTTATATAAATCCCAAGGCGTTTCCTGATCTCCCGGATTTGGCTGGAAATCTGCATAGGTGGCATCGGCAAAATACGGTGTGGCGGTAGGCAGTCGGATTGCCGACTCTTTTTGAAAATATGCCGTCGCAGTGCTGTAGCCGGAATAACAATAGGCATTCAACCCATAACCCCCTTGAAACTTGGACCCGGTGCCGCCCCAAACCGTTGGGTCCCATAGGTAGGGATGATCCGCCGTGCCCAAATCCGGATTGCTGGCGGTGGCTTTGTTGATCCCCACCCAGGTTGCCAGCTCGGGCGCGGCTGGGCAACATCGCGAGGTGGCGCGCAAATTATAGTTCGTCTGCAAGCGGGCAATCCAAAGATTGAAGCCGCCGGAAGGGTCGCCATAACTGATCAGCTTTCCGCTGGCATCACTCACATACATGTTCATTCCCAGGGTGAACTGTTTGCTGTTGCTCACGCAATTGATATCCTTGGCCCGTTGTTTGGCGCGGGCCAGGGCGGGCAGCAACATGGCGGCCAGTATGGCAATGATGGCAATGACCACCAATAATTCAATGAGAGTGAAGGCTTGTGGACGTTGAATGGTCCGCCGGCCCGGGTTGCTTTTCATGTGCTTATTGGCATGATCTCGGAATCCGCTCCCGGCGCCATCAAGGGTAAACCAAACGATAGAACTCAGTCGGTTTGGTCGGGTCGACTGGGATCGCTACCTGGTTCGTCAAGGCTGAGCCATTGACCGTGGACCAATCATTGGTATTGCTACTCAAACCCGTCGCCAAATTATTGGTCTGTGCCACCAAACGCCAGCCGGTGTGGTCCGCCGGCCAGGCAAACAACAGTTGACCACCCGAGAGTGAAAAGCTGACTTTAATCGGAACCAAACTAACGGATGGTGGATTGGTAATAACCTGAAGCGAGCCATTGCTGGCCAGAGAGTTGCTCCACGAGAGGTTGGCCCCCAAAGCCGGGAGGTTAAGGGTAGTGAAGCCCCCATAATATTCTTGGGCGCTAAAGAGCTTGAAAGTGTCGCCGACGGCCAAGGTTCCGCCCAAGTTGGTCACGCTCAAGGTCCCGCCGTAAACCAGTGCGCTCACTCCGGCAATCTGGGAATTCGTGGGCGTTGCTTTATTCAAGAGCATGGTAGTATTACCAAACAGATTTAGCGGGCCGTTGACCGTTAATTTACCTGGAGCGCCAACGCCGGGAGCCAGCGACGCTCCATTCTGCACCGTAACCGGACCATTGATAATTCCCACACCGCCCAAGCCACCCCCAGAATAAACCGATACCGCATTCCCAATCGGAAGTGAACCATTTACATACAGGGTGCCAGCGTTGACTAGGGTGCCAGCACTGTAGGTCTCGGCCGCCGTCAAGGTGAGCGCCCCGGGGCCAGTCTTGGTCAAGGGGAACGCACCCGAAATAACCCCGCCCAATGTTAGATTGCCTGCCGTGACCCCAAGCGTGGAAGCTGAGGCAAGAGTGATGCCGCCATTCAAGACATTGGCACCGGAAAGATTTTCCAAGGCCCCCGCACCCGCGATGCCGCCAGCGTTCAGGGTCAGACCTTCGCTGGCATAAGTTCCGCCGAGGTTCAAGGCCAGCGCGCCGCCTGCATTGACGGTGGTGCCCCCGGCTGTCGTGCCGAGCGCGTTGGCATTGGCTGCCACCACTTTAACAAATGGATTGATGGTTAAGGCACCACTAAAGGTGTTGTTACCCCCCAGCGTCAGGGTGCCGAAGGAGATCGGAGTGACATTTACGCCACACCGGACGGTAAACGCTCCCGCCCCGCTGATAATGCCGGAGATGGTCGCGCTGTTGGCCGTCCCCGCCACCCCAACCCCACTGTTATCCCCTAAACATCCAAACTCATCGTTGAATTCGCAATGACACTATGGATCAAGTTAATGCCAGGGGCATCGAAGCGGAGACCGCCATTAACCGTGGCTTGGTCCAGCTTCAATGAGTTTGCGGCATTCCCCAAGGAACCGTCGGCAGTGATGGCCAGGACCCCGCGATCACAGTAAATATTGCCCAAGAAGGTGTTGCCAGTGTTAGCCCAGCGCATCACGCCGAAACTCGATGCGTCGCCAAAATCCACCCAGTTGGTCAACCCGGCGTAACCACCACTGATCGTGCCCGCGAGCGTAAACACGCTACTACTGTCGCGCCCTTGGATACTCACATTCGTAACCGTGGAGGCACTGGCTGGTAAAATGATGGCATTGGGCAGGATGCCCCCGCCGGTAATGTTGCATTCCAGCACCCGGACGACATTGGTCATGGCATTGGTTGTCATTTGACTCAGATCAAATGTAATCGGACCCGTACCCAAGGCATTGGAACTGGTAAGCACGAGCGCCGCAAATCCACCGACTGCGGCGACGGCGGGCCGGGTGACCGGCGCATTGCTAATAATCACACCACCCGAAAAGGTGCTGGCATTGCTGAAGGTCAGGGTGGCCGGAATCGTCCCTGCCGTGCCACTGACCCCGCCAATGGCCAGGGCACCGGGACCGGAGATGACTCCGGAGAAGTTTTGCGCCGCACTGGCATTAAACAGGTTCGTGCTTTGCAAGGTAATGGGGCTCAACCACAGTGGCGTTCCACCGCCTTGATTAAGCATGGTGGCGTTGGTCAGCACAATCGGCATGTTCAAGGCCTGTCCCCCATATATGCCCAGTTTCGAGCCACTCAAGACGTAATTGGTTGTGGTCGCGGTCCAGGCATTCGTCTGGCTATACGCTTCGTAGAAGGTCAAGGCATTGCTGATCGTAATGCTCGCTACATTCGTGATGGTCTGCGGGCGCAAATCAATGGACCCCGTGCCCGCGATGGCCAGTTTATGGCCCTGACCATCAAGTTTGCTGTTCGGCAGCGGTCCCACATCCCAGCGTTCCGCACCACCGATTACCGCATCAGCCGTCAGGGTGAGATTCGAGACATTGGCATAACTGTAAATGCCCCCATTATTCACGCTATCCAGCAGCGCGCCCTGCCCAGTGGGACCTGCGCCGGCGATGACAAAGCTGTTACCGCGCGTGGTGGTCGAACCATTAAAATCGGCAAAATCGAAGGCGGCACCGTTGGAGACGGTGACCACTGTGCCCACCGGCAGGGAATTGTTCACCCCCAAGGCCAGGGTTCCGGCGTTCACCACCACCGGGCCGGTGAAGCTATTGACCGTACTCAGTGTCAGCGTATTGGTGTTGTTTTTGACAATGCTTGTGTTACCTGCGATGGAACCGGTTCCGGTAATGGTGTAATTATTGGTGCTGTCAATGATGATGGATTGCGGTGTGACCGTAGCATTGAGGCTTACGGTCGTGTTGACGCTGGTGTTATCAAAGCTTACAGCGTCGAACTGCTCGAAGACATCGCCGCCTGAGCCATTGGACCAGTTGGTCGAGGTTCCCACATCCCAGGTGGATGACACCAGGGGATCTGTTCCTGTCCAGACAAGATTGGAAGACGAACCGCTAAAGGTAACCACCACCGAGTTGCCCACCTGGCTAAAGACCGGATTATAACGCGTCAGGCTGTTCGTGAAAGCCCCCGTCACCGTCCCGCTAATTGGGCTGGCGCATTGGATAAGCGTATAAGGCACGCCCGTCAAGGGTGCCCCGTTCATAAAGCTGAAATTCACTGGGGTCGGATTGGCCCCGCTGGTCAAGGCCAAACTGCCGTTGACTTGGATCAGATCATTGCCACTGGCATTGTTATTGGAGAGATCAATATTCAAACTGCCATTCCCGCCGAGCGACAAATTGCCGGTGATCGTCAAGGTTCCGGCCGTGCCATTGCCTCCGGGTTGAATTATCGTGCTGACGCCATCCACAATACTGCCATTGATCCGGCCGCTGCCGGTCAATAGCTCGCTGGTCGGCAGCGAAAATCCGCCGGCAACGGCCGAGACGTCGAACGTTGCGCCAGTGGCGACGCTAATGCTTGGCGTGAGGTTAACTGTTCCGGAAGCCCCGAGCAACAGGGTTCCGGCTCCAATGGTGGTCGGCCCGGAGTAAGTATTCGCACCATCCAACTCCAGCGTGCCTGCGCCAATTTTCGTCAAGGCGGCCGGGGTGCTGCTGTTCGCTGGATTATGGAGGAAACTGGTGCTTGAACCGCCGCCAATCACCAGATCGGAATTGGCGTTGCCCGTGACATCCGCCACATCAAAGGTGGTACCGTTGGCCTGCAAGTCGTAAGCCGGGGAAGTTCCGGAAACCAGCAGGTACGAGGGGGTTGTGCCGCGAACCGTGACCAGGCCGGGCAATTGCAAATTCTCGTAGGCCCCATCCGAATTATTGGTGCCATTGATGGTGGCCCCGGCCAGATAGAGTGATCCAGCACTCACAAAACTGGCATAACGATTACACAACCAGGTGCTGTTGTTCAGCACCACATTGCCGCTATAATTGTTAAGCACATTATTCAGGGTGGTAATGAAGGTGGCTCCGTTATTGCCCACGATATTGCGGCCCACCACGCCTTGGCTGCCAAAGACCGTGTTCTGTGTGCCGCAAGTGATGGTCCCGCCGTTATTGGTAAAATTACCTGTCCAGTTTGGACTTAAGCCAGACATCGTCATGCTCCACAATCCGGGAGTTTGGTTAAAGGTGACATTCAACGGCTGAGTGGCGGCATCTGAAAACGTTCCCGCATAGGTGGAAGTTCCCAAGACCGGGGCGAGCGTGACTGAGGCTGGCGAGGTGAGGCTGCCATTTTGAATCGAGGAACTGCTGCTCAGGTTCAGGAATGGGCTGAATGATTTGGTGAATCCGTTCAGCCAAAGCGTGCCCCCGTTCATCGTTAGCGGAATATTATTGGGAATGGCATTGGCATTTCCGGCAATTGTTTTGGCTCCGGCGGCACCAATGCTCACCCGCAGTGCGGTGTAAGCATTACTCGCGGTGGGCGCGAGCACCAGGGCACCGGCAGCATTACCGCCATAGGTTTCTAATTCGTAATTACCTGAAATATTGCCCGTGATCGTATTGGTCGTGGCGCTATTCACACCAATGCGCGCATTGCCCGCCAGGCTGATCCCCCCGGCCCACGTGCCAATGCCTTCCAGGCGCAACGCACCCAACCCGTCCTGCCAACCTGAACCCGCCAGGCTCAGCGGCATGTTAAAGATCGGACTGTTAGGCGTGGCGACGGCATAAACCTGGCTTCCCGGATTCACCGTGATGCTGGAAGGACTGCCAAAACTGTAAGCCCCCGCACCGCTTTGAATGCGGGCGAGGGAAAGGGTCACCGGCCCCGTGAACGTATTCGTGGCATTCAGCGAATAGGCGCTCTGTCCCGCATTGCCCGTGCCGAGGAAGTTGAAATTCCCCGGGCCGGTATAAGGAGCCGCTACAGCAATACTGCTCAGCCGATAAAAATTGATGGTCCCGTTGTTGGTCACCGGTCCGTTACCCAAACTTCCCGAGTCGCCCAAGGCACCGTTCCCCAATTGCACAGTGCTCCCAGGATTGACCGTTGTGCCGCCATAATGATTTTGGGTGGCGGTAATGAGCAATGTACCGGAGCCGGCTTGGGTCAGGCTGCCCGGTCCGTTAATCGAACCGTTGAAATTCACCAAATCCGAACGGTTGAACACCAAGGACCCATAGTCGTTTACGGTGCCACCGGTGAGATATCCCGATGTGCCGCCACTGCCAATCTGGAGCGTGCCCCCGGCAATGGTGGTCAACCCCGTGTAGCCATTGCTGTTAACCAAGGTCAAGCTCCCCGTGCCGCTTTTGGTGAGGGTGGTCGCGCCCGCAATCGGACTGCCAGCAAAGGTGTAATTGCCCGTGGCATTCACTGTAATGCTCGCCGGAGTGACGGCCGCGGTGAGATTTACATTGGATTTGGTGATGCCTGAATCATCAAAAATCACCGCGTCGGATTGAAAATATTTGTCCGCGATCCCGCCATTTAGCCAGTTTGCGTCGGCATTGACGTTCCAGTTGGTGCTCACTCCGCCTTTCCACACGAGACTTGCATTGGTCCCACTGAAACTAACTTGAATGCGGTTGGGATTGGTTTCATCCACGGTCGCCGCGTAGCGCGTCAAACCAGAAGGACCAAGCACGAGATGGCCGCTCCGCGCCAGTAGATTGCTGACCACGGTGTACGGACCGCCGGTGTAGGGTGTGCCGCCCAGGAAATTGAAGGACAGCGGGGTGGCGACATCCAAGGCCAGCGAACCCCGGACATACAGTAAATCACTGGTGGCACCGCTGGAGGAGGCGTCAATGACCACATTTCCGCCGGGATTAATCGTAACGTTGCTGGCCGTGAGGGTTCCAGTCGATAAAGTCGTGCCTGCCGAAATATTTGCTCCGGACTGTACCATGATTGGGCTGACCGTCGAACCCGTGCCTTGCAGTGTGCCCGCATTTACTGTGGTCACGTTCGTAAAAGTATTCGCCCCATTCAAGTTAAGGTAGCCGGAACCCTGTTTCGTCAGCCCGCCATTACCGGAGAGGGAACCGGAAAGGGTAATGGTGCTGTTCGAACTGTCGAACGTGGGTGATCCGTTGGTGAGCCGGAGGTTCATGGACGATGACCAGCCGGCGGCGATGGCGGTTGAGGGTACCAGTGTTCCAATGGTGCCACCACTCAGTAAGATCGTCGGCAGCACGGCATTGGTCTGGGTGGCCCCCCCGATGCCCCCGGTGCCGATGTTGAGGATGCCGCCCGTCATTGTGAAGGTGCTGTTGGTGCCATTGAAGGCTGAGGTAATGCCATTGTCATCCACGGCAAACGTACGGGCATTGATCGTCCCCCCCGTCATGGTCATTAGGCCGATGCCATCCCAGCCAACGGCCAGATCATTGTTCGGCACATTGAGGGTGCCGCCATTCATCGCATAGGTGGAAAGCTCAGTCGCCCAATGGCCAATGCGTAAATTATTTCCGACATTTATCACGCCACCGTTTTGGATGACATTGCCACCCGCTCCACCACTCGGATTTCCCAGCAGAAAATTAAGGCCAATATTGACCAGGCCATTGGGGTTAACTGTCATTTGGCCGAAGCCGCTTTGGCTGATCGACACGCTGCCCGCCGGGAGTGCATTGATGCCGGCCGAACCATCCACGGTCATACCGCCCGCTCCGCGCACATTGATATCGCCATTGCCATACTCCAGGGTGTTACCAGCACTTGTGATATTGTTTTTGTTGGTAAACGCATCCGACCGGTACAGATTCAAGGTTGAATAATTGGTAATATTTCCCGCAACACTGGCGACTGTGGCATTGCCAATTTGAGTCGTGCCACTGAGCGCCACCAAGCCACCGCTAAACGTATTGGAACCGGTCAATATGAGTGTGGCACCGGGCATGAAGGAAACGACTGAACCCGTGCCGCTCATGTTGCCCGCATAGGTCGCACTGGCCGTTTCGAAAAAGGTCACCGTGGTGTTATTGGTCAGGGAACCGCTCCCCAGTGCCCCAGTTGTGCCCCCATTACCAACATTCACCACCCCACTGCCGTTCAAACTGCCGCCGCCAGCGAAATCGTTGGCCGTAAGTAGCGTCAGATTACCTGAGTTGCTCTTGATCAACCGCCCCCCGCCTGAAATTTTTCCAGGACCGCTAAAGAGATAGTTCTTCGTCGAATTGATCGTCAGCACGGTTGGTTGCACCGTGGTGGCAACTGAAACCGCGGGCGTGTTGGACCCGAGATCATTAAAGGTGGCATTGTCCCCCTGAAGAAAGACATCCTTGGAGGGCGCCCCGTTGAACCAATTTGTAGTAGTGGCCACGTCCCAGGTGTTGGTCACCCCATCACCCTTCCAGACCAAATTACCCGGGGCACCTGTGACAATCACTTTAATGGCCCCAGCGGTGGTATCGTTGGTGAAAGCGTAAACATATCGGGATGCCGCCGCGACCAGGAATTGCGAAGGATCGCCGGTGAAACCATTGCCATACTGAATCAAGGTGTAAACGCCGCCCACTTTTGGGGTGCCATTTAAAAATGAGATGTTCACGGTGTTGGTGGTGCCGGCCGTCGCGGTGAAATTGGTGACAATCAGCAGATCATTGGTTCCGCCGCCAATCCCGGTAGTCGAGCCCAAATCAAAATTCAAATTGAGATACCCGCCCAGGCTCAACCCTCCCATGGTTAGGGTGCCAGCCAGATTGTTTCCGCCCGGACTCAGCGTTGAACCCGGTACGCCATTTTGGTCGTTCAAGGTGCCGATCACCGTTCCCGAACCGTTGAGCAGTTGGTTGGCACTTAACGAGAAATTACCCGCGGAAATGTCAAAAATCGCATTGCTCGCAACGTTAATCACACTGGATAAAAGGGTGCCAGTGAGCATAACGGTGCCGCCATTAATGGTGGTGGTACCGGTTTGGGTATTGGCACCAGACAATGTGGTAATGCCGTTCCGGGCAAAAATCAGGTTTCCCCCGTTCTTGATGTTACCCGAGATTGTCAGGTCACTCGCCGCCTGGCCGCGCGCCACATCGAAGGTAACGGTGACACCTGAGCCAATGGTGTTCAGCGGGCTGCTAATGACTGAGCCGGCCACTGAATTCGTCACGTACCAAGTGTAACTGCCGTTCCCCCCGGCATTACCTACGCGGAGTTCACCGCCACTGCTGTTCGGATTGGGTCCGGGCTCGATCGTGCCATCCCACAGGGTCAAATTTTGCTTGTAATCTTCCGCATCGAGCCTCCATGTGCCTCGATTTAGAAAGACGGAGGTGCCACCGCCAATGGCGTGCGTGGTGGTTCCGTAAATGGTGCCATTCGTGTTTACGGTGATGAGCGAGGGTGTAAGGGCTCCGCCAAAATCAAGATTGCCCGCCGTTGAAACAGTCAGCGTTCCATTATTGATGAATATTCCCCCGGTAAGCGGCTGTCGGTTGGTGATCGTCAGGTTACCCGTTCCGGCCATTGTCAGGCTGCCCGCCCCGGTGACCGCGCCCAATAGATTAAAATTACCGCCATCCGTGAGCGTTAGTGGATAGCCGTTATTGTTAATGGTAGCGGATTGACCGGCACCTGGGCCAAGCGTCAGGGTTCCATTAAGGGAGGAAAAGTTCTGCGACGCGGCCAGCGTCAGGGCGTTGCCGATCGTATTGCCATCAAAGGAGTTGGTTATGCCCCCCGAAAGCACCAGTGAATTGCCCGCCAAAGTATAGCCACTGTTATTCAGCCATACCCAGCCCAGGGTCAGTCCGGAGATGTCGTTCGAGCTAACGACCTGTGTGGTTCCGGAAAAAATCACGTCGTCGCCACTCTTGGGGACCACGTCCCAATTGCCTGCCTCACTCCAATTAGGCGTGGTGCCATTACCCGACCAGGTGTCATCGGCCGCTTGGATGCTTGAGGATAGGCTGAAAAGCATGCCGAGCGCAGCGAACGACCGGAGCATTATATATTGCGTGGATTGGTTTTTCATGGATTCAGGTCTGACTTTGAGGTGCTTGCTTATGAATTTAAAGAGCGATCGATGGACAGTCCTTGTAGGGGCCGGTAAAATCTAACTACCGCATAATCAAGGTATGACTCGTTCATTTAGTTGGAAACGGTGGCACGGGATTTTCCTTAAAAACCCTAATCCTTTTATTATTAACAGGGCTTACTTCCTCTGGCCATACCACATTCGGGGG
>CAIQWB010000129.1 GCA_903875465.1 uncultured Verrucomicrobia subdivision 3 bacterium
GTAATGTGACTGGAGTTCAGACGTGTGCTCTTCCGATCTGCACTTGGCGGCCTCATCCCGGCTTCCCGACCCCGCCCGCCCCGCCACCGCCCGCTGAAAACCTTTCAAAACCGGCCCATTTAATAATAATTACGGCTATTTAATGATTTTTCGCTCAGCCCCCCAAATGATCCGCCCGGCACCGCCCGCTCAAGCCTTCACCCCCTCCTCCACCGGGGCGGCCGGCACCGCTTTCCGGCTGCCCGCGACCAGCAGAAACCCCGAGAGCAGAATCGCCGTCACGAATCCAGCCAGCGTGATGTACATCGGTTTGCTCGGGAGCACGTACCGGAATTCCACCGTGTGCTTGCCCGGCGTGAGGTAAATGCCGCGCATGATGAAGTTGCAGCGCAGCACCGGCACCGGCTGCCCATCCACGCTCGCGGACCAGCCCGGGTCGAATTTGTCATTCAACAGCAGCACCGAGGTGGTGGTGGCGGCAGCGGCCAGCACGATTTTGGTCGGCGCGTAGCTCTGGTATTCCACGGTGCCGGTATTGACATTGGTGGCCGTGGCGGCCAGCCCGGTTTGGGGTGTGGACACCAGCACGGTTTGGGCCGGATCAAACGCCGGGCTCACCAGCGTTTGCAGCACGGCCTGGTCGTTGGTGTTCACTTGCCAGTTGGCATACAGCTTGGCGCGGGGCAGGGCACCGGTGAATTCAAACAGGGCCACCGCCCCATTGTCATCGGGCACGGCGGTGATTTCTTCCAGCTTGGTGGGTCGGGTAATCCCCGGCTTGGGCAGCACGTTGAACCGCTGGGCAATCCGGAACCGGTGCTGCGGATCAATCCGCGTATTCAGCCCCTCCAGAAAGCCGGCCGCCCCGAGCAGGTACCGGGTGTTGGTCAATTCCCATTGCCGGGTCAGGCCATCCACCCCGCGCGAGTACACAGCATTTTCATAGGTGGCAATATCCGAGCCCACACGCGGGCGCTGCCAGTTGTCCAGCGACTGGATATTATAATAGGGAAACTGGTGCTGCATCCATTCGATGGTGTAGAGCTGTTCCCAGTTCTCCATGCCTTCGGGCGTGCCAAAGGGCAGTTGCGCCACCCGGTGCTCATAGGATTTATCCTTCAAGAAATTCAGGATCGGATTCGCGGACTGGCCCGGATGGCTGGGGTCGATGTCATACTTTTGCTGGTAATCCCAATGGATAATATACGGCAAACTGGCGCGGCCGAGATCAGCCAGCAGGAAGGCCCCGAGCAGCAGTCCGCCCCACTTGGCCCGGGGTCCGCCGAGCACCCCGGAGATCACCAGCAGGCTCAAGCCGGCCGCCCCGGCAAACAGCAGGACGAAAACACCCGCCTGGCCAATGCTGAAGCTGGCAATGAGATCCGCCATGCCGGGTGAGGCCCCGGGAAAGCCGTGGCTTTGCAAGTAAGCGATCAAGGCCGGTTTTTCCCCGGCATAAATCAGCCAGCCGAGCACACTGGCCCCCACGGCCCCGAGCACGCCAAACGTCCAGCGCCGGTCAAAGGCCGCCGCCGTGGTCCACCACTTATTGAACTGCACCAGCGGGGGCAGGTATTTGCCGCCGGTGGCCGCCAGATAACGCCGGCTCAAGCCCTCCACGCCATAAGCGAACAAAACCACAATCGCCCAGGAGAAGACGATGAGAAACTTGGTGGGACCGCGTATGCTTGAGACAAAAGTCGACACAAGCGGCAGTTGGTCAAGCAGCCAATAGACCGAGGAGAAAACCACTGAGAAACGTCCCCAAGCGAGCACGACTGAAATCACCGCCACCGCCGACCAGAACCAGATGGCGCGGCGCTGGGTTCGGGAAAAGATGGAATCGCTTTTCCGCAGGGCTTGCGCCGTGGCCCAGAGACCAAGCAGTACCACGAGAATGCCGGCATAATTTTCCCCGCCCGTCTGCCGCATCATCCCTTGCGGAGGATTCCCCTGGCTGCCCGCGGCATAATAACGGTCCCAATTCGGATCCCGGCCCATGCCGCCCCAATAATTGCCACCCACATAATGGTCCATATAATTGGGATCCATGTTGTTGGGCGTGTCCATTTTGTAGCCAAACAGGCCCGGCACGAAGAGCTCAAACGTCTCGGATTTGGGCAGACTCCATTGCGTTGCCCAATCCCAATGCTGCAGCTTGGACTGGCTGTCTTGTGCTGTACCCGCCACTCCCTTAATTTGTGTGCTAAACATTGAAATCACACTCTGATAGGCAATAAATCCGGCGAATAAGGCCACGATGATTATCTGGCCTACACCCCTGATGCCGCGAATAGGCGCTGGCCCGGTTTCCTGATTCAGGGCGTGGAGCACAATGAAGGCCGATACAAATAAACTGAAGATCACGCCAATATCCGCCGCTTCAATCACATTCATGCCCACGCACAAACCCGCCAGCGCCAGTCGGGCCAATCCATTCACCAGGCTGGTTTCGCCAGCGGCGGAGACCACCAGCGCCAGCGCAAAAAAGTCCATGCCAATGCCAATCTCCTGCGGGGCCACCCCCCAGCAGGCCGTGGACAGAAAGGTGGAATTGAGCATCGCCGCCAAGGCCCCCAAGGTCACCGCCAGCGGCGACATTTTTAACGCCCGGAAAAAGCAAAACGCCCCCAAACCCAGGATGAACAGCGCGAACGGAGCCAGAAACTTCGCATAGCCAATGGGCCCGACCGCCCAGCGAAAGAGCGATGCCACGCTAAAGGGCCAAGCCCCCGCGCCGCTGCCGATGTCGTTATTGTCGTTCCAAGTGCCGCGAAACGCATCGGGCAAATGGGCCGAGGCAGTGTTTTGCTGGCCCAGCGGTCCGTCATTGGAGAAATGGACGTACTCCGGCAGAAAACTGCGCCAAAATAGAATTCCCAGCAAAAATGCCAGAATGAGCACGGCCTTGAGACTGGCGGACTGGCCATCCCCGGTTGGATTGTTAAACTTCATAGAATGATTAAACAACACATAGTCATTATCCATTCAATAGGTGTCAAGCCAACGAGGGGGCGGAACGGTTGTTCCGAACAGCGCCCAGGTTCATGGGGCCCCGCCGGGGCATTGGGTTGCCGTGAACCGGAGACTGGCCGCGCATCCGCATGGAGGCGGGCTGAATCCCGCGCTCCGGTGGCATGATTGGGGCCGCCCGAATTTTCTGCGGGTGTGATTCCGCCCTTGTGGGCGGCGCGGTCATTGCATAAGTTATGAATTCTTAAGCCAATTTATTTTATGTCTGCCAAACGCAAACTTCGTTACGCCATGGTCGGCGGCGGCCAGAACGCCTTCATTGGTGCGGTTCATCGCCTGGCGGCCAATCTTGATGGCCAGGTTGAACTCTTGGCCGGGGCCTTTTCCTCGGACGCCAAAAATTCCCAAACCACGGGGGAGCAATTATTCCTCAACCCCTCCCGGGTCTATGCCACTTACGAGGAAATGGCCCGGCGCGAAGCCGCGCTGCCCCCGGAGGAGCGCATTGACTTCGTTTCCATTGTCACCCCCAATTTCCTGCACGCGCCGGTGGCCACCACGTTTTTGCGCGCGGGTTTTCATGTGGTTTGCGACAAGCCCATGACCCTGACCCTGGCGGAGGCCAAAGCCTTGCGCACCACGGTGCGCAAAACCGGCAAGGTGTTTGCGCTGACGCATAACTACACGGGTTATCCGATGGTAAAAGAGGCGCGCGAACTGGTCCGGGCAGGCAAGCTGGGTAAAATTCTCAAGGTGGTCGCCGAATATCCCCAGGGCTGGCTGCTGGACCGCATCGAGGCGGAAGGCCAGAAGCAGGCGGCCTGGCGGTCCGACCCCAAAAAAGCGGGGGCCACCTGCTGCCTGGGGGATATTGGCACGCATGCGGAAAACTTGGGCCGCTACATCACCGGCTTGAAAATTGAATCCCTGTGCGCTTCCTTCACCACCTTCATTCCCGGCCGCAAGCTGGAGGATGACGCCAACCTGTTGCTGCGTTATCAGGGCGGGGCGCAGGGGGTTCTGCATGCCTCGCAGATTGCCTGCGGCGAGGAAAACAACTTGAACATCCGGGTTTACGGCACCCTGGGCTCCCTGGCCTGGCACCAGGAGCACCCCAATGAATTGAAATTTATCCCCAAGGGCGAGCCCGCCCGCATCCTGCGCCGGGGCAACGGTTACGTTTCGGACGCGGCCAAAAAGTTCACCCGGCTGCCGTTTGGCCATCCGGAGGCGTTTATCGAGGCTTTTGCCAATATTTACCTCGAGGCCATTGCCGCGATTCGCGATGCCCAGGAAGGCAAAACCGGGGTGTATGATTTCCCCACGGTGGATGATGGGGTCTATGGCATGGCGTTTCTGGAAACCGCGGTCAAGTCGGCCGCGTCCAAGGTGAAGTGGACCAAATTTATCAACGCCTGAACGCCGGCCAATGCCCGTGACCGTTATGCCCAAAATCACCTGTGCCTTGCTCTTGCTGGCGGCCCTGGCCACCCAGCGCTGCCTGCTCGCCGATAACCCGGAAAAGATCGACGGATTTACCGATACGCCCCTCGAAGCGAATGGCCAATGGCATGTGCATGACCCTGCCCGGCCGCAACCCGCGGTGGTCACCCCGGGCGCCACGTTCAGCCAGGGGGCACCGGCACCGTCGGATGCGGAAGTGTTATTCAATGGCACGGGTCTGGATAAGTGGGTGAATGCCCGGGGCACGCCCGCCAACTGGCATACCAACGAGGATTATGTGGAAACCGCGCCGCTGGGCGGCGGCATTCGCACGCGCGGCAAATGGGCGGATTTTCAATTGCACGTGGAATGGGCCTCGCCGAATCCGCCGCATGGCACCAGCCAGGGGCGCGGCAATAGCGGCATTCTCATCAATGACATGTACGAGGTGCAGGTGCTGGACTCGTACCAGGCCAAAACCTATGCCGATGGCCAGGCCGGCGCGATTTACGGTCAGTCGCCGCCGCTGGTAAATGCCTGCAAACCGCCCGGCGAATGGCAGACTTACGATATTTTGTTCGAATCACCGCGCTGGAATCCCCAGGGCGAACTGCTCAAAAAAGCGGCGATTACCGTCCTGCAAAACGGGGTGGTGATTCAAAACCATTACGAACTGGTGGGCATGACCGATGGCATCAATGCGGCGCTCCCGTGGAGGTCGCTCTCGCGTTATCCGGCGCCGCATGCCCCCGAAGTGTTCATTGAATTGCAGGACCATAAAAACCCCGTGCGTTTCCGCAATATCTGGATTCGTTCGCTGCATCTCGGTGCCAATTTGTAAATTCCCCTCTAATAATTATGAAATATAACCTCATCATCCCAGCGCTGCTGGCATTCACCGTGGTGTCTGCCTGCGCGGCCGGCTATCCCGAAGTGGTCATTGACGGCGTGGCCGGCTTTCAGGACACCCCCCTGCAACCCGATGGCAAGTGGCATGTGCATGATCCGGCCCGCCCGCAGCCGCCGGTCGTCACACCCGGTTCCTTTAGTGAACAGTCCACCCCGCCCAGCGATGCCACGGTATTATTTGATGGCAAGGATTTGTCCCAATGGGTGGACAAGGGCAACGGCGGCCCGGTGGCCTGGACCGTGGCGGATGGCGTGGCCACTTCCGCCAAGGGCGACATTCAAACCACGAACCAATTTGGGGATTTGCAATTGCATCTGGAATTTAAGGAGCCAACGCCCCCGCGGGGTGAGGGGCAGGGCCGGGGCAACAGCGGGGTGTACCTGATGGGACTGTACGAGATTCAAGTCCTGGACTGCTACAAAAGCAAAACCTACGCTGACGGCACCACGGGGGGAATTTATGGCCAGCATCCGGCCCTGGCCAATGCCTGCCGCCCGCCTGGCGAATGGCAAACCTATGACATTGTTTTTAACGTGCCCCATTTTGCCGACGATGGCTCGCTCGTCTCCCCTGCCTATGTGACGGTCGTTTTCAACGGCGTCTTGGTGCAAAATCATCAGGCTATTCGTGGTGAAACCAACTGGCGGGTGCCCGGCGAATACAAACAGCACCGCTCCACGGGGCCCATCGCGCTGCAATACCACAATAATTCGGTATCCTTCCGGAATATCTGGGTGCGCCCGGTGCCGGTGGTCAACGATCCTTAAGCGAAACCACTTGATTGAACTATAAAATCACTCCTATGAAATTCCTTGCTCCTGTCTTGGCCGCCCTGCTGGCGGTGACTGCGCTCCACGCGGCTGACGCCCCCAAGAAACTGCTCGTGGTCACCACCACCACCGGTTTCCGGCACAGTTCCATTCCCACCGCGGAAAAAATCCTGGCCCAACTGGGTGCGGATAGCGGCGTTTACACGGTGGATTATGTCCATCAACCCCCGAACCAGCCCATCAAGCCCAAGCCTGGCGCGACTGATGAGGAACAATCCGCGTATAAGATTGCGCAAGCCGCCTGGGACGAAAGTTTGAAAGCCGCCTTGCAAAAGCTTTCCCCGGAGTCCTTGAAACAATACGACGGCGTGGTTTTCGCCAGTACCACGGGCGACTTACCCATTCCGGATCGCCAAGGATTTCTCGACTGGATCAAGGCGGGTCACGCCTTCATCGGCATCCATGCCGCCAGCGACACCTTCCATGGCTGGCCTGGTTATATTGACATGCTCGGCGGCGAATTTGCCCACCACGGCCGTCAGGTCGCGGTGGATTGTTTAAACCAGGACGAAACGAGCCCGGCCACCGCGCCCCTCGGCAAATCCTTTCACATTCAGCAGGAGGAAATTTATCAGTTCAAAAACTACGACCCCACCAAGGTGCACGATCTCTTGATCATGGACAAACATCCGGAAACCGGCGCGGACGGGCACTTTGCCGTCTCCTGGACCAAGAAATATGGGGCGGGCCGCGTTTTCTACACATCCCTGGGCCATCGCGAAGACGTTTGGGACACCGACCCGGCCATCAAGGACCGCAAAAATACGGTGGATATCAGCAAGGCCTACGAACAACACGTCCTCGGCGGCATCAAATGGGCTCTCGGACAGGATACCGCGACGCCTTAACCCGGCGAGCAAGGGCGTAATAGTTTAACCACCGGTCGGGCGTAGCCGCCTCGCCGGTGGTTTTTTTACATTCACGGGGGGCGATGCAAAATGCCGTGTTTTTAAGCCCACCGCCTGCGCCCGGCCGGCTGGAGTTCGGTCGTCCGGACAAAATTCTTCCTTTCGGTCAGAATCGGATTTGGCAGAATCAGCGCCCAAGCTGCCCAGATTATAAAATTGACGCCGTGCCCATCAAAACTTACCGTTCGGTAAGTTTTTGAAAGGAACTGATATTGTGGCTGATACTCAAACGCAAACGCCAACCCCGCCAATAGTTAGTGACGGGCCCGCCAAGGGTGCGGGCTGGCTCGTGTGGTTAGGGTCCATTCTTGTGGGCGTGGCTGTTTATTTTGGACTGTGTTATCTTGGGGAGGCCTTTACCCATGAGACCACCGACGATGCCTTTATCGCCGGGCATGTTATCTCCGTGGCCCCGCGCATCGCGGGCCAGGTGGCGACTGTGGTCGTGCTCGACAATCAACTGGTGCATTCCAACGACCTGCTGGTGACCATTGACGCGGCCGATTACAACATGGCACTGGCTCAGAAAAATGCCGCGGCCGATGCCGAGGCGGCCAATTACCAAGCGGTGCTGGCGGGGCTGGCGTTGATGGAAACCAAACTCGCCACGGCCAAAGCCACCGCCAGTGAATCCGCGGCCGATGCCGATGCCATGGCCGCCACGGCCACGCGCGCCCGGGCCGATGTCATGCGGGCGAAGCAATTACGCCAGGACAAAACCATTTCCGCCCAAGAATTTGACGCAGCCCAGGCGACCGCCGATCAAGCCGAGGCGAATTTGAATTCCGCTCGCCAAAAAGTGGTGGCCGACCAGTCCCGCATCAAAGAAGCCGAGGCCGCTTACCTGGCCACCAAAGCCTCGGTGGCGACGATGCTGGCCAAAATGCGCCAGACCCAGGCGGATGTCGCCGCTGCGCAGCTTAACCAGTCGTATACTAAATTAATGGCCCCGGCTGATGGTCGCGTCACCCGCAAGGCCGTGGAGCCGGGCGATTACGTTCAGGCCGGCCAGGCGCTGCTGGCGCTGGTGCCTGCCGAGGTGTGGGTGGTGGCGAACTTCAAGGAATCGCAGTTGAAAAAAATGTCGCCGGGCCAGCCGGTGCGCGTGGCCATTGATGCCCTGGGCGGCCGGAACTTTGCCGCGCATGTGGAAAGTCTCCAGGCCGGCAGTGGGGCGCAATTCAGTTTGCTGCCCCCGGAAAATGCCACCGGCAATTTCGTGAAAGTCGTCCAGCGTGTGCCCGTTAAAATTGTGTTTGATGACGCTTTGCCCGCCGACCGCACGCTGGGCCCCGGCTTGTCTGTCACCCCGAGCGTGGCGGTGGCGGGATTTGCGCTGCCCCAGTGGCTGGTGGCGGTTCTCGCCCTAGTGGCCGCTGGCTTCGCCGGCTGGTTGCTCGGCTGGCTGGCGCGGCACCCCAAAAACAGTCCGTAATTTACGATGGCTGAAGGCGCATCCATGCCGGATTGGCGGCCCAAGCACAGCCCGTGGCTCATCGCCCTGGGGGTGATGATGGCCACGTTTATGGAGGTGCTGGACACTTCCATTGCCAACATCGCCCTGCCGCATATTGCCGGCAGCCTTTCGGCCACCACGGAGGAGGCCACTTGGGTGCTGACCAGCTACCTCGTCTCCAACGCCATTGTCCTGCCCATGACCGGCTGGCTGGGCAACCATTTTGGCCGCAAGCGGGTGTTGATTTCGTGCATTATCATGTTCACCTTTGCCTCGGCCCTGTGCGGTTTGGCCTGGGATTTGCCCACGCTGATCCTGGCCCGGGTGCTGCAGGGCATTGGCGGGGGGGCGATGGTGCCCATCGCGCAATCCATCATGCTGGAAAGTTTCCCGCGCGCGAAACGTGGCGTGGCCATGGCCATTTTTGCCCAGGGGGTGGTGGTCGCCCCCATTCTCGGCCCCACCCTGGGCGGCTGGATCACGGATAATTACACCTGGCGCTGGATCTTTTACATTAACCTGCCCGTGGGGATTGGCGCCGTGCTCATGGCCAACTGGGTGGTTGAGGATCCGCCGTATATTAAACGCAACGCCTCCGCCAACATTGATTTCATCGGTTTCGGACTGATGGCCATTTGCCTGGGCACACTCCAGATTATTTTGGACAAGGGGCAGGAGGCCGACTGGTTCGGCACGCCCTGGGTTTGCTGGTTTGCTTGTCTTTCCCTGGCGACGTTCATCGCCTTCATTGCCTGGGAATTGACGGTGGACCATCCGCTGGTGGATTTGCAGGTGTTCAAACACCGGAACTTCACGGTGGGGGTTTTGTTGATGATGTCCCTGGCGGCGATTTTATACGGCACCACGGCGCAGATTCCGCTCTTCCTCCAAACGCTTATGGGCTATCCCGCGTTGCAGAGTGGGTACGCGATGAGTCCACGTGGGATCGCCGCTTTTTTTGCCACGTTCCTCGTTGGGCGGCTGGTGGGCAAGGTGCCCTTTCGCCTGATGCTGGTGGTGGGCTTTACCCTGCTCGCCGTGTCCTCCTTCATGCTCAGTAATCTCAATTTGCAGGTCAGCCAGATGAATGTTATCTGGCCGAGCCTGGTCAATGGCGTCGCCATCAGTTTCATCTTTGTACCGCTGACCACCCTCACCATGAGCCAGTTAGGTCAGCAACAACTGGGCAATGCCAGTGGTCTGTACAACCTCACCCGCAACCTCGGCGGCAGCATCGGCATTGCCTTTGTTACTACCATGCTGGCGCGCGGCGCCCAAGTGCATCAATCCTTGATGGTCAGCCATCTTACGCCTTACAACCCGGCCTTCCGGGAACAACTGGCCGCCGCCAAAAAAGCCCTGGTCCTGCACACGGATCCTACCACCGCCACCACCCAGGCGTTTGGCGCGATGTACGGCGTCCTCGACCAGCAGGCCCACCTCTGGGCTTTTGTGGATAATTTTTACCTCTTCGGCCTTCTGGCCCTGGCTGGCCTGCCCATGCTGCTGCTCCTCCAAAAGGTCAAACGCCCCATGGCCAAACCGCCGGGCGGCCATTAAAAGCCAACAGTCGATTTGACGGATATGGGCACACTGACCGTTTGCAGATCCTGCCAGCAGGTGGCCACGATCCGGGCATGGTCCAGGGGTTCTTTGAGGTCGTATTGCATCATGTAGCCCAGGGGACTGCCGCCTCAACTACGCTTTTCCGCCGACACCTGATGGCCCGTGGCACCAAAAATTCGAGGGTGGCAATGCGCTTCATTTCCCGCAGGCTGGAAATGGTCAGGGAATATTTAAAGTCCTTCGCGGTTCAAGCGTTCTGGTTGGTTCCGGCGGCCGTGATCATGACGGGCAAATCGGCCAGAGTAAAGGCGGTCTTAGTTTTCACCGCCACGTTGTCGACCGTGAACTGTTTGGTGCCCAAGGCGATTTCGAGACTGGCCTGGCCAGCAAGGTTGAATGCGGTTGCGCGTTTGGCCGGTTACCCCGAAGTTTTTAGGTCAAAAGTGATGGCCTCGGCACCTGAATTGGCCATGGGCAGGATCCCGGAAATTCCGGGTTTATTAAACGGGTCGGATGAGGGTGGGGCGGCCAGCAGGTCGGCCCCCTGGTCGTCGGTGAAGGCCGTCAGCTTTGAGGCATTTTCATCGAAACTCACGATTTTGCCCGCCGTCGGGGAATACATGACGGAGACCATGACGCCAGGTTTCCAGCAATAATTACGGTTATCTATGCCCCCGCTGGGAGCCACGACCATCAAGCCGACTACCTGGAGGTTTGTTTGGCTGGAGTCGCCGGCTGCGCGCCCCGCCATACCGGTCAGGGTTAGTAGGGCGGCGGACAAAAGCAAATTGCGGAGTTCATTCATGTGATTTTAAAGATGTGGGTTGTGGGGCAGGATGTATTCTCCGCCGTTGGCGCCAATTGGCAATCCCTGAAAGGAATTTGAATTAATCATATTTATAGACAGGTAGTTTGGTTTTTGTCAGGCTAATTGATAATCCCTTCAACTTATGAACACGCCTGATTCAGGAACCTTTCCCTTGGAAGCCGCGCCCCCGGCCGTACCGGTCAAAGACCGCTACGTGGGCCTGGTTATTTTTGGCATTCTCACCATGTTGCTGGGCGGATTGATCTTGCTATTTATTCTGATGATGTTGTTTGGTGTGGCGGCGGCTGCCAAGACCTCGCACGAAACCATGCCCCTGGCAACCTTGCTGCCGGGCATGTCCCTCTACGGCTTCCTCGCCGTGGCGCTGGTATGGCTGGGCATTGGTTCCATCATGGCCCGTCGCTGGGCCCGGGCGCTACTGTTGATTTTTTCCTGGTGCTGGCTGGTGGTGGGCGTGTTGACCACGGTGGCCATGGCTGTCATTTTGCCCAAAATTTTGTCCGAACAATTCGCGGGTGCCGGGATGAAAGATGCTCAGGGTCACCCAGTGGTGGTGCCCTTGGGTGCGGTGGTGACTGGCATGCTGATGTTTTTTGGCCTGGTGTTCGTGCTATTACCGGCGATTTGGACGTCTTTTTATCAAAGCCGGTACGTAAAAGCCACTTGTGAACGGCGCAATCCGGTGGTTTGCTGGACGGACGCCTGTCCGCTCCCAGTGCTGGGGTTTAGTTTGTGGCTGGCCTTTTCGGTGCCGATGCTGATCTTGATGCCCCTAATCGGGCATGGGGTGTTTCCGTTCTTTGGCTGTTTTCTTCAAGGAGTGCCTGGTTCCCTCGCGTGGCTGGTGGTGGCCGGACTCTGGGCCTACTCCGCCTGGTCATTATATCATTTGGACGCGCGGGGTTGGTGGCTAATCCTGATGGGGTTCATTGGGTTCAGCCTTTCCTCAGTGGTGACCTATGGGCGGCATGATCTGATGGAGGTCTACCAGCTCATGGGCTATCCTCAGACCCAGATTGATCAGATGCAAAAGCTGGGCTTTCTCACGGGGCATAATATGCAATGGCTGATGGGGCTCTGCCTGCTGCCCATGGGCCTTTATTTACTGTGCATCAAGCGCTTTATGCATTCCGGCAGAGAAACTTAACTTTGCGATGGGGAAGGGTTGTAAATTGGAATAACCTGAGTTATTGTCTCATTGTGAAGCGATTTTTCAGTCCCAATATCAACCACCGGGGGCGTATTGCCCGGGGAGTCATTGGGAGTTTATGTTTGATCGCTGGTATTATCACCGTGGACTTCAGTTTGTGCGTGGGTTTGGTTTTCGTCGCCGCCGGTCTGTTTGCTTTGTTTGAAGCCGTGCGCGGCTGGTGCCTGGCCCGGGCCTGCGGGATTAAAACCAAGATCTGAAATCCTTTTCTTTCCCCGGAGTTTCCCTATGCTGGGCGCATGAATTTGTTGCCCTTTGGTAAGCTGGCGGCCTACAAGCCGCGCACCTTTGTCCCCGAAAATCTTGATCTGGGCGACTGGAAGCAGATTGCCCCGATCTTCGACCAACTGGAAGCCCGCAACCGGGCGGCCAGTACCACCGCCGCGTTGGAGCAATGGCTGCTGGACTGGGGCGAATTAAATGCGGCCCTGGACGAGGAAGGCGCCCGCCGCAACATTGCCATGACCTGCCATACGGATAATGCCGATGCGGAGCAGGCCTATTTGCATTTCGTCGAAAACGTTGAACCGCAGGCCAAGCCTCGCCAGTTTGCCTTGGAACAACTTTACGTGGCTCATCCGCAACGTGCCGCCCTGCCGGCTGCGCGCTTCGGGGTTTTTGATCGCGATGTGAAGAATCATGTGGCCCTATTCCGGCCGGAAAACATTCCGCTGGAAACCGAGGAGGCCCGGCTGGGCCAGCAATTTCAAAAACTCAGCGGCGCGCTCATGGTCAATTTTCGCGGTGAGGAAAAAACGCTGGTGCAAATGGGCCGGTACCAGGAGGAACCGGACCGCACGTTGCGGCAGGAAGCTTGGACCACCGTGGCCGCCCGCCGGTTGCTGGAGGCCGACAAGTTTGATGACTTGTTCGACGCTCTCATCCAGCAGCGCCATCAAATCGCCCTGAATGCAGGCTTTGCCAATTATCGCGATTACATGTTCCGCCGCATGGGTCGCTTTGATTACACGCCGGAGGATTGCGCGAAGTTTCATGATTCCGTGGAAACGGATTTCATGCCGGTCGTCCGCGCCTTGCAAGCCGAACGCCAGCGGCAGTTGGGGCTCCCCGAATTGCGGCCGTGGGATCTAGGGGTCGATCCGAAAAATCGTGCGCCGCTGAAACCGTTTACGGAGGTGGGCGAAATGGTGGCGCGCACGCAGCAGATTTTCAATCACTTGGATGGCGAACTGGCCGGCGGATTTCAATTGATGCAGGATTTGCACTTGCTGGATCTCGACAATCGCAAGGGGAAGGCACCGGGCGGCTACCAGTCCACGCTGTCTGAGGCGCGGGTGCCGTTTATTTTCATGAATGCCATTGGGTTGCAGCGGGATGTGGAAACCATCCTGCACGAGGCCGGGCATGCCTTTCATGCCCTGGCGACTCAAGGGGAGGATTTGTATCCGTACCGAAATGCGCCCATTGAATTTTGCGAGGTGGCCTCGATGAGCATGGAATTGCTGGGTAATGAGTATATCGAAAAATTCTATGGGCCCGCTGAGGCCAGCCGCGCCCGGCGCACGCATCTGGAGGGCATCATTGGATTTTTCCCGTGGATGGCCACGGTCGATGGCTTTCAACACTGGGTTTACACGCATCCTGGTCACACGCGGGCCGAACGCGCGGCGGCGTGGCTCGCCCTCATGGACCGCTTCGGCGGGGATGCGGATTGGAGCGGCTTTGAGGCCAACCGCGCCTGCATGTGGCAGCGGCAGCTCCATATTTTCCTGTATCCCTTCTACTATGTGGAATATGGCATTGCCCAGCTCGGTGCCTTGCAAGTGTGGGCCAATTCCAGGCACAACAAGGTGAAGGCGCTGGCGGATTACAAGCACGCGCTGAAATTGGGTGGCTCGCGACCGCTGCCGGAATTGTTCGCCGCCGCCGGGTGCCGCTTTGATTTTAGCAGCCAGACGATTCGGCCGCTCATCCAGCTTGCCCAGAAGGAGTTGGCGGGGTTGCCGGTGTGAGCACTGGCGGTACCTGAATAAAATGCCGAATAAACCCATCCGCTGCCCGTGGGTGCCCGCGGACAAACCGTATTACGCGGATTATCACGACACCGAATGGGGCGTGCCGGTCCATGATGACCGGCTGCATTTTGAAATGCTGATTCTGGAGGGGGCGCAAGCAGGATTGAGCTGGGATACGATCCTTCGGCGCCGGGCGGGCTACCGCGAGGCATTCAAGGGGTTCGACGCGAAAGCAGTGGCAAGCATGACGGATGTGGAATTGGAAGCCTTGATGGGTAATTCGGGCATCATCCGCCACCGGCTCAAAGTTTTCTCCACGCGGAAAAATGCTTTGATTTTTCTCGCGATACAAAAAGAATTTGAGTCCTTTGATGCCTATGTCTGGGCTTTCGTCAGAGGGAAGCCCTTGATCAACCGGCCCGCAAATATGAAGGGTATCCCGGCCCGGACCGCGCAATCGGATGCACTGTCCAAGGATTTGAAGCGGCGGGGGATGAGCTTTGTGGGTTCGACCATAATATATGCCTACATGCAGGCGGTTGGCTTGGTGAATGATCATACCGTGGATTGCTTTCGGGTGCTGGTGTGATTTTTATCTGCTTGAACATCAGTCACTTGCCGCGACACGCATTGACGTGAACCACGCTTTATGAGATTTCTTGAGGGTTAAGTAAGTATGCAGCCTAAGCCGCCGGGCCTTCCTGTCCGGCGGCGCGGGGGAACCAGATTCCCCGAAGCCTTTGGTAACCAAGGGTTCGGGGACGGGGCGCACGGTCGCGGATAATCGCGGCCAAGGTCACTTTCCAGACCAAGCCCGTCAGCTAACCTCGCCGGCATCGGGAAGGGCGATCCTCTAGTGACCGCGTTTGCGGCCCACCACGGTTTCCCCGATACAACGCGTTGGGTGCTGGCGCGGCTACAACCCGTGTCCGCGCCCAACCACATTCGTGAGGGTATATGACAACAATGGTAATGCTGGGGATGGGGTGGACTTGGTTCGGCGTGGGGATCGGTTGGTAATTATTGGGTTTGGTGGTCCTAGTGCCGCTTTGGAGTTCCGTGCTGATTCGTGAGCGGGCGGTGGGCATAGTCATCAAACGCTTCGCCTCACGCAGCCTGGCTCCGGGACGGTTGATCGCCCTGGAGGGCGAGGCGGGCTATCAGGCCGAGGCCCTGGCTCCGGGCTTGCACTTCGGTTATTGGCCGTGGCAATACCGGTTGCTCAAAGTGCCGGTGGTGGTGGTGCCGCAGGGGGAGATCGCGCTGTTGCTGGCCGCGGATGGTGCGGCCATTCCGGCGGAACGCATCCTGGGCAAGGTGGTGGACTGCGACAAGTTTCAGGACGCGCGCAAGTTTCTCCTACACGGTGGCGAAAAGGGCCGGCAACTGGGCTTGCTCACCGCGGGAACGTATCGCATCAACACAGCGCTATTCACGGTCATCACCGCGGCCACGGCAACCGAGCATGGCATGGATCCCCTGCAACTCATGCTGGCACGCGTGGAGCCGGACATGGTGGGGATTGTGACCGCCCTGGATGGCCGGTCCATTGAAGCGGGGGAAATCGCCGGGCCAGCGGTGGCGGACCATGACAATTTCCAGAATGCGCAGGTGTTTCTGGATCAGGGCGGGCGGCGCGGTTTGCAGGAGCAGATTCTGCTCTCCGGCACCTGGAACCTGAACCCTTGGTTTGTGCAGGTGGAGCAGGTGCCGATGGTGCAGATTCCCATTGGGTACGTGGGCGTGGTCATCTCGTTCGTCGGGTTGGCGCACGAGGATGTGAGCGGGGTTGAGTTCAAGCACGGCGACCTCGTGCAGGTGGGGCACAAAGGCGTCTGGGTGAGCCCGCTCTACCCAGGCAAGCATCCGCTCAACACACGGGTAATGAAGGTGGAACTGGTGCCCACCACGAACATTGTGCTGAACTGGGCGAACCGGACAGAAGCGCATAATTATGATGCCAAATTGTCATCCATTACCGTGCGGTCGCGGGACGGCTTTGCGTTCAATCTGGACGTCTCGCAAATCATTCATGTGGGCGCGCTGGACGCCCCCAAGGTGATCTCACGGGTGGGCTGCATGCAAAACCTGGTGGACCATGTGCTGCAACCAATAGTGGGGAACTACTTCCGCAATTCAGCGCAGGACTATACGGTGCTCGATTTTTTGAGCGCCCGCAGTCACCGCCAGGCAGAGGCGGCCCAGCATATTCGCGTGGCGCTGGCGGCCTATGATGTGCAGGCGATTGACACATTGATCGGCGACATTAATCCACCGGCCACACTGATGGAGACCCAAACTGAACGCAAGATCGCCGAGGAACAGCGCAAGACCTACGAGGTGCAGGAAGCCGCGCAGATCCAGCGGCAGCAGTTGGTGCGGCAGACCTCGCTGGCGGACATCCAGCAGGCGGTGGTGGGGGCCGAGCAAGGCGTGAACATTGCCGAATTGCAGGCAAACGCCACGGTGAAGCAGGCCACGGGCGATGCCGAGTCCACCCGCCTGCGGGCGCTGGGCGAGGCTCAGGCCATCCGGGCCACCGGCCAGGCAAAAGCGGAGGCCTACCGGGTGGGGGTGGAAGCGCTGGGCGCGCAGAGCTATACGGTCATGCAATTAATGCAGATTGTAGGCGATCGCAACGTGCGGATTGTGCCGGACGTGGCGGTAAACGGAGCGGGCGCGGGCCACGGCCTCGTGGAAGGTCTCCTTGGAGTAATGCTGAAACAGCAAGCGGTGACAGCGGAATGAACCAACCCGTGGGGAACGGTTGGGCGACCGGTCGTTCCCCACCTTTCATTTTATGACCCAGGACGACATTGATCAGGCTGAATGGAATAATGCGCAGAATTGGTCGTGGTTGGGTTATGGCAGTGGCCGCGACAGTCGTATGTTTGTGCCGAAACGCTGGGGCTTTGGCTGGATGGTCAATTTCGGCAGCCAGAGGGGCGCAGTCATTTTCTTGGTTTTGCTGTCCATCCTGGTCCTGTGCCTTCTCTGGTCTGCCTTCCTGCGGCTGGAATTCCCCGGTAAATAGTCAGGTGGTTTCTGGAGGGGGGATGCCGGCCCGGGATTGAAGGGCGTTTCGTTCAAATCGGTCAATTATCGACTTAGCCGGAACGATTCAGCTTGAAAAGAGGCGCACCGTCTGGCGGGCTTGTGGTGATGAAACCAAAACAAGTTCCCGCGCCTCAACAGGAGGCGGACCAAACGGTGCGCCTACCAA
>CAIQWB010000130.1 GCA_903875465.1 uncultured Verrucomicrobia subdivision 3 bacterium
GTCTGGTGAGACTGCCTCTGCGCGAAGCGCGCATCCTTAAATGGGCAACTGCTTGGCAGTGGCTTGGGAAGCCAATTTTCCAAAGCGTTTATGCCCAAGAGATTGATGCAGACCGGCCGTTTTAATTTCGGAGTTCGGGTTAAAACGCCGACCGGACCACCCCACCATCCACCCGAAGTGCCGCTCCATTGGTGGCTGCGGAGCGTGGGCTGCAGACATAAGTGACTAAATTGGCCACTTCTTCCGTGGTGGCGAAACGGCCTAGCAGGGAGGTCGGCCGGACTTTGGCAAAGAATTCCTTTTCAAACTCGGCAAAGGGCTGGCCACCGCTGAGTTGCTTCACAAATTCATCCACGCCATCAGAATGAGTGGGACCAGGCAGGACGGAGTTGACCGTCACTCCAGTGCCGGCGGTTAATTCCGCCAACCCCCGGGCCACGGCGATTTGGGCACTTTTAGTCATGCCATAATGAATCATTTCGGCGGGAATTTGGAGGCCACTTTCACTGCTGATGAAAATAATCCGGCCCCAGTTGCGCTGGAGCATTCCCGGAAAATAGGCCCGACTCAGCCGCACCCCGCTCAGCACGTTCACCTCAAAAAAGCGCCGCCAGTCTGCATCGGGTATCTGCCCAAACGCCTTGGGCTCGAAAATGCCGAGGTTATTGACCAAAATCTCCACACTCGGAAAGGTGTTGACTAGGGCGTCCGCCCCGGCCCCATCCGCCAGGTCGCCGGCGAAAGATTCCAGTTGGGCACCAGGGACTACTTCGATGATTTTAGCTACTGCCCCGGCAACAGCGTCGACCGTGCGACCATTAACGATAACCCTTGCCCCCTCCCGCGCCAGGGAGGTGGCAATCGCTAGACCAATACCCTTGGTGGAGCCAGTGACGAGCGCGAGTTTGTTTTCAAGTTCCAAATTCATGCAGGCACACTGACATCCATGTACCAAATGTCAATTGCGCTTCCCGATTCTCAGCCTCGTCGAAACTAGTGGAGGGAATTGTTGCTTGGTTGTAGCAGACTGTTCAAAGGCCCCTTGACCCTTGCGTCAGTTTGGATTAATCTATTCTTCAGAGTAGTATCAAAAGTTGGTTTGGCACCCCTAGATTGCCGCCGCCAAAGACCGGCGGCTCGAAATCGAAGTTCTTTGACATAACCTGCCGCCAATCGCACCCAATCGCACCCAATCGCACCCAATCGCACCCAATCGCACCCAATCGCACCCAATCGCACCCAATCGTGCCCAATCGTGCCTTTCATAGCAGGCACCGGCCGGATGGCCCCCGCCTTGAGTCAAACCAAATCAAAGCAAATCACAGTTAAGTTTTTCGCGCGCGGACCATGGCCCCCCCGGGAGTTTTTGCCGCCAACCCCTGCCCCCAAGCCCGAAAACACCAGCAGTTTCCCGAAATTCTTCCTGGTGCCCCAGTCAATTAAACCCGCCCCATCCCGAAGCAACGGCACCACCCCCAAAATTGGTTGGCGGTTGGGGTTGTGTAATGACAAGAAATCTGCAACTTTTGGCGGCTCTGGTTGTTAAACCAAGAGTACAAATGGCCTTTAGTTCTGTAAAAAATCTGATCGCGACCGTCGCCGAGGCGACGCCGGGGCAATTCGACACCTGGCACAAAGCCTGGCGCGCGGCGGTGGAAAGCGGCTCCGGGGAGTCGTTGCTTGGCTTTATTGCCCGGGAACGCGGCGTGGCGGAGGACCTGTTCATTCAAAACCTGGCCAAGTCCTTGAACTGGAGCTATTTGGATCTTGCCAAACTCATTGTCCCCGCCGAGGCTCGCAACAAGATTTCTACCAAGATTGCGTTCCAATACTCCATCCTGCCCACCGGGCTGACGGAAGGCACCTTGCAAGTGGCGGTGAGCGACCCCTTTGATGCCGCCATGATGAATGCCATCCGGTTCAATGCCCGGATGCCCGTGCAGTTCGTCCTGGCCACCAAGGCAGATATTGAGAAAGCCTTGAAGAAATATTACGGGGTCGGGGCCGAGACCCTGGATGAGATGGGTGAGAGCGATGCGATGGACCTGGATATCACCAGTGATAAGGAAATCACCGAGGGCGATCAGGAGGCCAGCGTCATCAAATTCGTCAACCAGATCATCTGGGAGGCGTTCAAGGACCGGGCCACGGACATTCATTTTGAACCGGCCGAGGACGAGCTGCGCATCCGCAACCGTATTGATGGCATCCTGCATCAAATTCCCCTGCCCCCGCAGTTGAAGCGCTTTCAATCAGCACTGATTTCCCGCATCAAAGTGATGAGCGGGATGAACATTTCCGAGAAACGGCTCCCCCAGGACGGCCGTATCAATGTGCGGATCAAAGGCGAAGAAATCGACATCCGCGTGTCGACCGTGCCCACGGTTTATGGCGAAAGTGTTTCCCTGCGGTTGCTGACCCGTGGCAAAATTTTTCTAAGCCTCGACAAACTGGGCTTCTCCCGCAAAGAGGAGGATGCCATCCGCGAAATCATCGTGAAACCGCACGGGATTTTCCTGGTGACCGGCCCGACCGGTTCCGGTAAATCCACCTCGCTTTACGCCTTCCTCAGTTCCATCAACTCGGTGACCAAACGGATCATCACGATTGAGGAGCCGGTGGAATACGAGCTGAAGGGCATCAACCAGATCGCCGTGCGCTCGGACATCGGCCTGACCTTCGCCATGGGTTTGCGGCATATTTTGCGCCAGGACCCGAATGTGATCATGGTCGGGGAAATTCGCGATTTGGAGACGGCGGAAATTGCCATTCGCGCCTCGCTGACGGGGCATTTGGTCTTCTCCACACTCCACACGAATGATGCCCCCAGCGCCTTCACGCGCTTGATTGACATGGGGATTGAGCCTTTTCTCGTGGCTTCCTCGGTGGAGGCGGTGATGGCCCAACGTTTGATCCGCACGATCTGCCCGCATTGTAAAACCGAACAACCCGTTTCCCGTGAATATCTGGAACGCATCGGGTTTCCGGCGGCGGACATTGCCACCGCCAAGGTCTGGCACGGCGTCGGTTGCGAAATGTGCCGCCAGCTGGGCTACCAGGGCCGCAAGGGTATTTACGAATTACTGCTGGTCACCGAAGCCGTGCGTCCGCTGATTTTGAGCCGCGCCCCCGCCACCACCATTGCCCAGCGCGCGATGGATGCCGGCATGCGCACCCTGCGCACCGACGGCTGGAACAAGGTTAAGGCCGGCGAAACCACCATCGAAGAAATCTTGCGTGTCACCCAAATCGAGGAGTTTATTGACACCCTCGGCGACCTCGACAAAGTGCCGATTCTCCCCAAACGCTAAAAACTCATGCCCCGCTGGAATTCCTGCAACATCCTCGATGGCCTGACCGGCACGCACCGGCTGTGGCATTTTGCCGCCAAAGGCGATGGCTTCGCACTGGACCGTGAATATCCCACCAAAGCGGGTGAAGCCGTGCCCGCTCGGCTCTCAGCTAAAAGTTGGAGTTCGCTCTGGCGCAAAAAGCTCAACGTGGCCTGGCTGCCGCCGGAAAATGTTTTTCTCAAGGTCGTTGAATTGCCGGGCAGCAATTTTGAAGAGACCCTGACCATGGTGGAGTTGCAGTTGGAAAAGCTTTCGCCCATTCCGGTCACCCAAATCGTCTGGACCCTGCACACCCTTCCCCGCCGGGCCGCCACTCTGCCGGATGGCACGGTGGAAAACTTGCAAACGGTGGTGGTGGTGATCGTGGAACGCCACGTGGTGGAGGAATTTCTGGGGCAATTGGAAAGCCGGGATTATCTCACCGACCGTTTGGAAATGCCGGTGCTGGATCAGTTGGAAGCCGTGGAAGCCGCCACAGACGGGGTTTGGATTTATCCCTCCGTGATCGCCGGTCAAAATGCTGCATTGGTGGCCTGGTGGCTGGGTGGCGCGCTGCGGGATTTAAGCCTGGTCACCCTGCCTCCCGAGGGCAGCATCGGGGAAAGTTTAAAAAGCCAGTTTGCGCGCCTGGCCTGGGCCGGGGAGTTGGAAGGCTGGCTTACCGCCCATCCACAATGGCATTTGGTGGCCGATGTGGTCCAGGCCGGACTCTGGCAGGGACCGTTGCGCGAACAATTAGGCGAGGATGTGCGGGTGGTTACGCCCCTGCCGCCCGTGGAACTGGCGGGACGCACGGCCCGCCGGGCGGCGGCGGCCAGCGACCGGGGCAGTCTCCTGCCCGCCGAGTTTGCGGCGCGATATCACGTTCAATTTGTGGACCGTCTGTGGCTGCGCGGGTTGCTGGCCGTGGGGGTTTTATACATGGTGGTGGTGGGGATTTATTTTGCCTTTCTATTTTTTCCGATGTTTGGCCTGGACAGCCAGACCGAGGCCACGGAGCAGCAGGTGCGTGCCCAAGGCGGCAGTTTTACCAATGCGCTGCAATTGAAAGCGCGCTATGAAGTGCTGAAAGAACGCCAGGATTTGAAATTCGCGGCCCTGGATTGCTGGCAGTTGATTGCGGACCGCCTGCCCGCCGGGGTTTCCCTCCAGCGACTGAGCTTTTCCGACGGTAAAAAGCTCTCGCTCAACGGCGTGGTCCCCGCCAGTGACATTAACAAAATCATTGATTTCGACGATTCCCTGCGCAAAGCCACCACCAAGTCGGGCGAGCCTATGTTTGATCCCACGGCGGGCGATCCGTTCTCCGAACGGCAGATCGGCAACGATGTGACGTGGAATTTTGGGCTGTTGCTCAAACACACGGAGAGTTTGAAATGAACAAATACTTCGCCCAACTGCGTCCGCTGGAGCGCCGCCTGGCGGTGGCCGTGATGGTGGTGGTGTTCCTCGTGCTGAACGCCGTGTTTGTGTGGCCCCACATTTCGGATTGGGACAATTTGCAACTGCGCAAGGCCGCCGCCGAAAGCAAGTTGAAGCTTTATCAAAAAGCGATCGCCCAATCCCCCAGCTATCAAAAACTGGTTAATGAGCTGGAAAGCACCGGCGACGTGGTGGCCCCGGAAGACCAGGGTATTAATTTCACCCGCACAATCCAAACCCAGTCTTATGCCAGCGGCGTGGCCATCCTGAACACCTCCCGGCAAATCACCCGCACCAATGACCAGTTCTTTGTGGAACAGGTGCTGAATATTAATGTCCTCGCCACCGATGAACAGTTGGTGGATTTCCTCTATAAGCTCGGTTCCGGTGCCTCCATGATCCGCGTGCGCGATTTGGAATTGCAACCCGACCCGCCGCACCAACATTTGACGGCCAATCTCCGGCTCGTCGCCAGTTACCAAAAAAATCCGCCGGCCAAAGCCGGTCCGGCTGCCTCGCATTCCGTTAACGCCAACGCCAAATGAAAACGTTCTCGCTCGCCTTCCTTTTGTTGTTCACCGGTCTTGACCTCTGGGCGCAGATGCCCACGACCAGCCCGGAAGCCATGGCCGAGGCGGCCGCCCGCCGCCAGGCCCGCCGGCTGGCCATGATGAATTCCAACTCCCCGGCAGGCAATCCGGGAGCCCCCCTGGGTGGCCCCATGTCCCTGCCCTCCTCCTCCCCCATCCTGCCCGGCGCGAGTGCGGCGGCCAGAGCTTTGGGCACACCGGGAGCGGCTGGGGCCCGAAATGCCGTTGGCCCTGCCGGCGTCCCGGCCAGTTCGGTGCCCTTGGCCAGCAATCAGCCGCCGGAGGAAATCATTCCGGCAAAAACCATTGATTTTGAAGGCGTGGATGTCAACCAGGTGCTGGAAGTTTATGCCAAGCTCGTGGGCCGCACCTTGTTGCGCGCCACCCTGCCGCAGGCCTCCATTGTTTTGAAAACCGAAACCCCGCTCACCAAGAGCGAGGTGATCCAGGCCTTGCAAGCCGTGCTGGCGCTCAATGGCGTGGCCTTGATTGACGTGGGTGACAAGTTTGTGAAAGTACTCCCCATCACGGAGGCCGGCACGGCAGGTGGAAAATTCAACCCGGCCGACGCGGCGCACCTGCCCGAATTGGGTACATATGTAACTCACATTGTGCAGTTGAAATACCTCAAGCCCAGCTTGGTGGTGCCCCTCATCACCCCCTTTTCCAAACTGGCCAATGCCGTGGTGCCGATTGAGGACAATGGCATTCTTGTGCTGCGGGACAATGCCGAAAACGTCAAGCGCATGCTCGAAATGATCGACCGCATTGACGTCAATGTGCCCGCAGAATATATCTCGGAAGTCATCCCGATTCGTTATGCGCAGGCCTCGGACATCGCCAACGCCCTGAACAGCCTCGGCGGCAGCGGCGGCGGCAGCACGGTGAGCATTGGCGGATCCACCGGCGGCACGGTCAACGGACTGGGCGGCTCCCGTTCTAGCTTCGGTGGCGGCATGGGCGGCATGGGCGGTTCGGGGGGCTTCGGCGGTTCGGGCGGTTTCGGTGGCTCCAGTGGATATGGAGGTGCAAATGGCCTGAACGGCGGCTTGGGTCAAAACCGCGCCTTCGGCAGCACCACCGCAGCCGGCGGCAGCACGGCCAATGGCACCCCGGCGGGCGGCAGCACCTTTCAACAACGGCTGAATTCCATTATTTCCCGGGCGGGTGGCAGCGGCGCCGACAGCAAGCAGGACGCGATCCAAGTGTTTGGACAGACCAAAATCATCGCGGACCAGCGCAGCAACTCGCTCCTGGTGTTCGCCACCCGGTCGGACATGGAAAATATCAAACACGTTATCAACCAACTCGACGTGCTGCTGTCGCAGGTGTTGATCGAAGCCATCATCATGGATGTAAACCTGGGAGATTCCCTGAAATACGGGGTCTCGGTGGCACAAAACCCGCAAACTTATGGTAAAACTGCCGGGGGATCTATTATTGGCGGCGGCGGGGCAAACAATGGTCAGTCGTTTGCCAATTTGGCGTCGGGACTCATCGGCACCAATAGCAGCGCGGCGTTTGCAAACAATCTGGGCAGCGGCTTTAGCTACTTCGGCAATATCGGACCGAATTGGGACGTGGCCCTCTCCGCGATTGCGGGCGACAACAACGCCACCGTCATCCAGCGTCCGCGCATTCAGACCTCGCAGGCCAAGCCGGCCACGTTCTTTGTGGGTAACACCGTGCCCTATGTCACCGGCACTTATTATGGTGGCGGCTATTCCGGTGGCAATAGCTCGCAATATTCGCAGCTGTCCGTCGGTGTGGAGCTGGATGTGACCCCGTTCATCAACCCGGATGGCCTGGTGGTCATGGACATCAATCAGGAAATTGATGATGTGAGCGGCACCACGAAAATTGACAACAACGACGTCCCCAACACCGACAAGCGCACCCTCTCCTCGGAAATTGCCGTGCGTGACCAGGATACCATCATGCTGGGCGGCTTCATTCGTTCCGACAAATCCACGAGTCGCTCCGGGGTGCCGATTTTACAGGACATCCCGTTACTGGGCTTCCTGTTCAGCAACCACTCGAATAAAAAAGATCGTGAAGAGCTCATTGTCTTGATGCGGCCGACAGTGATGAAAACCCCGGAGGCCGCCTCGGCCCAGACACTGAAGGAAGAGCGCCGCCTGCCGGGGGTTTCGGCTGCCGCTGCCGATGATGCCGCCTATGAGCGCGGGCTGATCGCCAAGGAGCGCAAGGCCGAGAAGAAACGTGCCAAAGCCAAGGGCGAAACCGATGGTTTCTACAACCAGGAAGACACCATTCTGCAAACCGACAAGATTGGGTACACCACCAATGCCCCGGCCACCACGCCGGCCCCGGTTTATGAATATAATCCGGTGATCAAAAGTCCGTCCACCTCCCCGGCCCCGACGACCCCGGCGGCTCCCACTCCACCGCCGGCCACGCCGAACCCATAACCTCGGATAAACCGGACCACTAAAGCCTCATCGTTCTGACCGGGACAGCCGGTCAGAACGATTTTTGCTGGACACTTCATGGCCCGGCAAGGCCCTCCCAGAATTCAACATGCGACCTGAGGGTGAGCGAACCTGACTCGCCCGGCCGATGACCAGCCAGCCTCATCAATTGGGATCAACCCCCGGCCGCCGTGGAGTCCCCTGAAGAAATAGGAAACACATGCGGATGCAGTGTGCAACAACCAGGTGGAAGTTACTTGTGAAGTTGGAAAACTTCGGGCGGCACGAATTGCCAAAACGAGAGCACGGAGGACAGCCACCGATCCCGGCGGACAGGCTATAATTCACCTGCCAGATGCGCCGCCTTACTGGCTCATTTCGCAGTGTTTGGCTTCACCAAATGCCAAGGCTGCTCACTTTCTAGGCGGGGCGTTGGTAAAACTACCGGGGCTGTTTGTATTGCCAATCGGGAAAATATTCTGCAACGTTTTAAACGGATGCAAGGGTGCCAGCAGCAATTTGGAAATGTCATACAACGGTTGCATTTTAGGATCAGCAATCGTGCCGGTGACTTTGTATTCAAAGAGTTTGCTCACCGGCCACAAGGCCGCACTGATGACACTGCCCACTCCCCAAGTGTCGCGCAAGGGCTGGGCCGTGGCACGGGCGTTCAAGTTCTCATACAAATCCACTGTGCCGACATATTGCAAGCGCATCATGGTGGAATGGATTTCCAAGTCGTCGGAGTGAATCACCCCGTTGGTCATGGTAAATTTCCCGGCGGCATCGGTCGCCCGGCTGCTCCCCAATCCGGGATTCAGGGAGTTTAATGCCGGGGAAAGGATGCCGAACATGGGGGCGTCCCAAATCAGCCCATCGCGCAAAGAGGCCTGCCCATAACCATTCATCACCTGCCAATTAGTGGAATTGCCGCTGGTGACCACCAGGTGCCCGCTCAACTGGCCATCCAGTTGGTTGGTGTTGGCCGCCATGTCGGCCACCAGCCAGTGCAGGTTGGCATTCGTGATGTCAAACGCGAAGTTAAAATCCGTGCCATTCCGTGGTCGGAAATCAAAAACGGCCACCCCGGTGGCATTACCCCGGTAAAATTCGGCATTTATATTGGTTAAAATCAAGGCAGGCCCGGTCCAAAGCACCGACCCCGTGATAGAACGACTGTTAAACCGCCCCCAGCGGAAGGGCGCGCCCTGCAATATTTCCACCTGCAAATTCTGGTCGCCGATCTCCGAACTACCCTCATTGGAGCGCAAGGAGATGTAACCGTTGACACGTGCAGTGGGCGGGCTCAAAAACTCGTACGGTTCCAAGGTGCGCCCGGTCTTGGGACCAATGGAGTTGGCCACCACTTGGGGTTCGGCGGTGCTGAAGCCATTCGTGAAATAAAGCCGAAAGTCGTTTAAATTGAGCGTAATTTGATCGGCAGCCAGGTGTTGGGTGCCATGCACACGCCAGGCGTCGAGATGAATAAAGTCAATAATCCGGTTAGTGTAAAAAAGTTCGGTGGTAAGGGTGTCCAACGTCCCTCCCCGGGCGGCAAAATTGGTCAGCGCCAGGTGGCCGGACGCCACCAGGGTGCTCGCATCGTGCAATTGACCGCGCACCTGTACATCCAGTGCCAATGGTTCATGGAAGGTAAGCCGGCCCACCTCGCGAACGGCGTTCGGATTTTTCAACCATGGGCGGATTTGGTTAATGTCGAACGCCCCCTGAATCCGCCCACCAAAGAATTTGGTGCTTTCATCCTCGGTGGCCTCCAGATACAGATGCGTCTTTTGCCGGTCTAAATGCAAATCTCGCACCTGCCAGATTTGATTGGAATAAGCGAAATGCGTGAGCACCAGGTCCAAATCTATGGTGGCGACGGTCACATTGGTGATAGCCGCCTGACCAGTCACGGCCACTGGCAGCGGTTCCCCGGGGTGCCATCCGCTAAAATCCACAGTGCCGCCAGCTTGCACCGATGGCGGCTGGGTCCAGTTGAAGAGGTCCAGTCGTTCGCGGGTCAACGGCGGCAGCAAGGCTGCGACCGCCCGCAGATCAAACAGCGCAGAATTGGTAAAGACCAGGCGTTGCCGGCCGGCATCGAAATTCAAACTGGCCTGTACCTTGCCACCGCCCAGATGCATGACCAGATTAGTGACAGACAGTTGAGGTGACCGCCAACAGCCACCCGCCTCGGCGGCAGCTACTTGCAACGGTTCGGAATTAAACCCGGTGATCCGCGTGGACCATTCGAGTTGGTAAGGCTGAAAATCATTCCAGACGCCCGGTAATGGCGGGTTGGTGGGGATGTCAGCCGGCGCGAGGAGATGCGCATGCAATTCCATGGTTTTCATTCCGAACCAGGGCGGATGCGCCCGCTGGCTGGCATTTTCCAAGGCTACATCGACAGCCAGCTCGGGGCTTCGCCAGTAACCGCTCGCGGTCACCGCCGCCGCACTCAAGTTTTCCGCCCGCATCCGGGTAAAGTGCGTGGACCAGACCAAGCGGTAGGGTTGCAAATTGGTCCAGATGCCCGGCAGGACTTGATTCGTCGGATAGCTGGCCAGAGCGGCGAGGCTGGCGTTGAATTTTAAATCATGCGCGTTGAACCAGGGCGTGTGCGCGGCGGGTGCCAGGACTTGCAAACGGATGGCGAAGGACGCCTCATCTCGCGCGTCACCCTCGATATTCAAGGTCAGGCGGGGCGCGCCCTCCAGCCGGATTTTGCCCAAAAATTCAGCCAGATTTTGGAGCCGCAACTGCCAGTTGGCCGGCGCACTATTGGTTTTGGCGCGAAAAACCTCCCAGTTGCGCAATTCACTGGCATGGGTTACATCGCCGGACATGGCCAAGGTGGCCCCCTTGAATTCGGCCTGAAAATGATCCAGGGCCACGGTGTCGCCCGCCTGAAAACGCACCGCCGTCTCGATATTGGTCAATGCCAATAAACTGACTGGCTGGCCCGTCCGGGCCACAGGTGCCTCCAGCCGGCCCTCCCGCAGTTCGAGCCCTTGCACCTCCCAATACCCATGCAACAAGCGGTTGAAATCCAGAAGTAATTGCACCTCGCCGAAAAACATGCTCGGCCCATTGAGGTTGCCCGCCGGCCGGACGAGCACATTTTCCACCACAATTCCCCGGGTCATCCGCAGGCGCATCCGTTGAAAGTCCAACTGGACCCCATGGGCCTGCAAGCTGGCGAGAAGCGGTTCCTTTAGAACCGCCGGGAGTCCGACTTGATTAATATATAACAGCCCGCAGGCCGCTGCTAGAACCAGTAGCAACAATCCCAGCCGACACCAGCGAAAGCCCACCCGGCACCCGCGCCAAAAACGGGAGGACATATTAGGATCCGTTCGGCGAAATGGTTAGAAAACTCAGCACGTACTGGTACAGGCTGGCGGGCACGACGAAAGCCCACCGATCGCCATCCAACGTGACCAGCGCCAAGGGTTGGTCGAGAATCGGTGCGCCAAAATCCAAGGTGTGCTTCTGACCGTTTTTCAATTCCAACACGACTTGCAAGGAATTGGTGTTGACCCCAAATACGGCTGGGTTAGTGATATTGTGCCCCACCCAGCCGAGCGCGGTCAAATCCCCCAGTTGATGTGCGGCCTCCTCAATATTTGGTCCAAACACCTGGCCGGGCGAGCCGGGGGCCATTACCCATACATTGCGCGCATTGTGGAGGATCTGCCGGGTCTGGCCGTTTTGATGCACGGTCAGGCTGGCGATGTCCTGCTCCGGCACATTCCAGATCCGGCGGGCCCGGAATTCGCAGCCGAGCGCGGGAATCCGGTTCAAATCCGCCGGGTCCAGGGCATAGATACAATCCTCATCGGAACGGCGCACATAAACGCCATTGGTTTGCGGCACACTAAAGGCAAGTTGCGTCAGAATTTGGTTGGTATCCCCAGCCACCGGTCGAAAAGTGATTTGCAAAGCGGGTTTGGTGAGCCCGTAGGCCTGCAAATCTGGCGGGGTAACCACGTCTTTCACAAAGTTCGTGGCCTTCAAGTTCCCCAACATTTTGAGGAAGTCCTGCACCCCGTCCGTGTCCACCGGAAACGTCTCCCCGGCCACGTGCCAGGCATTTGAGCCCAGGCGTTGCAAGATGAAATGGTCCGAACCATCGGCCGTGCGCAATTCCACTTCATTAATCGGCGTGGTCAGGTCCAGCAAATGGGCGTTGCGGAAATCGTTCACGGAACCATGCCAGGGGGAGAATGGTTCCTTCAAAGTGGCGATCACCCCACTCCAACCTTCCCGCTTGGCATAAACGAGGCTGGGCTCGTTGGTCAGGGTTTTGCCTGTGTGCAGGCCTTCGGTGAAACTACCGGCCCGCCCGATCCATAAGTTGAGGCTGGCCGGCTGTAATTCATAGGCGCTCAAGTCCGCCTGCGCATCATCCGTGACAAATTGCGCCACTCGGGCCGAACGCAGTTGCTGCAACGCACGGTTGATCCGGTCGCTGTCCGCCCGGGCCTGGAGCGGCCGGGTCATCCGCCACAAATGATTCGTTGGGTCCAGATGCAATTCAATAATCTTGGCGCCGTTGGTGAGCACGATGGCATCGTAACTGCCACTGTCATTGACCAGCGAAGTCTCGCGCCAATCAGCCACCGATTTCAAGGGCAGATATTTCAGCCAGGCCGAGTCGGTCACGAAAGCGCCGTCCACCCCCACCACCCGCAAAAACACCTGGTCGCCCGGAGCGGTGCACCGGCCCACTTTCAATTGCCATTGCTGGCCCGGCGCTTCAATGACCAGGGACAGTGCCGGTTTATCAAAACCATAATCCTGCTCCGCGGCAGGTTGCTGGCGCAGTTCACTGGCCGTGATACGCGTCACCGGTTTTAGCTTGGCCAAGGAGTCCAGCAGGGCCTGGATCCCCGCCGTCTGCGCGGGATAGGTGAGTGGCTTGGATAAAAACCAATTGCTGTTCGTACGGTCCACCCGGATTTCCAACGCGTTTGGCGGAATGACCTGGACGCTCGTGGCACTCGCAAAAGGAAAGTCGGGCCACCCCTGGGACGCCGCAGAGGGTGCCGCCCAAGGATGACGGTTCAGCAGGCAAATGACGGCGAACAAGCCCGCCGCCACCACCAACCAAAGCCAGGTGTTTTTTGAGTTCATTAGTTTCTCCGCACCAGCCAGACCAGGCCGCCGAGCACCAATACCAGGCCCGGCAGGGCGCCGAGCAGAATCCAGCGGGATTCCCGTTGCTGGGTTTGGGTCATCAACAGCCGGTATTCCGTCACCTTTTGGGGTTCCACCCCCGAAACCAGCGCCGAGCGATCCAGCAGCCAGTTCAATGCAGAATCCAGAAAATCACGATTGCCCACGTCTTGAATATACCAATTGCCCAAGAAAATGGAATCACCAGCCACCACGATGCGGGCATTGCCTCGCGGATTTACCACCCCAGCCACATTTTTTTGCTCGGCCGCCACCATCAATGGATAACTCCGCGGCGCGGCCCCGGCATCCACCGCCAGCGTGCTGGTGGGGCTCGAAAAGGCCAGTTCCGCCACTTGCGGGGCATTCGCCGGAGGGTTGGCCCACGCAACACGGAAAATCGGGCGGGGCAGAATCATATGGAGGGAAAGTTGGCCCAGCGACGCCACAATGGGATGATTGCCAAAATTCTGCACCTTGATGTCCTGACCGGTGATCGTGTTGTCCAAATCCCGCACGTAATCGGCTCCCACATTGATACCCCAGCGTTGCAGAATGGGTTCCAAGCCCGTGGGATGTTCAATGGAGTTATAATCCAGCAACAAGAGCAACCGTCCCCCCTGCGCCAGATATTGGTCGATTTTTTGCAGTTCGGGCACCTCCAGCGGCTGGGTGGGCGCGGCGATGATGAGCAGGTTGCAATCTTCTGGCACGCCCCGGTCGCCCAGCAATTCCAGATTCGTCAGACTCAGGTAATTCTGGCCCAGTACCAGTCCAAAGGTCAGATAACCGCGTTTTTTATCCGGGTCTCGCAAGGAAGGTTCACCATGCCCTTGCAGAAAATAGACCTTGAGCGGCTGGGGGTTTTCCAGGGCCAGCAACCGGGTGGTGAACATCATTTCCCCGCTAAAACTTAATAACTTGCGGCGAAAGACCCGGTCTTTGGCGTCCGGCACCTGCTCCAATTGCACCTGCGCCAGGGCATCGCCGCTGACCACTTCCACCCGGCCGCCGACGTCAAAGATTACCAAGTCCTTGTCAGCCGTCAGCCGGTATTGGGCCTTAATTTTTTCCGCCTCGCCCGCGTCCCGGACATAATCCACCGTATGCACCACCAACCGGGGGTTTACCGATTGGTACTCCTTGAGCAACGAGAGGATGGTGGCGTAATATTCATTCTCCTTGTCGTAGTAGAGCGTGACCACCGCCTGGTTGGTGAGGGCATTCAGCACGTTCACGGTGCGCGAGGAAAGCTGCACGCGGGTCTGGGCGCTCAAATAAAATCGCTTGAAATACTGGGCTCCCAGGTAATTGGTCATCACCACCACCGCCAGCACCAGGAGGGTCCGCAGTGTCAGGTCAAAACCGATGCGCCACGGCCGGTACGGCGTGAAGCTTGGGGGCGGTGTGGGTTGCTCGGCCATGTGATTTTATTTCCAGCGCCGGCTTTCCACGGCGCGCAGGGTCAGGAATAAAAAAAACAGCGTGAGACTCACGTAAAAGATCACCGACCGCGTGTCCACCACGCCCCGGGCAAAATCCCGCATTTGCCCGAAGACGCCAAAGTAGGATAAAAAATTCGACTGCCATTGCGCCGTGGCCGGCAGGGCACTGGCCAGAAAGCCCAGGGAAAACAAGGCCACCCCCAATACAAAGGCAATCATGGCGGCTCCCATTTGGGTGCGGGAAATGGCCGAGGCGAAGCAGCCCAGGGACAAAAACAACGCGCCCACCAGGAAGATGCCCAGATAAGTGCCTCCGATCGCGCCGGGATCCAGGGCACCGGGCTGCTGGGTAAACCGGCTGACCACCCCCAGGCAGGCGAGCAACGGCAGCCACATGATCAGGTAAAAAACGAGGGCCGCGGCGAACTTGGCCGCCACCACTGCCACATCGCTTACCGGGGTGGTCATGAGGTTTTCGTAGGTGCCGGAGGATTTTTCGAGCGCAAACAAGCGCATGGTGATGACCGGTCCGGCCACCAGCAGGATCAGCCAGAAAAAATATGAGCTGTAAAACATCTCGGTCACGGGCACCAGCGTGGGGTCACTGCCCAGATTGGTCAGAAACACCACAAAGCCCAGACCAATCAGCAACGTCACCGCCGCGATGATGATGTATCCCGTCACCGAGAGGAACAAAGCGGCGAGTTCGCGGCGGGCGAGGGTGAGAAAAATACTCATCCGTTTTCCTTTTCCTCCTCGTTGCGGCGGGTGACCTGCACGTAAATGTCCTCGAGTGAATGCCGGCTGCGGGTCAGCTCGCGCAAGGTCCAACCGTGCTCCCGAGCCAGGGCGAAAATTTGCGGCCGCAAATCATAGCCATCCCGCGGGGTAAGCGCGCACCGGAAAAATTCGCCTTCGGCAGCGGAAATGTCAAACTGCTCGATTTCCGGAACTTCCTGCCATACCCGGTGCAATTCGGCCATGGGGGCCGCGATTTCGGCGATCACCTGGCTGTTTCCGGCCATTTGGTGCTGCAAATTTTCGGGCGTGTCGGCGGCCAGGATTTTCCCTTCAAACATGATCAGCATGCGGCTGCACATCATCTCGGCCTCGGGGAGGATGTGGGTGGAGATCAGGACGGTGTGATTCCCAGCCAGGCTCTTGATCAGTTGGCGCACGGAGCGAATCTGGTTGGGGTCCAAGCCAATGGTCGGTTCGTCCAAAATGATGAGTTCGGGGTCATGCACCAAGGCATCGGCCAGGCCCACGCGCTGGCGGTAGCCTTTGGAAAGCTGGCCAATGATGCGCCGACGGACATCGGTCAAACCGCATTGCTCCATGACGGTGTCCACGCGCTGGCGGGAACGGGCCCAGCCCAAGCCTTTGAGCCGGGCACGAAACTTGAGGTACTCGCGCACCCGCATTTCCAAGTACAAGGGATTGTTTTCGGGCATGAAACCAATCCGGCGGCGCACCTCCACGGAATCATGAAACACATCATACCCGGCCACCCGCACCGTGCCGCTGGTGGCGGGGAGAAAGGTGGAAAGGATGCGCATGGTGGTGCTTTTACCCGCGCCATTGGGACCCAACAAACCGACGATTTCCCCCCGGTTCACGGCAAAGGAGATCCCCGCCACGGCCGTGCGGCCGGCGTAGCGCTTCGTCAAATCTGTCACTTCGATCATCACGGGCAATAACTTAAAGGCTTGGTCAGGGTAGTCGAAAAACACCCGGCCGGGCCAACAAAAACCTTCAAGGCTGAGATTATAAACAATTTCCGCTCCGTTTGGATGCAAAAAATTTCCGATGAGAGTGCCCGAGCGGGATTTTTTGTTAAATAGCCGTAAACATCATAAAATTGGGCGTTTTTAGAGGGTGTTTACGCACAGACTCACGGCGGAAGGCCCGAATGGTGGCGCTAAAACCAGCCGGATTGAGCGGTTATGGCTGGATTTTTGACCCGGGGCAGGTGGGCGCGAATCCGGCTTGACCCATGGGCGACCTTGGGCGGACACTCAGCGGAACCGAACCATGAAACTATTTGCCACCATCACGGTGATCGGCCGGGATAAGACCGGCGTGATTGCGCGGGTCACCGCCTTCCTGTTTGAGCAACACGCCAACATTGAAGCCCTGGAAGAGCAGGTCACGCGCGGACAGTTCAGCATGACTTTGCAAGCTTCATGGGCGCGTTCCGAGTGCTCCGAAGCCGCGCTGCGGGCGGGGCTGGACGCCCTGGCCAAAAGCCTGGGCATGGAAATCAAAGTGCGCCTGACGGAGCCCGGCCGGCGCCAGCGCTTTGCCATCATGGTGACCAAGGAAACCCATTGCTTCGATGCGCTGCTGGCGGCGCGGCTGACGGCCGAGCCGGCCCTGGTCATTGGCAACTATGCGACCTTTGGCGAGCGGGCCAAAAAGCACCAACTCCCCTTTGCGCACGTGGACTGGGCCGACCGCACTACGGCCGAGAACGAAGCCTTGCGGTTGCTGGAGGAGCACGAGATTGATTTTGTGGTGCTGGCCCGCTTCATGAAAATCTTGTCGCCCAACTTCGTGTGGCGGTACAAAAACAAGATCATTAATATACATCCTTCCCTGCTGCCCAGTTTCCCGGGGCCGCAAGCCTACCGGCAGGCGCATGAAAGCGGCGTGAAAATTGCGGGCGTGACGGCCCACTTTGTGTCGATGCGCCTGGATGAAGGTCCGATCATTGCCCAAGGGGCGTTTCCGATTCAGCCCGGGATGTCACTCAAGGACCTGACGGCGGCCGGCCAGAAGCTGGAGGCCAAGGTCCTGGTGAAAGCGGTGAAGCTGTATCTCGGCAAGCGCCTGGATGTTTATTGGGGCGTGGTGAAGGAGGTTTAAACCCGTGCTCCCATCATTTTGGGATGCCAAGCTCGCCCGCTTCCTGCAAGGCGACCTTGACGATGGAGTCATGAATCCAATAACCCTCATCACGAAGTTTTTGAAATTGAGGGGCGATTTCGGGCAATAAATTTTTACGGCGGGCTTCGACTAATAGGCGGGCCGTGCCGATGACTTGAAGTCCATATATATCGCGGGCCACTTTTCGGGTTTTGCGTTCATCGATCAGCACCAAACTGGCCTTTTGGGCAAGCGCCAGGCTGATTACCGAGGCTTCACCCAGGTCCAGCAATGATTCCAGCAAGGCGTCGCGTTGATGCTGAAGCGGGACTATCCGGAGCCAATCCGCGCGCCGAAAATCGGCCAGGCCGGATAATTTCACACCGCCTTGTTCATTTTCATGTTTAACCGCCTCAGGGACCAGCACTTCATGAAAAAGTGAACGCAAGAGGTCGAGTCGGGCCAAAATGCCCAGCGCGATGATGGGTCCGGAATTGCAAATAATCCGGCTCACATTGAAATCGGTTGAAACTCAGCCGCCAGCTCCTCGGCATCCCAATTTACGGCAGGAACGTTCCATTGCGGGCAGGCCAGTAAAAATGCCGTACGGGAAACCCCGGCGAGTTGCGAAGCCTGGCCACTAGTCAAGCGCCCCATCTCGAATAACTTCATCGCCAGTGCCAGGCGGGCGTCGCTCTCAAAGCGTTCGGAACTTGAACCTGCGGCCGCCGTCCACGATTCTGGATATTCTATCTGGATCGCTTTCATGCCCAAAACATACCCCGCAACAGGTTGAATGAAAGAAATTTCGCAGCGGAAAGGCAAGCCAGTGAACGAAATCACTCACCACTGCACTATCAGAATTCCCCGAGATATCATGCCAAGACCAGTTACCAATTGGAGGCCAAAGTCCTGGTGAAAGCGGTGAAGCTGTATCTCGGCAAGCGCCTGGATGTTTATTGGGGCGTGGTGAAGGAGGTTTAGCGGAAGCTTAATTCGGGGTCGTGGGGGTGGGGTACCAGTACATGGTGCGCGACTGGGCCCACTCGGCGGCGGAACTGTTCGCCTCGGCGGAGGAACGCATGAAATCATTGGTGTGGGCCGAACGAAAACTGCCGTCGCACATCGAGAAATTGGCAAGTTTGTTATGACTATGGCGGGCGACGGCATAAAAGCCGGTGGTTCCGGATTGAGAGGGGCTGGAGGCCGTGTTCACATCCTGCTCGGCGATGAAAATAGTGTCGGTGGGCTTGGGAATATTGGACACTTTGGTCTGGGAAACCCCGCTGGACAAACTGGCTTGATTGATACAAATACGGTTATTTTCGCCATACATAAACACCGCCTTAACGAACGTAGGCGGATTGGCATAGGTGGCATCGGGCGGGGGCGTGGAGGGACACGAGAAAATCGATTTGGAGGCCGGAACCGGAGGATTGGTCGCGTAATACAGTTGCATCAGGGACCGCAGGCCCAGCGTGGGGGGGACCACATTGTACCAGGCGTTAAAATTGACCGGATCATTAATCGAGGCCCCGGCGTTGCCCTCGGAAGGCACGGTGTCCTTGTTATCATCACAGTAGATTTTGAAGGCCAGTCCCCATTGCTTCATGTTGTTGAGGCAGACAATGCTCTGGGCCTTTTGCTTGGCGGAGGCAAGGGCGGGCAGGAGCATGGCGGCCAGAATGGCGATGATGGCGATGACCACCAGCAATTCAATCAGCGTAAAAGCGGGAACTGGCGGGCGGGCCATGGTCCGCCGTTGGGGGGAAGCCGGTATGAAAGGGTTGGAGATTTTCAAAGGGTAATGAATGGAAGTTGGGGTCAAGGAATGTCGCGGTTGGGATTCCACCAGATATCTGGATTGAATAGTTCGACGCGGATGCTCGGGGTTGTCAGAGCGGCCGGATTGTAGACATAACTCCATTTGTACCATTGGGAATGACCGTCGATGAACGCAATATTGCCGCCGTTACTATGCCGTTTAGTGAACGCATTCCAGCGTTGGGCCGGCAGAATCCCGTTGCGAGTCGGGTCCGAGGTATACTTTTCGGCATTAGGACTAAAAGCCTGCTCGGTCAACAACACCTGATAAGTCGGATGGCGAATCGAAGTAAGTTTGGGCATGTTAGGATAGGTAAAGCTGTTACCAATGACGGAATGGGCCACAATGTCGGCTTTCAATTTCAAATCCAAATCCATCACATAACAGAAAACACCGAATTGAGGACCACCCGCAGAACAGGTTGAGCCAAATCCACCCGGACCGTTTATGTCTGCCGGCGTTGCCTGGGCTGAGGGGCAAGACCACAATTTGCCGAAGTCCCCTCCCGGCAAGGGGTACTTGGTGACAAAGCCGCCGGGCTTGTCGTAATAATAAGACAAAGGTTTCTCACCGGCCTGAAGCGGCAGAGCATTGAACCAAGCCACTTTATCATAAGGACTACCCTGATAGTCCGGGGAGGTGGAAATATTTCCCGGGGCATCACAGGCATATTGCCCCGAGGACTGGGCGGTGCCATCACGGGGAATGAAATCACCGTTGTCAGCGCCATAAACCTGCTCAGCCAACCCCCATTGCCGAAGATTGGAGAGGCAGCTGGTCGTTTGGGCCTTGGCTTTGGCCTTGGAAAGGGCCGGCAACAGCATGGCTGCCAGAATGGCGATAATGGCAATCACCACCAGCAATTCAATCAACGTAAAACCCGCCAGGGACTGGCTTTGCGAACGAATATTGGAACCAGGACTTTTCATTTTTTTGTGGTTTGACAACCCGCCGAATTAGTCTTCCCCTAACTAGTGATAAAGCATAGTTTGGAGACGGGTAAAAGCAAGGAATTTCCAACGGAATTCTCCCCAGGGACAACGTACTTTTGCTCGCGAAAAATCAGGTATAAGCCCCAAAAATCCCGGCCTGATCCGGTAATGCTTTGCATCGGCGGCGAGGTTCCGCATCATACCCTCGGCATGACATTGCAACTTCGCCGTTTCCAAGTCAAAACCTGGCTGGCCCTGGGACTGGCCGTGGTCACCCTGGGACTATATCTCCCCGCCGGCTGGCATGATTTTGTGCAATATGATGACCAGCAATATGTCACGGAAAATCCGCGCGTGCAGTCGGGGCTAACCTGGGCGGGACTGCACTGGGCGTTTGGTTATCACGCCGGCAACTGGCATCCGCTGGCGTGGCTGTCGCACATGCTGGATTGCCAGTTGTTTGGGGCGCACGCCGGGGGACATCATCTCACCAGTATTTTTTTACATGCCGCCAGCACCGCCCTGCTTTTTATTGTATTGAATCAATGGACGGGGGCGCTCTGGCGGAGTGCGGCCGTGGCGGCGTTGTTCGCCTGGCATCCGCTGCATGTGGAATCGGTCGCCTGGGTGGCGGAACGCAAGGATGTCTTGTGCGCCTTTTTCTGGATGGTGACCCTGCTGGCCTATGGCCGCTATGCGGCGGAGTCCAAGGTCCGAAGTTCAAGGTCCAAAGTCTACTACGGACTCAGTCTGCTGGCGTTTATGCTGGCCCTGATGAGCAAACCGATGGCGGTGACCCTGCCGTTTGTCCTTTTACTGCTGGATTACTGGCCCTGGGGCCGTACCCAGGTGGCCACGGACGGCAACCGGCCAGCAGGAGCCCCAACCAAACTGGGGCAACCAGAGCCGCCCCGGAACGAGGCAGGGCGCACGGGGCAAACCGGGCCAAGCAACTGGTGGTCGCGGTGGCCCGGTTTGATCTGGGAAAAACTGCCCTTCTTCGTCCTGAGTGCCGGGGCATGTTACCTGACGATGCAAGCCCAGCAGGAGGCGATTGTGTCGACCGCCGGCCTGCCGGTCAGTGAGCGGCTGGGCCATGTGGCGGCCGCCTATGGGCATTACCTCGCCGCCACGTTTTGGCCGGCCGGACTGGGGGTTTACTATCCTTACGAAGTGGCGCTGCCTGCCGCCACGCTGGTGGGGGCCGGACTGGTGCTGGGACTGATCACGGTGATCGCCATTAGCGGCTGGAAATCCCGGCCCTTTGTCCTGGTCGGCTGGCTGTGGTATCTCGGCACCCTGGTGCCGGTGATCGGCCTGGTGCAAGTGGGTGATCAAGCCTGGGCGGATCGCTATACGTACCTCCCGCTGATCGGCGTGTTTTTGGCAGTGGTTTGGACGGCGGCAGAACTGGTCCGGCAACGGCGTGTTTTAATGGCACTGGGAGCCGCGACCGCGACGGGTCTGCTGGTGCTCACCACCCGGCAACTGAGTTACTGGCAGGATACACACTCGCTGTTTGAACATACGTTTCAAGTCACCCGGGATAACTACATGGCCATCACGGTGCTGGGCAGCCAACTGGCGCAAGCGGGGAAATTGGAGGAGGCCATCGCGGATTACCAAACGGCCCTGCGCCTCAAGCCGACTTTTCCCGAGGCCCATTTCTTTCTCGGGAACGCCCGGGAACAGCAAGGGAAACTCGATGAAGCGGTGGCGGAGTACCAGCAGGCCCTCTGGTTCAAACCCATGCAGGAACAAACACACATCTTCCTGGGCATGGTGCTGGGGCGGCAGCAACAGTACGACGCGGCGATGGCGCACTATGCGACCGCCCTGAAGTTGAACCCCGACTCGGCGGTAACGCATAACAACCTCGCGCGCATTCTGCACACCCTGGGCCGCCGGACGGAGGCGGCCGAGCATTATCGCGCCGCCCTGGCCATCAATCCGAAGCTGGCCATCGCCCACAACAACCTGGGCATTCTGCTCTTACAACAAGGCGACGTGGCCGCCGGGGCCGGTGAGCTACATCAGGCCTGGCAACTCAACGCCACGAACAGCGAAACCCAATTCAATCTCGCCCTCGCCGACAACCAACTCGGGCAATGGGCGGAGGCCGCAGACTTATTTGGCCAGACCGTTCGGCCAAGCACGACCGATCCCCGGGGCCATGCTGAATATGCGCGCGCCCTGAGCCATTTGGGGCGGACGCATGAAGCCATGGCCCAATATGCCGCCGCCCTGCTCTGGCGGGCTGATGATGCGGACGCGCTGGCCGGCCTGGCGTGGATACTGGCCACTTCGCCGAATCCCGAGTTTCGCAACGGCACCCAGGCCCTGGCGATGGCGAGCCGCGCCGGTGAATTGACCGAACACCAGGACGCGGACAAATTAAAAATCCTGGCAGCGGCCTTGGCGGAAACGGGGGATTACCCGGCGGCGATCCAACAAATTCAGGCGGCCCTTGGCCGGGCGGCCAAAACCGGGACGCGCGATGGGGACTTGCCAAAAATGCTGGAACGATTCCAACACGCCCAACCCTGGCGGACGGAATAACCGATCGCGGCGGGCAAGGTGTGGTAAGCAGCCGGGCTGCTTGGGCTCGGTAAACTGGAGACTTTCGGCGAAGGCGAGTTGAGGCGACATAAATGTCGCGCTCCGGGTTGCAAGCGGCATTTTCCTTGTGTCTTTCAAAGCGCGGACGGGATCGGGGGTTTCACTGTGTGGTAGGGAAGGCGGGCTGGTTTGGTTCAGTAATCCGGAGTCGTTCCGCGCATGGAACTTGAGGCGACATAAATGTCGCGCTCCGGGTTGCA
>CAIQWB010000131.1 GCA_903875465.1 uncultured Verrucomicrobia subdivision 3 bacterium
AACGTCAACGACTCCGTCACCAAGTCCAAGTTCGACAACCTCTACGGCTGCCGCGAGTCCCTGGCCGACGGCATCAAGCGCGCCACCGACGTCATGGTCGCGGGCAAGGTCGCCTGCGTCTGCGGTTACGGCGACGTCGGCAAAGGCTCCGCCCACTCCCTGCGCGGCTTCGGTGCCCGCGTCATTGTCACCGAAATCGACCCCATCAACGCCCTCCAGGCCGCCATGGAAGGTTTCGAAGTGAACACGCTCGAGAGCACCCTCGGCACCGCCGACATCTACGTCACCACCACCGGTAACTGCGAAGTCATCACGCTGGAGCACATGCAGAAGATGAAAGACCAGGCCATCGTCTGTAACATCGGCCATTTCGACAACGAAATCCAGATGGACCGCCTGAACACCCTCAAGGGCGTGACCAAGATCAACATCAAGCCCCAGTACGACAAATACACTTTTGGCAACGGCCAGAGCATTTACATCCTCGCCGAAGGCCGCTTGGTGAACCTCGGCTGCGCCACTGGCCATCCTAGCTTCGTCATGTCCAACTCCTTCTCCAACCAGGTGCTCGCGCAACTGGACCTGTGGAAGAACAAGGAAACCTACAAGGTCGGCGTCTACCGCCTGCCCAAGAAACTGGACGAAGAAGTCGCCCGCTTGCACCTGGAAAAAATCGGCGTCGTTCTCACCAAGCTGAGCAAGAAACAGGCCGCTTACCTTGGCGTTGCCGTCGACGGCCCCTACAAGCCTGAGCACTACCGCTACTAAGCGACAAGCATTCCCACCAAAGGCGAACGGCCCCCACCGTTCGCCTTTTTTCATGCCTGCTGCCTGGTTATAACTCCGCAATGACTCCCTGGCCTGATTATTTTCTCGACGCCAGCCGATGGATTAAATCATCTTGTTGTTCAACAATTAGCCGCTTTTAAAAATGAAACGAATTTTCCCTGCCTCGCGTTTAGCGTTGCTTCCGACCTTGCTCGCCGTGGGCTGTCTGTCCGGAGCCGGCGCCCTAAGTGCCGCCACCACGAATTACCTTGCCGATTTGGATATCAGCCAGGTCTCCCAAGGCTGGGGCGAGCCGCACGCCAATCTGTCCGTGGATGGCCATCCGCTTTCCATCGGCGGCCAGAAATTTGCCAAAGGCCTGGGCACCCATGCCGTTAGCGAATTCATTCTGGATCTCGGCGGGCATGCCGATAGTTTTTCCGCCCAGGTCGGGGTGGATGATGAAGTCGGCCAGGGCCGCGGAGCGGCTATCTTTAAGGTGCTCGGCGATAACGGCCAAATTCTGTGGCAAAGCAAAGAATTGCATAGTGGCGACGCCCCGGTCCCCGTGAACCTGCCCCTCACCGACGTCAAGCGCCTGATTCTGGCAGTGGAAGTCCCTGAAGCCATTGATTTCGCCCATGCCGACTGGGCCGATGCCTATGTTGTGTACGGTAAAAAAGGCCGGCCCAAGGCGATCTCCTCCATCCATGAAGAGGCCGTCATTCTCACTCCCAAATCCGCCCCCACCCCCCGCATCAACAGCACCTCGGTCGTGGGTGAGCGTCCCGGTCACGAATTGCTTTATACCATCGCCGCCACCGGCGACCGGCCCATGACCTTTGCCGCCGACAATCTGCCCGCCGGCTTGCTGTTGGATCCCCAAACCGGCCGTATCACCGGCACCCTCTCGGATAAAGGTGAATACGCCGTGACCTTGCACGCCAAGAACGCCTTGGGCGAAGCCGTGCGCCCGTTGAAAATTGTCGTGGGTTCCCAAATCGGCCTCACCCCGGCCCTGGGCTGGAATAGTTGGAATTGCTTCGCCTCCGCCGTCACCGCCGAAAAGGTCAAGGCTGCCGCCGATGCCATGGTCTCCAGCGGCCTGATCAACCACGGCTGGACCTACATCAATATTGATGATTTCTGGGAAGTGCATCACGACTCCAAGGACCCCACATTACAGGGACCGCAGCGCGATGCCAGCGGTCACATCATCCCCAACCCCCGTTTCCCCGACATGAAGGGCCTCGCCGACTACGTTCATGCCAAGGGCCTGCGCATCGGCCTCTATTCTTCGCCTGGTCCCTGGACCTGCGGTGGTTGCGTGGCCAGCTGGCAGCACGAGGAGCAGGACGCCCAATCCTATGCCCAGTGGGGCTTCGATTATCTCAAATACGATTGGTGCAGCTACGGTGGCATTGATAAAGGCGACACCCTCGCCGGCTTGCAAAAGCCCTACCAAGTCATGCGGGCCGCCTTGGACAAGGTAAACCGCGACATCCTCTTCAGCTTCTGCCAGTACGGCATGGGCAATGTCTGGGAATGGGGTGCGGCCGTGGGCGGCAATTCCTGGCGCACCACCGGTGACATCAATGACTCCTGGGGCAGTATGGCCGGCATTGGCTTCCGCCAAAATGGCCATGAAAAATACGCCGGTCCCGGCCATTTCAATGATCCCGACATGCTGGTCGTCGGCAAAGTGGGCTGGGGCCCCAGCCTGCATCCGACCCACCTCACCCCCAACGAACAATATACCCACATCAGCCTCTGGTGCCTCCTCGCCTCGCCCTTGTTGATTGGTTGCGACATGACCCAGCTGGATCCCTTCACCTTTAGTTTGTTGAGCAACGACGAAGTGCTTGAAGTCAACCAGGACCCGCTCGGCCATCAGGCCGCCCGCATCGCCGTCAAAGGCAGCCTGGAAGTTTGGGCCAAGGATATGCAGGACGGTTCCAAGGCCGTGGGCCTGTTCAATCGCGGCTATGGTTCCGCCACTGTGACGGCCAATTGGGCGGATTTGGGTCTCACTGGCAAACAAAAAGTGCGCGACCTCTGGCGCCAGCAAGACCTGGGCGAATTTGGTGACTCCTACTCCGCCGAAGTGCCCCGCCATGGCGTGGTGCTTATCCGCGTCTGGCCGGCTAAATAATTACAGTTTCCGTCCCGTGACTTGGGCGATGAGGCGTTGATACTCCTCATCGCTCACTTGTTTTGGGATGGCGTGGCAATACGCCTCCGCTCCCGGAAAATTCCAGAGATTGGGAAAATCCCGGCATTGCTGGGGCTTCACGGCCTGGACCGCACAGCTGTCCCCCGCCAAAAAAATACATTCGCCATTGGGCTTGTCCAGCAAGGCCAGGCCCCGGCGGTCCTGGGTCAGCCGGGTAAATTGTTGGATAAACTCCGATTCCGTCAGCCCCTGGAAGCCAGCCAGCCGGGTGATTTCCGCCTCCGTCAAACGCACCTGCCCCGGCCAGCGGCAGCAGGCCGTGCAACGTTGACATTCCAGAAAAACCGGCACCCCTTCAGCTTAGTTCAACGCGCCTCCGCGGGCAATCAAATGCCTCGCTGGTTGGCTGCGAAATAATTTCCAGACTTTGACATTTTGCCCGGCGCAGGCATGCTGTTTCTTGATGTTCCCGGAAAATCCCCCATCCCCATGGTACTGGCGTTTCTTGCGCTGGGCGTTCACCTGTGCCGTCGTGCTCCTTGCCCTCGCCGCCGTGGCCATTACCGAGGAAAATTGGCGCGGCAAACACGAGTGGGAAGCTTATCAGCAGGCGGCCGAAGCCCGGGGCGAATGGTTTTCCTGGTCCGCCCATGCCGTCACCCATCTTCCCCCGGACCAGAATTTTGCCCAGGCACCCATTTTCGCGAGCCTGCTCAACCAGGTCTGGAATGAACCCAAGCAGGAATGGCAAGCCCACCCGCCGGATGCAAAAGATCCTCTCGCCCTCAGTCCGTATTACGGCGATGCCCGGGATCCCGGCGGCCACGGCGATTGGACCCAGGCGCGACTGACGCGACTGGAAGCCTGGCAGAACTACTACCGCCATCCCGATCCCCAATTTGCCGGCGAGTTTCCCCTGGCCCCCAACCCCCAATCACCCGGTGCCGATGTGCTGCTGGCCTTGAGCAAATATGATTCCGCCCTAGCTGGTTTGCAGCTGGCTTGCCAGCGGCCCTCGGTGCAATTTGGTGTTACCAATGTGACGGATGCCAAATCCATTTCCCACCTCTTCAATTACCTCGCGGTCTGCAAACGCTTCACCCAGGTGCTCAACCTGCGGGCCATTGCCAGCCTGGCCGGCCAACGGCCAGACCAGGGCTTGGCCGATGTGCAATTACTGCTGTCATTGAATGCTAAATTAGCCTCGCAGCCCTTGTTAATCGTTCAGTTGGTCAGCCTGGCCATCAATGCCTATGCACTCCAGCCCATCTACGAAGGACTCGCCCAGCACCGCTGGACCGACGCCCAGTTGGCAAGTCTGGACCAGTCCCTCGCCGCGCGCGACTTCCTGGCTGACTACCAAACGGCCATGCGCGGTGAACGCGCCTTTGCCCATGAATCCTTGGAAAATCTGCGCCTCACCCGCGACTACCAAACCCAGGTGGCCGAACCCACCGTCAAAACGGTTGGCCTCCGGTTCGTCCCCAGCGCCTTTTTTTATCAAAATGAACTCACCTTCGCCCGGTTGGCCGATCAAGTGGTCCTGCCCTTGGTGGATGTGACCAACCGCGTGGTGTCGCCCATCGCCGTGCGCTTGGCCAGCGCCGACCTTAGCCGGCAATTAAAACAGTATTCCCCCTACAAGCTCGAAGGCTTGATGACCATGCCCGCCCTTATTAATTGTGTTAAGAAATTTGCCATTGCCCAGGCGAATATGGATTTGGCCCGCGTGGCCTGTGCCTTGGAACGGTATCGGCTCGCCAACGGTCATTATCCCGAAACCCTGGCGGGACTGGCTCCTCAATACCTGCCCCGGCTGCCGCATGACGTCATCAATGGCCAGCCCTTGCATTACCACCGCACCCCCGGGGAAAATGTTATGCTCTATTCGGTCGGGTGGAACGGAACTGACGACGGCGGCACCGTGGCCCTGAATAAAAAGGGTGTCGTCGACCGCGATCAAGGCGACTGGGTTTGGAACAGCGCCGCCCAGTAAACGGTGCTCACGAGGCCGGGAACCCTATCGATAAAATTGAACGGGCCCGCCTGGCGGCGGGCCCGTCAACCATTTCAACTACGCTTGCTTACCGTAAACCGTTAACGCACGCTCAATGTTTCATCCGATAGAACACAGCGGGAGCCGCCGGATCAACCGTGATGGTCATTTGGTTCGTGGCCGTCGATCCGCCAATATCCACCCAGTTGGCCCCGAGCCCCTGGCTCAAGCTATTGGTCTGGGCTTGCAAGATCCAGCCCGTATGATCGGCCGGCCAGCTGAGGGTCAGTTGATGCCCCGAAACGCTGGCCACCAGGTTGGTGGGCGTCGGATTCACGCCACTTACCACCAGGGTGTTGGTGCTGGCAGCATAGATGCTGTCGCCCGAGTAGCTGGCCGTGAGGGTGTAATTACTGGGCACGGCCCCCGCCGTGCTGCTGGCGGTGCCGCTGGCCACGGTTCCCACGCTCTGCAGCGCGCCGTTGAGCCGGAAGGTTACCGTGCCCGAGGCGCCCGTTGCCGTCACCAGGTTCGTCTGCACATTGGCGGTGAAAAATGCCCCCGGCTGGACCGTCGCCGGGATCGCCGTGGGGGATCCGGAAGGACCGGTCGTGCTGAGCGTCACATCGTCCACCAGGAGGCCACCATAGCCACCCGCCACCGCCCCGGTGGCGACCACGATTTGAATCAATGCGCTCGTCGCATTGGCCGGCGCCACCACCGCTCCCGGGCTGATCTGCGTCCAATTCGTGCCGCTCGTGGTGATCGTATTAAAGCCCACCGTGCCCACCTCCACCGAACCCGCCAGCCAGCCGATTTTGTAATGTTGCACGTAGCTGGTCCCCGCGCCGTTTTGCTTGGCCCAGAACGAGAAGTTGTACGTGTTGCCGCCCATGATCGGGTTGCCCTGATTACCCACATTTTGCTGGATTTCCGAGGTGTTCGCCGTGGCGGCCAGATTCGTTACCGCCAGCGCCATGCAGGCGGTGCCGGTATGCGCATCCGTCGTGATTTGCACCGGGGTGTCGGTGCCCACGCCCGTCCAGCCTTGCGCACCCACGTTGCCGTCACTGTTCTCAAAGCCACCGTTGGCACTCGTTTCCGTGACCATCGGGGTGTCCTGCAAAACTTGGTAATAAGCCGCGGGTGCCGGGTCAAACAACGAGGCCACCGTCGCCCCCGTAAATGGCGTGCCCAAATCGTTCCAGGTTACGCCGTCACTGGAGCTTTGCACCTGATAGTAATTGGTGCTGGCGGCGCTCCAGCTAATTTCCGCGCCCGCTGCGAGGGCCAGGCCCAGGGTCGTGGGCAGGGTGCCGGCCGCGGCTCCCACCACACTGCCATAGCTGTTGCCCGTGCGGATTTCATCGAATACATCCGCAAAACCACCCCCTTGAATGTTGGAACCAATGCCGGTGATGGTGCCCACATCATAGTTGCTCCACACCAAATTCGCGCTGCCCGCCGGTGCGTTGGTGCCCGCGACCGGGTCCAGCCACACACTGACCGTGTCGTTCGCCCCGGCCGTGTTGAAATCAATCCGCATCACGATCAGATGCGTTTGGTTGTAGTTAAAACCGCCGGTGATTTGCAATCCCGAGAAGGTGGAAATGCCCGTGGCACCCGCCCCGGCCGTCGTCAAGGAACCCAGCCCCAAACTGCCGGCCGTGCCGCTGTAAGGCGCGGTGAGGCCCAGGATCAGACTGGTGGACCCACTGCCATACAGGACCACGCCATTCAAGTTGCCGCCGTTGTTCCCCAATTGATTAAACAGGAAGCTGATATATTTCGTGCCGGTTGAGAATGGGCTGGCCAGCGAAACCTTGTCCCGGCTGCCCGTCGTGGAAAGCGCGCTGTGCCCCGCCGGCAGGTTGGCGTAGGTCAGGCCACTCACGATCGTGCCATTGCCCACCGTCCAGTTGCCGGCCAGTCCGGCCCCGGTGTTGGGCGTGCCGTTGGTAAAACTGCCTGTCGCATAGGTAAATGATTCATACACCGGCGCATAAGCGGTGGGCGTGGCGCTGACTTCGGCGGAATTCGCCCCTTCGCCTGCGGTATTCGTCGCGGAGATTTCATAATAATAGGTCGTGCCATTGGCCACCGTGGTGTCGGTGTAGCTGGTCGTGCTCACACTGGCGATACTCACTTCGCCGCCACTGGTGCTCGCCCGTTTCACCTTGTACCCCGCCGCCGCAATGCTCGCCGTCCAGCTCAAAGACACCTGGCCATCACTCGCACTCGCTGCCAGGCCGGTGGGTGCCGGCGGGGCGGCCAGCGTGGGCGTGGCCGCCACTTCCGCACTATTCGCGCTTTCGCCCCCTGAGTTCGCCGCCGATACCACATAATAATAGGTCGTGCCACCGACTACCGCATCCGTAAACGTCGTGCCCGTCACCGCGCCGGCGCTCGATACCGTCACATAACCCGATCCGCTGGTGGTGGACCGTTTGACATTATAGCTGGTCGGACTGCCCGCCGCCGCCGTCCAGGTCAAACTCACCGCATTGCCGCCCGGGGTGGCGCTCAAACCCGTCGGCGCCGACGGGGCCGGGACCGTATAGTCCACCGCATCCGCCCAAGTCGTGCCGATGCGCAATTCGTCAAATTGGAAATTGCCCCCGGCCCCCGCCGGGTTCACGATCGAACAGGCACTGATGGTAAATTGCGGCATCGTGAAGGTGCCCGTGGGCGTCGGTTCCGTGCTCGTATTGGCCGTGGGATTGATCCAAATACTCCCCGTCCAGCCCGCGCCGGTGCCCGTGAGTTTCACCACCACCAAATAAGTGGTCCCATAAGTGATATTAGCGGAGCCCGCCTGCCATTTATTGCCGCCATTGTCGTTATAACCCGTCTGCTGGTTCACCCCGTAGAAGCCCGCCGTGCCGCTGTAAGGAGCCGTGACCCCCACAAACATGCCGTTGCCCCCCGTATTCATTTCCAGGCCCACGAGATTGCCGCCGGGGTTGCCTCCCAAATTAAACAAATAACTGATATAAACCGTGCCACTGGCCACCGGAGCCGCCAGATTCTCCCCGGAATAAGCTGCCGTTTGTTTTAAAGCATTGAAAGTGGATCCCAGATTGGGATAGCTCAACCCGGCCACCGTGGTCAGGCCACCGCCATTGTACCCGCTGCTGAACCCGCCCCCCGTCGTCTGGCTCGGGGTGCCGGAGGCATAGGTGGGCGCCGCGCCCAGGGTATAATTGTAAGGCTCGTGTGCGATCAGCGAGGCAAAGGTGCGGGGCGCCGCCAGCGCGAACAGGAGCGTGAGCAGCCCGGCCAGCCAGGCGTGGCGCGAGTTGTTTGACTTGGTATTATTCATAATTACGGTTGCTTCGGATTTGCGTTTGATTGCGTTGGATTCGATGATCCACCAGGGCAAAGCAAATCTCCCCTGAGAAAACTTGGTGACTGGTGGATAACGTGAGAATATCAATAATTCCTCATCCGGCCAGCTCCCTAACTGGATAGTATTTTACTGCATGAAACTAATCATATACCGCCCCGTTGGGGTGGGATTCACTCTGCTTATGGGACACAGACGGCCGCAGAATCACTCCACGATGCAGTGCTGTCCGACGCGGCAAACCATTCCTCATCTCCGTAGGAAACGAGGTAACGAGTTTCTCGAATTCGGGCCGTTGGCAGCGGACGGCTGTAGAATCGCTCCACGACGCAGTGCTGTCCGACGCGGCAAATCATTCCTCATCTCCGTAGGAAACGAGGTAACGAGTTTCTCGAATTCGGGCCGTTGGCAGCGGACGGCTGTAGAATTACCCCACAATGCAGTGCTGTCCGGCGAAGCAAACCATTCATTAGCTCCGTAGGAAACGACGTGAGGAGTTTCTAAATAGATCCGGCTTTCCCAACCCTCCCGGAGTGCGCCCATCCCGGGGGCACGAATCACAACCGCACTGAAACCGGTCACGATCGCCTGGCCCGGTCCGGAAATTAGCCTGCCCCCCATCAAACCCGTTTCTGCCAATGATGCTCGTGCCGGGCCGTATGCAGGACGGTGTAAATGACCACGGTTTCCTGAATGACGCGATAAACGATGCGATAGGGGAAGGGCTTGGCATAGGACCAGCGCACTTGGAAACGGCGGTCCCGGACCGGATAGCGATATGGATTCTCCGGCAGGCGGGCCATCGCTTTGCTTGCTGCTCGCAAGAATTCAGCCCCCAAACCCGGCCGCTGCTGTTCGTACCACCGTTCCGCTTCGCGCAACTCCGCATCCACTTCCGGACGAACGGCCAGTCGAAAGCTCACTCACCCAGCCTCCGCTTTAATTGCTCGGCAAACTGTTCCCAAGGAATGGCACTGGCAGGATCCTGCTCGTGCGCGGCCAGGCGGGTTTCAATGAGGGCTTTGTCCGCTTTGTTTAGCGGATCATCGGCATCGTCCCAACCATCGCCGTCCAAATCGGCCAATTTGAGCCGGATTACGTCCCGCTCTTCTCTTGAGAGCCTGGGCAGTTCTTCGAGAATTTCGGCAGTTCTCATTACTGTGAAGATAATCCGCCGCTGCTGGCTTGTCATGCATCATTTAATCGGGAATGGTTGTAATCCCCCCGGAGTGCGCCCGTCCCGGGGGCCCGAATCACAACCGCAATCAAACTGGTCACGATCGCCTGGCCCGGTCCCGGCGGGGGACCCGTCACCCTGATCTCGTAGGAAACGACGTGAGGAGTTTCTAAATAGATCCTTGGTTTTTTATCGGCATTCCATGACGTCCAACTGCGTTGGCTAACGGTTGCCCGGCCCCCCAATAAAACTCCCTCCTCTCCATTCGGATGGCGGGGAGGGCAGGGGGCTTTAATATTGTCCATTGCCGGTGGAAATAGCTTGATCCGGGCGGCCCTTTTGATCAATTGATCCAGCGTGCCTAAAACGACCACGCGCGCCGCCAAACCACTGTACCGCACCCCGCCGGCCCGGCGGAAACCGGGAATCAAGCCGGAACTGGCCGGGGCGGAAATCCCCGCCGCCACCGACCTGGCCCACGCCGAGACCCTGGCCACCGCCCCGTTTATATTGCACGAGGATGGCACCATCCAGCCCGGCACCCGCAGCGCCGGGGAAGGTTCCGCGCCCACGCCCCCCAAACTCATTTACCAGGACCTCGCCCGGCAACTGTTCCTCTACCACGGCAACTGTCTGGAACTGCTGGACGCCATCGCCGCCAAATATCCCGAGGGCCGGTTCGACGCCATCTTTGCCGACCCGCCCTATTTCCTTTCCAATGGCGGCATCACCTGCCATGCCGGCAAAATGGTGCGCGTGGACAAGGGCGACTGGGACAAGTCCCGCGGCCCCGAACTTAACCATGAGTTCAACCTCGAATGGCTCCGGCGCTGCCAGCGGGTGCTCAAGCCCAACGGCACCATCTGGGTGAGCGGCACCCACCACGTCATTTTCTCCATCGGCTACGCCCTGCAACAGCTCGGCTACAAAATCCTCAACGACATTGCCTGGGAAAAACCCAATCCGCCGCCCAATTTAAGCTGCCGCTATTTCACCCATTCCACAGAAACCGTCCTGTGGGCCGCCAAGAATGAAAAGAGCAAGCACCTCTTTAATTACCAGGAAATGCGCAAGGTCACCGGCAAGCAGATGAAAACGGTCTGGCGGCGGTCCGAGTTCGCCGCCGAACCCGAGAACCCCGAACTCAACCCCATTTGGACCCTGACCGCCCCCAATGGCGACGAGAAGGAATTTGGCAAACACCCCACCCAAAAACCCGTGGGCCTGCTGGAGCGCTGCCTGCTCGCCTCCACCCATGAGGGCGACCTGGTGCTGGACCCGTTTCTCGGCGGCGGCACCACAGCGGTCGCCAGTGCCCGGCTAGGGCGTGGCTGCGTGGGGATTGAATTGGACTTTACCCATTTAAAACTGGCCGTCACTCGTGCCGACCAGCTGATCTTGAGCATCTTTTTGCGCACCATTCGGGTCCGATTCGAAGTGTTGATCGTTCAACCGCTTTCATCGCGGATGGCCTTGGAATGGAAATCAGGAAAAAGCTCATCGTTTGGATCGCAAATTGATCTTGATCTCTTTCCCAAAAGGATCAATGGATCAGGTGTGGCGGATGACAAACCTCCAGTTTTGGCCGAGCGAATTTATCACGAATGCAAATTCGTGTTCTTATCCTGCGCTGAGGCGGAGTCGGGGGAAGTGGTTCACACCGCTGTGGAAAAGAACTTGGAGGCGGCTTGGGATAAACTTCCCGGAACCAAAAAAACCGAGGCCACCCACGTGGTGCGTTGTGAAACGGAGATTTTGCGTGTGAAATCAGGTTGAAACCTGCTTTCGCGGGTGATCTAATGATTGCCCATGAATCTAGTGATGACCGGCGAACTTGCGAATGCCTACCACAGTGGAGCGCAGCGCGCCCGGGTGGTTACCGAAGCGTGGGCGACTGAAAATCTTTATTGCCCGAATTGTTCTGCTTCCAAATTAACCGGGCTGGACAACAACTCGAAAGCCACTGATTTCTCCTGCCCAGATTGTAATTCCACGTATCAACTCAAGGGGCAAAAGACACAATTGGGCAACTCAATCGCGGATGGTGCTTATGGAGCAATGATGGAGGCAATTCAAAATGACCGGACGCCCAGTTTTTATTTCATGCACTATGACCTGGCGACCTGGCAGGTGAAAAATCTCCTGCTCATTCCGAGTTTTGCCTTTCCCGCCTCGGCCATTATTCAGCGAAAACCGCTATCGCCAGCGGCGCGGCGCGCTGGCTGGGTTGGTTGTAACATTGCGCTGAATCGGATTCCACTAGATGCCAGAATTAGCATAGTAACGAATGAATCAGCAATTCCGCCAAGCGTGGTGAGGGAACAATTCCAACGTCTCAAACCGCTAAAAGCACTTTCGGTAAAGCAACGAGGCTGGACACTGGATGTCCTGACCCTTGTTCGCCGGATCGCCGGGGCCGATCAGCGAGAATTTACCAATGAGGAGGTTTACGCTTTCACGCGAGAATTGGAGGAATGGCATCCGGACAACCGGCATGTGCGGGACAAAATCCGGCAGCAATTACAGGTCCTGCGGGATGCCGGATTCCTGCGGCATCTCGGCCCGGGCTGCTGGTCGCTGACGGTTTGATTTTTGGCCGAATGACCGAATCGAGCGGTTCCGAATTCAAGCAAGCCGCCGGGAACCGGGCCGGGAGCGGGGTTTAATCAGCAACTCCTGACGTCGTTTCCCACGAGGAATATGGTTTTTTGGCGGATGGGTGCTGGTTTGCGTAATCATGAGGTGCCCGCTGACGAGGCAAACTATTCCTCACCTTCGTAGGAAACGAGGTAACGAGTTTCTCGAATTCGAGCCATTGGCAGCGGACGGCAGCAGAATCGCTCCACGATGCAGTGCTGTCCGACACGGCAAACCATTCCTCATCTCCGTAGGAAACGAGGTAACGAGTTTCTCGAATTCGGGCCGAGGGTTGGGCGGGGTTTAATCAGAAACTCCTGACGTCGTTTCCTACAAATTTAAAATTAAGCTTGTCTGCATGCGGGTGGCTGGAGGAAATTTTTAGCTCAAAATGAAAGGTGATCCTCCCAGCCAGCCAGCGCGTGACCCGCTCAACCGGGCGTTTTCCCTGCCGCGTTTGCCCCGGGAACATTATCAGGGTGATGCTGTGGTCCATTGGACCTTGACCACTTTTGATCGCAAACGCGACTGGCTGGGACCGGCCGTGCATGCCCAATTCCGCGAACTGCTCCTCCATGCGGCGGCGCGCGAAGGGCTGTTATGTCCCATCTACTGCCTCATGCCCGATCACCTCCACTTGGTATGGCTGGGGCTGCGGCAGGACACCGATCAAATCAATGGCATGGCATTTTTGCGAACCTATCTCGAACCGGCCTTGCAGCCTGCCCGTTTCCAGCCCCAGCCGCAGGACAATGTCCTCCGCCCGGAGGACCGACGACGCGAGGCCTTTGCCCGGGTATGTTATTACATCGCCGCCAATCCGGTGCGGGCGGAATTAATCCCTGAAACAGGGGTTTGGCCCTACACCGGTTGCGTTGTCCCCGGCTACCCCAAATTAAACCCCATGCAAACAGATTTCTGGCCATTATTCTGGAAAATCCACACCAAGCTGCGGCAACCGGACGCAGGTGATATAAATCGTCCGCCGCTGAAATCTATTATATAGTAGGAAACGAGGTGACGAGTTTCTCGAATTCGTGCTGTTGTCGGCGGACAGCAGCAGAATCGCTCCACGATGCAGTGCTGTCCGACGCGGCAAACCATTCCTTATCTCCGTAGGAAACGAGGTAACGAGTTTCTCGAATTCGGGCCATTGGCAGCGGGCGGCTGCAGAATCGTTCCCCGATGCAGTGCTGGCCGACGCGGCAAACCATTCCTTATCTCCGTAAGAAACGAGGTAACGAGTTTCTCGAATTCGAGCC
>CAIQWB010000132.1 GCA_903875465.1 uncultured Verrucomicrobia subdivision 3 bacterium
ATCCATGCGCACCACCTGCCAGGCTTTGCCCAGCGCCAACACCTGCTGAAACATCTTTTCCGGTATCATCAGGCGGCACTTTACCATCCCAAGCAAATCCGTTTCAACCCCATTTACCCATTACAAACGTCGAAGAAGCAAAAATCTTTACACCGTCAGGGCAGGGCAGTGACACCAGCCACCGCAAACCCCGGTGGCCTCCATCGCCACCGTGTTCACCTGGCAGTCCTGCAACCACTCGCCCTGCCCGGCGAGCTGTCCATGGGCCGTTGAATCGACGTTTCTAATCTCCTTGGCCAAACAGTGTAACGGACGGTCCATTCTAGGCGGCTTCACCAGCGGCAAACCTTCACCCCCCGGTTTTCTGAGGCCCCACCCCGCACAATCGGTTTCGGCCCACATCCCCAAACTCCGGCCACCCCCGGCAGGGTCGTCAGCCGGCCATAACATGGTTCGTAAATGGACTGTTGCATAGTAAAGCTATACTACCAAGCCGTTGGTCAATGGCCGTAGGTAACCGGGCTTGGTGCCCCAGGTGCTTTTTTGGTCATAATCCCTCATTCCAGCACTCATCTGCCCTCCAAACACCATCCCCAAACCCACCAAACCATCAAAAACCGGCCCATTTTATGATATTTGCTGCTATTTTATGATTTTGCGCTCAGCCGGGGCGGAAAGGGGGGGCGAATGAAGAAGCATGAAGAAATGACCGTAATGGCGGCAACCGACCATCCCACGCCCCCCTGCCCGTCGCGGGCAGTGCCGTCGCTTTACGTCTTCGCCGGTGCATTTGTCACCGTCACCGTCTCCGGATGCAGCTTCTCCGCGAGATTCCGCTCCAAACGGTGGCGCATGTCCGCATAGGCGGAATTCGTGATGGCGTCCAGGTGCTGGCGCGCTTCGTCGAACCGTCCCGCGCTGATTTTCACCCGCGCCAGGTGAACGTAAATCCCTTCCCGCTCCACTTCATTGTGCGTGATGTTCAGGGCGTTCGTCCAGGCCACCAGCGCGTCGTTCGTGCGCAAGGGCCGGATGCCGTAAAAGCTCTGGGCATAATCCGTGGCCAGCGGCAGGTCATTGGGCGCCAGTTGCATCGCCTGGCGGTACAGGTCCAGCGCCTTGTCAAACACCTGCGCTTCCTGAATATTAAAGTAATTCGTCGCGTCGTGGCGGAACAGATAAACCGTGGTGGCAAAATTCTGGTAGTACACCGGCTCCGTCGGGTTCAGCTCAATCGCCTTCGCGTAATAGGCAAAGGCATTCGTCACCGGGCTAAACTCCCCGTAATAATTGGCCAGGTCATTCCACACCGCCGGATTCGTGGGGTCCAGTTGCCGGGATTTCTCATACTCTGCCGCCGCCCCCTCCTCCTCGCCCAGGTCATTGAGGAACGTGCCGTAGGCCAGATGCCCACGGGCCGAATCCGGGTGTTTCCCCAGGAAATCCTGATACCCTTTGCGCACCACATCAAACCGCGCCAGAATGCGCCGGTTGAGTTCCGCCTTGGGCACCCCCGCGCCTTGGGCGGCAAAGGCGTCGTTCTCCCGGATCATTTTATCCACGTCATCCGTGGCGGCATCATCCTCCACCATCAACTGGTGCAAGGCTTGCTCCACCGGGTCCTTGGGGTCCACCACCGGCAGGCTGATCCCGGTGGCCGACTGCACTTCATTGCTAATGGCCACGACGGGGGAATTCGTCGCCAGCATGACCGACAATAGATGCGTGTACAGACTCACGCCGCCAACTTACCATCAAATCCGGCGGAGTCGAGGGGCAAGCGTGGCCTCGGCCGGCCACCCCGCGCCAAAGCCTGCCCACAATTCCCTTTTTCCAGCGCCGCATTTATGGTGAAATCATCCCGTCATGAGTTTTTACGATAAATTGAAATTTGATGCCAATGGCCTCATCCCCGCCATCGTCCAGGAACAGACAACCGGACGGGTGGTCATGATGGCCTGGATGAACCGCGCCTCCCTCGAAAAAACCCTCGAAACCGGCAAAACCCATTTTTGGAGCCGTTCCCGCCAGAAATTCTGGATGAAAGGCGAGGAAAGCGGCCATACCCAAACGGTCAAGGACCTGGCCTTTGATTGCGATGGCGACACCCTGCTCATCCAGGTGGAACAGGTCGGCGCGGCCTGTCACGAGGGCTACCAATCCTGCTTCTTCCGCTCCGTCACCGGCCCGGCCGCTGATTTCAAAATCACCGAGCCGCAACTGGAAACCCCGGAACAAATCTACGGTAAAAAGAAGTAATGGACCAGGGCGTGCCCATCTTGGGGAAGGCATACCTGGGGTACGTTGCCTTGCTGGTATTTGCGCGCGCCATGGATTTCCTGAGCACCTGGATCGCCACGCCCAACCTGGTGCTGGAGGGCAATCCCCTGGCCAAAAAGCTGGGGTGGAAGGGGGGGCTCCTCCTGAACCTCGGCGTGGTGATTTTCCTCGCCCAATATCCCCTGTGCGCCATCGTGGTGGCCACCGCCAGCGTGCTGGTTGCCGCCCGGAACTTTCAATCCGCCTGGCTGATGCGGTCCCTCGGTGAGGAACTGTACCGGGACTGGCATGTGGAGCGCATTCTGGAGACCCCGCTGGCCCTGTATTTATTCTGCTTGGCGGGCAATACCCTGCTCACGGCCGGGGTGGGCGGCGCGCTCATGTACTTTGGCGGCATGCGACTCGTGCCCGTGGCGATCGGCATGGGGGTGGTATCCTATTCCGTGGCCGTGGCGTTTTATACCCTGCTTTCTGTCTGGCGTCTGCGCCGCGCATCGCGCAAATTTTAGCCATGCATTCGCCAAACCTGGATGAATTTTTGCAACTTGCTGCCCGGGGCAACGTGATTCCCGTCACGCGCCGCCTCCTGGCCGATCTGGAAACGCCGCTCTCGGCCTACCGCAAACTGCGGGGCGCGGGCGAGTCCTTCCTCTTTGAATCCATTGAGGGGGGCGAGCATCTCAGCCGCTACTCCTTCGTGGGCAGCAACCCCCGCGCCGTCATCAAACAAACCGCCCGCCACGTGGAAATCCGCGAAAACGGCCGCGTGGTGCAAACAATTGAACTCGGCCCCGAAACCCGGGATGGCCTGGCGGTCGTGGAGCGCCTCATGCAGCAGTACCAGGCCGTCACCCTCCCCGGCCTCCCGCGCTTTACCGGCGGGGCCGTGGGTTTCCTCGGCTACGAATTCATCCACGACGTGGAACCCGTGGTGCCGCGCCCCGCGCTCGATGAACTGGGCACGCCCGTCATGTACTTTTTGGTGGTCGACCAATTGCTAATTTTCGATCGCGTGGCCCAGACCATCACCGTGCTCGTGAACGCCTGCCTGGCGGATTCCGAAACGCCCGCCGAGGCCTACGAAAACGCCCTGAGCGAAATCGACCGCCTGGTTTCCCTGCTCGAACAGCCCACGGAACATCATCCCGTGACCGTGCCGCCGCTCATCCCGGAAGTGCCCTTCACCTCCAACGTCACGCCCGAACAATTTGCCGCCAACGTCCTCAAGGCCAAGGAATACATCACCGCCGGCGACATCATCCAGGTGGTCGGCTCGCAGCGCTTCTCGGCAACGATCAAAGCCTCGCCCATGGATGTCTACCGCGCCGTGCGCAGCATCAATCCCTCGCCCTACATGTTCCTGCTGGAGCTCGAAGGCCTGTCCTTGGTGGGCGCTTCGCCGGAAGTCCATGTCCGTTGTGAGGATGGTCGCGTGGAAATCCGGCCCATCGCCGGCACCCGCCGTCGCGGGGCCACCCCCGAGGAAGATGCCGCCCTGGAAGCGGAATTGCTGGCCGACCCCAAGGAACGCGCCGAGCATGTCATGCTCGTGGACCTCGCCCGCAACGACATCGGCCGCGTCTGCGATTTCGGCAGTGTCGAGGTCAAGGACCTCATGATTATCGAGCGTTACAGCCACGTGATGCACATTGTGTCCCAGGTGGAGGGCAATCTCTCCGCGAAACACACCGCCTACGACCTCATGCGGGCCACCTTCCCCAACGGCACCGTCAGCGGCGCGCCCAAAATCCGCGCCATGCAAATCATCTCCGAACTCGAAAAAACCACGCGCGGACCCTATGCCGGGTGTGTGGGCTATTTCTCCTTTAACGGCAATGTGGATGCCTGCATCACCATCCGCACGGCCCTGCTCAAGGATGGCAAAGCGTATGTGCAGGCCGGCGGCGGCTGGGTGAACGACTCCACCCCCGAGGCGGAATTTCAGGAAACCGTGAACAAGTCCAAAGCCATGCGCTCCGCCGTGGCCCTGGCGGAGACCTTTGCCCGGTGAACCAGCACCCAAACTGCCGCCGGCTTCCCATTGGCTCCCGGCTGTGGTAAGCTAGTGGTTAGAAATGGCGAATTCAGCATTATCTTAATATGCCCATCTACGAATACGAACTCTGCGAGGGCGAGTGCAAGGCCTGCGGCGGTCAGTTTACCCTGAACCGTCCGCTCTCGGCCAAGCCATTGACCAATTGCCCGGCCTGCAAAAAACCCGTGCGCAAAATTATCTCCGGCTTCACCACCCCCCACAAACTCAAGCCCCTTTCCATCGTCGATGCCAAAAAAGCCGGTTTTACCGTCCTTAAACGCGTCAGCAAGGGCGAATACGAGCGGCAATAAGCCGTTAACTGGGCCGCTGACCGTTCATTCGGCAGTGATTTTGAATGGATTTTTGACCTTGGTGGTCTAATCAGGTAACTTGTTGTTTTAACGATGGCCGCTCACACCACCCTGATTGCCCGCGCGTTCGCCCTGACCGCGCTATGGGGAGCGGTTTGCTCCGCCCCGGCGCAAAGCGCGGTGCCGGTGAACAACCAATCCGTCTTCTCCCCCAGCAGCGATCCGGCGGCCGGCTCCCGCCATTTCGATGTCACCAAGCAATTGTCCGCGCCGCATGCCATCTTTAATCAGCCGGATGATTCCGACGCCCCCATGCTGGCCCCTCCTCCCAGCCCACTGCAACAGATGGTGCGGCAGAAGCCGGATTGGACGACCATGACGCCCGATGAAATCCTGGGCCTCACCAAACCCGGCCAAGCCAAGGATAACCCTTCCCTGAATGCCCGGCGGCCGGCCGCTTACCAGTCGCCGTTGGAAAATTTTTTGCTGAACCAGCGCCTCGCCCAGACAGGCTACACCAACCTTAACCGCCCCGGTGAAGGTTGGAATTTCATGGATCAGGATCCCGGTTTGGCCGGCCCCCGGCGCCAGAATGATCTCCGCGACCGCAGTTCCATCATCAAGCCCCAAATTTTCAACCGCATGTTGCAAAATGCGGATGACTCCTTTAATCAAAACCCCATGAACACGGACGCCGCCTGGGTCCATGTGTTCAGCACTCCGCCACCCAGCGCCCCCAACCCCGCGCAACTGGCCGACATGGCGGCCTTCCAGCAATTACTGCAACCCACCTCGCCCGCTGCCGCCACTAGCCGGTCCGCCTCCGGCTTTACCCCGGCGGCACCCTTGCCCGATTCCAATCTGGAACCGCTCCCAGCCGGATATAATCCAGCCGGTGCCTCATTCCACCCCCTGGATGAAAATATTGGCCGCCCCAAACGTCTGGCGGGCCTGCCGAGTGCCACCGCCCCCGCCTTTGCGCCTGCCCCTGCTCCCCCGGCCTGGGCTCCCAAACCGCCCCCCTGGACCCTGACCAGCCCCCAGCTCTTTAATATTCCCGCGCGCAAATACTGATCTGACATCGGACCCTCCGGCTCGCTCCCAACCGCCCCTCGGCCACCACTGCCTCCGCTGGCGCTTTTCGTCGCTTTACGTTTGCCCCAAAGTAAGGTACAGATAGGCATGCAAAATTTTTTGGTGCCGATCGTAGTGGAACAAACCGGGCGGGGTGAGCGGAGCTGGGACATTTATTCACGGCTGCTCGTCGACCGTATCGTCTTTCTGGGCACACCCGTGGATGACATGGTCGCTAATATCATTATCGCCCAGTTGCTGTTCCTCCAAATGTCCGACCCCAAGAAGGACATCCATCTCTATATCAATTCCCCCGGGGGCAGTGTCACCGCCGGTCTCGCCATTTACGACACCATTCAATACCTCACCTGCGATGTGAACACCTACTGCGTCGGCCAGGCCGCCAGCATGGGCGCCGTGCTCCTCTGCGCGGGTGCCAAGGGCAAGCGCTTTGCCCTGCCGAATGCCAACATCATGATCCACCAGGTGCTCGGCGGTGCCGAAGGCCAGGCCAGCGACGTGGAAATCCGTGTCAAATACATGCTCAAGCTCAAGCACCGCTTGAATTCCATCATTTCCAAGCACACCGGCAAACCCATCGACCAGGTGGAACGCGATTGCGATCGCGACAATTTCATGTCCGCCGAGGAGGCCAAAGCCTACGGACTCGTCGACCAGGTCGTGCTATCCCAAAAGGAAATTGCCATCCCCAAACCCCCGGCGCTCACCTGAGCCAGCCGCTGACCAACCCGAACCAAACGCATGGCCCGTCCCGCTAATCTTACGATGTGCAGCTTTTGCGGCAAATCGCACGCCGAAGTTCGCAAACTCATCTCCGGCCCCGGAGTCTATATTTGCGACAACTGCATCATCCTGTGTAAAAACGTGCTGGACCGGGAACTGGAAATCCAAAGCCAGAAAAAGCAGCCCAAACTCGTCGTACCCAAGCCCGCGGAAATCAAGCGCCAGCTCGACCAGTTTTGCATCGGCCAGGAACTCGCCAAAAAAACCCTCGCCGTCGCCGTTCACAACCATTATAAACGCATCCAGCCCGAGCCCGAGCCGGTCGCCGGAGACAAAGCCCCGCCGGCCACTCCGCGCCCCCATGCCGATGTGGACATTGAAAAGAGCAACATCCTGCTCATTGGCCCCACCGGCTCCGGCAAAACCCTGCTCGCCCGCACCCTCGCCAAAATCCTCGACGTCCCCTTTGCCATCGCCGATGCCACCACCCTCACCGAGGCCGGCTACGTCGGCGAGGATGTGGAAAACATCGTCCTCCGCCTCCTGCAAAATGCCGATTACGACGTGAAGCGCGCCCAGCGCGGCATCATTTACCTGGACGAAATCGATAAAATTGCCCGCAAAACCGAAAGCGCCTCCATCACCCGCGATGTTTCCGGTGAGGGCGTCCAGCAGGCCCTGCTCAAAATTCTCGAGGGCACCATTTGCAACGTCCCCCCCCAGGGCGGCCGCAAACACCCCCAGCAGGAATACATCCGCGTGGACACCACCAACATCCTGTTCATCTGCGGCGGGGCGTTTATCGGCCTGGAAAAAGTCATCCAGCGCCGGCTGGGCCGCCACACCATGGGCTTTGGCGCCCAGAAAGACGCCCCCAAAGCCGTCGTGGCCGCCACCGAGTCACCGCTGCACCACATCGAGCCCGAAGACCTGCTCAACACCGGCTTCATCCCCGAATTCATCGGCCGCCTGCCCATCGTCACCGCCCTCGAGCCACTCACGGAGAAGCAAATGGTCAGCATCCTCTCCGAGCCCAAGAACGCCCTCACCAAGCAATTTGCCAAACTCATGGCCATGGAAGGCGTGGACTTGGAATTCACCCCCGACGCCCTGCGCGAACTCGCCGCCCAGGCCCTCAAAAAAGGCACCGGCGCCCGCGCCCTACGCGGACTCATCGAGAAACTCATGCTCGACCTCATGTACGACGTGCCCGACAACGCCACCATCCAGGCCATCAAAATCACCCGCGCCGCCGTCTTGGGCGAAGGCAAGCCCATCCTCCGCCGCAAACAAGACGCGAAAGCCGCCTAAACCAGGCCGGCCGGGCGCTGGCTGTCGGACCGCCCCATCCCACCCACCGGGCCGAAAAGATTGCCCGCACCGGGATAAAGCTTGGGGCTTATCTCAAACGCCCCACATTGCCTTGCGGTATTTAAGGGGCACTCGCGGGCCATCAAATTGGGCTTATTCGGTCCAATAGCGTGCTTTTTTGGGCAACACCCATCGCACTCCCCCTTTTGGGTCAGGCACGTCGCCCTGATAACGTGGAATGATGTGCATATGTAACTGACCGACCGTTTGCCCGGCGGCTGGGCCATCATTCAAGCCGACATTAAATCCATCTGGAGATGGTTGAAGTGTCCGTTGCAGAAAAGCAATACTCCAGTCTGCCCAATGGATCAGCCGTAACTTCTCATCCGCACTGAGTTCCTGGAACCGCGCCACCGGCCGATTGACAATGATGAGACTGTGACCGGGCGACACGGGATATTTGTCTTTGGCAACGGTGAAGAGTTCATCCTTTGCCAGGATGCGCTCCCGCTCGATTTCGCCAAATGACATCTGGTATTCACTGTGGAATTCTTTTGATACCTTGTCAATCAAGTCCCGGCGTGGTGGCGGCGCTGCCGTGCAATCTACAAAATATTCTTTAATGACGTGGGCATTTGTGGGAGAAATGGGGTGTGGCCGTGGGTAATGAATTATGGGCAAACTGGCTGGAGCGGCTCTACAACCTCCGGCGGGACAAAAGTGGTTCGCATGAGCGTCCGCACAAACCCGCTTTACTACTCAGCATCATCGATCTTTTGGACCGTGGCGAGATCACCCGCAACGAGATTCCCTTGAGCGATAAACTGATCGAGACGTTTAAGCGCTATTTCGCGGTGGTGCGCCGGCAGAATGATCAAGCGACGATTCAAAACCCTTTTTTTTATTTGTCTGGCGACCAGTTTTGGCGGCTGGTGCCCAAGGCTGGCGAGGGAATTTATCAGGCCGGAGCCACCTCCGGCGCGCCCAGTGTGGCGGCACTCCGCCGCCGGGTGCAGGGCGGGGAATTTAACTCCGGGCTCTGGCGGTTATTGAGCGATCCATTGGCACGCCATCAACTGCGCGAGGGTTTAATTGCCCGTTATTTCCCCCAAGACCGTGACCGGCTCGCCGCCCTTATCGCCACGAACCCCGTCGCCCAGCCGTCCGCGACCTTGCGGGAGGAAATGCCACCGGGTCGGGATGGCGCGTTTCGCCGGACAATATTGGTCATTTACGACTTTAGGTGCGCCGCCTGCGGGGTGCAAATCACCCTTGAGAACAAAACGGTGTCGCTCGTCGAAGCGGCGCATTTAATCCCTTTCAGCCTCAGTCGGAATGATCAACCCACCAACGGTATTGCCTTATGCCCGAATCATCATTGGGCGATGGACCGGCACTTGATTGCCCCCGTGCCGGATCGTAGCAAACGCTCGGGCATCTGGCGGGTCAACGAAAACCGGCTGGATAACCGCATTGAGGGCCAGCGGGATTTGATGGCCATTGCTGGAAAATCCGTAATTCTGCCGGGTGAAGAAAAGTTTTATCCCTCGCTGGAAAGTTTGCGCTGGCGGGAACAGCACTTGGTTACCACTTATTAAGTCCTCTAGAATTTATACTTCCTCATGGTAAAACAGCGAACCCTGGTGGCGGTGCCGGCTGCTGGCTCCATTTGACAAAACCTCCCCACCGCCATATACTCATCATGAGAGTGGTTTTGGTCGCGGGGTTTTTGCCCCTCCGCCCAGCCACCCCTGCCGCACCGACAGGTCCTCTCTGGCGGGTTGGGTCGCAGTTGGTTCTTTGACATCCCAAAATGGTCACCCTGAACCGGCACCTCCATTCGTGGCCCTTTGAGCCCAGTCCGGCTACATCCGGCTACATCCGGCCAAAAAAAAATAAAAAAATAATCCAACCCTCCCGCCCGGTGGGCCCACTCCTGCGCCCGCCGGCGGGCCCACTCCACCCGGTGCAGGCATCGAACCAGCAACCATCCGCCCCCTGAACCCTCCCGGCCGGATGCGCTTGCCAGGCACTTGTGGGAAACCTCGGTAAATCGTACCCGGTCGTGCCAAATCGTGCCTTTGGCAGGACCTTGGACCTTGAACCTTGGCCTTTAGTCTTCGTCGGGTCTTGTAAAGCCCCTCATCCTCACTGGAAAATGAAGCAAACCCTACAAATAAGGCCATTTACACCAAAATCTGGAAAATTCTCGTCAAGCCCCGTCAGCCCCCCTCTGTAGCCTTCTTGGTCATTCCTGCTGGTCTCGCCATCGACTCCTGATAGCATGTCCCCGTCAAGCCAGGTTCATATGGGCCAACTTGAATACATATCAATCAGTGTGAGTGGTTGCGTGGGAAACAATTGCCGGACCGATTTCTGGCGATGGCGGTGGCCAATCGCTGCCCTCGGTTTTTGCCTTGGTCCAGTTTTCTGTTCGGCCGGGGCGATGACCAATGCCTGGCCGGTGGTCCCCGCCGACGCCTGGCAAAATCCGCTGGTTTTTGCCGTCAACCGGCTTCCGGCCCGGTCCATGACCTGGCCGCATCCCGACGCTGTCTCCGCCGCCCGGTCGCCTGGGTCGGACCCGCACTCGCCCTGGCTGCGCTGCATCAGTGGCGACTGGAAGTTCAACTGGGTCAATGAGCCGGCCCAAGCCCCGGCCAATTTTGCGGCGACCAATTTCGATGATGCCGCCTGGCCAGCCATCCCGGTCCCCGGTTGTGTGGAGCTTTATGGCCACGGCACGCCGCTCTATGTTAACTATGTCTATCCATTCAAGGTGGACCCACCGCGGGTCATGGGCGCACCGGCCACCAACTGGACATTTTTCGCGGACCGCAATCCCACCAGTTCCTACCGGCGCTGGGTCGATGTGCCGGGCGCCTGGCACGGGCAGCGGGTGTATCTGCATGTGGGCGCGGCTGGTTCCTGCCTCACGGTGTGGGTAAATGGCCACTGCCTGGGATACAGTGAGGATTCCCGGCTCGCCGCGGAGTTTGACATCACCGCAGCTGTTCATCCCGGCCCGAACCTCATCGCCCTGCAAGTGCTGCGAGTTTCGGATGCGAGTTATTTGGAAGACCAGGACCTGTGGCGGCTGAGTGGCATTTTTCGCAATGTGTATTTATTCACCCGGCCCAACCTCCATTTGTGGGATGTCGCGGTGGAATCCCAGTTTAACCCGGGGCCGGATACTGCGGCGGTCAAACTCCGTTTTCAAGCGGTTAACGACGGCGACGCCCCGGCGGGGAACTTGTCCGCGCGCCTTACCCTGCTGGCGCCTGATGGTTCCCGGGTGCCGGATTTCCGGCTGGATTCCCGGCTCACCAGTGAGCTCGCCCCGGGTGCCCAAAGTGAATGTCTGAGTGCGGCGGTTGATTTGCCCAAAGTGCAGCCCTGGACGTTTGAAACGCCCCAGCTCTATACCGCCGTGGTGGAGTTCCGCCAGGCGGATCGCACGCTGGAGGCCATTGCCATGCGCATCGGTTTCCGCCAGGTGGCGCTCAAACACCAGGAGTTCACCTTGAATGGCCGGCCCGTGAAAATTCATGGGGTCAACCGGCATGATTGGGATCCTGCCACCGGCTATGTTGTGCCGGAAGCCACGCTGCGGGAGGATATACGCCTCATGAAACAGGCGCATTTCAACGCCGTGCGCGCCTCGCACTATCCCAACGATCCACGCTTTGTGGAATTGTGCGACGAACTGGGGTTGATGGTGCTCAGCGAGGCCAATCTGGAGTCCCATGGCCTGTCCTATCACAAATGCGTGCTCCCAGGGGATTTGCCGGAATGGCAGTCCGCCGCGGTGGAGCGCATCCGCCGGCTGGTCATCCGTGAACGCAGCCATCCGAGTGTGGTGATGTGGTCGCTGGGGAATGAGGCGGGTTATGGCAGCGCTTTTGATGCCATGGCCGCCGAGGCGCGGCGGCTGGATGGGGAGCACCGCCCGCTGCATTACGCGGACATGAACGCGCCCTGCGATGTGGACAGCCAGACCTATCCCACGCCACAGTGGCTGGAATTGCATGTGGCGGGCAAGGCTGTGCGCAATGGCGAGCATGGCGAAATCGCCGAGTTCCGCCAGCATGGGCATTATCCTACGGGCAAACCGTTCCTGATGAATGAATTTGCGTGGGCCGGGGGCAATGGGGTGGGCAATTACCGGGATTATTGGAACGTCATTGACCGGCACCCCCTGCTGATCGGTGGGTTTATTTGGGATTGGGCGGATAAAGGGCTGGCGGCTGCATTGGTGGCCGGGCGGCCAACTCCCTGGCTGGGGGTTGCCTCCCGGTTTCCAGCCCCATCTTTTTATGCCGTGGGCGGTGACTTTGGCGACCAGCCTAACGACGGGAATTTTGTGCTGACGGGCCTGCTGGCATCCGACCGCCGGCCGAAGCCCGCCTATCAGGAAGTTGCCACGGTGAATCAACCGGTGCGGGTTTGCGCGGTGGATTTGGCCCACGGTGCCCTCCGGATTGAAAATCATTACTATTTCAGTGATCTCACCCATTTGGTGGCGACTTGGAAATGGAGTGCGCGGGGAATGCCTGACGTTGGTGGGCGATTGCCCGCTTTGTCCTGCCGGCCGGGACAGGCTTGCGAAGTCCGCGTGCCGCCGCCCTCAGCGGGTGAAGACCGGTGCCTGACCGTCCAATTTGCCCTGGCCCAGGCAACCGGGTGGGCTGGGGCCGGATTTACAGTGGCGCGGGAACAACTGGCCATGGATGGTCCGCCTGCCCTGACCCAGCGTGTATTGGACCCGGGTGCGGTGAGGGTGAAATCCTCAGAACATGTCTTCACCTTGAGCAGTCCCCAGTTTATCGCCCGCATTGGCAAACGAAGTGGCATGTTGGAAAGTCTGCGCTACGGGGGCCGCGACTTGATCGCCCAACCCTGGCACCTTTGCTTTTGGCGGCCACCCACCACCAATGACCGGGGTTGGAAAATGCCCGCAATCCTCGGCGCGTGGCGCAAGGCCGGTGAACAGACCACGGCCACCGGAATAACCTTGGTCCAGAATACCAACGGCACGGTCACCGTGGCCGCCGAACTGGCCATTCCCGTGGGCGCTAGTCATGCCACCATTGAATATCAGGTGGCCGCTTCCGGTCGCCTGGTGGTACACGCCTCCTTCATGCTCTCGCCCTTGGGAACAAATGCCCCGGCTGATGAAATTCCCCGGATTGGCTTGCAGGGTGGTTTGATCGCACCCTTGCACCACCTCGCGTGGCGGGGTTTGGGCCCCGAGGAATCTTATGCGGACCGGCAGGATGCGGCTTTGCTGGGTGCCTATCAAGCCGATGCGCTCACCTGGAATCAGGACTACCAACCTCCACAAGAGACCGGTCACCGAAGCGGCATCCGCACAGTGTTGATTACTTCGCCCGGTGGCCAGGGGCTGCTAGTGCGGGCCGTCCATGCGCCTTTGGGCATAAATCTTTGGCCTTGGACCGCCGAGGATTTGGAAAAGGCAGCCAAACCACAGCAACTCAAGACCCGGGATTTTCTAACCCTGACCTTGGATTGCGTGCAAATGGGTCTGGGCGGAGTGCAAGGTTGGGGTGCCCGCCCCTTAAAGCCATACCTGGTTCCGGCCGCACAACCCCGTCAATTGGACTTCACTCTCGAACCGGCCCGGCCCGACTCAATTTTGTGACGCCTTGAACCACCTGTTTATTTTAAAATGGAATCATGACAAATCGCATTACTTTGTTTTCCTTGCTCCTGCTAGCGGGCCTCCTCCCAGCCGGGCAAATTTCCGGACAGACATCGTCTCCGGCCGAAATGCGGTGGGCGGATCGCTCGCGCCTGGGCCGGCCTTTTGCCAAGGATCCCAGTGTGATTCGCTTCCATGACCATTATTTCCTGTATTTCTCCCTGCCGCCCTTTGACCCTAAACTAGCGCCGACCAACGCACCGGCGGGTTGGTCGATCGGTATTGCCGAGAGCACCAACTTGCTGGATTGGACAAAAGTGGGCGAGTTAAACCCGGCCCAGGTCTGTGACCAAAAAGGCCTGTGCGCCCCCGGGGCCCGGGTCTTGAATGGCCGGGTGCAGCTCTTTTATCAGACTTATGGCAACGGTCCTCATGATGCCATCTGCCATGCCTCGTCCGCGGACGGGATTCATTTTATTCGGGACCCCTCGAACCCGGTGTTTCATCCGGCGGGCAATTGGAACAACGGCCGGGCCATTGATGCCGAAGTTTATCCCAATGGCAAGCAACTGCTGCTCTTTTTTGCCAGCCGTGATCCCCTGGGCCAAACGCAACTACTGGGGGTGGCCGCCGCTCCGCTCACCTCGGATTTCAGCCGGTCCACCTGGACGCAGATCTGCGACCAGCCCATCCTGCGGCCGGAATTGCCGTGGGAAAAGCACTGTCTGGAAGCGCCCACGGTGACCCGCCAAGGTGATGAGTTGGTGCTGTTCTATGCCGGCGCCTACAATAATGAGCCGCAGCAAATCGGCGTTGCGCATAGTGCCGACGGGGTGCACTGGCACCGCTTCTCCTCCGCGCCCCTGCTGGCCAACGGAAGTCCCGGCGCCTGGAACTCAAGCGAGAGCGGTCATCCGGGATATTTTTTAGATGTGGATGGGCGCAGTTATCTGTTTTACCAAGGCAATCCTGATCATGGAAAAACCTGGCAACTCGCTTTCGTCCGCTTGGATTGGCAGGGAAATCGTCCGGCCCTGGCCAAACCGTAATCGCGCCGCACCGCAACCTTTTGGCGCTTCGGCAAAGTTTTATGGCTCGCTGCTTAACCAACAAATTATGAAGATAATTCCATTTGTGATATTCCTGGCCGGCTTGCTGGGCGCGGCGGCCACGGTCTGGGCTGGCGACTTGCCTTATTATCGCGACCTGTACCCCGACACCTGGGTCGGCCATGATGCCTTGGGACGCAACCTGCCCACCCTTTCGGTCGTGGGACCGGTCAAAAACGACCATCGCCGCGTCGTCGGGATTTTCTACGTCACCTGGCATGGCGATGCGAAGCACAAACTCAAAAGTCCCTACGCCGCCGATGTCTCTCGCGTGCTGGCCGGTGATCCGCAGGCCCGGCTTAACGCCAGTCATCCGCTTTGGACGGAAGGGACCTATCATTGGGGTGAACCGGAATCGGGTTATTTCCTGAGCAAAGATGAATATGTCATCCGTCACGACATGTCCATGCTCGCCGACGCGGGAGTGGATGTCATCATTTTGGATGTCACCAACGGCGTCCTTTACTGGGACGAATGGGCCACTCTCTTCGCGGTAATGGAGCAGATGAAGGCCGAAGGCAATCGCGTGCCGCAAATCTGTTTCTGGGCCTTCAACGGGCCGGTCATTACCGTGGTGCAGGAGTTGTACGAGAAAATGTATCAACCCGGCAAATACCGGGATCTCTGGTTTGACTGGGACGGCAAACCGCTGCTGCTGTGCAACGGCACGCCCAAAGTGGATGCCAATGGCCAGGGTACCCGGAATCCCAACCCTCACTATGACGCCGCGGCCCGGACCGATTCCCAGAATCCCCATTACGGCGACTCCGAATTTACTGAGCCTTCTTATATGGACTATACCAAGGCCGTTAAAAATTTCTTCACGCGCCGGACGATGTGGTGGGGTTACCACGACTGGGCCGGGAAACGCTTTGTGGGTACTGAAGACAACTGGAGCTTCGGCCTCGACCTGGGCGATCCGCGAGTGGCCAGAATGACGCCGGATGAACGGGTCTCGAAACATCAGGGCCAGAATGAAGAAGCCGCCGTCACCCCCGCGCAGCATCCGTCGAGCCTGGTCGGCAAGTCCTGGACGCCCGAAGCCGGTGAGCCGCCCTTGAACCAGTTTGATTTGGCCGGGCCAACCTTCGTGCCGTGGCTGGGCCGGAAGGTCGAACACCCGGAAGGTTACGGCATCTATTTCCAGCAGCGCTGGGATGAGGCCATCCAAGGCAATCCCCAATTCATTTATCTCAACGATTGGAACGAATGGATCGCTGGCAAATATCCGCCGAACGGCCGTCCCACGACCCCGTTCATGCGCCGCGACAGCCCTTATTTTTTTGTGGACCAATATAACGCCGAATTCAACCGCACCCTTGGTCCGGTCAAGGGCGTTTACACGGACAATTACTACATGCAGATGGTGCAAAACATCCGCCGCTACAAGGGCGTGCGGCCCGTTCCGGAACTCCACGGTTTGCATCCGATCAAGCTGACCGCCGGCTTCGGCGGCTGGGAGAGCATCGAGGTCGAATACCGCGACACCGTGGGGGACACGATGCACCGCGATTACGACGGCTACGGCGGCTTGCATTACACGAACAACCTCGGCCGCAACGACATCATTGCCAGCAAGGTCGCGGTGGATAAAAAGAACGTTTATTTCTATGTGGAAACCCAGGATGCGCTCACCCCGCACACCGGCACGAATTGGATGCTGTTGCTGATTGATGCCGACCAAAACCCCGCCACCGGCTGGTTTGGTTATGATTACATTATCAATCTCCGGGTGGTGGATAAAAAAACCACAACCCTGCAACGTTACGCCCCCGGGGCTCCCGGCGCTCCCGGCGCTCCTTGGATCGAGTTGGCCCGGCTGAATTATTGCTATCATGGCAAGCAAATGGAACTCGCGGTGCCCCGCAGTTTACTGGGCTTGCAAGGGGATGCGTTCACCTTTGATTTTCATTGGTGTGACCATCCGTCGGATTTGCAAGACCCCATCTCCCTCTGCCTCGCGGGCGACAGCGCGCCGAACCGGCGGTTCAACTACCGGTGTGTATGGAAGAAAAGCTGACGATCACGGCCTAACCCAAACTCCTCCCTGGCTTAAGCTCTGTTCTTTGCCTTGAACCCGGTGGGGATTGAGCCAGCGAGGCGGGGGGATGACCCCGCCTGGTGGGTGCGCAGATTTGATTCATTCCGGCTCGGAAAAATGAGAGGCAAGTGACCGCCCACTTCGCTGCCACTCGATTAAGTTTAATAATGGGGGTTGTCGCCTTGTCCTGCGATATTGGGTGGGATAAATTGTACCCGTGTCCCGCTCAGAGGAACCAAAGTTGCAACCAAGCAAGGCATCCATTGTGCCGGCCATACCGGATCACGAAGTCCTTTGCCAAATTGGCGCGGGCGCCTATGGCGAGGTCTGGATGGCCCGGAACGCCATCGGCATGCTGCGGGCGGTCAAGCTGGTCTGGCGGAGCAATTTTAAAAGTGAGCGCCCATACGAGCGGGAGTTTTCGGGCATGCTCAAATTCGAGCCGCTGTCCCGGTCCCACGAGGGGTTTGTGGATATTCTACAAATCGGCCGGAATAATCAGGCTGGCTATTTTTACTATGTCATGGAACTGGCCGATGATGCCAGCCTGCCAGCCGCCCAGACCGCACCTGGCTCCAGTACGCAATTCGCCCAGCCCGGCGACACCACCCGGCTCCGGCGGGATTATCGTCCGCGCACCTTGAGTTCCGAGGTCCGTGAGGCTGGCCGGCTGTCGCCCACTGATTGCATTCGCTATTTTCTCACCCTCGCCAACGCCCTGGATGCCCTGCATCGGGCCGGGTTGATTCACCGGGATATTAAACCCAGCAACATCATCATCGTCGGCGGGGTGGCCAAGCTGGCGGACATCGGCTTGGTGACGGCGGTGGATTCGGAACGAAGTTTTGTGGGGACGGAGGGCTTCATTCCACCCGAGGGACCCGGGACCCCCCAAGCGGACATCTATTCGCTCGGCAAAGTGCTGTACGAAGTGGTCACCGGCAAGGACCGGATGGAATTTCCCTCCCTGCCCTGCGACCCGCTGACCGGTCGTACAGATGAGGAATTGCTTGAATTGAATGCCGTGCTCACCCGGGCCTGTCTGCCGGACGCGCGGGAACGCTACCAAACGGCGGCGCAAATGCATGCGGATCTGGCCTTGTTGCTGAGTGGCCGCTCCGTAAAGCAAATGCGCATGGTGCAACGGCAATTGCGCCTCGCCTGGCGGGCGGGCCAGGCCGCCACACTGCTGGCCATGGTGGGCTTTGTCCTCGCCTTTTTTAACCTCCGGCAGTCACGGATTGAAAAGGAGAACTTCCGGCGCTCCGAGGAATTGCGCCATCAGCGGGAGGCGGCCCTGGTGGAGGCCAATCTGGCCCGCGCGAGCGCCGAGCGGTTGAGCGGCCAGGTGGGCCGGCGCCAGGCCGCGTTGACCGCCCTGACCCAGGCGGCAGAGCTAGCTGGTGCCACGGTGGCTTTGCGCAGCGAGGCCGTGGCTTCGCTCGCGCTCACCGATTTGTCTCCCGAACCGGAAATCCCCGGCCCGGAGGTCGTGAGTACCGTGCAACATGCCTTGTCCCCGGATTTATCGCTCCGGGCGCTGACCACCACCAATGGCGACCTCCTGCTCCTGCGCGCGAGCGATAACGCCCCAATCGGACGGCTTCCCGGCGATGGCCGCCTTGCCAATTGGGTCGGCCCCTTCAGTCCTGATGGTCGCCTGCTGGCTGTGTATAATGGATTTAAGGAGGTGGTGGTGCGCCGGGTGGTGGATGGCAGCGAGTTGTTACGCGTGCCGCATGAGGCAGCCTGGGATTCCCGGTCGGATCCCGGCTGGTGGGTGGCGCGAGGCTTTAGTCCCGACAGCCGTTATTTTGCCGTGGCTCACGGGGATGCGCGGCTAAGCATTCACGACCTTACCGGGGGCGGCATTCGCGAATTCACCCTGCCAAACGATGTCTACACCCTGGCTTGGCGGCCCGACGGGCATACCCTTGCGCTGGGCACCCACACGGTTACCAATCAAATCGTCCTGCTGGACACAATTTCCGGCCAGTGGCAGAACGTCAATCTGCCGGTGGCGCGCAAGGTGGTGGCACTGGCGTGGGATCCCCGCGGCTTGCATTTGGCCGTCGGTGCCGGGGACACCCGCATTTACTTGTTGTCCGCCGCGCGCACCAACACAGTCTGGCGGGTTTTGCAAGGCCACCAGCAGAACGTCATCGGCATGGCATTTCATCCGGGCGGTCGGCTGCTGGTTTCCAGCAGTTCAGATAACACCACCCGGTTGTGGGATGCCACCGCCGGACGCGAATTGGCCGAATTGCCGCGCTGGGGATGGGATTTTATATTTAGTGCCGATGGCCGCCACTTGAGTTTTTATGACGCTGAATCCGGGGCCCTCAAACGTTTTACCCTCATCGATCACGTGGTGAGCCGGGAAATTCAAAACGGGTCGGACGAGAATCTCAATCAAGTGGTACTGGCTCCGGATAGTTCGTGGGTGGGGCTGGCCGGGGAAAGCGGGCTGCGGTTTTTTGACACCCAGCAAGGACGATTGCTGGCCACCCTGCCTGGTGAGACGGCGGGGGCCGTGCTTGTGAAAGGACCGGCGACCGGCGAATTTACCCTGCTCGTTGCCGGTGGGGACCACCTGAATCAGCGGCAGATTCACCAGCGCGGACCCGGGCAATGGCAATTTGGCCCACCAGCCAGTTTGCCCGCCAGCGGCATTGGTGAGTTGGTGGATTCCATGGGGGGGGCCACTTATGGTTACCTCAGCCCCGGTTCGGGCATGGTGGTGGGCTCAACCGCGGCAGCTCCGCGGCTGATGGATGACTCGGTCCCCATCCGGCGGATGGTGTTGAGTCCGGATGGCAGGTTGGCAGCGGCCAAGGGATTTCTCTCCAGTGGCAAAAGAGTTCGATCCTTGATCGTCTGGGACACTTCGACGGGAAAAATCATCTGGCATCAAGTTTCGCATTGGCGGGGGCCGCTCGTCTTTGCTCCGGACAGCCGGCGGCTGGCCGTCAGTTGCCAGGATGGCGTGAGTGTCTGGGATGTTCCATCCAACCGCCTTTGCTGGCAGGTGCCCAAGCCCGGGGATGCCAATTCGCTGGACTGCCTGGCCTGGTCCCCCGACGGGCGCATGCTGGCCACGACGTGCTCCATGTTTCAAACGGCGCTCATGGATGCCGAGACTGGTGCCATCATAACCCGGGTGGAATATCCCCATCGCAGTCTGATTACTTCGCTGAATTTCAGTCCAGATTCCGGGTTGCTCGCCGTGGGATGTGAATCCGGCGGAGTCCTAATCTGGAATTTGCGCGATTTGCGCCGTGAACTGGCGGCTTTAAAACTGGACTGGGATCATCCGCCAGTGGCCCCAACGGCCACCTGGCCGGGTGGGGTGCAAATCCAAATGGCGGCCGGTGGGCCTTGAAGGCGCGCCCTCACAACATCTCTTTTTCCAGTCGGCCCACCTCTTTTTTGAGCAGGGCACTGACCCGGTGCTTGGCCAGGTATACGCTCATGATGCTAACGCCCAAAGCCCTGGCCACGGCGGCGCCGGACTGGCCGCGCACCACATACATTTCAAACATCTGAAATTGCTCCGGTCGCACCTGCGTGCGCACGCGGCCCAGGGCGGCATCCGCCAGCTGGGTGCGCCAGGCCTCATCCCACACCGCCTCCAGGGCTGAGGCATTGGCCTCGTTCTGCGCATTGATTTCCTCCGCCACCTGGGTGTCGTCGGGGTTCAATTTGCCCACCTCCCGGGCCCGGTAACGCTTGCGCAGTTGATCTGCCACCCGACGCCGGGTAATAAGCAGCAGCCAGCTTTTGAAGGAACCCCGGGCCGGATCGTAGCGAAAATTTTTAAACTCATGGGCCACGGAGATGAGGGTTTCCTGCACGACTTCCTGGGCCTCGGCGTCCCCCAGACCGGACTTGCTGGCAAAGGCATAAATGAGCCGCCAATAAGTATCAAAGAACTCCTGCCACGAATCCTGGTTGTCCCATTGCTTCAACCGGGTCAGCAGGCTCCGGCGTGTCGGGGCCAAATCCATTGGCAGTGGCTCATTCATTTCCAGAGAATTCGCCCGAAACACCAAAATCTTTCAAGATATATTTACTGCCTGGCGCGCTGACCGGGAAATTCCCCAAGGGTCAGAATAAATTCTTCACTTATTTTGAAAGGTTTTTGCCCGGGCGGCGAATTCTCCCGATATCTGGTAAAAATCAGGCCAGAGTTGCCAGCCCCAGTGTTGGATTAAATGATTAATTGCGCACAAATTTTATGATCTTGAAATCATTATGCAGCAGTCGCCCAGGCGGCAGATGGATTGCCGGTCTGGTGGCGGTAATGCTGGCGGCGGGCGTGGTTTCCGGCCAGGCCCAATGGTTGACCCAGACCAACGTCCTCAAGCCGGGCTGGACGGCCGTTTACTTGAACGTGGATGCCTCCAGTCAAACGCTCGACAGCCTCGTGGGTTTCAATCCCGCCTGTCCCATTGACCAAATCTGGTTTTGGAAAACACTGCCCAGCACGGCCCAGTACATCAGCACGCCGGCAAGTCCCCTGGCTGGCAGCAGTGAATGGCTTGCCTATTACCGCCCGGGTGCCGGCTCGGTAAGCACTTTTTTCTCCCTGGCGCCCAATACCGCCTACCTCGTGCATAATTCCGCCAGTACAAACTTTACCTGGAAGGTGCAGGGCCAGCCCGTGGCGCCGCGGTTTATTTGGGACAACACCGGCCTTAATTTCATTGGCTTTTCCACCCCAGCCGCCAGCCCGCCCACCTTTCAAAATTTTTTGGCCCCGGCCCCGCTCCTCGCCAGTGGTGTGCAAATTTTTCAATACGCGGGTGGTCCTTTTGGCCCGCTGAACCCCGCCCCGGTATTCTCCCTTTACACCACGCCCGTGACCCGCGGCCAGGCATTTTGGTTGAGCGACACGAACCTCAATAATACTTATTTTGGGCCTTTCACCATTACTTTGCCCACGTCCGGTGGAATCAATTATGGGGCGAATGTGGGGCAGGCAACACTGCATTTGTTGAACGTGGCCTCCAATGCCATCCAGATTTCCTTGCGTCTGCTGCCCTCGGAAGCGCCGCCCTATGGGCAGACCCCCATCGTCGGTCCACCGCCCCTGCTGGTGGAGGGTGCGTTGAACTCTTCGAATCTCACCTATGGATATACCGCGCTCGCCACCAGCAGCTCGGCTGGCGCGACCAACTTGTTTACCTGGACGCTGGCTCCCGGTGGACGGCCGGGCTCGGACGTCGCCGTGGTGCTCGGCGTCAATCGATTTGCCCTCACAAACTCCCCCGGCGCTTTTTACGCGGGCATTTTGCAGTTTACGGATTCCCTCGGTTTGTCCGAGGTAAATGTGCCCGTCTCGGCCACCGCCGCCAACAACGCCGGTTTGTGGGTGGGCAATGCGAGCGTCTCGCAGGTGGGCAGCTACCTCAAGAGTTACGCGACCAACGCGGATGGTTCTTATTTGCTCAGCGCGGTCACCAACCAGGTGTATGCCACGAACGCCCTGCCGTTCCTCACCACCAACGTAGTGATTAATAATTTTATCACCACCAACGTCGCGATTAACTATTTCAACGTTACCAATACTGTGGTGAATACCTTCACCACCAACCGGGTGGCCATTGTTACCAATGGCTGGTTGGTTGTCACGAATCTCGCGATCAACACCTATGTGCTGACCAATCAAATCATCACCACCACCCCGACCAACCTGTATTTTGACGGCACCGCCATTGTCTGGCTGAGTTCGTTCTCGACTAACTTCTATCGCTCCACCTACGCCCTGACCAACCTCTTGGTGGCCACCAATCAAGTTGCTGCGGTTACCACCAACCGCACGCCCGTGGCGGTCACAAACCTCGCCTTTAATTTCGTATCCATTACCAACCAGGTCGTCACCAATGGCCCGTTTTTGGGCCCGGTCACGAATCTGGCCTTCAGTTTTCAGCGTTTCACCAACTCGTTTGTGACGACCAATCTGGGCTATGTGCTGCTGGGCACGAATCTGACGGCCCTCGTCACGGCCACTAATTATCTGAGTGTCACCAATTATGCCCTCACGAATCTCACACTCAACGCTTACAGCACCACCAATCTGGTGGTCACCAACTCCGCGCTGGCGATCATCACCAATGGGCCGGCGGAAATTGTCGTGAACCCCCTGATCAATAATTACACCGTCTTTGGCAATTTGAGCCTGGCCTATAACACCAACGCCTTTGTGTTTAGCAATAATTTCGTTCTGATCTCCGGTGCCACCAATTATCTCGGCAGCACCACCAACCAGTTGGTGGCAAGCACCACGGTCACCAACAGCTCGGCCGGGACCAACTATGCAGTCTCCATTTTGACCATTTCCACCAATGCCGCCTATCTGGTTGTCACCAACCAGTTGGTCAGCTCCTACAGCAACTATGTTGTCACTGGCATCAACACCAACCTGGGCGCGGTGCCCAACCCTTACCCCCTCTTCCTGATTGTGTTCAACGACGGCACGAATTCCTCCCTCCTGCAGCGCGTGTATTATGGTTTACGACAGGACACCAACCTGGTCATCGCCACCACCGAAAGCGCCCTTGATGCCTCTCATTTGGACAGCGCCCGGCGCATCTCCGCCGCGCATCTGCCGTGGACCGCTGCGAATAGCCCGATTGCCTTTACCGGCCAGCTTGGCCTGGGCGGCACGCTCACCGCCGCTTTCGCGGAGGCCTATGACGACCAGCCCGCCAACCCTTTCCTCCACACTTATCATCCGGATCACAATAATCTGGACCTCACCAAGAGCCCGCCCCAGGAATTGCCGGTGGGCAGCCAGTCCTTCAATATTACCCGGCAAATCACCCTTGCGGTCGCCCCCAACACCACGGATTTTCTGAGCCTCACCAAAGGCAACACCAGTCTCGCCGGTGCTTACCAGGAAACCATTACCCTCACCGGTTTGGGCGGGGCCACCCGCACGTTTAATACCGCCGGCACCTTTTCCCTTACGCGCGTCAGCTCCATTGCCACCCTGACCACCCAATAAATTTTAATTGAATAACCAACCCCTGCAAACCTTGCCATGAAAATCCAAACGCCCCTCCTGTTCACCCTCGTGCGCCGCTGCCTCTTGCCGGTGCTGGCTTTTGCCGCGAGCGCCACCTGCGGCCACGCCACCACTTACAATCCGCCCCAGCTCATGGCCTACCAGGGCTACCTCACCGATGCCAGTGGCAACGCCTTGGGCAGCACCAACACGGGGCCGAAAAATTATAACGTGGTCTTCCGCATTTGGGATAACCAGGCCGGTGGCACCATCAGTGGCACCGATGAACTCTACGCCGAGCAGCAAACCGTTACCGTAAACAACGGTTACTTCAGCGTCTTGCTCGGCCAGGGCAGCCCTTACGCCACTGAGCCCCACACCAACCAACTTTCCGGTCTGTTCACCGGCACCACACCCAATACCCTCTATGTGGAAATGACCGTGTTGGGAATTGGGATCTCCGGCGCCAATATCACCATCGCGCCCCGGTTGCAACTGCTCACCTCGGCCTATTCCTTCCTCTCCGCCAATGCGGTCAACGCGGTTAATGCGAATACCGCCGTCAGCGCCGCCAGTTTGTTGGTGCCAAACAGTATTTCCAACCCCAACAATGTGCCTGCGGTGACGGTCACCCCGGCTGGGAATGTGGGCATCGGCACCAACAACCCCACCGTTCCCTTGCAGGTGGCGGGGGCGATTGCGGCAGGCTCGCTGAATTTGTCCAGCTCCAGCGCGAACCCCCTGCTTGCCTTGCAGAATCCGGTCACCGACCCTGCCGGCTTCTGGGGCTTTTATTACGGACAGGGCGGTAGTAACAGTTTGAGCCTGAATTATTCCAATGGTGTCAACTCGGCTGCCGCCTTGACGCTCGCTACCAATGGGAATGTGGGCATTGGCGGGGCCTTTACGCCGCAGTCTCCGCTCGACGTGGAAACCACCAATTTCCTGGCAACCACGATCGCTGGCAACAGTGCCAACGGCACCTGGCTTTCCTTGGGGAGCGATTATAGCTACGGCAATTACTGGAATGTCATCGCCAAACCTGGTTTAAGTTTGAATACAGACCAGCTCGTCATTAGCTGGGGTAACACGCCTACCAACGAAACCACCGATGTTCTAACCCTGCAAAATGGCGGTAATGGGGTGGGTTCGATCGGCGGCCGGGTCGGCATCAACACCACCGCACCGCAGGCGCCGCTGGATGTGGAAGGCACGGCTTTAACCCAATACGAAAGTTACTTTTCCTATTTTCAGACATCCGGCACGACCTTGTATCTCGGCGCTGGCAATACCATCCGGCAAAACACGGTGGCGGGTAATCAATACGTAAGTATTTTCACCAGCGGCAACATCGGCGCTACCGTTTATTATGCCTTTTCTGATGCCCGCATCAAAAATATTTCCGGCATTTCTTCCAGCGCAACGGATCTGGCGACGCTGCGGGGCATTCAAGTGACCGATTTTACTTATAAAGACGTGGTGGCCAAAGGCAGCAGCCCCGTGAAAAAAGTGGTCGCCCAACAGGTGGAAAAAGTTTTCCCCCAGGCGGTGAGCCAGGGCAAGGGAGTGATTCCGGATATTTATCGGCCGGCTTCGGTTCACGCTGGCTGGGTCCAAGTCTCGACGGACCTCAAGCCGGGTCAGCGCGTGCGTTTGATCGGCCAGGACAACGTTTCCGCGGTGTATGATGTGCTGTCTGTCACGAAAGATGCCTTCCAGGTCAAGCTGCCGGAAACCTTGGACCACGTCTTCGTTTATGGCCGCGAGGTGAATGATTTCCGCACGGTCGACTACGATGCCATTGCCATGCTCAATGTCAGTGCCACCCAGGAACTGGCCAATCGTTTGGACAAATTAGAGGCCCGGGCCAGCCAGGTAGCCGCTTTGGAGCGGGAAGTGGGTGATTTGAAAAAGCTAGTCACTCAATTAGCGAAAGCCGCCAAGACTTCCAAATTGACCGCGCAGCGCGCCGTTGATGCCTCCGCGGTCACCACCGCCGGCCTGGATCGCTAAACCAACCTTGGGCAACCGCCCGTCGTCAATTCTTATGAAACAAAAGCTTTGCCTGCTGTGCTGCCTGCTGGCCCTGTGGACCGGCGCCGGGCGGCTGCTGGGCCAACAATTAATCGGGATCCAGTACAGTCAAACGGCCATCACCTATAACTTGCAAGCGATGGGTGGGGTGCCCATTTCGGCGGTGGTCAATCATCCGCCTGGCTCCAACGGCAAGTTGCCTCCCACCGACGCCCTGGGATTTTATATCCCGGCCACCACCAACCAGTTTGCCGGCCTGCTGGGCTTCAGTGGGCTCACGGCACCAACCAATTGGGTGATTTTGAATGGCAATGCCGCCTTGCTCAACGGGAATACCGCCTTCTCCGCCCCGGTGGCGCAGGCCATGGGCCTGCCGGTTGGATTCAATAATGGAACGGTGGCCTTGGTGCTCCAAAATGTGCATATTGGGACGCCCTTTGTCGCGGCTCCCGTTTCTTATAATTTTGGCAGCATCATCACCCCGCCGGCCAACGACGTTCATGGCCTTGTCCTGACCAATCCACCGTCATTCTACTGGCAGAGCGTACCCTGGTCGGCCAGCAATCATACCAATGACCCTTACTATTACAGCCCCAATGCCGGCGTGGTATTTGCCACCCAGCCCGGGCAGGTCAATATCACTTGGATCACCGCCGGATCCTATACCGACGTAAGTCCGCTTAACTATGTGAATCCCGGCGGTGCCGCCTACCCCAGTTTTTACACCAATGGGGCTTATATCTACTTGCTGTACACGGCCACCTACATTGTTTCGGGCACCCCGGTGAAGCCACCGCAAAAAATGTATTGGACCGAGAATTCTTTCATCAAATTGGGTCACCCTATCTCGGTGGCCAACGGTCGCGTCACTTCCGTGCATGTCCAATATAACACCGATTTTCCTGCGAAGTTGGCCACGCCCTACCAGGACCCCAATTATGCCGCCCCGGCTCCGGCCACCAATACATTTCAGGAATACCGGACCCTTTGGTTTGACTCGACCCTCAATGCCATCCGGGCTTATAACGCCCAGGGCCGGGTGTTCGTGGAACTGCTGGGCGCGCCCATCCCTGGGGCGAATGCCAGCCAGTATCTTGGCTTTGAAATTGTGGACGTGAGCCAGGCCCCAGTAGCCGTGAATGTGACCATTCCGCTAGGCAATCAACTGACGCCTTTTCAGGATGGTTTTGAAAATGCCAGCCTGACCCCCGCGCCCATTCAAAATACCCTGGGCACCCAATACTATTATCTTTTGCCCGGCACCCCGCCGACTCTCTACGCCGATAAATTTACCGCCGACCCGAATGATTTGCAGGTTTACTGGCTTAGTCCAGGTGTCGGTGGCTTGCTTTGGCCGAACCTGTTTGTCGATTACAATCTCGTCTGGCCGGCGGATCCTGCGCAATATAGCTATTACCTCCGTCCCCTGGTGGCCACTCCGGCGCAGGCCGCCCTGACCGCCGTGCTCTTGGCTGGCAGCGAATCCCCCGCGTTGGATTATCAGGATCCGCTGGACCAAACGCGCGGATTTATGTCGGCCGCCTCCCAGTTCTATACTTGGCTCAGCCCGGCTTACCCGGCGCATCGCTCCCTGCTGCGGTTTAATTCTGGGAATCAAGTGCGGTTTGAGCGCGTTTTCTCCTACCTGGGCCAGGCGCTTCAAACCAACGCTCTCTTTGCCGGCTCCGTGGCCACCAATCTGACGGCTTGGAATCCGTCCAACAATACCCTCACCAATTACGCCAGTGGCTTCAACCCTCCTTACGCCACCAACCTCCCCGCTTATGTGGGTCAGGCCCTGACCGATCCGCCGGGCGAAATCGGTTCTACCAATGGCACCTATGGCGATTATTGGGCGGGGTATATTAATACGAACCTGAATAATTCCCCGATGCTGTCCAGCTTGAACACCAACTTGGGCAACTCTTATGACCCCTATACCTATGTGGACCCGTTTGTGAGCGGCTTTGCCTCCGCCAATCAGGGTGCCATCATTCCCGTGAATGCCATCCCCGGGCACAACCTCCTGGAGGTTTGGTGGTTTCGGCGTAATGCCGCTGACCCGGTCCTCGGCTTCCAACCCGTGTATTGGCCTGCGATCATAGCCGATTACACCATCCAATGGCCGGCCAATGCGCCGCAAATCGTGATGGCGGACAATGCCGGCAGCCATCCACTGCCCAGCCCCCAGTCTTCGGGAAATATTTATTCCCAGCCCGATCCCACCCAGCCCGGATTTAATCCCAACGAGGAGCACGCCCTCATGCTGGCTGGCACCGCCTACGCGTTACGGGACGATCTGAATAATACCAACCCCGGAAGTCAGTTTACTTCGGTGCCGTATGCCCTCGTTGGTTATACCAATGTGGATGGCCGTCCCGCCATGCTGGCCTATCAGGTACGGCGCGAGGCTCCGGAGGCGGGTAAACTGTTTGATTACATCGTTAATGCCGGCACCCAGTTGCAGGCACCCATGCCGCTGCCGTTGATGGCCCTGCCGCTCGCGCCCAACACCAATTATCCGACCGGTGTGACAAATTTTGATACCGCCCCGCAAGCGGCGGGCGGTGATCTGCCGTCGGGCTGGAATCCCACCACCGATCCCTCCGGCCCATTCTCGCTTTATCAGGGTTTTACTTTTCAGGACCGCAAACATAATTTTTGGGTCTATCGTGGTCCCCATGCCGGCCTGCCGGTGCTGGCTGCGGGCGCCTACAATACCAATAGCGGTAATTTTGACCCCCTCCCTGCGGGCACCGCTGTCGTCGGGTCCAATTATAATTACTACATTCATCTCTCTCGTTTGCTGCCTTCCCTGACGGTGGGAGCCTCGAATCTGCCGCCCGGTCTGGCCATCCTGGAAAATGTTACAAACGGACTGAGCATCAGTGGCATTCCGACCATGCCCGGCACTTACACGGCGGGGATAACCATCGCGGACACGGATGGCAGTTCGGTGAGCCTGCCACTGTCGCTCACCATCGTTGCCACCGGCTCGGTGGTCGCGCTGGGGCCCCTCGCCATCACCAGCACCAATGCCTATTCCGGTGCGGTGGTGACGTATAGCCGCCCCCCTGCCTTGGCCGCACCGCCCACCCCTGCCAATAGCTTCACGATGCGCTTTTATTACAAAACGCAGGCTGGCTTTGACTGGCCCGGCGTGGCTAATCCGCCTCCGGTGGGGTCCATCGTACCCTACCTGTTGCCTGTGCAAAACGGTGCACCCATCGGCGATGCCACCAGCAGCAACACCCCCAGCTTAAATATTGTTTACCGGCCCGTCTGGCCTGGTTTGGGGGCCGACGGCCAGTCTCCGTTGCCCACCTTGCAATTGGGCCAGACGCTGACCACGGCCATTAATGGCCTCGCCGCCGTGCGCGGTCAGGACAGCGTGGAAGTCCTCTATCAGCAATCGATCGCCACCAATGCAGTTCTCGCTAATACGGCGGCCAGTGTGGTGCTCTTCGACCCCACGGTGCAAAAAACCTGCACCCTGAGCGCCGTTCCTTATGGGATCCTAACTGATACTGCCAACGGGCTGGTTTACTTTCCCAACCTTCCGCCGAATTTAATCAGCCGCTTTTGGTATGATCCGAATCAGCAGAAATTGGTGCTTGCCGGCAAGTTTGTCCCCGATCCGGTCAATGGCAATTATGTGATGTTAAATGTCCTTAGCGCCAATGACCTTGCAGCCTTGTACAATTTATATCCCTCCCCGAACACAACGGAAAACTACCGCGCCTGGGCCTCGCAGGTGGATAGTTTGATGGCCCCGGTTTACACCAAGGCCGAGAATCCGGCGGTGCCGGGCAGCTATGTCATCAATCCCAAGCTAACCGTGAACCGCCGCGCCGCGGATCTGGTGGAAGTCACCAACTCCGACACGGCGGTGGATTCGTATGCCATGAGCGCCACTGGTCCGGGTCAGGGCTACATTAGCTATGTGGTCGCCAACGGCCATGATCCCAAGTACACCGGCGACCCCATCACAGTTTACATTGCCCGGGTCGGTGCGCCTTTGTTCGCCGGCAATCTGGTGGTGGCCAACATGGCCAACGCGAGTCCATTCAGCCAGCTGGTCACCTTCCAGCACACGGCCGATCTGGCCGGCCGGACCGGTAATTACGCTTATGATTGGCGCACTCAGCCGCCGGTTAATGGTGCGGTACCGCGGGCGGATGAATCCACCTGGACCCCGCTGCCGCAAACGAGCCCTGGTCCTGTCTTCACGCTGGGAGCCGCCGGTATTCAAGGCCTCAGTGATAATTATATTTCCATGCGTTATGGCTACACCAATGCCGCCACCGGAAACATTGTTTGGTCGGCGTGGGTCAACCCCATCCTGGCACAAGGCTGGATCAAACGTGTCACTGAAAACCTGGACCCCATCGCGGGTGAAACCCAGAATTTGTATAATAACCCCGCCACCACCACGGCCAGCATCATCAGCCTGGCGGGTGCGCGTTGGGATGGCAACGTGCCATTGAATGCGGCCTCCCTGACCAATAACGGACTGATTCAACTGTATGAAACCGTGCTCAACATTGGCAAATCGCTCAGCATCAATTCCGGGATCAACTATGGCCCGGCCAACCAGGCCGTGTTGCTCGCGGCCGGTTATCTGAACGACTTTTACACGACGCTCGGTAATGCTGCCTGGGCCAATTCGCTTAATCCCACGATTGGTTTTGGCACCGATAACCAGGCCTACGGTAATATTGCCACCTCGCAATTTGTCTTCGAGGGCCAGGAATCTACCCTGTTGGAGCAAAACCTGGCATTGCTGCGCGGGCGGGATGACAGTCTTTCCCCGGGCGTGTCGGTGCCCCCGGTCTATAACCACTTATGGTGGAACTACACCTACGGTTTGGCGGCTGGCCAGGTCATGTACGCTCTGAATTACAACATCACCGACCAAAACGGCGATGGCGTGGTGAATGCCGCGGATGCCCAGATCATGTATCCCCAAGGCCATGGTGATGCTTATGGGCATTATCTCACGGCGCTCATGAACTATTACGAGCTCCTGATGAACCCGAATTTTGATTGGATTCCCCAAAGCCAGGCGGTCACGGTTCTGGGTGCCACCGTGGCGGTAAATTATCAGGACGAACAAAAATTTGCGGCCACCTCAGCAGCTCTGGCGCGTTCGGGACGACAAGTTTTTGATCTAACCTGGCGGCAGGACTATGTCCCCGGCACGGCCGGTGGTTGGAATTATTTTGCCAGCAACCATGTGGGGCAATACACCTACATGGACAACCAGGGCAACACCCAGCCAATCACGCGCTACTGGGGGATGGACCATTGGGCGTCGCGGGTGGGGCAGGGAACGTATTTAAACTGGGTCGTGGGCAACTCCATCCTTCCGCCCAAGGATCTCAACCCAAATGATCAGGGTATCCAGATTGTTGACCGCACCACCGTGTCCGATCTCCAGGAACTGCCCCAGACGGCTGCTGCGCTCCAAACTGACTTGAATAATGCCAACGCCGGATTTACCCCGCTGGGACTGGCCCAGAACGCCATTCCTTTTGACATCAATCCGCAACAGGTGACGGGAGCCAACCCGCAAACCCACTTTGACCAAATTTACGACCGCGCGGTGCAAGCCTTGAACAATGCTGTGGTGGCCTTTAATGCCGCCCAGAACGTCACCCAAAATTTGCGCCAGCAACAGAATTCACTCACCGACCTGCAAGACGCCGCCAATGCCCAGGAACAAGCCTATACCGACCAGTTGATTGAACTGTTTGGCACGCCCTATCCGGACGATATTGGAGCCGGCCAAACTTATCCTCAAGGCTACACCGGTCCGGATTTGTTCCATTACATGTATGTCGAAAATCCCGCCACCAATACTTTTGGTGGCCAATTGACGGACCCAACCACCTTTCAATCCTTTAAGGTGGACATGCAAAAATTGAGTGATGGCTGGCCCACCAATTACCTTTATGATTTTTACAAAATCGTGCCGCAAAAAAACCAGTATTATGATCCAGGATCGGAATATGTCCTATTTAATATCGGTGCGGATGGCTTCAGTAAACCGGCCAGTTGGACCACCCAGCGGAATGCGGTTGGCAGCCTGCAAACTGCGGCGGGAGCGGTGAATGTTGCCCAGGATAAACTTCGCGAGGACCTGAGCGGGATCGAGTCTGACAAAGACAGCTTTGATCGCGCCGTCGCCCTGTTTTACGCCCAAAAAGACACCAATGACCTGACTTTGGCGATCCAGGCGGACAGTACGAAGCAGCAGCAAGATCAAAACCTGGCTCAAGAAGAGGTTGCCATTACTACCTCTAGTGGCGCCATCGCGACTGGTCTGTTCTCGGATGAAATGGACTTGCTTACCAAGGACGCCCCTTCGACCACCATTCTCGGAACCGCTTTTGGTGGGGATCAAGTGAAGGCTTTTACGGAGGCTGCGGCCCTTCCGATTAACATACTCAAGGAGACCACAGCTATCACTATTGCCCAGGCTAATGACGAACTCGCCAACCGAATCAAAAATTTTCAAAACGCCGCCGCCCTGAATACGCAAAAAATTGCCACCAATGCCTACTACACCAGCCTGCAGAATTCCTCGGTAACTCTCGCCAAACAACTGAGCGACTTGCATGGGAAATTGGGCAATATCCATGCCGACCAGATCGCTCTTAATAATGCCCATGCCAGTTATCAGGCCCTCCTCGCCAAGGGCAACAGAATTCTGATGGAGCGCCAGACGTTTCGGCAGCACACCGCCGCCAAGGTTCAGGGTTACACCGTGGCGAATTCCGCTTTCCTGGTCTTTCAGAATGAAGATTTGGAACGGTACAATACGCTCTTCGACCTGGCTGCCAAGTATGCCTGGATGGCTGCCAGCGCCTATGATTACGAGACCGGTCAGTTGGGAACCCCGGCTGGCAAGCGTTACTTGAATCAAATCATCAGTTCCTCCGCCCTCGGTGTAATTCAAAACGGCCAGCCCCAAATATCCGGCACTACCACCGGCGACCCCGGTTTGGCCAACGCCCTCGCCGAAATGAAGGCCGACTATGACACCCTCAAAGGCCGGCTGGGCTTCAATAATCCCGATGGTTACGGCACCACCGTCTCGCTCCGCTCGGAGAACTACCGCATTAACGCCGACTCAACCGGCGACAACAACTGGAAGCAGGTACTCGAACAGGGGTTGGTGCCCGACCTGCTGGCGGACACCGATGTCAGACGCAATTGCCTGCAAATTGACAATGGCAGTGGTGCGGCAGTGCCTGGTATTGAATTGACCTTCAGCACCACCATTTCGGACGGTCAAAACCTGTTCGGGCAACCCGTCGGACCGGGTGACCATGCCTTCAGCTCCAGTTCCTTCGCCACCAAAATCTTCTCGCTGGGTGTGGATTTAGACGGCTACGTGGGAATGGACAACCCGGTTTCCAACAGCGGTGCGGGCGGTACGACTCCCGCCGATCCCACCTTGGATCCCAATGGTCTGTCTGCCACGCCCTACGTATATTTGATCCCCTGTGGTGCCGACTCCATGCGCAGTCCGCCGTTGGGTGACACCAGCACGATCCGCACGTGGAATGTAGATGACGTGGCCATTCCGCTACCCTTTAACATTGGTGCCTCAGACTTTTCCGACGCACCCTTTTATCAGGCCGCCGATTCACTCTCTGAACCGCTCTTTGCCGTGCGCAAACACCAGGCTTTCCGTCCCGTTTCCAGCCTGGCGGCCTTTAATACCAGCATCTACGGGGCCACCGGCGCTTTGCAACCTTCGCAATATACCAACAAACGCCTGATCGGACGGTCGGTGTGGAACAGCAAATGGAAATTGGTCATTCCTGGCAAAACCCTGCTGGCCGATCCCAACCAGGGCCTGCAACGTTTCATTAATTCCGTGAAGGATATTCACTTGTACTTCGTCACCTATTCCTATTCCGGTAATTAATCAAAAAACCTTTCCCCTATGAAATTCATCATTTCTGGCATGTTGCGGGTTGTTTCGGGAACCTGCCCCCGCCGCTCAAGCCTGGCTTCGTTTAGCCTTTATGCTTTGGCGTTTGGCCTGCTCGCGGCCACCAGCGCTTTCGCCTTTCCGCCGGCACCTGCAGGTGTCATCTATGGCATGGTTAAGGACCAGTATGGCACCCCTTTGAGCGCGGCTGGCAACCAAGTGATTCTACGCACGCCTGGTGGCGTGCAAGTGGCTGGCAAAATTCAGCCCGGCCTCGCCATTGGCGTCAATTACCTGGTAAATGTGCCCATGGACGCCGCCACCAGCGGTGGACCTTATAAAACCACCGCGCTCGTGGCTGGTGCCCAATATAAGCTCTATGTGGTGGTGGGCAATTCCACCAATCTTCCCATGGAAATGACCGGGGCCAACTCGGTTCTGGGTATTCCGGCCGCGCTTACCCACCAGGACCTTACCATTGGCACGGATGCCAATGGCGATGGCATCCCCGATGCCTGGGAAACGGTCTTTTTATCGGAAGTGGGTGCCAACCTGGCCCTGTCGCAAATCAATCCCAACGCTGATTACGCCCACAACGGTCGCAGCCTGAAACAAGAATACTTGCTCGGTAATTACCCCTTTAATCCCGGGGATAATTTCAGTGTGCAAATTCTCGGCCAGTCGGGCGGTTCCGCGCTGCTCGCCTTTACCGCCATGACCGGCCGTACGTATAGTGTAAACGCCTCCAGTGATTTGCAAACCTGGACCCCCGTTGCTTTTACAGTCCCGGCGGCGGGCTCTGCCACCATGACTTCTTTCTACTCCTCGAAGGTCCAGCCCCTTCAGCTTCAGACCCTTCAGCCCGCCATTGGTCCGACGATGCAATTCTTTCGTCTCCAACTGCAATAAACGTTTCTTGTTCTTATTAAATCATCCTCCTCAAAATTGCGGCCGGTCCTTCTGCCTCTGGTGCTGAGCCTCGGCGTCATTCTGGCCCTCGTGGCCAGCTGGCCTCACAAACGGCCGGTGCTCTCCGGCACCCCGGTGGTAGAGCTTTCCCGAACGAATCTGACCCGTCTGAACGACCAGTGGTATGAATTGGGCCGCACGAATCCGTTCACGGGCATAATGCTGGAATTTTATCCCGGCGGCGTGCCCATGTCCCGTTCGGCCATATCCAATGGGCTGCTCAACGGATTATCGCAGGGGTGGTTTACCAACGGGCAAATCCAGATTTCCGAAAGCTACCGTGATAACTTTTCCGACGGCTTGCGGACCAAGTGGTATCCCAACGGGCAAAAGCTTTCGGAAGCCCCGATTGTGCACGGTAAAATCGAAGGACTCTTCCGGCGCTGGCACCAGAATGGCGCGCTTGCCGAGGAGATACCCATGCATGACGGCCAGCCCAACGGGGTGGGCCGGTCCTGGTATCTTAGCGGTTTTTTGCAGGCAGAAGTGGAGTTGCGGGGCGGTAAACTGATCAACGAAAAAAAGTGGGCCGATGGCGAACACAAGGCCTCATCCCCGAACCAATCCTAAGGGGGGGCGGCACCAATTATTTCCAACGATGAAACTCTTTTACAAGGCATTGATATTGATGCTGGCGCTGGCGTGCGTCAGCCTCCCGGCTGGCCGGGTGGCGGCCCAGGGTACGGCCTTTAATTACCAGGGGTTCTTAAATACCGCCGGCACCCCCGCCAACGGTTCGTTCGGGGTTTCTTTCACGCTTTACCCCACTGCCACCAACGGCACCCGTATCTTGGGCACTACCAATGCGGCCGTGCTCTTTACCAACGGACTCTTTGCCACCACGGTCGATTTTGGTCCCGGCATTTTTACCGGGGCCAGTTACTGGGTCGAGGTGGCGGTGCAAACCAATGCTGGCGGGGCCTATTATCTGCTGCCGCCCCGGCAACTCATCACCCCCACACCCTATGCGCTTTACGCCACCACCGCTGCTAGTGCGACCGTGGCCGGCCTGGCCAGCAATGTGGTGCCGGGTTTGAACATCGCCAACGCCGTGATTACCAGCTCCAGCTTCGCTGGCAACGGTGCTGGTCTGACGAATCTGGTTTATGCCAACCTGACGGGCGCGCCGCTGATTCCGGGCACCAATGGCTTCGTCACCAGCGCCGTGACCAATGGCCTGGCGACCACGAATTTTGTGTTGGGCTTCTTCGGCAACTCCCTTACGTGGGCGATCATTCCGCCCTATACCAACTCCAGCTTGTCCTTTGCTCCCGCGGCCACCTTGCCCGCCGGGCATTATCCCGAGGCGGTGGTCGCGGCGGATGTGAACCTGGATGGCAGCCTGGATTTGGTGGCAGCCAACAGCGGCAGCGGCTCCTTGACAGTTTTTACCAACAATACTCATGGCAGTTTTGGCAGCAACGCCACAATTCCCATGGGCAGCCAGCCGATGGCCCTGGCGACGGCGGATATTAACGGCGATGGCGCTCCCGACCTTGCCTGTGTCAATTGGGGGGATAATACCTTGCAGGTGCTCACCAACAATGGCACCGGTCACTTGGGCAGCCAGTTGCCGCTCCCCACGGGCAACCAGCCCATCGCCCTGATCACCGCGGATGTGAACCGCGATGGCAAACCTGATTTTATTACCGTGAATTACGGGGACAATACGCTAAATATTTTCACCAACAACGGGTCTGGCATCCTGGGTGGCGACGCCACCTGCGCCGTGGGGAACAGCCCCCTCGCCATTGCCGCCGGCGATCTGAACGGGGATGGCTGGGTGGACCTGGTCGTGGCCAATTCCGGGGACGGCACAGTGACCGTGCTGACCAACAACCGCGCTGGAGGCTTCTTGCTGGCCGCCACCTTAACTGCCGGTGGCGCGCCCTCGGCTTTGGCCCTGGTAAATGTCTATGGGAATGGCCAGCCCGCGCTGGTCGCCGCCAATTATAATGACAACACCCTGACCGTTTTTACGAACAATGGTGCGGGCGGTTTTGGCCGCGAAACCACCCTCGCCGTGGGGTACGGACCGGCGGCCCTGGCGACGGCAGATGTGAATCTGGACGGTTATGCGGATCTGATCGTGGCCGACAAGGCTGCCAATACCTTGAACGTGTTGCTCAACAATTATAGCGGATCCTTTGTCTGGGTCACAAATCTGACGGTGGGAAGCTATCCCAGCGCCCTGGTGGCGGCGGATTTAAACGGGGATGGCCAGCCGGATCTCGCCAGCGCCAACCAGAACAGCTTCTCCCTGACGGTGCTGACCAACGCCTCCACGGTGGCAATAAGCGCCCAGGCCAGCGGACCGGTGGCTAATTTTAATGGCAACTTTAATGGCAGCGGCACCGGTCTGACCAATGTGCCCGCCAGTGCCATCACCGGTGGTCTGACCACGAATTTGCCCGTGACTGTGCCGGGCGGGAGGACCAACACGCTGGTTTTCCAAAATGGCATTCTGGTGCAAATCAAATGAGAAGCACGCTCTGCCTGGCCGGTTTGCTGCTGCTCCTACCCCGGCTTGGGCCGGCCCAAGTAGTACTGCTGCACTCCGTCATCGCCGGGGGGGCGGCCTGAGCCAGACGGCGGTATTGCAGGCCGGAGGCACCTTGGGCCAGCCGGTGGCGGGCGGCGTGAATCCACTGATTGCCGGGTTTTGGAACCAAAATCCGGTCCGATCTAACGGCCCCGTCCCGGCGCTGATTTTGACCAGTAGTGCCAATCCGGGCGGTTATCTGGCCAGCCTGGTGTTTACCGCCGCGGTGCAGGCCAACGGACAAACTGCCGCCAATGCCAGCGGCATAATGGTGTTTTTAACCAACGGGGTGGCCTTCAGCACCAACCTGCTCGCGGGCGGCAGTGCCGCCAGTCTGGCCGTCAATCAACTACCCAGGGCCGCTACCAACCGGGTACAGGCCAGTTACCTTGGTGATCTGAACTATGCTGCCACCACGGCCAGCCTCGTCCAAGTGGTGACCAACCATCCGCCAGTGGCCGCACCTGTCAATGTTACCCGCACGGCCGGGCTGAATCTGATTATTTATTGGTCGCAACTCACCAATGCGTGGTCCGATCCCGACGGCGACGCCGTAACTCTGGCCGGGCTCAACTTGGTCACGGCCAACGGTGTGACCGTGCGGACCAATGGTGTGGTGATCCTTTACCCTAATCCGGCCAGTTTGAATTTGAGTGACCAAATCACGTATGCCATTACCGACGGGCAAGGCGGCACCAACACTGGGTTGATCCAAATCACCACCACCCCCTTTGTGGTCGGTCAGCAAACTGCGGGCATTCAGGTCAGTGGCGGGGTGGTCACGGCCAATTTCCTCGGCATTCCGGGTTACGTTTACGAGACGCAGCGCAGCACCAATTTAAGTCAGGATTTGGGTTGGGTAAACATTGCCACCAACACCGTCGATGCCAGCGGCCAGTTTCGCATCACCGATCGTTTCCAGGATTTAGGTGGCCAAACCCCCATCACTGCCTATTACCGCCTGGCCTGGCATCCCTAGATTTCATATCGATCTGATGCATCCACGCCTTCCCATGAAGCTCTCGCTAATATTGGTCTTATCGCTGATTACCCTCCCGACGTGGGGCGGGATTGAACTGCGCCAGTCCTTTACCACAGACCAGTCCATTCCCGAGGGCAACCCCGCCGGCCTGACCGCCACGGGTTTTTTCACTCAACCCGTCAGTGATTTGCGCGCGCACCAGGTCGCGTCCATCTCGCTGGGCATTCAGCTAACGGGCGGTTACAACGGATCCTTGTATGCATTTTTAGTGGCGCCCAACGGCCTCATGGTTACCCTCATGGACCAGCCAGGCTTGGCGGTCGATGGCTTTGGGGCCGCTTCATCCGGGATGAATATCACCCTGGCCGACAACGCCACCGTCAATATCCAGTCCGTCATCGACGGCTATGGGACCGCCCTGGCTGGAAACTACCAGCCCAAAAATCCAATCGGCACCCTGGGCTGCACCCCGGATAACTTAAATGGCAACTGGCAACTGTTCTTGGCCTCCACCATGAGTGGCGGCGGCACCGCCACCTTGAATAGCTGGACACTGGACATCCACCTGGTTTCCGCCGTGCCAGAACCCGGCAGTTTTTATGCCGCCCTGGCCCTGCTCATCCTGTTCCTGGCCACCCAGCTCATGCGCCTGGTGGACCCTGCCCGCCTGCCTCGCCGACCCGGCCCGCAAGCATGATGGCCCAGGAATCGTTCCGCCGCCAAATATGCGGTCGCGGATTTGCTTGCCCGGTAGCGCGAACCGGGCATAATCATTCCAAGATGATCTTGATCGGTTTAGTCGTCCACCGGACAAACCGCCCCATCATCTCAACGCGATGCGCGCGTAGCTCAACTGGATAGAGCGTCGGTCTCCGAAGCCGAAGGTTGTGGGTTCAACTCCCGCCGCGCGCACCATTTACACTTACCGCTTTTCCGCGAATCCCGCGTAGGGTGCCACTTCCGCCGCGCTCAATACTGCCCCTTTGCCCAGGGGACGCAGGCAGAGGGCCAGCACGTTTTTCTCGCCCGTCCCCGTTTTCAGCCAGCATTCCGGGAGATAGAATTTCCGTTGTGGACCCGCCTCCCAATAACGGCCCAAGGGATGATCGTTCAAGTAAATCCAGCCGTTGCCCGAGGCGGCCAGCACCACGCCCCAGGGAGCCCAGGTATTGGGCGCGGCGGCGGGCAGGGTGAATTCCAGGCGATACCAAGTGGCCAGGTCGGTTGCCGGGCCGGCCGGCATGTCGCCTTGTTTGACCGCTAGGGGGTTGGTCACATCCAGGGGAACGTTGGTCCAGCCGCTTGGGACGTTCGCGGGGGAATACCATTGGGCGGCCACGCCATCCAATGCCGGGGCGAGCTCCCAAGCCAGGGCCAGATGGGTGATCGGTTGGGCATACAACCGCGCGGGCTTGGTCAGGCCGCCAACGCCATCCTTGTTAGTAACGATCACGGCGATCACATTGCGCCCCACTTTCAGATAGGGGGTCACATCTTTTTCAAAGGGCTCGGACCAGTCGCTGGATTGCCCGACCGCCTGGCCGTTTACATAAACTGTGCCGGCATCATCAATCGAATCAAACCGCAGCCGGGTGTTGGGGGACAGATCAGCCGCCGTCAATTCCACGGTCGTGCGGAATACCGCCGTGGACTGATGATCATCTAACACATGCCCCGCCGCGCCTTTGATATCCTGGCGCAAGGTGAATTTACCCCAGGCAGAATCATCCACGTCCACTCCAGTAAGCGACACCCCATCATCAGTTGCCAAATGCGCGCGCCAGTTCACCAGCGGTTGCCCGGATGGAATGGCATTGCATAATTGGCCGGAGACCAGCCCCGCCAGCTCCTCCATGCCCTTGCCTCCATTGCTTTGCCCGGCATTTTCGTAAAGCAGCACAATGTTGTTGTCCCCCGTGTGTAAGCACCCGGCCAGGTTGAGCACCTGGTTCTTTTGGTTTTGGGCGGCCCGCTTTAACAGGGCGCCATTTTCCGCGTCGAAATTCTTTTGCCGGCCGCCGGCGGGATCGTTTTGCAACAGCCGGCCATTTACCGATACCACCACATTGTCCGCCCGGAACAGGCTGAGTTGGAGCGCCGGTAGATTGGTCAATTGCTCCGCAGTCAGGCTGAAGTGTGTGCGGTAGAGCACGAAGCGAGTGTCAAATACGCCCAGGCTGGGGAGCGAATCCCCGTCTTTGACGGGACGCCAGCCCTGGCTGGCCGTTTCCGCATGGGTCAGGGCGCTGGCAATGCGCACCGGGGCGGGATCCGCTGGACGTTCCGGTGGCGTGACCGGCTGCGGTTGCCATTCACCGGACGGCAGGCAGAGCACCTTCATGCCAAACGGTTCGAGGTGGTACTTCACGGGTATTGCATCGCCGCTGTCGGGTTTCAATACGACTTCACCCTGCCGGGGGGCTGAGCGGTCGGAATTGAAACAGAAGACAAAGGTCTGGCCGTTGGGATTGCGCCGAACCATGAAATCCAGATTCTTATCGGTGGCATCCCACGTGCAATTCACGAGGTCGGAACGGGCGATGGCCGGGCCGTACTTTTTCACCAGGTTGCCAATGGCCGCCACGGCATAATAGCGGTCGCCCACGCCACCGTGCTCGCGGATGGGGGCGTTGTAATCATAAGAAGTGGTGAGGGAGCGCGCACCCCAGCCATCCACATGAATGCCGCCGTGCAGCATATAATAACTGGTGATGGTGGCGCCGCCGGCATACGCCATGAGCGTCACGCCATTGATCTCGGCGGCCGTCACGCCATCTTGATCCTCGCTCAGTACCCCGCCGATCTGGGAAAACCAGCCACCCTGCAATTCGGGAACCATGCCCGGGGCGTTCGGTTGTGCGTTTTTCGCTTTGAGCACGTCGCGGTAGACATTTTTCACATTCCAGCGCGGATATTCATTAGGCCCGTCAAACACCTGGCTGAGCAGGGGATCCGTGCTGCCGCGAATTTCCTTGGTCCAGCAGGTCATGATGGGCACTTCAATGCCGTCGGCCTTGGCACATTGATAGAGGGCGCGCAGGTGGTTTTCCTTTTCCTCGCGGGTGCCCGTGTTGAAATCGTATTCGTTTTCGATCTGAAAGAGGATGATCCCATGGGCGCCTTTGGCCTTATGGGTAAGCTGTTCGGCGGCCAGCACCGGGCAGACCGCGTCGTACCAGTGCTTGGACCAGGCCAGATAAGTGGCGTCATCCGAGCGGAGCCACATGTCCGTGCGCCTGGGTTGGTCGGGCTTGAAATTCAGCAACCAGCGGGGATAGCCACCGCCATCCCATTCGGCGCAGATGTACGGGCCCGGCCGGATGATGACATACAAGCCAAACTCCTCCTCCGCCATCTTCAGCCAGTCCTTGAGATCGGTCAGGTCCACCTTGGAGAAATCATCCAGGCCAGCGGGCTGGGCGCGTTCGTGCCAGTTCCAAGGCACATAGGATTCCACCGCATTGAAGCCCGCTTCCTTGATTTTTTGAAACCGGCTGCGCCAGAGCTCCTTGGGACAGCGGAAATAGTGAAAAGCACCACTGAAAATCAGCGTGTCCTGACCGTCAATCGTGAGGCAATGGCCGTCGTAATGGATGCGGTCGGGCTGGGCGAATTGCTTGAGCGGGAGATCGGCGGCGGCACTGGCCAGGCCGGTGAGGATTAAATTCAGGCCAAGCAGCAGGGACAGGACGTTTTTCATGATAGCGCGATAATGGTAGTTGCTGGGGAAGAAGCATAGGCCGCCGGCCTGAAATTGTCCAGTCGGCGACCCGGGCGCCGGCCTCTTCCACAACGAAGCCTACCTGCGGCGCCTCGTCAGCGCGATCCTAGCCGAGACCAGTGATTGATGGTAAATTGGAAATATTTACCTCAGCATGGAAGCCTAAAACCCAACCTAAGACACGCCATGCTAAAAGATTTTACAGAGAAAAATTTGCGCCCCCCAACCTGCCGCCACTAGGAATTATTTCGGCCCGGAATGCGCCACTATCTATTCTTGGAAGGGTTGGTGATGGTGGCGCACCGGCTTGATTTCATCCGTAATTGCGTATTGAAACCGGCCCGCCGCCCGCTTGCCAGATTTTACGATCTGAACGTGGTTTATTTCTTTTTAACCCCCACCAACCTCAGCACCTTGCCGGCCGTGCCGCGGAGCCGGGCCCGGGCATCGCCGGCGAGCGCGCGGAGGTGCGCGGGCAGCCGGTTCTTTTTTTGCAGACTCCACGGGATGGGATGGGTGCGGTGGCCAGATTGCTGGAGCCAGTCGAACAATTCCATCATGTGCGGATGGCAGTACCAGTGGCGCAGGCACCAGTCTTTCCAAGGCTTGGGGTTCGCGCCGAAATGGGCCACATGCCGGTTGGCCTCGCGGTCCAGCCGGAATTCGCTGATGGGGGGGGCAATATTGGAAAACGCCAGGAGCGAACTCATGACGGATTCGTCCGTCATAAAATAGGCGGGGTTGCGGTTATCCACCACCCCGGCATGACTGGGGGGGATGACTTTGGCGATTTGGGATTTCCATTGCCGGATGAAATCCAGGTGGCGCTGGTGCAGGACAAAGGTGTTGGTCACACAGGTGGTGTTCACCAGCGGGACTTTGAGCTGGCCCACGTCGGCCTGCCATTGTTTAAGCACAGATTGGGGCAGGCCGCCGGCGGCTTCGCCCGGGGCATAATGATTGCGCCAGACCCAGGCATTTTCGGCGGGTTGCCGCATGCGGATTTGAAATTCGCCGTTCGTGGGCAGGAGAAAACTACTGATGTCGCCGATGACCATACAATCGGCATCCAGCCAGGCGACGTACTCGGTGCTGGCGCTCAGGAGCGCCTCGGATTTGCGATTGGCGACGTTCCGCGGGTCATTGTCCTCGAGCGGCAGGACTTTTACCGTGGGAAATTGCTCCAGCAAGGCGATGTCCTCGGCGGTGAAGCCGGTCTGGAGGATGTGGACGGGGGTGGTGGGTAAATTCTTCGCACAACTGGCTGCCAGGATGAAGGCACCCCAATGATAATTGCGATCGCAGGCGGAAACGATGGTCAGGTTTTTCATAGTGATTTCCCGGTCAACGAGGAGCATTAAAATTAAAGAACGTGCCGCGCCACCATGATATATCGGTGAACGCTTCCACTTGGTTGCCCGGTTCGATCCGAATGGTCAGACGGTAGCCGCCGTGGGAAGGCATGGGATTTTCGCTGTCCCAGCTCCAGGGCGGATCAGTGGCCATTTCCATGTGAACCGTCCCGGTGGGGCCGCGGGGCTCGAGTTTGAAGCGCACGGATTCCTGATCCTGCAAGGTTGGATAGGCTTTGGTCTGGCTGCAGGCGCGCACGAGCAAGGGGGGCAGGATTCCCCCGGTTTCATTATAGATAACGATGGAGGAGACGTCGGAGCGGAGCAGGGCGACGACCGTGGCGCCGATGAGGCCGAGGATGAGGCATAGCGGCAGGAACACGCGTTTCCGCAGCCAGAGGGGGCGCAGTTGGCTCTTTTTCATGGGGAGTTTGGTGGTTTCACCCGCCACAGCCTAGCCCCTCACTGGCTGGCAATAAAGCGCCAACTGCACCAAAACGGCTCGAAAATGCGGAAATTGACGGAGTGTCCCTGGCAAAATCCGTTGCGTGCGACCAGCGGCGGGCCGGAAGGGGTGGTTTTGTCCCAGGATGCCGCTCTCCACCGGCCATAAATCGTCACGGTTCCGGCTTGCGCCGGAGGGTGGCGTTTGTTCCAATTCAGCGCGCGCGGCAAGCGGCAAACCATGCAATCCAAACATTACCCAAAACATTATTGCGGGGTCTTCGGCATTTTCGGCCATCCGAATGCAGCCGAGTTGACCTACTACGGGCTTTACGCCCTGCAGCATCGTGGCCAGGAGAGTGCGGGCATTGTCACCTGTCACGATGGCAAGTTCTACAAGCACCACGGCATGGGGCTGGTGCCGCATATTTTTGACCCGAAAGTGTTGCATGATCTCCATGGCCAGCGCGCCATTGGCCACACCCGCTACTCCACCACGGGCGCCTCCTCCCTGCGCAACGCGCAACCGCTTACGGTGGACTGCATGCGCGGGCAGATTGCCGTGGCGCACAATGGCAACCTGACGAACGCCGCCGTCTTGCGGGATGAATTGGAGAGCAAAGGGCTGGTGTTCCAGACCACCGTCGACAGCGAGATTATCATCATGATGCTGGCCCAACCCACCTTGGGTCACGTCCAGAACACCATCGTGCAGACCCTGCGGCGCATCGAGGGGGCTTATTCACTGGTGATCATGACGGAAAAGGAATTGATCGGCGCCCGGGATCCCCACGGCTTCCGCCCGCTTTCGATCGGCCGCACGGACAACGGGGCCTGGGTGCTCTCAAGCGAGACGACCGCATTTGACCTCATTCACGCGGTTTTTGTGCGGGATGTGGAACCCGGCGAAGTGGTGATTATCAATGAAAAGGGCCTGACGAGCATTCAGGCCTTTCCCGAGCATACCAAGCGTGCGTTGTGCGTGTTTGAATATGTCTATTTTGCGCGGCCGGACAGTGTGATCAACGGCCATTCGGTTTACGAAGTCCGCAAGGAAATGGGCCGGCAACTGGCGCGGGAGCATCAAATCGAAGCCGACCTGGTCATCCCGGTGCCGGACAGCGGGGTATGCGCCGCGATGGGGTATTCCGAGGAATCGGGCATTCCTTACGAGATGGCCTTTATCCGGAACCATTACGTGGGCCGCAGTTTCCTGGCCCCCACGCAACTGATCCGCGATTTTAATGTGCGGGTGAAGCTCAACCTGATCGCCTCACTTGTGAAAGACAAGCGCGTGGTGATCGTGGACGACTCGATTGTGCGCGGCACCACCGCGCGGTCGCGCGTCAAGACGTTGAAGGACGCTGGAGCAGCCGAGGTTCATGTGGCCGTCAGTTGTCCGCCGCACATGCACCCCTGCGTTTATGGCATTGATTTTCCGGACCGCAGCAAGCTGATGGCGGCGACCAACACGGTGGATGAAATCCGCCAGTACCTAAATGCCGATTCGCTGCATTACCTGAGCCCGGCCGGCATGATCAAGGCGACGGGGCAGGACCAGTCCGCCTTTTGCATGGCGTGTTACGACGGCAAATATCCGGTGGCGTTTGATCCCTTGCTGGACAAGAGCATCATGGAACGGCGCAAGCGACTCACGCAAACGCTCGGTGAGGGTGCCACGTTGGAAAACGCCCAGTACAAGCTCTTGAAAGAAACGTGAGGCCGGGGCGGAGTCCGCGGAAACCGCATTGACGCGCACCCCGGGCGACCACAGAATCACCCACATCATGAAAGCGTCCGCCTTATTTTGGAAGCGGCCTGAGTCCTTGCGGTTGCACGCGCCGCTGGTGCCGACCATCGACCAGATCATGGTCGAGGAGCGGGCCAATGCCTTCACCAAGCGGAGCCTCAAAACCAGCGCCAAGCTCGCGGGCCTGAAAATGGCCGTGAGCATGTGCGACCTCACCACGCTGGAAGGCAAGGACACTCCCGGCAAAGTCGCCTATCTTTGCCGCAAAGCAGTGCAACCCATCGACGCTAAATACGAGGTGCCACCCTGCGCCGCGGTTTGTGTGTATCCGAACCTGGTCAAACCGGCGCGGATGTTTCTGGGACATCATTCACCGGTAAAAATCGCCGCCGTGGCCACCGGCTTTCCCAGCGGGCAATATCCCTTGCGCACTAAGCTGGAAGAAGTGCGCCGCGCCGTGGCGGATGGCGCGGATGAAATTGACATGGTGATTGATCGCGGGGCGTTTCTAACGGGCGAACACACGCGGATGTTCGATGAAATTGCGGCCACGAAACAAGCCTGCGGCGCGGCGCATCTCAAGGTGATTCTCGAAACTGGGGAACTCGTCACGTACGATAATGTGCGCCTGGCCAGCGAAATCGCCATGCGGGCCGGCGGTGATTTTATCAAGACCAGTACGGGCAAAGTCTCGCCCGCAGCGACGCTCCCGGTCACGCTGGTGATGTTGGAGGCGATTCGTGATCATTTTTTTGCCACCGGCGTGCGCATCGGCATGAAGCCTGCCGGCGGTATTCGCACGGCCAAACAAGCGCTGGCCTATCTGGTCATGGTCAAGGAAACTCTGGGGGATGACTGGCTGACTCCGGACCTGTTTCGCATCGGCGCCAGTTCGCTGGTGACCGATTTGCTGATGCAGATTGTGAAATGCACCGAGGGAAATTATCAGGCGGCGGATTATTTTTCCCTGCCGTGAGCGGGCCACTGGATGAACCATATAAATTCACAATGAAAGCCAAAACCCAAGTCGCCAAAATTTCCACGAAGGGTGCCTTGGTGCCGGCCCTTGCTCCCACGGCCATCCCACTCAAAGACCGCCGCCTGAATTTTGGTGGCAAATGGGAGTATGCTCCCTCGCCGGAGGATGCCAAGAGCTATCCGATCGCGCTGCGCCATGAGTTGTTCATTAATGGCAAGTTCGTGGTCCCGGCTGCGGGAACATATTTTCCCTCCATCAATCCGGCCACGGAACAGCAACTAACCGAGATTGCCGAGGCGAATGCGGCGGATGTGGATGCGGCCGTCAAGGCCGCGCGCCGCGCTTACGACCGGGTGTGGGGTAAAATGCCGGCGCGGGAACGCGGCAAGTATTTGTATCGCATCGCCCGCATCATCCAGGAAAAAGCCCGGGAACTGGCGGTGCTGGAAACCATCGACGGTGGCAAGCCCATCAAGGAAAGCCGGGACGTGGATTTGCCCCTGGTGGCCGCGCATTTCTTTTATTATGCGGGCTGGGCGGACAAGTTGAAATATGCCTTTCCTGGCAAAACCCCCCGGCCGCTGGGCGTGGCCGGGCAGATTATTCCCTGGAATTTCCCGCTCTTGATGGCGGCTTGGAAGCTTGCCCCGGCGCTGGCCTGTGGCAACACCGTGGTGCTCAAACCGGCGGAAACCACCAGCATCACCGCCCTGCGCCTGGCGCAGATTTTTCAAGAAGCCGGCCTGCCGGAGGGCGTGGTCAACATTGTCACCGGGGCGGGGGCGACCGGCGCGGCCATCGTGAATCATCCGGACATCAACAAAATCGCCTTCACCGGTTCCACCGAGGTGGGCAAGCTCATCGCCCGGTCCATGGCCGGTACTGGCAAGCACCTCACCCTCGAACTGGGGGGCAAGGCGGCGAATATCATTTTCGAGGACGCCCCGCTGGACCAGGCGGTGGAGGGCGTTATCGCCGGGATTTATTTTAATCAAGGCCACGTCTGCTGCGCGGGCTCACGCTTGCTGGTCCAGGAGGGTGTTTACGCGCGGGTCGTCAAAAAATTGCGCGACCGCATCCAAACCCTGCGCGTGGGCAATCCGTTGGATAAAAACACCGATATTGGCGCGATCAACTCGGCCGGGCAACTAGCCAGGATTCGCGAACTGGTGCAGAGCGGGCTGGACGAGGGCGCGACCTTGCAGCAAACCCAGTGTGCGCTGCCGGCCCGCGGGTTCTGGTACCCGCCCAGCTTTCTCACGGGGGTTACCCACGCCCACCGGGTGGCGCAGGAGGAGATTTTTGGTCCGGTCCTGAGTGTGATGACGTTCCGCACCCCCGAGGAGGCCCTGGAACGCGCCAACAATACCCCTTACGGCTTGAGTGCGGGCATTTGGACTGACAAGGGCAGCAAGATTTTTAAAATGGCGGCCAAACTCAACGCGGGTGTGATCTGGGCCAATTGCTACAACAAATTTGATCCGGCCAGCCCCTTTGGCGGCTATAAGGAAAGTGGTTTTGGTCGCGAAGGCGGGTTGCCGGGGCTCGCGGCATACTGCCGGCTGGATTAACTAATCGGCAATGAACCAACCTTGAATCATGCGCAAAGTCATTGGATTGATCTGTCTGGTGCTGGGCGTGGTGTTGATCCTCCAGGGGCGAAGCATCCCCGAGGATTTGGATCATCAGCTTAAATATTTTATGCCAGGCATGCCCAGGTACCGCACCACTTATTTGTATATTGCCGGCGGATTGTTGATTGGTTATGGCCTGTTAAACCTGGTCTGGCCCCGCAAAAAAAGTTGAATCTATGAGCACCCCGCGCCTCGAAGTCAAAAAAACCTACAAGCTGTTCATCGGCGGGAAATTCCCGCGCAGCGAGAGTGGGCGCTATTTGCCGGCCCATTCTGTGGCCGGCACGCACTTGGATAATTACGCCCATGCCTCCCGCAAGGATTTTCGGGATGCGGTGGTTGCGGCGCGATCTGCCGCTGGGGGCTGGTCCCGGGCCACGGCTTACCTGCGCGGGCAAATCCTGTACCGCGCGGCGGAGATGTTGCAAAACCGGTCCGGTGAGTTGGTGTCTGAAATCGCCCGGTCCACTGGCGCCGGCCCGGCGAAGGCGCGGCGGGAAGTCTCCCTGGCCATTGACCGGCTGGTGCATTACGCGGGGTGGACTGACAAGTTTGCGCAGATTTTCAGCAGCGTGAATCCGGTGGCCTCGCCGCATTTCAATTTCACCATGCCCGAACCCACCGGCGTGGTGGTGGTGCTGGCTCCGGACGAACCAGCCCTCCTGGCGCTCGTCTCCCTCATCGCGCCCGTTATTCTCAGCGGGAACACCGCCGTGGTCATCGCCTCGGAAACGTTTCCGCTTCCGGCGGCCACCTTTGCAGAAATTCTGGCCACCAGCGACCTGCCCGGTGGCGTGGTGAACTTGCTCACCGGCCAGCGCACCGAACTTGCACCCCACCTGGCCACCCATATGGACGTGAACGCCATTGTGGACGGCACCGGCATTGCGGAATTGCAGACCACCTTGCAAGGCGGGTCCGCAGTAAATCTCAAGCGCTATACGCGCCGTGACCTGAAGGCGGCCGACTGGTTCGCCGACCGGGCGGAAGATCCATATTGGATATTAGACACGGTGGAATACAAAACGGCATGGCATCCCATGGGGGTGTGAAGCAGAGTTAACCCGCCGCCACACCCTGCGGACCCTGGCCGCCGTTTACCAGGAACAAAACGGCCATGCGCACGGCCAGCCCGTTGGTGACCTGCTCCAAAATCAGTGAGCGGCCACTGTCCGCGATATCGCTGTCGATCTCCACCCCGCGGTTGATCGGGCCGGGATGCATGATCAGGGCGTCCGGTTTGGTGCGGGCCAGGCGGGCCTTGGTCAGACCGAACAGGGTGGTATACTCGCCAATACTCGGGAACATCGTCTGCCGCTGGCGCTCATGCTGAATGCGCAGCAAGTTGATGATGTCCGCATTTTCAATGGCTTCCTCCATTTTGTGGGTGACCCGGCAGCCCATCTGTTCAAAGGTTTTCGGCACTAGCGTGGAGGGGCCGCACAGCGTGACATTGGCCCCGAGTTTGGTGAGCGCCCAGATATTTGAGCGGGCGACCCGGCTGTATAAAATGTCCCCGAGAATGGTCACATTCAGCCCCTCGATCCTCCCCTTTTTTTCACGAATGGTAAATGTGTCGAGCAGCGCCTGGGTGGGATGTTCGTGCGCCCCATCACCCGCGTTGATAATGTGCGCATTGACGACGCGGGAGAGGAAATGCGGTGCGCCAGACGCACTGTGACGGATGATGATGAAATCCGCGTTGAGGGCCTCCAGGTTGCGGGCGGTGTCCTTGAGGGTTTCCCCTTTTTTGAACGAGGAAGCGTCCGCGGAAAAATTGACGATATCGGCCGTCAGCCGCTGCGCGGCCAGTTCAAAGCTGATGCGCGTGCGGGTGGAGGGCTCAATGAACAGGTTGACCACGGTCTTGCCCCGCAACGCCGGGACTTTTTTGATGGCCCGCTCGCCCACGGCCTTGAAAGCCCGGGCGGTGTCCAGCACCGTGACGATTTCCCCCGCACTAAGGGATTCGATATCCAGCAGATGTTTGCGATGCCAGCTCATGTTATTTTTCCAGAACGACCTCATCCGCCCGGCCCGGCACCTCGAGGCGCACCCGAATCTTTTCCGACAGGGCGGTGGGAATATTTTTGCCCACAAAATCCGCCTTGATGGGGAGTTCCCGATGGCCCCGGTCCACCAGCACCGCCAGTTGAATCTTTTTAGGCCGGCCGAAATCGTTGATGGCGTCCATGGCCGCGCGCGTGGTGCGTCCGCTAAAGAGCACGTCATCGACCAAAACCACAGTTTTGCCGGTCACATCAAACGGCATCACGGTGGGCCTCACCGCCGGGGCAATCCGGCCGCCCAAGTCATCTCGGTACAGGGTGACGTCCAAAATGCCCACGGGCACCGGTTGCCGCCAGATTTCCGAGAGAATCGCACTGAGTCGGAGGGCAAGGACATCTCCCCCCACGGGAATACCCACCAGCACCACCTCGGTGCTGGTTTCGTTGCGCTCGGCGATTTCGTGAGCGATGCGGTTAAGCGCCCGCTGAATGGCGGGAGCTGGCAGTACGACCAGGGTTTCAGGCATAAAGCAAAGGTGCCTGACTCCCGGTGCTGGAGTCCGATGGGCAGGTAGGTGTAAGTTTCATGGGGTCCTTGGCCAGCTCACAGGCAGGCGTTAAAGGATCAAATTGAACTTAAGCTGTTTAATTCAATTTGTGGCCGCGGCCTGACGGTTACGGCGCCAGTTGGAACGATGCTTCACAATCCAATCCGTCAGCGCATGCTCGAATCCAATATCCCGGCCGGCTTTTTCTGATTCAATCCATTTGTGCCGGAGGATCTCCTCCCGCTCGGCCTGAAACTCACGATAAAGCGATGAATTCTTAAGCAAATCGTTAGCCGACGAAGAGTCTTTTACAGGGGTCGACATAGATAGAGTTTATTGTTACAAAGACGTTAAATCCGAACGTCCCGACTTGCAACAGAAATTTGGCATCGCCGTGTCCCGCAAATGAGGGATGCCGGCTCCCGGTTTCTGCTTAGCCGAGTTTTCGGGCGATTTGCAAAAATGCCTGGCTGGCCGGGTGATTGGGCGCGGAAACCATGATGGGTGTGCCCGCATCGCCACCCTCACGAATGGCGGTGAAAATAGGCACCTCACCGAGAAACGGGGCTTTTTGCCGGCCCGCCTCCGCCCGGCCACCTCCGTGGCCAAAGATTTCCACCCGGTCACCTGTCGGAGTAGTAAAATAGCTCATGTTTTCCACCAAGCCGAGAATCGGAACATTGACCTTGTTGAACATGGCAATGCCTTTGCGGACCACCCCCAGCGACGCCTCCTGCGGCGTGGTGATGATCACCCCGCCATCCAAGGGAACGGTCTGACACAGCGAAAGCTGGGCATCCCCGGTGCCGGGCGGAAGATCCACCAGCAGAAAATCCAAATCAGTCCACGTCACCGCCATCAGGAATTGCTGGATGGTCTTGGTGATCATCGGGCCGCGCCAAATGACGGGCTGGTCGTCTTCGAGCAACAAGCCAATGCTCATGACTTTGACCCCATGGGCCGTGGGCGGCACCAACTGGCCGCCCTCACTCACACTGGGCTTCTCATGAATGCCCATCATCAGCGGGATGCTGGGACCGTAGATATCGCAATCCAAGAGGCCCACGCGGGCGCCCAAATGACGCAAGGCACAGGCTAGATTCGCCGAGCAGGTGGATTTACCCACTCCGCCCTTGCCGCTGGCGATGGCGATGACCCGTTTCACGCCTGGCACCCGGTTTTGCCCGGCCAGTCCCACCTTCGGGGCTGCTGCGCCGCCCGCGGGCTGGCGCACGTCCACATGCACATGACTCACCCCGGGGAGGGCCTTCAAAATACCCTCGGACTCGGCCTTGATCTGCTGGCCGGCCTCCGGATTCACCGACGTTAATTGCATGGTCACGCTGACCGCACCGTTGGCCGCCGTGATTTCTTTGATGAGGCCAAAGGAGACGATGTCGCGGGAGTAGCCGGGATATTTGACCGCTTTGAGCGCGTTTTGTATGGAGTCCTGGGTCAGCATAAATTTTAGTGGGTATAAATTGCCATGCCCCGGCCTGAACGCAAGTCCGGTTGAGAGGGGGGCTCAGTATGGCTCAATGAGGAATGGGTGGGCTTGCCGCCCACCGGGACCAGGCCGGGCAGGGTGGGGGGCTGGGGCGCCGCCCACCCGCCCGGCTTGCGCTCAGCGCCGCCGGCCACCCGGGGCGAAATGGTAGCCGCCATGCACGCGCACGGCGCGCGCCTTGCCGGGGAAGCCGCCCTTGGCCTGGCCGGGCTTGCCTTCCTCGAACAAAACCGTATAACGATAGTCAAAATCGGGCAGTTTGACCCGCGCAATTTTCTGGCTGATAAACCGCTCAATAGCGTAGACGTGCGGGGCGTCCTCGGCGGTCATGATGGTGAAGGCGTCGCCGCTGGACTCCGCCCGGCCGGTGCGGCCAATCCGGTGGATGTAATCCTCCGGATGCTGCGGCACATCGTAGTTTACCACGTGACTCACATCGGCAATGTCCAGGCCGCGCGCCGCGATATCCGTGGCCACCAGCACTTCAAACCGCCCGTCGCGAAAGCCTTGCAACGCCTGTTCCCGTTCTTTTTGGGTGCGGTTGGAGTGGAGCACACAAACGGCGTGCTGGTTCTTTTTCAACAGCCCCGCAATGCGGTCCGCCCCATGCTTGGTGCGGCAGAATACAATCACCGAATCGTAGCTGACCTGGTCCAATAACTTGAGGAGCAGATCCGATTTTTGCGTGTCGGAAACCGGATAAATAACGTGCTTGACTGTCTCGGCCGGCGTGCGCCGCGCGCCGATTTCCACCGTCTCCGGATCATGCATGGCCCAGTTGATGAGCGTTTCGATCTGCGGGGGGATGGTGGCGGAGAAGAGGGCGGTGTGGCGCTGGCGGGGACATTTTTCAACCAGGTGGCGAACGTCCGGTAGAAAACCCATGTCCAGCATCCGGTCCGCCTCGTCCAGCACCAGAAATTCCACTTTGTCCAGTCGCAGGGTGCCTTTTTCCAAATGATCCAATAATCGACCCGGCGTGGCCACCACGATGTCCGCCCCCGCCTTGAGTTCATCGGTTTGCCGGCCGTAGCCCACGCCGCCATAAACCACCGTGATTTTCAAGTTGGTGAAGCGGGCGTAATCGCGGATGGCCGTTTCCACCTGGGCGGCGAGTTCGCGGGTGGGTTCCAGAATCAGGGCGCGGGGCCCCGGTCCGGCAGTGCCCAAGCGGGAAAGAATCGGCAGCGCGAACGCCGCCGTCTTGCCAGTGCCGGTTTGGGCACTGCCAATGACATCTTTGCCAGCCAGCACCAGCGGAATGGCGCGCAGTTGAATGGGGGTGGGCTCCACGTATCCCATGGCCCGCACACCCTGCAATATATTCTCGGACAGTCCGAGCTCAGTAAAACTCATTACTCAAGACTATCACGAAACCGGCGGCACGGAAGCATTTTGATTATCGGTTGCCGGGACTGGCTCCGCAACAGGGGCAGTTTCAGCCACCGGTGCCGGAGTTTCCACCGGTGCGACGGGCTGGGTCACCTGGTCGGGAACGGCCGATGCCAGTTCCGGTGCCACCGTGATGTCCGCGACCGGAACTGCCGCCGTCGTCACCACGGGTTCGGCGGCGGGAGCAGCCACGGGGGCCGTCGGGGCCACGACCGCAGGTTTCGGTTCCTTCACGGGTTTGGGGGCCGGTTTCTTGGCCGTTTCCAATTTGCCGTCGGCGAATTCCAGCACATGACCCTGATGGATCAACCAGTGCAAATCCGCGATCAAAGCAGTCTGTTCGGCCGTCGGCACCGCCTGGTCAGCGGCGGGCGCTTTGGGCGCATCGGGTGCGATTTCGATGACCGTCACCACCGGCGCGGGAGCCAGGGCTTCCACCATTTTCCGGCGCGAACATTTCGGATGTTCGTTGATATAATTGACAATGCGCTTGATGTTTTCGGACACCGGGCTCGCATCGAGGTCCAGGTACTGCGGGCGGGCCACCGCCACGTGGGTGACCGTTTTGTTGACCTTGAAGAAATGCAGGCCGTGCGAGGCAAACGAGCGGCTCAGGCTGGTCGCCAGCGGCAGCGGGAAATGCTTCTGCTGTTCCCATTCCGCGCGGATCAGGCGTTGTAACTCATGGCTCTTCAAAGTGCGGCTGGGCACTCCGGCAACCGTGTACGATTCCACCGACTTCACGATCGCATCCTTGTGGACCGCGCGGAAATGCTTTTCCACATCCTCCAGCGAGGCCAGGCGCAACGGTTCCGGCACATTCAAGCACACGAACTCGGTCTTGAAGCTCTGGTCTTCCACCCACTTCTTCACCACGGCTTCTTCCCGCACAATTTTCACCCGGGCTTTGAAGGCCTCGAAGGGCATGCGCGAAAAACGTTCGTTGTGCAGCTTGTGGAGCTGGTTTTGGTAATCGTGGTGATTCGGCGGTCCCAGAATCACGCCGCTCAGACCACACTGCGCCACAAAAGTATAAACGCCCTTGGGCGGTTCCGTGGGGGTGCGTTCCGGGGTGTAAAACGTGGCAAAATGATTCTTGAGAATGTGCGCCACGGCCTCTTCCTCGCTGAGCCAGGGCGTGTCGTCCAGGGCGCAGGAGAACAAAGGTTGTTTCGGCGTGCCGTCGGAATTTTTCCGCACGGCCAGGTTCACCGAGTAGCGCTCCGGCTTGTCCAGCACCAGTTGCGCGATCTGAAACAACGGATAAGCGCGACCCGTCACGCGAATCTGCCGGGCGAGGGATTCCACGCCGTGTTCAACCGGCACAATCGTGACGGCAATTTCCGGCAGGGGCGCCGGCGGAGCGGGACGCTCCGGACGTTGGAAACGGGCACCGCCGCGGTCATCGCGCCGGGGTCCCTCATTGCGGCGATCGCCACCGCCACCGCCGCCAAAGCGGGGACCACCACCAGCCCCACCGGGACCGGCCGGACGGGGACCCGAGCCGACTGGACGCGGACCGGAACCGGTGCGCGGACGACCGCCACCGCCACCGCCGCCAAACGAGTCGCCCCGCGAACCACCCCGGCGGCGCTCGGGTTGGTCGCCCTCCGTGCCGGTGTATTTTTCAAAACGGTTGCTGGCTGGCTGTTCCTGGGCCCAGGAGGGCAAAAAAAGTTTTTCCAGGTCCAAGTCGGTTTCTAAATTACTGTTCATGCGATCTAAGGGTTCAGTTGATTAAGCGGCGATGACCACCGCGCGTTTGGCGAGAATAGCATCCACAATTTTTTTAGCGAGCGCGGGTTTTTCCACGAGCGCCTTCTGGGCGGCGTCCTTGCCCTGTCCGATCAGTTCGCCCTCGAACTGGAGCCAGGCGCCTTTTTTATCCACCACTCCGTCGGCCACGCCCACTTCGAGGATGCTGCCTTCTTTGTTGATGCCGTGGTTGTAAATGATGTCAAACTCGGCTTCACAAAACGGCGGGGCCACTTTGTTTTTCACGATCTTGACCTTCACATGGTTCCCCATGGCATTGCCGGCGTCGTCTTTCAACGTGTCTTTGCGGCGGATATCGATACGCACACTGGCGTAGAATTTGAGGGCTTTGCCCCCGGGCGTCGTTTCGGGATTGCCGAACATGACCCCCACTTTTTCCCGCAACTGGTTCGTGAAGATGCAGGTGGTTTTGGATTTGTTCAACACGGCCGTCAGTTTCCGCAGGGCCTGCGACATGAGGCGGGCTTGCATGCCCATCGTGGCCATGCCCATTTCGCCTTCGAGTTCGGCCTTGGGCACCAGCGCCGCCACGGAATCGATGACGATTACATCGAGGGCGTTTGACTTGGCGAGCGTTTCGCAGATGGTCAGGGCTTCTTCGCCGGAGTCCGGCTGAGAAACCAATAGTTCGTCGAGGTTCACGCCCAATTTCTTGGCGTAAGCGGGATCAAGGGCGTGTTCCGCGTCGATGAATGCTGCCAGGCCACCGGCTTTTTGGGCATTGGCGATCACGTGCAGCATGAGGGTCGTTTTACCCGAGGATTCCGGGCCGAAGATTTCAATCACGCGGCCGCGGGGAATGCCCCCCACGCCGAGGGCGAGGTCCACCGCCAGGGCACCGGTCGGGATCACCCCGATCTTAACGCGCGACTGGGCATCACCCAACCGCATGATGGCACCTTCACCGTAGGCCTTGGTAATTGATGAAATTGCCGATTCGAGTTCGCGCGCATGCGGCGAAGGAGCTTTGGGCTCGGCCGACTTCTCTGCGGCTTTTTCAACGGCTTTGTCAGCGGGCTTCTCGATGGACTTTTCAGTCTTTTCCTTTTCAGGAGACTTGGGCGGCATAGTTCGTTTTTTTAGATTCGGTCGAGTATCCTAGGCAATCGCCAGGGAATAGTCAAACGCGATGGTTGAATTTAGGAGGTGGGCTGCGCTGCGGGCTGGCGCCGGGCATTTGGGAATCATGCCGATTCCCCGGTGCGGTTCATGAATGAGTTTCATATCGGTGGATATGGTCGGATATAGGGTGATTGGTTAATCAGTTAATGAGTTGAGTTTCAAATGGCCAAACGGTTGTCGGGCCGGCCGGGCTCAGGGGGGTGCGGCCCGGGAACACCCCGGAACCTCGCACCGGTACCTGGCCTTTCAGCCGCCATTGACCATTCATATTTCCACAAGCTAACCCAGGACCCTGGACATCTGCTGTCCAGGGTCCAAAATAGTTTGAATCATTTTTCGAGGTGAAAAATGAACTGAAATGCCCAGTTTATATGGCGGGTTGGCGGTGGTTTGCTCCGCCGATAGATGGCAAACACGGCAATGCGTTCTACCATCTCATCCACTGCCTCATCTGGGGGGCCTATGAATTTGAGGACTTGGCAGCGCTGGTGGCTGCGTTAGGGGTAATCCCAGGCCAATCGCACCTAATCGGTCCTTTGCCACGTTTCCACCTGAGACTTTGGACTAATTTTACGGCGCTTCCGTGGCCAGACCGACTTTGGTGATGTCCAGTTGGCGGAGCACATCCAGCACGTTGACCATGCTTTGATAATCGACATCATCCGAACCTTTCACCACCACACTGAGGTCGGGATTATCCGACTTCATTTGTTGCAAGTCGGCTTTCAAGGTGGGAATGGTGACGGACTGCTCATTCAGAAAGGTCTGGCCCTGGCCATCCACGGTAATGCGGTTGATCTTGGGCTTGGGCTCGTTGGTTTTGGGGGGTGGCTTGCCCGAGGGCAGGTTCATTTCCAAATTATTCATCATTTGCGGCGTGGTGATGATGAAAATGACCAACAGCACGAACACGAGGTCCAGCAACGGCGTGATGTTTAGCTCGTTAAGGGTGCTATGGGTGGATTTGGAGGTTTTTCTCATTGGATCGCGGGTTCCGTTTCCTCCTGCACATCAAAGCGAATGACCACCCGCGGGGGGAAATTTGTCGGGGCCAGGCGGTCAATTTTGGTCACCGCGGCGAGGGCGTCCTTGACGGTTTGATCCCACTTGGCATTGCCGGAGCCTTTGAGCCATTGCGGATCGCTGAGGCTGCCATTACGGGCGACGGCAATGTTAACCTCGGCCACAAATTTGGCATCGGCCATGTTTTCCGGCCGGTCCCATTTGGCGCGGAGGGTGTATTCGATAAACCCTTTGTAAAGCTGTACTGGGTCGGAACTGGTTTCAACCGTTTTGCCACCATCGAAGTCAAAAGCGGCGACTTCAGTATTCGCCGGCGCCACGACCGGGGCAGTGGTGGGCGGTGCGCTGGCTTTGGGGGCCTCGGTGATTTTAGGTGTCTCGACCTTGGGCGGTTCCACCTTCGGGGGTTCCACCTTGGGCTCCGGGGGCTTGGGCTTTTCGGGCGGTTTCTCTTTGATGATGGAAACGCTGATTTTCTCCAATTTTTTGCCCAGCAACCCCTCGCGGGCGGCAAAGTAAAATAGCACCAGGACCAAGAGCGCGTGAAAGGTGAACGAGATCATCAGGTTCACCTTCGACGAGTTTTTGACCTCGCGCGGTTTGGTTTGGGGAATCATGTTATTTCAGCGGTTCGGTGGCTAGGTCGACCTTCGGCACGTTGGCCTGCTGGCAGACATCGAGCACCGCCCGGATTTGCTTGTACTTCGTATGGCTGTCCCCGCGAATAATCACCGCCAGGTCGGGATCATCGGTGCGCAAACTGATCAGGGTTTGCAGCATTTCATTGGCATCGGCCACCTGCTTTTTATTCAAGTAGAGCGAGCCATCGGACTGCACGGAAATATAATTGGCCTTGCGCGGGGGATCCTTGAGCTGCTTGTAGGCCTTGGGCAGTTTCAGGTTCAAATCTTTCACCGGCGGAATGGTGGTGATGATGAAAATCACCAGCAACACAAACGCCAAATCCAGCAGCGGAGTGATATTCAACTCCGTCACCGAATGGTGAACTGAATGGGAACACTTTTTCATCGATTCAGTGCGCTCGTAATACGATTGGCCAGCACTTCATTGGCGCTGCGGATTTCCTCGGACAACGGCCGGTGATCGACATAAACATGCTCAATATGATTGGCAAAGCGGCTGGCAAAGAGGTCCAGTTCCTGGGTAATCGCCCGGATGGTGGTTACCATGAAATTGTAGGCGAACATCGCCGGAATGGCCACCAGCAAACCGGTGACGGTGGCCACCAAGGCGGCCGCCACGCCGGGGGCCATGGTGGTCAAACTGGCCGAGTTGGCCTCGGCAATGCCGGCGAAAGTGGACATAACGCCCCAAACGGTACCGAGCAATCCAATAAAGGGACCGCCCGCCACAGCGGTGGACAAGACAATCATGCCCTTTTCAAGCGACATGGCCTGCACGCCCGCCGCTTCCTCCAGAATCACCCGGATGGCTTCATAGGAGGAATTACTGACTTTGGTTGTCGTGGTTTTGGCTAGCATATCCGTGTTGGTATGCTCGGCACCCTCCACAAATTTAGCGGCTTGCACCCGCACCGGATTATTCTTCAATTGATAGGCGAGCTCATCCGCTCCGCGAATGTAAAGCTGGTAGGCGGGGGCACCCTCAAATTCCTCGCCACGCTTCTGGATGTCCAGTGGATCACGTGTTGAAGCATAGGCCTCCATGAATTTTTTCGAAGCTTTACGGGCAATCACCAATTGGCGGAACTTGGAAAGTATGATCGTCCAGCTAAACAGGGAAAGCAGAAGGAGCACGATCACGGTGATCTGCCCTTCCGCGGTCGCATTTTTGATGGCGAACACCGCCGCATTCGAGGCTAACAACGGAATAATCATCATATGAGTCATGTATGTTTCTATATTCTGAACATTAATTGAAATACTTCAAGTCCAAATCCCGCCCAAAGTGGCCGGGGCACAGGCCCGCGGCAACAACAGGGTTAACAGGGTTAAAATAGCCACGTGGGAGAGCAGGCGGTTGACTGAGTGACGCGCGTTTTGCGGGCGGGGATGCAAGCTTTTGGGAAGATTTTCCCTTCGCCATTCGCTCGGAGTCATCCCAAAGCGCTTCTTGAACATGGCGTTAAACAAGCCCAAGTGCCGGTAGCCGCTTTCATAGGCCACGTTGATGATTTTGGCATTGGAATTCACCAGCAATTGTCGGGCGCGCTGGAGGCGCAGCTCGATTTGCCGGGCGCGCAGGGAATCTCCAAATTCATCCCGGAACAACCGGCTGAAATGCCGCTCACTGCAATGCAATTGGGCGGCCAGTTCGGCCAGCGTGTGGTCCGCCAGTTCGGCTTGGGGGATCTGGCCGACCAATTGCCGAAAGCGCCCGCGCAACTTGTCATCGGAGACCGGTCCCGGCAGCGGGGAGGTCAGCAGGCTGCCATAAACTTCGGACCACAGTTGCAAACAGGCACACCGGCAGGCCAGGTGATCGGTGGTCGGGGTAACCGTCAGACGGGCAAATTTTTGCCCCCAGAGGTCACCGGCCAGGAAGACCAATGCCTCGTTCTGGGGATTCTGGCGTGCCCCTTCAAATTGATGGTTCTCGGTCAGGGTAAGCACGCCGGTCAATAATTGGGGCAGGACCGTAAAATATTGAAGTTGCAGCGGACCCAGTTGACTGGCGCGGAGCAGGCCATTGCCGTTACCGGCCGTAAAAACGCCATCCCCGGCGCCGAGTGGCCGGGCGGGCGCCCCGCTCTGCAGCCAATAGCCCTGACCAGCCACGACACGGATGCCTAGCCAGCCGTTGCCCTTGGGGGGCCATTCAGCTGAAGGAGGCAGCTCCTTCTCTAGCAAAACAAGATGTCGTTCCGAATTCATCGGCCTTCTAGAATGCATGGGAGATGTTACCAGCCCGCGTCATTCAAGTTACATTATGGTGACAGATGAGGGTGGCAATCGGACACAATTGCCAATTTTTGCCAGAATTCAGACGAAATGACTGGTTGTCAACGTGGATGACCAAGACATGGCACACTGAGCCGAAATAAAAAAGGACAGGGTCAGTGACCCTGTCCCCGAGTGGTAAAGGTTGCCAGCCACTTCCCACCGCCAGATGGGGAGGTAAGGCCGCAAGACCAGCAATTACGGCGAGACGAGTTGGAAGTAGGCCTGGGCTTTGGCCGTATTGTTGGTGTAGCCAAACGTGCCGCTGGCGGAGAAGGTGTTGGTAAACACCGGCGTCCAAGTGGCCACGGACGCGTTCAAATTGGTGGTGCTGAGGATGCGATACTGAACGCCCGCCGGGCAGTTCGTGCCGCCAAAAACCAAACTGCTCCCCACCAGCGTGAGCTTGCCAAGTGAGGGAGTGGGGGAGACCACCACCAATGCGGATTTGGTAATGGTGTTATTTCCGCCGGGGCCGGTGGCCTTTAAGCTGACCGTATAGGTTCCGGCCGTCGCGTAGGAGTTCGTGGCGTTTCTGGAAACCGTGTTCGTGAGGGTGTGGCCGTCACCAAAGGTCCACAACCAGTTGGTAATGGTGCCGGTGGAAGTATCGCCAAAAACAACCTTCAACGGGGCGAAGCCCGTGACCGGTGTGCTGCTAAAACCAGCTACCGGAGCGCTGACGACGGAGAGTGTCGAATAGGTCAGCACACCGCTCGCGCTCAACGTGAAATTGCCGGGATGGACGGGGTTTGAACCATCCGCTTGCACCTGCCAGAAACTGGCCGTGGCCTGACCTGCCACATTCGGGTTAAGGATGGCGTTAACAAAGGCAGAGGAAGGGGTGCCACTGATTGTTTGTCCGTTCCAACTGTTGGGATCCGTGTTCACGATCGTCAAGGTATCCCCGGACTGGCTGTTAAAAATGCCCCCCGGAAAATTTTGCAGGATGCTGTTGATACCCGTGTCGGCCGCATTGAATTGGGCCTTGTTGGCGGGTGCGGGTGCCGGTCCGCTCGTGGTCAACCAGTAGGTGTTCACCCCGGAAAAATTCGGCAGAAACGAATCCGCCGCGCCAGCATTGCCTATCACGCCCCAATTGACAGTCGTGAGGTTGACGCCCGAGAGGAGGGTGGCCAAATTCCACGTCTGACCGTTAGCCAAGGACGTGGCTGGACCAAGGTCGAGCAAATGGTCGTTGCCGGATTGGGTGGTAAAACCTACGATGAGATCCCCGTAGGATTCGGCTTTCACTGAGGCCACACTGCTCAGACTGACCGCCACGAGTAAGAATGCGTTAAATGTTTTATTCATTTTAATGATTGAAAAGTGAATGTTTAGGGTAGGGACTATCCGGCGGGTTGACCATCGGTTTACAGCCACTCTATAGCAACATCCAGACATTCAACCGAAATACTATTAAACCAATGGGCGGCAACAACTTGTTCGTTGAAATACGTGTGGACCTTCACGCATGCCTACCGTTTTCGGACAATTGTAACCCAGCGGTACTTTTTGTTGCCAATTCGTAACATTCCGGGTCTTTTCCGAGCGTGGCAGCTTGTTAGTCTGCTGGGTAACTGAATTAAAGCGCAGTTCAACTGCTTAATTAAATATATGGAACCGGTCATCCCCACAAGCTGGCGACGCGGCGGAAAAGCCAGCGGTGCGAACCGCCAAATCCCGGCGTTTTGGCGGCCCTGGCTGCCTCTGGCCGCCATTTTGTCACTCACCCACCATGTTGCAGTTGCGGAGCAATATACCATTGCCACCGCCTCGGCGGCGGCGGTGAAGGGCGATGCCCAGGCGCAGTATTATCTCGCCAAACATTATGCCAGGGGAGACGGGGTGCCATTGGATACCGCACAGGCGGCCAAGTGGATGCGCCAGGCGGCGGAACAGGGACTGGCATTTGCGCAAAACGATCTCGGGGTGCTATACGCCCATGGCCGGGGAGTGAATCAAAATTTCGCTCTGGCGGCGCAATGGTATCGGCGCGCGGCCGAAAACGGCGATGCCTTGGGGCAGTACAGCTTTGGTCAATGTTGTTTACAAGGCCGGGGAGTGCCGCAAGATCTGCCGGCTGCCACCAACTGGTTGCAAAAAGCGGCCGCCCAGCATCAGGCCGACGCCCTGCTCGCCCTGGGGAATCTCTACTTCACGGGGCAGCCCGGCTTGGCCAAAGATTTAGATGCAGCCCGGCGGTGGTTTGAACAAGCCGCTGATGCAGGTTGCGTTGGCGCGCTCAACACCTTGGGCTTTATTTATCAATATGGCGGTCCTGGGGTGCCGAAAGATATGGCCCGCGCCGTCCAGTATTATCGACAGGCGGCCGGGCTGGGTGATGACCAGGCGCAGTTGAATTTGGGATGCCTCTATCGTGACGGGGCCGGTGTGCCCCGGGATTTGGTGTTGGCGTACCAGTGGTTTTATCTCGCCAGCCAGGCGGGCAATGGCGTGGCGAAACACTATCTGCAGGAATTAAATGGGACCGGACCGCTTGCCACCAGCCCGTTGATCACCACGAATGAAATGAGCGAAGCGCTGCGCCGGGCCGAGGCCTTTTCCCAAAGGCGAAAGCAGTAACCCGAAAAAATGAACAGGTACTGACCAGCTGCCGAGGTTATTGGGCACGGCCCAGGGCAGCCATTTGGTAATTTTCAAAAAAGTTAACGCCCAGCATGAGGCGCAGCATGTCGTCGGCGGCGGGCTGGGCTTTTCGCCAGCGTTCAAGATAGGCGGGATCGTCCGGGTTTTGGTTTTCTCCGCCAATTTCCTTCAAGAAACTCTGGCGAACGTCATTAATGATGGCAATTTGATCAGTCGTAAGGCTCAAGGCGGCTGGGTCAATAGTTTGAAAAGCCAGTGGGAGGGCAACCGGGGGTTGGGAATTCTCTATTTCCGAAGTGGTGGCAGCGAGGTCGGCGGGGGAAGCGTTGGCTGCCGGCTTGAGTCCCAACAGGTCGTTGATTTCGGCGGCTTCCGCTCCGGGCAGGAGTTGGCGTTCCGTTTTCAAGGCTTGCTCGGAATTGAGCGCCCCCAGACGAACCGACCACGAGGCCCCCGCGAGCTCAGCGAGTTTCTGGTCCAAAACCTCATAACGTTTGGCGAAGACGGCATGCACATCTGCAGTGACAATGGCTCGCACACTGATTTCCGGGCAACCACTGGCCCGCAGGTTGCGGACATAGGTCCGGTAATCTTTGGATTCCAACTGACTCCAGCGAAAAGGCTTGGGTTCCGGATGGGCCTGCACGGGGACCACAGCGGGTGAGGATATTGGGGTTGTCGCGGGGAGCGGAGTTGGCAGCACCGGGGCTGTAGCCGGGCGTTGGGTGAGGACAAAAACCAGCGAAGCCACTAAAATGCCATTGAACAGCAAGGTAATGATTAATAGTGGCGTGGTGGCTTTCATGGGGGCGGTTTTCGGAGGTGAATGGTTAAAGCAGTTGGCGGGGCTGGGTAAAAGGAAAAGGCCGGCGTGAACCCAGTTCACGCCGGCACAGGTCAAACAACAAACAACAACTTAGTTGTGGGCCGGGTCGGTGGCCGGGTTGGTGCGGGTGGCGTGCATGGCCCCGAGCGGGAGGACCAAGTTGCCGTCCGCTTGGGCGCTGATGCCCGTGGTGACGCTGGTCAAGGAAGCATAGACGTTCCCGATGTTGGCGCTCTGGCCGGCATAAGTGTTGGGGGTTTGGAACACATATTCATTGCCCCAGAAGCTATAGCTGCCTTCTTCAACCGCCGCCACGCTGTAAGGCACACCGTTGTAGCTCAGCACGGTGGCACCAGCCGTCACGGCCGTGTTGGCATCGCTCACACCGAGGTATCCGATGGCAGAATAACCCGTGGTGTTCACGGAGTTCACTTTATCCAAAGCCGCCGTGGTGTTTTTGCCGAGGGTGCCAGCGAGAGTGCCGCCCGAGGACTGGCCGTAATCACCGATGTAGGTGTTGATGCCGTGCGAGGTCGCTTCGATCACCATGGAACCGTCAGTGCCGCTGATGATGATTTGTTTCGGGGAGGTGGCCACGCCGAAGCCGGCATTGCCGAAAGCATTGACACGGGTACCCGAGGCGCTGTCGCGACCAGCCACATAAACGTAGCTGTTGGTGTCGGTGGGCACGCCGGTGAACACGGCGAGTTTGGCACCGCCATTCAACGCCTGGCGGATTTGGGAATCCGTGACGTTGTTACCAGTCCAGTTGCCGGGGTTGCGCACCCATTTGAAGGGGATCACGCCGACCTTCGTGCCGGTGAGGGTCGCGAGATTTTTGCCGGAGGGGGAATAAGCCTGGGCATTGTCGGCGAGGGCCAAATCAACCGGGTGGGATTGGGTGGCGGTGGGGGCGCTGTTGGTCGCATCACTGTTAGAGACCTGCCCAGTGATGAGGGAATCGGCAATGAAGGTTTCGTTTTTGCCGGGGGTCGCCACGTCCACGATGCCCGCTTCGGAGCCGGACCAAGTGCAGTTGATGATGGTGGTGCCACTGCCGTTGACCAGCGTGCCTTGGAACGCCATGTAGGTGTCACCGTTGCCTTTGCCGCCGAACGAGGTGATGACCGGGGCGGCCGTGAAAACGGAACCGGGATTAATCATGGTGGCATACACCGCAGCGCGAGCCGCAGTGGAACCGGTCACGAAAATTTCGTCAGCGTTGGCCAGACCAGCTACGCTCAAACCGAGGGCGGCCAGCAAAATGGATTTATTGATTTGCATAATAGGATTAATTTAGTTGTGGTTAATGTTGAATGAGTTTTTTAATGGTTTTAAGGACTAATGAATCAGGCAGTTTTGCGAACGGTGGATTTGCGGAAGGCCAGGAGCGCCACGCCGGCACCCAGGAGCAGGCCGTAAGTGGAGGGTTCCGGCACCGAGTTGAAGCTCAGGTTGCCAGAGGAGTCCAGATTGAACTGGCCCACGGCGACGGGGGCAGAGACGCCATCATCAGCCACCTGCCAAAGGATGGCCGCACCCTGATTGACGGCGTTAGGATTGCCATAGGCGTTCACAAAATTGCTGGTCTTGGTGCCGTTAATGGTCTGGGTGGCCCAACTGTTGTCGTCCGAGGCGGCGATGGAGGTGTTGTCGCCGGGATTCGTGTTGGCGGATTTACCGGGGAACTGATTGAGGATGCTGGTAATGCCGGTGTCGGCCGCGCCAAAAACGCTCTTGTTGGCGACCACGGGAGTGGCCCCGGAGGTGGTGGCCCACAGGGTGTCAAAGCTGCCGGAGAGCGTGGTCAAAAAGCCGCCATTGGAGGTATAGTCAGCCGCATAAGCGTCTCCGATGACACCGAAAGTGTAAGCTCCGCTGGTGAGGCCCAGGGCAGAAGCCGTCCAGGTTTGTCCGATGGTGAGCGAGGCCAGATTGCCCAAGTCGTAGAGGTGGTCAGTGCCGGTTTGGGTGGTGAAACCAACGATCAAATCGCCGTAGGATTCGGCTTTGACCGCCGGGACACTGGCCAGACCGATGGCCGCCAGGATAACTAATTTGTACATCTTCATGTTAATGTGGTTGTTTGGTTAATTGTGTTCTGCGCGCTGTCGCATCCAAGGTCGCAATACCGCATGAGCCGCAATGCCTCACATGGCTTGAGTGGAAAAAGATTACGGGAATTGTGCGGTGGTGACTTCATGCTGGCGGACAGGACGCGGCAGTTTTAGGACAAGGCTTTAATTTCTATAAACATCAGAACAGTAGTAATTTGCGAATACATTTTGGCGTGGTTGCGCTTTTTTTTAACCGTCGTTGCAAGAAGGTTACATGTGCCGCCCGCCCGCCAAGGGGAACTTTGAGTCTAACCAGCGAGGCAAAGCCAGGCGGCGGGGTAATATCAAAATTCAAACTCCCCTGTGCAGGGAGTTGCTGGCTGCATTTTAATATTTTACAACGGGGGGCGCGGGTTTAGGCGCAGCCGAATTGGCCATGGCAGAACCTGGTAACAACCAATCCCAGCCGGGGCGGAAATTTAAATTGATTCGAGTCAAACCTGCGCAACTCCCGGGCAAGCGACAAGGCACCTGTCTTTGTAACCTAATTGTAACAATTGCGTCACTGTTTTGTCGCTGGGTCTAGATAGTATTCGTCGATGCAAAATTTGAATTCTTCGCTGCCGACTGTTTGTCGTCTGGCCCTAATGGCGATGGCCGGGGTTATCCTGCCGCTTCATACCATGCAGGGAGCTGACAATGCCGACCCGGTTCTGGGGCTGATGCTCGAGAAGGGGATGATTACCCAGGAGGAGGCGGCGAAGGTGCAATCGCAAGTCGATGCCCTGCACACCAATCCGGCGGCCCAATTTCCCGCATCGCAATGGAAAATTAGTTCCGGTTTCAAAGACTTGGAAATCTACGGGGATGCGCGGCTGCGTTATGAAGGCCGCACGGCCACGGATCCCAAGGGCGGCAGCATTGATCTCAATCGCTTGCGGTATGCAGTTCGCCTCGGCTTGCGCGGTGAATTGTTCGACGATTACTATTACGGTTTGCGGGTGGAAACCGGGGTGAACCCTCGTTCCCCGTTTGTGACGGCGGGGACCTCATCCACGACCACCCCGGTGCCTTATCAGGGGCCGTTCGGCAAATCCAATTCGGGCATTAGCATTGGCCAGGTTTACCTGGGCTGGCACCCCGAGGATTGGTTTGATGTGACCTTGGGTAAAATGCCCAACCCGCTTTACAGCTCTAGCATGGTGTGGAGCCCGAGCATCAACCCCGAGGGCGTGGCGGAACATTTGAAATACACCGTGGGCGAAGCGGACTTTTTCGCCAATTTCAGCCAGTTCCTCTATCAGGACACGAATCCCACGAAAACGTCCGACGGCTACTTCAATCCGCTCACGACCTACAGTTCGACGTTGCCTTTCATGCTGGCCTGGCAGGCGGGGGTGAACTTTCATATCACCAAGAAAATTTCATTCAAGGTGGGACCGACGCTTTACAACTATACCAGCTTCCTCAATGGCGTGCCGCCGGGACAGGACAATGTGTCCGCGCCAGGATTCTACGGTACATATGTCGGACAGGGCACCCCCACGGGGGTGAACAGTGTGGCGGCGTCGTATAACCTGGCTCCGAACGGCGGCGGTTTTGACGGCTTTGCGGCGAATCAAACTGGGATAAACGATTTGCTGGTGCTGGAAATTCCCTTCGAGCTGAACATCAAACTGGAAAAGCACGACCTGCGATTCTTTGGGGATTATGCTCAAAACTTGCATGGGGCGCAGCGGGCCCAGGCTGCCTATGAAGCGGCCAATTCCTCCTACTTTTCGGCGAGCGGGGCCGGTTATGCCATTAATACCATTTCCTCCGCCCAGACTCATGATGTCACCGCCTACCAAATCGGAGCGGCTTACGGCAGCCAGGACAGTCTGGGACTGGTCAACGGGTCGACAGGGAAACGCCATTCCTGGGAAATTCGTTCCTACTGGCAGCATGTCGAGCAATATTCGCTGGATCCCAACCTGATTGATTTGGACTTCATGGAAGGCGTGGAAAATTTACAAGGGGTGTATGTCGCGGCCGCGTATGGGATTACCGACAACTTGATCGGCACCTTCCGTTATGGCCATGCCAGCCGCATCAACAGCAAGCTGGGCACCGGCGGGAGCGGACAGGATATTCCGCAAATGAACCCCATCAACGATTACGACCTGTTTCAAGTGGATTTGACCTTGAAATTCTGAGTTGCGAACCCGGCGGGGGACCATGGAGCAGCCCTGACCAATTCAGAACCTAAAACATGTTTTTGCCCAAACCAAGCAGTGCGTACCGTCTGGGGTTGAGTCGAATTCAGCTCAGCCTTGCCCCTGAATGCGCCCGGTTAAGCCGAGTGAAACAGGCGGCAGCCGCTGGATTTCAAGCGAGGCCTCTGGCCCCATCCCTCGCCGAGATTTTGCCTGGGCAAGATCAGGCGCACCCGGCTGGGCGAACGGGTTTCATTTCGGACCGTGGCCATACCTCTTGGTTAAAAGGCTTGGCGTTGGTGGTACTGTGCTGGTTGCTGCTTGGCCGCGCTCAAGTGATGGCGTTTGAGCCAGCACCGGCAGGAATCGGCTTGGCCGGTCAGGCCAGCACCAATCTTGCCGTGGCTTATAATGTTCAGTCCTATGTGATTGAAGGCAAAAAGCTGCTCGACACCAACCAGGTTGCCACCCTCCTCGCCAAATATACCGGCACCAATGTGACGCTGCGGCAGATCATCCAGGCGGCCAGGGAGGTGGAAGCGGCGTACCACCAACAAGGCCTGGCGGCGATGAACATCGTGATCGCGCCTCACCGGATTGCCGGGGGCATTGTGCCGCTGAATATTTTTCAGGGGGCGCTGGCGCAGATTATTGTGGCGGGAAATCGCTATGTAATTGCCAGCAATATGCTGGATGTGGCCACCGCACCGCCGGCGGACGCTACCGCCAAAATGCCGGCCACGAGCACCAACGCACCGGTCAAAAAGGTGGGGCCGCATTTCCGGGTGGATAATTATCAAGTGCTGGGCAATACCGTGCTGACCCCCGCCGCCATTGCCAAAACCCTTTCCCACGTGGAAGGGGCTTACGGTACAAATGTGACGCTGGACGGCATCCGGGCGGCGGCCACGGCCTTGCAAACGGCCTATCGGGAACGGGGCTATGTCACGGTCGCGGTCTCCCTGCCGCAGCAAAAATTGACGAATGCGCTGGTGAAAATCCAGGTCACCGAAGGGCGGTTGGCGGACATTCGGGTCAAGGATAATCAGTATTTCAGTTCCAACAACGTGATGCGGGCGTTGCCTAGCTTGCACACCAACCTGATTTTGAACCGGCTGGTCTTTGAGGCGGAACTGAACCGGGCAAACGCCAGCCGGGACCGGCAGATTTATCCGGTGATTGATCCCGGTCCGGACCCCGGCACCAGTGATCTTACCTTAAAGGTAAAAGACCGGTTTCCGCTGCACGGGAAGGTGGATTTTAACAACCAGAGTTCCCCGGGCACGCCGGATTTGCGGGTGAACACTTCGGCCGTTTATGACAACCTCTGGCAGCGCGAGCACTCCCTGGGTTTGCAGTACAGCTTTTCACCGGAGCTGTACAAATCGGTCACGCCCGATTTCAAGCACCTCAATCATGGGGATTGGAATTTCTATGACCAGCCGCTGGTGGCCAATTACAGTGGATTTTACCGTATGCCGATTGGCAATCCCCAGGCTATTGACGAGGTGATCGCCAGCCATCCGGGAACTTTCGGATACGATGAGGCCACGCATAAATTTAATTTGCCGCCACCCTCGGGTCAGCCGGAAATCAATTTTTATGCCAGCCGTTCCACGATTGACACCGGAGTGTCCACCCTGTCCTCCACGCCCCTGTATGTCACGAACGGGAACGCACTGGTCGAAAACATTGTGCAGCAGGATCTCACCGAAAATGATGATCTGGGTTTTCGCCTGAGCCTGCCCATCCGCAGCACCTCGGATTGGCATTCTGGATTTTCCGCCGGGCTGGACTACAAGTCTTATCAATTGACCAGTTACAAAACCAATATCTTTCTCTTTGCCGGCCAGGAAATTGATTTTGTGGCCAACGCCACGAATCCCGTAAATTCCGCCGATTTTTCACCGGTGCCGGTAACCTTCAAAAGCCTGCAATATTTGCCCTTGTCCGTCCGGTACGATGGCAGTATCCGTGATGCGCTGGGCTTGAACGCCGTCGGTTTGGGGATCAGTGCCAACCTCTGGCACTCGGGTTCGCTGACCAACTTGCAAAACATCACGGGGTCCCGGCAATCCGGGGGGAACTGGGTGGTGTTGACCCCCAGCTATATGCGCACGTTTGAATTCTTCACCAACTGGATTACCGCCCTGCGGGTGGACGGCCAGTGGTCGAGCGAACCGCTGATCAGTAACGAGCAATTTGGTGCCGGCGGGGTGAGCAGTGTGCGCGGCTACCAGGAAGGCCAGGTATTCGGAGACACGGGCTGGCACATTACCGCCGAACAGCAGACGCCCAGCCATTTAGTGGGCTATTTGCCGGGTAACACTCCGTTGAGCCTGCGGGGATCCGTGTTTACCGATTTTGCCGACACGTATTTGATCGACCCGCTGGGCCGGCCCTCCAGCACCTCGCTGTGGGGGGCGGGTATTGGCGGCGTGGCCTCAATCGGCACTCACTGGGAAGCCCGGTTTTTGTTTTCCGTGCCGTTGCTGAACACTGTCTCCACCTCGGCTTATCAGCCGTTCTTTAATTTCGGTTTGACCGCGCAATTTTAACCATTTATGAAAAACCACCTCGGCTTTTCCTGGTGCCATCCGGCGTGGATGACCGTTTCCATGCTGGCCTGGCAGCAATGTCAGTCGCCGGTGGCGGCTAATCCCACGGGCGGCACTGTGGCCGCGGGGACGGCCACCTTTAACACGGCCGGCGGACAGCTCACCATCAAGACTTCCGATCACGCCTACATTAACTGGCAGAGTTTTAACATTGGCGTGGGTGAAAACACCACCTTTGTGCAACCGGCCACGACCTCCGTGGTGTGGAATCAAATCAACAGCGGCAGCCCCTCGCAAATTCTGGGCACCCTGAATGCCAATGGATTTGTGGTGCTGCAAAATCAGTCGGGAATATACATTGGCGGGCAGGGCAGCATCAACACCCATGGTTTGCTGCTCACCACGGCGCCGCCCTCCGGAGCCCTGCCGGCGCTCTTCAGCAGCGACAACTGGACCTTTAACGCTCCGCCGCCCACCGCCAAAATCATTAATTACGGGCAGATTAATCTCACCGGCGGGGGATCGGCTTTTCTCATTGCCAACGATATTGAAAATAATGGCTCAATCTCCGCGCCGGGTGGCAAGATTGGGCTGTATGCGGGGGAACAAGTGTTGGTTTCCACCCGGCCGGATGGCCGCGGTTTGAGTGCTAAAGTGACCCTCCCGCAAGGCTCCGTGGATAATCAGGGCCGCCTGATTGCCGATGCGGGCAGCATTGCCGCCCAGGCCAAAATGGTCAATCAGAATGGGCTGGTTGAGGCGGACTCAGTGCGGGAGGTCAACGGCACCATTGAATTGCTGGCGAGTGACAGTCTCACACTGGGTGCCCGTTCCGTGCTTTCCGCCCATGGCGACGTCTCCGGCGTCAGTCCGGGCGGATCGGTTAAGGTGAAATCCGGCAACGTATTCTCGGACCAGGCGGGTTCGAGCTTGGATATTTCGGGCGGTGCCAATGGGGGCGACGCCGGCCAGTTGGAGATTTCCGCCGGTCAGCTCGGTCCCATTAAATCCCAGCTTAGCGCCCGGGCCTCGGCCGGTTTTGCCGGCGGCAGCGTTCTGCTCGATCCGACGGACATTACCCTGGATAGTGCTTATGCGGCATCGATCAATGACCTGATCAGTGGCGGGGCCGCCACGATTGACATTGCCGCCGACAACAACATCGAAGTAACCACCGCGTGGAGCCTGGGCCAGCCCACCGGGGCAGGCATCCTGAGTCTTAAGGCCGGCAACAACATCACCTTGGATGACGGCAGTGGCATTTATATCGATGACCCCACCTATAAATGGACGGTCAACCTCACTGCGGGACTGGCGCTGCCATCTGGCTCCCGTCCTGTGTCAGGCATTCGCAACGCTGGGATTTATTTGGACGGGGAGGCCTTCATTTATACCCAGTCTGGCGATATCAATTTAACCGCCGCCAATGAAATTCTGGTGAATGGTGGTTATGGCGGACAGGTGGCCACTTTTGGGGGTGGTAATATTACTGCCAGCGCGCTATCTGGCGATGTAAACACGGGCAGCAATCCGCACGGTTATCTCTTTGGGCAGGCGAACGCCAGCGTGCCAAAATATTATTCTGTGGACTATTTTTTGGGCGGCATCAGCACGGCTGCCGGGGGCAATGTCACCATTTCCGCCGGGGGCGACGTCACTTCTTTTCTGCCGGTGCAATCTGGTAATTCTCAGGATAACCTCAATGCAGTATACGATGGCGGCAGCGGTGCCTTTGGCACGGGCCGCGGGGATGTGACCATCACGGCCGGAGGGAATGTTTATGGCCATTACGTTGTGGCCAATGGGACCGGCCGCATCACTGCGGGCGGTAATGCCGGCGCCCCCTTGTCCGTGGTGACCGGCGACCAAACCAAGGGTTTTGCCCTGAGTCTGGTCAAGGGCAGCTGGAGTGTGGCCACGCCGAATGGAAATATCTATTTGCAAGACGTGCGCAACCCCAATGGCATATTTGGGGAGACCCCGCAGCTGGTGGCCGCTAATTACGCCGGCTTTCATCTGTTTGACTATGACCAGCAGGCGGCGCTTTCCCTGAACGCCGGGGGCAAGGTGGAATTTACCGGTTATGAGGCCCCGCATACCGCCCCCAATTCAGGATTGTTCATTCCCTTCATCCTGCCGCCCATTTTGGATGTCAGCGCGGGGGCGGGCGGCTTTATTTTAGATACGTCACTGGTGGATAATTTCCCCGTGCCTGAACTGGTGGTGCTCTTTCCTTCGCCCTATCAAAAGCTAAGCATCACCACGCATAATGGCGGAAATTTTGGGATCCCGGACACGCAAAATGCCTACTCGGCTCCGGCGGTCACACTGGAAATGTCGCGCAGTGCCAGCACCCGCTGGGTCGACAACAACTCCTTTGTTTCAGGCGATCAAGCTGCCACGTTGGTGTCACCGCTGGACCTCAGCCTGGTGAATATCAAAATCGACGGCAGCATGAACGCGGTCAACCTGTATCTGGATAAAGCGGCCGATCTAAAGGTGGGCGGCAATATGATCAATTGCGGGTTTGTGGGGGTAAACCTCTCGGCCAGTGACACCACGTCTATTAACGTCAGCGGCAATATTTACGAAAGCCCGCTCTACGCCTTTGTGCCGCTGACCACCACCATTGCGAGCGCGAATCCGCTCCAGCCTGAAGCCTGGGATTCGGTGTTTACTCTGGCCTTGGATCCCAGCATGGTGGCCAAGATTGATAGTTTTAACGTGTATAAGGATGCCGGTGGCTTGGCTGGTCTGGCCAACTATTTGAAGTTAAATAATTATTTGCTCTTTCCCAACGTAGGCAGCACCACGACCTATGGTTACAATCCGGGATTCGTTTATGACGCCGCCACCAAGCAATTGGGATTCAATGGCCCCATGGCCTCGCGGTTCAGTACGTTTTTCCCCAAGGCGGATCCGAACACTCTCATTGCCGACCTGGCCAGCGGCCAGTTCACTGTTTTGAAGGCCGATAGTCTGGGGAACCCGCTGATTGATGCCAATGGTCATTTGGAAACCACCACCTACACTTTTAGCGCGGCCCCGCAAATCAACCGGTTATACGTCGACAGTCTCAATTCGGCCGCCACTTCCGGCCTGGGGTTTCAAATCGGCGGCCCGGGCCATTTTAAAGTTCATGCCGCGGGCATTGATCTGGGGGGCACCGCCGGCATTGGCTCGGATGGCTTTGGTCGCTCCGGATTGACGGCCGGTGCGTCCGGGTTCAACTACTCATTCCTCAGTTCATTGTTGCCGAATGCGGCCGAAGGTGGAGCCGATGTCACCGTTCGTGTCGACAATAAGTTGACGATGGCCACTTCGGGTATTTATTCGCGGGATGGTGGTGATGTGACTGTGAGTGCCGGCCTGATTTATCAGCCCGATGGCTCGTACACGGTGAACTCGGGCGGGGAAATTGACCTGAGCCAGGGAAGTTTCATTTTTCCCACGGACGATTGTTATGGGATTTACACTTCCGGTCATAGTGGGGTGAACGTCACCGCGAGCGAGAATATTAACGTGGGCAGCGCGCGCATTGCTACTTTCAATGGGGGCGATGTAAACGTTGAGTCATTGAATGGCAGTGTGAGCGCCGGTTCCGGGGCCAATATTGCGCTCTCGGTGTACGGATTTAATTTGGATGCCAGCGGCAAACCGAAATTTGTTGAATTTGGGAATTTGAATGATGTGCCTTCGTTACGCACGGATCCGGCTCCATATGGCAGCGGTATTCTGGCTGAATATCCTATCGAAAAATATCAAACCCCGGGCGGACGCGGCCAGCCAGGTAATATTTATGTGACTGCCCACCACGGGAACATATCGGCCAGTGTGGGCGGCATTTCACAATTTGCACTGGACCAATCCATTGGTGGCGGTTCTGCGGCCAGCCCCTCGATCAATTTGGTCGCGGGCATGCACGGTGTGCGCGCCACTGACGATCAGGGCAACATCAATCTCGGCTCCGGCGGCGCGGTGGGCGTCAACGTCAATATTGACGCCCCGGTGGTCACCGGTTTGGTGGTTTCCCGCGAAAGCGCCAACATCACGGCCGCGCAAAGCTTTGTGGGCACCGTGCTGGCTGGTGGCTCGGCCAATTTTGCCGGGGGCGGCAGCGTGGCGGGCACCGTAGTGGGCATTGGTGGCATCAGTGTCGCCGGCGGGGCCGCCGTGACGGCCACCCTCCTTTCCCAGAACGTATCTGTGGGGGCTGGCGGTGTCGAATCCACCCTCGGCACCTCGGCCAGCGCCACCAGCGCCAGTCAAAGCGCTGCCGGCGCCGCCAGCAGTGACACGCGTCAGGCCGTGGCAAACACCGACAACAGCGCGGATGACGATAAAAAGAAGAAGAAAAACCAACCACTGATGCAACACACCAAACGCGTCACGGTGATTTTGTCGAAAAATTGATCAGCCGGGTTTGCCAGACCGCCTCCCTGAACACCTTTTTGTTTCGGTGCTGGTTCCCATGCCGTATCGTTACGGCCTGTGAACGCCGACTCAACTAGTTTGCACCGGGCCGTTTTTCTCGATCGTGACGGGGTAATTAACCGCTCCGTGGTGCGAAACGGCCTGCCTTATCCACCAGCCAGTCTGGCGGAACTCGAATTGTTACCTGGCGTGCCCGCCGCGTGCCACCAACTCAAAGCCGCCGGCTTTTTGCTGCTCATCACCACCAATCAGCCGGATGTGGGCCGTGGCACCACCCCCCAGGCGGCCGTGGACGAAATCCACGCGTACTTGCTCCAGCACCTGCCCATCGACCGGGTGGAGGTTTGTTTTCATCCGGGCAAAGGCCTTTCCGACTGCGCTTGCCGCAAACCCAAGCCCGGCATGCTGCTGCGGGCGGCCGCCGACCTGGGCATCGACCTGGCGCGGAGCTGGATGGTGGGAGACCGCTGGCGGGATATTGATTGCGGACACGCCGCAGGCTGCCGGACGGTGTTCATTGATTATGGCTATGCCGAGGCGCTTCGTCAAAAACCGGATTTTTCGGCTGGCCATCTGGCCGCCGCCGCAGACATCATCTGCTCACACATATAACTTTAGACCATGCGAACACTGAACGACCTTAAGGTAAAAATTTTTGCGGATGGCGCCGACAAGGCGGGCATGCTGCAACTCAATGCCAACCCGCTCATCCAGGGCCTGACGACCAATCCCACGCTCATGCGCAAGGCGGGTCTTACGGATTTTGAAGCCTTCGCCCGCGACGTGTTGCAGAGCATCACCGTCAAGCCGCTGTCGCTCGAAGTGTTTTCGGATGAATTTCCGGAGATGAAGCGCCAGGCCCTCAAGATCAATTCCTGGGGCAGCAACGTTTACGTGAAAATCCCCATCACCAACACCCGGGGGGAATCCGCCCTGTCGCTGGTGCGCGAATTGGCGGCGGACGGCGTGAAACTGAATGTCACCGCCATCCTCACCCTGGCACAGGTGGAAGGCGTGGCCGCCGCCTTGCAGGCGCAGGTGCCGGCGGTGGTCTCCGTATTTGCCGGGCGCATCGCTGATACCGGCGTGGATCCCGTGCCGGTCATGCAAACCAGCAAGACCATTCTCGCCGGCCTCCCCCAAGCCGAGTTGCTCTGGGCCAGTGTCCGCGAAATTCTGAATATTTTCCAAGCCGATGCCAGCGGCTGTGACATCGTCACCGTCCAGCACGACATCCTGGCCAAAGCCATCAAAATGGCCGGCGTGGACCTGGCCGCCCTCTCACTCGATACCGTCAAAATGTTCGCCAACGATGCTAAGGCAGCGGGTTTTACCCTCTGATTACTTTCCAAGCACTGCCGCCAGCACACTCTCCACCGTTACCGAGGCCATGCAGGCGATCAGTTCCGCGCGCGTGCCCTTGATGTTGCCCCCGTCGTAACGGTAATAATCGAGGCCCCGACCGTCCACCACCGGATTTTTCACCAGTGTGAAGGGGTTGGCATAGGGCTGGATGGGCGGGTTCCACGTGGGGGTTTCGATCACGATTTGCCGCCGCACTTTCACCGCCGCCGCCAGGTGCATCATCACCGTGTCCACACTCAGAAACGCCGCGCATTGTTTGATCAGGTGCGCCGCCTGGGGCAGACCTGGAGTGGCCGGGAAAAACAACCCCGCCTCGCCCAGCGTAGCCCGGATCTCTTCGTGATCGGCCTTTTCATCCGGCCCGCCAAAAAATAACACCCGGGTGGCCGGCGACTCCACGCGCAGGCGGCGCACCAGCGCAATGTAGTTTTCCAGCGGCCAGCGCCGCAGCGCGAGGTTCTTCGTGCCTCCCGAACCCACATGGATGCCCAGCAGGGGTTGGCCAACGAGCCCGTGCTGGGTGAGGTAATCGTGTGTCCAAGCTGCGGCGGCTTCGGTTAGAAAAATTTCCGTTTCGTGGTGCGGCAGCAAGCGCTTCGCCCCCATTAAGGGCAGCAGGGCAAGGTTGTTTTCCACCGCGTGCCGGTTGTAATCCTGGGGCAGCGTCCGGTTGACCAGCCAGCGATCTAGCGGACCCGAACATTCATACTCATGACTCAGCCGCGTGCGTGCCCCAATCATGCCGGCCACCACGCGGTAATGAATGCGGCTCTGCGGATGCGTATTGATGGACAAATCATAACCCTCCCGCCGGAGGGTGCCCAGATAGCGGAGCATTTCGACCGGGCCGCACTTCATCAAATCCTTCTGATGAACCCGGTTTAAATGCGGATTGCCCGCCAGCAGGTCGCGCGCGGCGGACCAGCGGACCAGCGCCTCAATGGTCGCGCTGGGGAAATTAACCCGCAACTCATGAATGAGCGGCGTGGCAAAGAGCGTGTCGCCATTGCCGGCCAGGGAAATGACCAAAATTTTCACAAACGCGCAATTTTTTCCAGCAACCCGGTGGTGGATTTGCCGGGCACAAACGGCACCAGCACGATGCGCCCGCCCGCCGACTCCACCGCCCGCCGTTCGTTTTGATCCAGTGTCTCCAGGGTATAATCCCCGCCTTTTACATAAATATCCGGTGCCGCCGCCATTAGAAAACGTGTGGCCCGCACATCCGTGAAAATGCAGGCCCCGTCCACACTCTGCAAGGCGGCCAGCACGGCGGCGCGGTCTGCCTCAGCATTGACCGGCCGGTTTGGTCCCTTCAGGCCGCTCACGGCCGCATCGCTATTGACCCCAATGAGCAGGGCATCCCCCAGGTTGCGGGCGGTTTCCAAATAGGTGATGTGACCCACATGCAACAGGTCGAAACAGCCATTGGTGACCACCAGCTTCCTGCCACTCGCCCGCAATGCCGCGCGCCAGGCCGGCAGGGCATCCCAGGCGATGATTTTATCCCGAAAATTCATGCCTCCATTTTGCCGAGCCCCGTCCGCTTGGCAACGAGATTAACCAGCCCCAGCCGAAACGGGCCGGGAGACCCAATGCCTCCTCTCCCGGGGTTTTTCCTGGAGATGCCTGCCGGGTCCTGGCTGCATTTGACAAACTCCACCCGCTACCATATACTCATCAAGAGAGTTGTTTTTTCTGGGTGGTTTTTCCGCCGGAATGCCTGCCTCGCATCAAATAGATGCGTTGCCGTGCCAGCCAGTCCGCCCTTGCGTGCCCGGCGGAAATCGGTTCTTTGACATTGCCAAGCGAATGCGCTGAACCTGCCCCGCCATTCAGGCCCATCCGGGTAAATGCGGGTTAATCCGGCCTAATCCGGCACTAAAAAAATAAAAAATAAACCAGCCCTTCAGCACATTGGGAACTTAAGCGTGCCTGTGCGCTCGCCTAACCGTTGAGGGACCCGGATCTGCACTTGGCCTGCCTTTGGCGAGTGAACTTCCGTAAATCGCACCTAATCGTGCCTAATCGCACCTAATCGTGCTAAATCGTGCTAAATCGTGCTAAATCGTGCTAAATCGTGCCTTTGCCAGGTTTTGACATGAGACATTGGACCCCCTCGGTCGGATTCGTAAAGCCCCGATCCAGCCGGTAAAAATGGAGCAAGTTATTGAAAAACAATGAAATGCATCAAATCCAATAAAAATCCCGTCAACCCTCCCCCATAGAGGTCGACCCGGTTCCTCTCCCGTCCGCCGTAGCCCCCTTGGGAGAAGGCGGAACCTGTCAGCAATCATCGATTCCTGCTTTCGCGTTAAAACGACGAAAAATCATCATCTCTGACTAATTAATCTCAAACCCAGGGAAACGCGGAGGGCTTGCCAGCGACCGACCAGTCCAGGGCGGTCAGCCGCAGCCTGCTTCACCCCAGTTAACCAACTTTTTTCCGCTCTTGGCAGTTGTGAATTGACGGACCCCCATCCTATTACCTACCGTTCGGTAGAATTTATGGCACGCCACGGTCCCGAAACTGGCCGGCAAATCCTGCAGGCAGCGTTGAAACGCTTCGCCAATGCGGGCTATGCGGCCACGTCCGTTCAGCAGATTGTGGATGACGTTCAGGTATCCAAGCCGGCCCTTTATTATTATTTCCAGGACAAGGCCGGCTTGTTCAAAGCGCTGGTCCATCAGGCACATGACGAGCGTTACCGCATTCTCTGTGCCGCGGCGGCCAAGAGCGACGATATTCGGGCGCAACTGGAACATATTTTGATGGATTTATTCGAGTATTTCAGCGAAAATCGTGAATTGATGCGCATCAGTTTTGCCACAATGTTTGCGGCCCCCGGGGAGGTGCCGGCCAACCTGGAATACGCTGAAAAATGCGAGCGAAACTTTGAATTTATCCACTCCCTGATTCGCCTGGCCCAAACCTCTGGAGAGTTGGAGGAGCGGTTTGACAGCCGGGAACTGGCTTTTGGCTTTTACGGCCTGGCTAATTTTTATCTCGTTTCCCACTTGGTGCGTCCGGGCGCTGCCCCTGACAATCTCGCCGCCAAACGCATCGTTGATCTGTTTTTGACCGGGGCCGGCGTTCGCCAGCCCGCAGACTTAATCCCCATCCTTTAAATACAAACCTAATTCTTATCGCATGAAATTAAAAGTAGTCCTTGCCCTCGCGCTGGTGGTGGTGGTCTTCGGCGTGCTCGCCGCGGTGAAGGCCCTGCAAATCAAAGCGATGATCAATGCCGCGGCGACGATGGTCCCGCCCCCCGAAACCGTGGCCACGGCCGTGGCCCAAAACGATACCTGGCCGGACGAGCTCTCCGCCATTGGCTCCATCGGGGCAGTGCAAGGGGTCACGGTCACCACGGAAGTGGGCGGTATGATCAAAGAAATCGCCTTTGAATCCGGGCGTACTGTGGCGGCCGGGGATTTGCTGGTGAAACTGGATACCACCTCCGAGGAGGCCCAGCTTCGGGCGCTGGAATCCCAAGTGGATCTGGCCACCATCAATGTGGAGCGCTCGCGCAAACTGCGGGAAAACAATACTATTTCCCAGTCCGAGCTGGACACCGTCGAGGCCGCGCTCAAGCAAAATCAGGCCAATGCGGACAATATTCGCGCGGTCATTGCCAAAAAGACCATTCGCGCGCCGTTCGCCGGGCGGTTGGGGATTCGCCAGGTGAATCTCGGCCAGTTTCTGGACAACGGCAAGCCGATCGTCTCCCTGCAATCCCTTGTTCCGGTGTACGCCAATTTCTCGCTGCCGCAGCAAAATCTGGCCGCTTTGAAAACCGGCCTGCCGGTGCATGTAACTACCGATGCCTACCCTGGTCGGGAGTTTACCGGCACCCTCACCACCATTAATCCCGATCTGGATGAGGCCACCCGCAGCCTGACCTTGCAAGCCACCCTGGACAACGCGGATGAGGCATTGCGTCCGGGCATGTTTGCGCGGGTCAAAGTGGTGCTCCCTTCCACCGAGGATGTGCTGGTGATTCCGCTCACCGCCGTGCTGAGTGCGCCGTTTGGGGACACGGTTTATGTGGTCGAGCCGGGCACTAATGCCGATGGCGGCCTGGTGGTGCGTTCCCAGCTTATTCGCAGCGGCGCGACCCGGGGCGATTACGTGGCCGTGGCAGCCGGCTTGAAAAAAGGGGAAAAAGTGGTGAGCGCCGGGCTCTTTCGATTGCGCAACGGCCAGAGCGTGGTGGAGGATAACACCCTCAATACCAAGGCCAGCCAGACACCCAAACCCAGCAATGGCTGATTCTGGATGCCCATGAAATCATTTACTGATATTTTTCTCCGACGGCCGGTTCTGGCGGTGGTCGTCAACTTGCTGATTGTCATCGCCGGTTTACAGGCCATCAAGAGCCTCAACGTCCGGCAGTACCCCCGCAGCGACAACGCGGCGGTGACCGTCACCACGGCCTACGTCGGCGCCAGCGCGGACTTGGTGCGTGGCTTCATCACCACGCCCCTCGAACGGGCCATTGCGGCAGCCGATGGCATTGATTACATCCAGTCCAGCAGCAAGCTGGGCGTTTCCACCATCACGGTGCGGCTCAAGCTCAATTACGACCCCAACAAAGCGCTTTCCGAAATCAGTTCCAAGGTCAATCAGGTGCGCAATGATTTGCCGCCGGAGGCGGAGATCCCGGTCATCAACATTGAGTCGGCGGATTCCCAGTTTGCCTCGGCTTACTTGAGTTTCACTTCCAGCATATTGCAGGCCAATCAAATCACCGACTACTTGGTACGCGTGGTGCAGCCTCGGCTGTCGGCTCTGGAAGGCGTGCAGCGGGCGGATTTGTTGGGCGGCCGCACCTTTGCCATTCGCATTTGGCTCAAGCCGGACCGCATGGCGGCCCTGAATATCAATCCCGCGCAAGTGCGCACCGCCGTGGCCAACAATAATTTTCTCTCCGCCGTTGGCCAGACCAAGGGCGCCCTGATGCAGGTGAATCTCACCGCCAACACGGATTTGCGCTCGGTGGACGAATTCCGCAACCTCGTTGTCCGCCAGTCCGGCAACAACCTCATCCGGCTCAGCGATATCGCGGATGTCGAACTCGGGGCGGAGGATTACGACTCCGAAGTGAAATTCAGCGGGGAAAAGGCCGTGTTCATGGGCATTTGGGTGCTGCCCAATGCCAACTCGCTGGACGTGATCAAGCGTGTGCGCGCCGAGATGGCGCTGATCAACAAGGATCTGCCCACCGGCTTGCAGGGCACCATTGCTTACGATGCCACCAAGTATATCGAGGACGCCCTCCATGAAGTGCTGAAAACGCTCACCGAAACCTTGGGCATCGTCGCCATCGTCATCTTCCTCTTCCTGGGTTCGCTGCGGTCCGTGCTCATTCCCCTCATCGCCATTCCCATTTCCCTGATCGGCGCGGTGTTCCTCATGCAAGTGTTCGGCTTCTCACTAAATTTGTTAACCCTGCTCGCCATTGTGCTGTCCGTGGGGTTGGTGGTGGATGACGCCATTGTGATTGTGGAGAATGTGGAGCGGCATGTGCGCGAGGGAAAGACCCCCTTTGAAGCCGCCCTCCTGGGGGCGCGTGAACTGATCGGCCCGATCATTGCCATGACCATTACCTTGGTGGCCGTCTACGCGCCCATCGGTTTGCAGGGTGGCTTGACCGGTTCCCTCTTCCGTGAATTTGCCTTCACGCTTGCCGGTGCGGTGTTCATCTCCGGCGTGGTGGCCCTGACCTTGTCGCCGCTGATGGCCTCACGCCTGCTCTCCGGCGGCCATGAGAACGAGGGATTGGTCGGGCACATCAATCGCGGTTTTGACCGCACCCGTGCATTCTATGGTAAAATTTTAGACGCCACCCTGGCATCCCGGCCGGCCGTGTATTCCATTTGGATCGGACTCAGTCTGCTTTCCATACCCCTTTTCATCATGGCGGCCAAAGAGCTGGCTCCCGCCGAGGATCAGGGCGTGATTTTTGGGATCGTGGAGGCTGATGCCCACGCAACCATTGACCAGACCACGTTTTACGCCGCCGCCGAGTACCGGGTCTTCACCAACTTTCCTGAAGAGGAAAAGACCTTCCAGATCACCATGCCCGGCAGCGGCTTCGGCGGCATGGTGCTCAAGCCCTGGGGCGAGCGCAAACGCACCGCCGCCCAACTGCAGCCGCTGGCCCAGGCCCAGGTGGGCAAGATTCCCGGCATCCGCACCATCATCGCCACCCCGCCGGCCTTGCCCGGCGGCGGGACTTTTCCGGTGGAATTTGTCATTGCATCCACCGCCGAGCCGGAAACAATTTTGAAGTTCGCCCAGCAATTGCAGGAGAAAGCCGTGGCCAGTGGCATGTTTGCCTTTCCCCCCATCATTGACACCAAGATCGATCAGCCTGAAGTGGAGATTTCACTCGATCGCGACAAGGTGTCCTCGCTGGGACTGGACATGTCCAGTGTGGGCGCGGATTTGGGCACTTTGGCCGGCGGTAATTACGTCAATCGCTTCAGCCTCGACGGCCGCAGTTACAAAGTCATCCCCCAGCTCGAACGCTCCCAGCGCCTGAACGCCGGCCAGTTGGAAAACATGTATGTGAAGGGTCCCAACGGCCAGGTGATCCCGCTGAGCACGTTTGCCACTTTAAAACAAAAAAACACCCCCCGGGCTCTCAACCGCTTCCAGCAGTTTAACGCCGTCACCATCAGCGGGGTGGCCATCCGCCCGCTGGATGACACCCTAAAGATGCTGGAGACCGAGGCCGCCAAGATTCTGCCCAAGGGCTACAAACTGGATTACACCGGTGAATCCCGGCAGTTGCGTACCGAGGGCAACAAGTTCCTGCCCGCCTTCGCCCTCGCCCTGGTGTTGATTTTCCTCGTGCTGGCCGTGCAATTCAACAGCTTCCGCGACCCCTGGATCATCCTGCTCGGCTCCGTGCCGCTCGCGATGTTTGGGGCGCTGATCTTCAGCTTCCTGAAAATGCCGAACCCCACCATGCAATTCTGGACCGATGGCTGGACGACCTCGCTCAACATCTACTCCCAGGTGGGTTTGATCACCCTGGTGGGCCTGGTGTCCAAGAATGGCATTCTGATTGTCGAGTTTGCGAATGTTTTGCAACGTGCCGGAAAATCAAAACTGGAGGCGGTGCGCGAGGCGTCCCTCACCCGCTTGCGGCCGATTTTGATGACTACTGCGGCCACCATTTGCGGGCATTTTCCCCTCACCCTTGTGACCGGCGCCGGCGCGGCCGCACGGAATTCCATTGGTATCACCATCGTCGCCGGCATGGCCCTCGGCACGATTTTCACGCTGCTGGTCATCCCCGCGATTTACGTGCTGATTGCCAAACAGCACAACCATGATGATGTGGAAGCGTGAACCGTTGGCGCTTCACCCTTGGCAAGATTAAGCGCGCCAGTGGCTTGAATCGGAAGCTGGATAATGGATCATTGAAGTTTGGATCCTTCGCCCGGGTCCTTCATTTCACCGGCAAATCAATCCGGATCGTCGTCCCTTTCCCCAGCCGCGACTTGATGCTCAGCATGCCCCGGTGGGTCTCAATGATGCGCCCCACAATCGCCAGGCCCAAGCCATTGCCCTTGGCCTTCGTGGTGGCGAGCATGGCCGTAAACGCCCCCCGTTGCATCTCCTCGGTCATCCCTGCGCCGGTGTCCTTAAATTCCACGGAGACATGATGGATGTGCGGGCTCAGGCGTGGTTCCGCCACCGCGTGTGAACGGATGGTCAGCGTGCCTCCCTTGGGCATGGCTTCCGCCGCATTGAGCATTAAATTCAGGAACGCCTGTTCCAGTTGCTGCGCATCCCCTTGGATGGCCGGGAGGTCGGCTTGCAGATCCCGCACCAGCCGCACATTTTGATTGGCGAGTTTGTGGCGCACCAGCAGCCCCAGCTCATCCATCAACTGGTTCAAATTCACCGGGGCCAGCTTGGGTTCCGTCGTGCGCGCAAAATCCAGAATCTGCTCCACGATTTTGTTCAGATGCTCGATTTTTGCCTCGATGATCCGCGTGTCCTTCGCGCGCGGGTCATTCTCGGCAAATTTCAAATCCAGCGAATGATACAGCAGCTTCATGACTGTGAGCGGATTACGGATTTCATGCGCCACCTCGGCTGCCAGGAGCCCCAGCGCCGAGAGTTTTTCGTTCTGGCGCAGTTGCTCCTCCACATCCACCACCCGTTCATAGAGCCGCGCCTTTTCGATGGCGATGGCGGAGAGTTCCGCCAGCGCGCTCAAAATGCTGACCTCCTCGTTGGAAAAATGATAGGGCCGGCTGGTATAAACACTCAAGGTGCCGATGGCCTGGTCGGCAAAGAGCAGCGGTACGCTCAGCAGCGAGACCAGCCCTTCCAGTCGCGCCACATCCACATGCTGGTAGCGGCTCGACGTTTGCACATTGGCCACCTGCAAAGGTTTTTTTCGGCGCACCACCACCCCCAGCAGACTTTCGTCCATGGCCAGCCGGGGTTTTTTTACATACGCCTCGCCCGCACCAAAACTTGCCCGCAGATCCAGCCACTCCCGGCTCTCATCCACCATCATCAGCGAGCACATCCGTGCCCGCATTAGACCGCACGCCTCACTGGTGATGGCCCGCAGGGCCTCATCCAGATTTAGCGTGGAATTGATCGTGCGGCTCACGCTCGTCAGCGTTTCAAACAAGTGTGCCTTCAGCCGCAATTGTTCGTAAAGCCAGGTTTTCTGAATCACTTTGGCCGCCTGCACCGCCAGTTCTTCCAGAAGCATCTGGTGTTCCGCGCCAAAGGCATTCACCCGGTCGGAATCCACGTTCAACACTCCGCGCACCTCGCCGCCCACTTCCAACGGCACCGCCAGTTCCGAGTGCACTCCCCGCCGTACTGCTACATAACGCCGGTCCTGGGTCACATCCCCCACGCAGGCCGGCTTGCCCGTGCGTGCCACCCAGCCCGTGATCCCCTCGCCCACCCGTAATTGCAGGCGCTTGGCTGCCGCCGGCAGGTTTTGCGAAGCCGAGATTTCCAAAATGCCTGACGTGGGGTTGATCAACACCACCGAACCCGAGGCGGCATCCATCAACCGCACCCCCTCGCTCACAATCAATTGCAGTGCTTCCTGCGAATCCAGCGTGGAATGAATCACGTTGCTCACCTGATATAGCCGGCGCAACTGCTCATGACTTAATTCCATCTTGGTCCCCTCAAAGTTCGTCATAATTTGAAAATCCCCGCCCCGCAGTGGCTCATCTCACCCGTGTGGTCAGGACCGCCCCCAGACAGCCAAACAACAGGTTCGGCAACCAGGCCGCCAGCCAGGCCGGCAGGTAACCGTGCGTGCCCATTGCCAAACTCACCTGTTGGGCCACCAAGTATCCCCCCACAATGAAAATACTGCCGGCCACGCCAAAGAACAAATTGCGACGTCCCGAGCCTGCCCCAAACGGGATCGCGATGAGCACCACCACCAGGCACGTCCACGGTGCCGCCAGCCGGCCATGAAACACGGTTAGCAATTCGCTCGCATTCTGGGCTGGCAAGCGCGGATGCCGCCGCAAAAATTCCAGAATCTCGGGCAGGGGAATGTTCTGCGTGCGCGGATCCAGCGTCTCATAATTGCTCATTTTGATCTCCCCCTGAATTTGTTCCGGCGTCTCGTCAAATTCTGGCATCGCCAGCTCATTCGTTTGCACCGTCTTCACCAGCGCCGCCCCGGGACTCGTCTGGGCATATTCGGTAACCGTATAAAAAGTCCACACGCCCTTTACCCGCTGCGCCCGGGTGGCATTCATTTGCCGGCTCGAACCATCCGGGAGCGTCCAGTATACTGTCAGGTTGTGCATTTCCGCCCGCTGCGCGTCATATTCCCGGATGTACCACTTCCGGTGCGCCCGCTCATTGTTTAGTCCAAATTCCCGCGCCAGTGTTTGCAGCCGGCCATCCTCGGCCTTTTTCACGTACCGGGTTTTAATGTGCACCGCCCAGTCCGCGCTGCGCGGCACCACCTGTTCCGTCAGCCCAAACAACAGCCCCGACGCGAGCAATCCCACCCCGAAAAACGGTGTGCAAATGCGCCATAAACTCAACCCGGCCGCCCGCATGGCTGTGATCTCATGATGCCGGGCCAAATTCGTCAGCGTGTACAGCAGGGCCAGCAACAGCGCCACCGGCAGCACCAGCACCAAAAACCCCGGCGTCAGCGCCAGGCAATATTCGATCACATCCAGCAGATGCAACTTCCGCTCCTGCAACTCCGCCAGGTCCGTGAAGAGGAAAAAAGAAATGTAAAAAATGAGAAAGCCGCCAAGGCAGTAAGCCAGCGGCGTCAGCAGTTCACGGAATAAATATCGGTCCAGCAGCCGCACAGACCGGCAGGTTAATCCTCCCCCGCCTGCCGGGGCAAGCTTAGCCTGTGGCGATTCTGGATTTCGCGCATGGCCAACCTCGTTCTCGCTTGTTTGAGATCCGGCAGGCCGAATGCCCGACCAGTCATTAAAATCTTCCGGTTTATCAATGCCACCTGTGAGGTTGGTCCGTGTGCCCCCCACTTCACGGCTCTCTGGCCCAGATGCCGCCTGGACCGGTCACGCACGGTCCCCCCGTTACGGTGCGAAATAGTTGGAAAAATTCCGGCGGTTGGAGGAATCTCAAGGCATGGCTGAAACACAGAATCTCAACGCGGCGGTTGCCACCCTCGAGGAAATCCAGCGGGACTGGCCGGCGGTACAGTCGCGGTTGCACGACGCCGAGGTGCAATACCGGGTCCTCGAGCAGGAAAACCAGGCGCTCCGTGGCCTCCTCCAAAAAGTGGTGGAGCACCGCAAAAAATCCCACAGCGAACTCGTCACCCTCATCACCACCCTGGCCACCAAAATGCCCATTAACGACGTGGGGATGATCATTACCCGCCTGATGGAACACGGCGCCAGCGTCAATGATGTCTGCTCGGCCATTATTCAGGGCAAGAATGAGGAAAATTTCCTCCAGCCCGCCATCCTGCGGGCACTGGACAAGGCCAAAAGCGAACTGCATGCGGCCATCCGGCCCTTGGTGGAGGAATTGATCCGCTTGGAAGCGCCGCTGGACCCCGTCCAACTGCGGGCGCTGATTGACCAGCCGGAAGGCTTTTTCACCCCCGCCGGACGGCGCACCAACCGCGGCTACGTCAAGGGACAGGTGCCGCAGGAACAGATCATCCGCGACTTTGGCGAGGAAGCCCTCGGTTTCTTCAAGAATATGACCACCGATGCCGTGAATAACCCGCGGCCCAAACCGGAGGAAATCATGCTCGCCTTTCGCAGTGACTTTGAAGACCTGCTGCGAACCTCCCCGGTGGCCGAGGCCAAACGGGAGGCCTTGCTGGTCCTGTACCGCCGCATCCGCCAAAGCCGCGAGCACCGGGCCCAAAAAGAGGCCTTTCTCAAACTGTCCTTTGTGTTGGAACTCCTCCATTACTACGCGAACCAGAACACTGAGTTGCCGGAACATGTTTTTGCCCAGCGCTTGCCCCCCCTGGTTGAGCAATTGGTGGTCACCGGCGAAAACGATCCGCTCGATGAGAAACACCTCCAGCAGGCTGAAGCCTTGCTTGGGCATATTGTCAACACCGATTACCGCCAGTCTGTCATTAATAATTTCGGCAAGTCCGGCGGGGCGGCCCGCACCGCCCGGTTTGTGCTCACCTTCCGGGCGGCCGTGCTCGGCGATAACGACCCCGTCACCCTCGATTTTGTCCGGCATCTCATTGCCTCCCAAAAGCAACCTGCGCCCGGACCCATTGCGGCCGTGCTCCGGTTTCTCCCCGTCGAATCCCAAGCCGTGCTCGTCCGCGTCCTGCATAATAGCGAACGTTTGCGCCGTGAAGACGGTGAAATCCTCGGCCGGGCCCTCCTGCGACAACTCGGTCTGCCGGAACTTCCCGTCAAGGCCGAAGCCAGCCTCCCGGAAAAGCCGGCCGTCGATCCATGGGTGGCCATCAAGGAAATGATTGCCCAGCGCGCCACTCCCAACGACCTCACCGAGGCCGTCCGCAAGCAACTTCACGCCAAGTACGATACCGAGGAGGTAAAGCAAAGCTGGCTGGTGCTCACCGAGTCCGACCCCATGACCTTCGTGCGCGTATTTTGCCTGCTGCCGTATCTACCGGATGGCGCGACCGACCCCGTCGCCCGGGCCGTCTTGGAAACCTTTGCCAGTCGCCTCACCCACGAAAAGTACCTGACCACCTATGCCGGTGTGATCGGGGCGCTGCGGAAGTTGCACAAGGTAAAGGCCGACAGCCCTGCCCTGGTGAATTTCATCGCCCTGGTTCGCTGGGTTGACCCCGCCAGCGCCGACCGCATCGCCCTAGACGTGGGCATGGCCACTCCTTAGCGGTTTAATTGGCAATGAGAGTCAAGTCCTGACTTGAATGGGTCACTTTATTCTGGAGGTTCGCGTTTAAATCCCGTCTTCAGGATAGACCGACTCCAACTGGGGCCGTTTGGCGTGACCTTGCCTTTCGCCGGAGCCGCCCGGCCAAAGATGGCCCAGCAAGTGGTGACGGTACCACGACCAAGATTCGGCCATTTGGGTCCAATGGCTGGTTGCGTTTTGCTCCGGCAACGGCAGTTGCCAGTTATCATTCGTCCCTGGCAAACCGAGGGCCTGGGCCATTGCGGCCGCGATCCGGGCGTGGCCTTCGGCATTGACGTGGAAACGATCCGCACTCCAAAGTCGCGGGTCGGAACTTACCGGGTAAGCGGCGAAGTCGATAAGGCGGGTGCCCGTGGCCGCTGCCGCTCTGCGGATCGTGGCATTCATGACCCGCACCCGGGGAGCCAGAAAGCGGCCCATCGGCATGACGCCCGTGAGGTCGGGGAGCGTAAACGTCATCACCACCGCTTTTGTGGCGACGAGCGCCCCCATCATGCACCGCAGCTCCACCTCCAGCTGGTCTGCATCAAAGCCGAGCTCAAGAATGTCATTCGACCCCGCAAAAACCGTTGCCAGATCGGGCTTCATGGCGAGCGCGGCGCCCAATTGCACCGCGCGGATTTCCCGGGAGCGCTTGCCGCGCACCCCCAGATTGGCGTAGAGCAACCCGCCCTGAGCCTCGGCCACCAGCCCGGCCAGGCGGTTCGCCCAGCCATGGTAACCACCCGCCCCATCCGGATCCTGAAGCCCCTCGGTGGAACTGTCACCCAGCGCCACATAGCGTTCGAATCGGACCGTCATAACCCGCGCTTCTGTTAATGGTTCCACCCGCGTCGGCAGTGGTTTTTTAAGGGGCTCCAACTAGGGGCGGCCTAATTTGTCTTGGCCTTGTTCAGCGCCTCCGTGAACCAGTCCACTGGCTTGGGGCGCGCTGGCGCCTGGGGCCGCCCCGAGGCGGGCCGCGCCGGTCCAGGCGAGGTTTTGGCCCCGGCGGATGCCACCAGCACTGGCACGGCTTTCATGGATAGCGCAATCCGTTTGCGCGGCAAATCGACCTCCACCACCGTGACCATCACGCGCTGGTGGACCTTCACCACTTCCGCCGGGTCTTTGATAAAGCGATCGGAGAGCTGGCTCACATGCACCAGCCCATCCTGATGCACACCCACGTCCACAAACGCGCCGAACGCGGTCACGTTGGTGACGATGCCTGGCAGTTTCATGCCCGGTTTCAAGTCCTCCATTTTTTCCACGCCCGCCTGAAAACTGAATACTTCAAACTGCTGCCGCGGATCGCGGCCCGGGCGGGAAAGTTCTGCCAGAATATCCGTAAGCGTGGGCAAACCCACCGCCTCGGTGACATACTTGGACAGCGGAATTTTCTGGCGCAGACTGTTGTCCCGCAGCAAATCCTTCACGGTGCAATTCAAGTCCCGGGCCATGGTATCCACCAGCGGATAGCTCTCCGGATGCACCGCGCTGCCATCCAGGGGATGTTCCCCCTCGCGGAGACGCAAAAACCCGGCCGCCTGCTCAAACGCCTTCGGCCCCAGTCGCGGCACCTGACGCAAGTCCTGGCGGGATTTGAACGGTCCGTGCTCATTGCGATAGGCCACAATATTGTCCGCCAGCAATGGTCCCAGCCCGGACACATAGCCCAGCAACTGTTTGCTGGCCGTGTTTAGCTCCACGCCCACGCCGTTGACGCAACTCATCACGATGTCATCCAGGCTGCGTTTGAGCGCCAGTTGATCCACATCATGCTGGTACTGGCCCACGCCGATCGATTTTGGGTCCAGCTTCACCAGTTCCGCCAGCGGATCCATCAACCGCCGGCCAATGGAGACCGCGCCGCGCACGGTGAGATCGTGATTGGGAAACTCCTCCCGCGCCGCCTCGGATGCTGAATAAATCGACGCGCCGCTTTCATTCACCATCACCACCGGAATGGTCGATGGCAGTTTCAATGCCTTCACAAACGTCTCCGTTTCCCGTCCGGCCGTGCCGTTGCCAATGGCAATGGCCTCTATTTGATGGACCTTGATCATGCTGAGCAGGGCCTCGCCCGCCTCGCGCATGGAACCGGCCGAGGCGGCCGTGGGATAAACCACGTCGTGGTGCAGCAACTTGCCCTGACGGTCGAGACACACCACCTTGCAACCCGTGCGGAAGCCGGGGTCAATCGCCAGCACGTTCCGGCGACCCAGGGGCGCGGCTAGCAGCAGCTCGCGCAAATTATCCGAGAACACGCGGATGGCCTCGATGTCCGCCTTCTTTTTGGATTCCATCCGCATTTCCACTTCGATGGCCGAGCTGAGCAGGCGTTTGTAACTCTCTGCCACCGCCAGCCGGACCTGTTCCGCAGCGGGTCCGACGCCTTTGACAAACAACGGCTCCAGCAGCGGCAGGATGGATTCCTCCGGCGGCACAATCCGCATCATCAAAAAACCTTCGCTCTCGCCACGCCGAATCGCCAGCAACCGGTGGCTCGGGATAGTCGCCAACGGCTCGCTCCAGTCAAAATAATCTTTGAACTTGGTCGCTTCCTCCTCCTTGCCTGTAAGCACCTTGGATTTCACCACGGCCTCCCGTTTGAACAACTCCCGCAGCGCGGTGCGCGCCCGGGCGTCGTCACTCATGCGCTCCGCGAGAATGTCCCGCGCTCCCGCCAGGGCTGCCGCGCCATCTGCCACGCCATCTGCCACGCCCTTTTCGGTGCTCACATAGGCCAGCGCTTCTTTTACCGGGTCGCCGGTGGCTAATTGCAACAACAGCCAGTCTGCCAGCGGTTCCAGCCCCTGTTCCCGGGCAATCGTCGCCTTGGTGCGGCGTTTGGGCCGGTAAGGCAGGTAAATATCCTCCAGCGCCGTCACCGTTTCCGCCTGCGTGATGGCCGACTTGAGCGTGTCCGTAAGCAGCTTGCGCTCCTCCAGCGACTTTAAAATCGACTCGCGCCGTTGATCCAGTTCCGCCAGTGCCAGCAGCCGTTCGCGGATGCCCGTGACCACCACTTCATCCATCGACCCCGTGGCCTCTTTACGGTAACGCGCGATAAAAGGCACGGTGGCCCCTTCGGCAAATAACTTGGCCGTGGCGGCCACGTGCCGCGCCGACACTTTGAATTCGCCGGCAATTTTTAATACATGTGCTTCGTTCATTGAAAATATGGGCGCTTGGTTTAGCGAAGCCGGGTCACCAAGTAAATCCTTTTACGAGGGGAAATGATTGGTTCAAGGAATTGCGGGAAAATTGCAGTATTTAGACTTCTACCACCTCTAAGCGCGGGGTATGGCCAAGCTTGTGAAGTAGTTCCTCACACTCCTCCCAAGTCAGGCCGAAGGCATGCATGTCAGCCACGCCGAGGCGGGCGACGATTTGTTTGGTGATCATCCTGGCGGCAGCTTGCTCACTTGGCCGTTGGATCGACTGTGTCCGCCGGTGGCGTAGTCGGCGGCACATTCGGTGCCGGCGCAACGCTCGGCGCATTGGTCCCCGCCGTGTCCGCTGCCGCCAGTTCATCCGGCAGGATGGTAATCGCTATCCGCCGGTTGCGCGCGCGGCCCTCAGGGTTGGAGTTGTCTGCCACCGGCCGGAATTCGCCATAACCCACCGCCCCCAGCCGGCGCGGGTCCACCCCCGCGCGTTCCGTCAGGAAGCGCACCGCCGCCAGAGCCCGGGCGGCCGAAAGTTCCCAGTTCGTGGCAAATCGTGCGCGGGCATTGCCCCGAATCGGCACATTGTCCGTGTGGCCGATCACATGAATTTTCAGCTCCGGGTGCTCGGCCAGAAAAGCGGCGATTTTTAGCATCACCGCCTGGCCGTCCGGCTTCAGCTCGGCCTCGCCCGAATCAAACATGATGCGGTCCAGAATATTGACCGTGAGTTTGCCCTGCAGTTTGGAAATCGTCACATCCTTGGATTCCAGATCCGTGCGCATTTCTTGCTCCAGCCCCTTGGCGGATTGCACCGCCTGCTCCTTCTCCTTCTCCAAATCCGCAAAATTGGCCTGCATCCCGGCCATCTGTTGTTGCAACCCCGCCGTGTCCGCCTGGGCCGCCGTCAGTTGATTGGATTTTTGGGCTAGTTGGTTGCGCAGCGCCGCCAGATCGCGCTCCTGCTGGACCGATTGCGACCACAAGCACGCCGCCAGCACGGCAATCGTCAGCACACTCAGCCCTGGCCAGACGTAACGCGACATTTTGAACGGTTCGCCGGCCTTGGTCGCGTAATCGGTGAATGGTTGTTTGCTTTCGCTCATTGTCGACTCCCAAGGTTGTACCAAACTAGCGGACACGATTAAAGTCTTAAAGCACCAGCAGGCGCTGGCGGAGCGCAGCGGGAGAACTGCCACGGCCAGTAGGTTCCAGTAACCCGTTAATTTTCCGCGCAACCACGTTGAGGCGGCCCCGCAGAGCGGAGGGGCATTCCAGAGGCTTGACGCGCCTTGACGAGATTTTTCTAGGATTTGTTGTATCTAACATGATTCCAATTGCTTGCGCCGATTTTAGAGGTGCCGGCAGGGGTTGACAGGGCTGGACGGAGGAGGCAGGTTCGAGGCTCGGGGCGGGGAATTGGTCCAGGGTTTGGGAACTGGGGTGCGGGGAGCCCAGTGGTGCAAGGGCACGATGAGGTACGATTAGTTTGGATTTACCACGAATGTACTTACCGAAGCTGGGGCAGGGGACTGGTCATGACATGATTCCCAACCCGAGCTCAGCACGCCAGTTTTTAAACTTTGATTGCGTTTGATTCGCTTTGACGGCCGCTTGAGGGGTGGGATCTGGGGAGGCTGGATGTGGTTCAGGGGCACGATTAGGTGCGATTGGACCCGATTTACCACGATTTACCGGGATAAACTTGAATTAGGCCGGGGATAGCCGCGCAAATCGCGGGATTTTCAGGGTGTCCGTTTTGACATTTCAAAGAACTAGCGGCCGCCGTGGCGCCGGAACATTCCGGCTATTTTTTCGGCATTCGAATGACTTGGTTCGCCCAAGCCCGGGCAGAGCGGCTGGAAAATAAAATTACCTAAACTACTCTTATGGTGAGCTTAATCTGGTTTGCTGGTTCTGTCAAGCGGCCCGGTCTTTCTGGCATCCTCTTTCACTCAAATTCCCGATAAAACCCAATGCCCGACAATTCCAGCCGGGGTGGCGCTGGCCGGCAAAGCAGAGCGGCTGAAAGCGGGCCGCGAACTGCAAGATTTGAGCGGGGCGATTTAAATTCAATGGCTTGAGCTAAACCCGAACTCCGAAATGAAAACGCCCGGTCTGAATCCATCTATTGGGAATAAGCGGTTTGGAAAAATCTTACCAGACCTCAGTGGGTATGCGGCGATTTTTCCAAAGCGTTTCTGCTCCAACATATTGACGCATCCCAGCTATTTTAATTTCGGAGTTCGGGCTAAAAAAAGACCCTGGACAATGTCTGTCCAGGGTCCCGTGTTTCATTCGTGCCTGATCAGCGAGGCAAAGACCAGCCTACTGGGTGTCGCTGCCCCGTTGCTTAAATTCGCTGCAAGTTTCGGTCGGTTGAGTGGTCTGGTTGCCCGAGCAACGGTTCAACGGCTTTTCAGGGTGATCGTTGCCGGCTTTAAGCCATCCGATTCGGCGGTAAGTTTGAGGGTGCCCGGCTGGTCGGCGCGGGTGCGGACAATCACGAGGGCCAGGCCATTGAAGGCATTATGCTCGGGGGCTTGGAAAGATTCGAAGCTGGTGGCATCGCCATTGTCCGTGGCGACAATATCTCCAGGGCCTTGCAAGGTGAATTTGATATGGTTCTTGGAACGGGGCACTTGCAGTCCATCGTGATCCGCCACGGTCACGGTGATGTAGGAAAGATCGACGCCACTGGCGGCGATTTTTGTGCGGTCCGCTTGCAGGGTGAGTTTGGCCGCCGGGCCGGTGGTTTTTACGATGTCAGTGGCCCATTTATGGCCATGCTTGTAGGCGACTACTTTAAGTACGCCAGGCGCATAAACCACGTCGTCCCAGCGCAAGCGGTATTCAAACGCGTGCTTGGTCTTGCGGCCCAGGGATTTGCCATTGAGGAAGAGTTCGGCTTCGTCACCCGAGGTGTAGACATGCACGGGAGTGACCTGACCAACGCGGTCGGGCCAGTTCCAGTGCGGCAGGATGTGGGCCATGGGAAAGTCTGGAAGCCAATGGGCTTGGTAGATATAGTAGCGATCTTTCTTAAAGCCAGCCAAATCCACAATACCGAAATAGGAACTGCGAGAAGGCACATGAATTTTGCCGAGGGTCTCCAATTCCTGCTGGGCCCGGGCCTTTTCCGCCGGGTCGAAGAAATTGAGCAGGTTGCTCATGTCGCCATTGTAGGGGGTGGGTTCCCCAAGATAATCAAAGCCGGTCCACACAAATTCGCCGGCGGCAAAGGGATTTTTTTCCTGGCCTGTGAATTCTGTGTCCGGGGTGGTGGCCCACGGAGGCGCATACAAGTCGTAGGAGCTGACTTGGAAGTCCGCCTTGCCATCCCCTTTATTATTGCTGACGGGGAAAACGTACTCACCCCGGGAGCTGATGCAGGAGGCGGTTTCGCTGCCGAACATGGGTTTGTCCGGGTTTTTCTCGCGAAACCGGCCATAATTCATGGGTTTGTAATTCCAGCCAAAGACATCGAAGGAATTTTGGAACCCACTGAAGGCAGCGTTGTAAGAACTGACGGCGGCAGTGACGGGCCGGGTGGGGTCTTCCGAATGCACAATTTCGCGGTTTTCATTGCCCAGAGCCGGTCCGGCCTTGCGGTCCTGATCGGGCACTTCATTACCATCGCTCCAAAGAATCACACAAGGATGATTACGATCCCGGCGGACGAGGGCGCGCAAATCATTTTCGTGCCAGTCGGCGTACAGCCGGTGGTAATCATTGCGGTTTTTGCCGGCCTGCCAGCAATCAAAGGCCTCATCCATCACCACCATGCCCAGGCGGTCGCAAATATCCAGTAATTCCGGCGCGGGTGGATTATGACTGGTGCGGATGGCATTGCAGCCCATGCTCTTGAGAATTTCCACCTGGCGCTCCAAGCCACGCACATTAATGGCTGAACCCAGCGCCCCCAGATCGGCATGGTCGCAGACGCCTTGAATGGGCACGTGCTGGCCATTCAAGTAAAAGCCATTGGTTACCGTAAAGGCAATGGTCCGAATGCCAAACGGCGTTTCATATTGGTCCACCACCTGGGCCGCCTGCAGCACCGTGGTTACCAGCACATAACGTTGCGGTTTGGCGAGGCTCCATAATTTGGGGTGTGGGACGGTCAGTTCACCTGCGAGGGGGCCGGATTGGCGGGCGGGAATGGTGGTGGTGGTGTTCACGAGCATGGCAACGGATGGGCCGCGGTCGCCGTTGGCTTTGAGCTCGAAAATCTCCTGGTTCACCTTAAGATTAGCCGCGATCACCGTGTCATTTTCCAATTGAACCTGCACTTTGACGGTGGCCTGCTGGTCAGCCACCACGGGAGTGGTCACGTAAGTGCCCCAATGGGCGAGATGGATGGGGGCGGTTTTGACGAGCCAGACGTTGCGGTAGATGCCGCCGCCGGGATACCAGCGCGAGGAAGCGGGCGGGTTATCGAGGCGAATGGCAATCAGATTGTCGGTGCCATAATGCACATACGGGGTCAAATCCACACGCCAGGAGGCATAGCCATAGGGCCAGCCGCCCACACAATGCCCGTTCAGCCAGACCGTGGCGTAGGCCATGGCCCCGTCCACATCCAGATAAATTTGTTTCCCCTGATCGGTATTGGGCACGGCCAGGTGTTTTCGGTACCAAGCCACCCCCCACCAGGGCAGTTTGCCGGTATCCCCGGGGTATTCCTGTTTGAAGGGCCCTTCAATCCCCCAATCGTGGGGCAAATTGAGGAGTCGCCAGGAACTGTCATCGAAAGTATTTTCCGCACAGGCGGCCGCACTGCCGCCGGGGTTCCCGGCGGGCCGCACTTTGGCGGCTTCGGTTGGTCCCTTGGCCAATTCAATGCCGGTGGCCAGGACCCAGGGTTGAATGTTGGTATAACCAAGCTGATCGCCACCATTCGCGGAATCTTGCTTTTGAAAGCGCCAGTCCGCATCCAGGGACAGGCGTTCACGCACCGAAATACCCTCGGCGGCGAAGGAGGCCGAACCCGCCAGCCAGGCGGAGGTTATGGCCAGGACGCCCAGTACCAGCCGCTGCGGCAGCTGGCCAAACCAGGATTCGGGCACAGGGGAAGAATCTGTGGGATTGGTATGCATAAGTGCGTTCAAGTTAGGGTAATTCCGTATTTAGACAATTTCTTTTTACCGGCACACTTCACAGGAATAAATCTGCCGTCGGCCCGCGCCGGGGCAATAAAAGAGTTGGTTTTGCCAGTATTTTTTCATCAAAATATTTGCTCAATCACCTTAAAAGTAGTACTTTAGATTGTGTCAAAGATGTTACATCGCCAGCCCAAACGGTCCTTGTCGTTTCACCAGAAACAGAACCGTTTTTTTGCCATCGCCCTCGTCCTGCTGGCCGTGGTCGCTTTCACCGCATTTATCTGGCTGACCAACCGCTCGGCATTGAGCGTGCACTGAGCTGCCTCCGCGCGACGTTTATTTTTGTCCGGGAGGAGTGTAATTATTCATCAGCCAGCGGGCATGATTGATCACGTAATCCCATTGGAACGCGGGACCGGGGTCGGTTTTGTTGGTTTGCACGTGGAAATGGCCCAGCACCCCGCCGTATTGTTGGAGCACTTCATCCGGCAATTTGTGATTGATCAACTGGCCGTGGGCGTCGTGGGGATAATCGCATTTTAATTTAGGGAAGATCCGGCACAAGGCGGCGGTGAGGTGGATGAGGGCCTGGTATTGCTGCGGGGTATAATCATATTGTTCCAGTTTTTCACCTTGGACGACGCCGGCCACTGGCGCGGGTCTGGCGGAATAGCCCGCGAAATTCGGGGTGCGCTCGGGTTGGGGGCCAAAGGCCGGGGGGATGGTAATTCGGGTGGGGCCATTGGTAGTGGGCTGGTACCAGCGAGCCAGCGCGGCGGTTTGGCCGGGAGGATAAGCGCCCATGTTGGCAATTTCCACGCCCACGGACCGGCTGTTGCTGGTGGTGGCGTGCCAGGCGCGTTCCTTGCAATCCAGGGTTTGATAAATGGTGCCATCCAGATCGATCATGAATTGCACACTTAAACCACGGGCATCCTGGAGAATTTTGAAACAATTGCGGGAAGTGCCGGCGTCGTCGTAATGAATGACAAATTGATCGACGTGTTTCTGGAGGGTGGGTAAATCCCAGCCACCGCCCCGGACCCGCTCGATTTCCTCGTCGGTGAGGCCGCGGCGCAGATCGTAACGATTGGGTGAGCGGAGACTGGGCTCCGCCGCGACCGAACTCTTCCAATCGGCCTGATCATAGGGGCTAAACCGGCGTTCCACCCGATAGGCATCATAGCCACCCGGGTCCAGCCATAACACCACGGGGGCGCCGGTGTGGAAGAACTGGCCGGCCACCACAATCTCATCGCCCCGGCGGGGGGCCAAGGTGCCGGGCCGGGTAACGCAACCCGACAGCCCGGTTAAAACCAGGGCCAAAGCCACGGCTGGCATTAATAACGGCAAACGTTTAAACGGATTCCCTGTCATGCCCCTGATAAGACTGGATCAGCCGGGGGTTCGTCAAGCCAGGATGAATATTTTTAAGCATGGCTGGGGATTTTAGCGGGCGGGCGGTTTTGCGCCGGCCAGGGGGCCAATGCGCTTGACACCTTCCAGCCGGTTGGTTCAATCTCAGCGCATGGCCGAGGGATTGCGACTAAAAGACCAGCCAGCCAGTGAACGGCCACGCGAACGCCTGGCGGCGCTGGGGCCGGAGGCTTTGAGCCAGGCGGAATTGATTGCCATTCTGTTGCGGACGGGGTTGAAGGGGATGAATGCGGTGGAAGTGGGCAAGCAGGTGCTCAGCCGCTTTGGTTCCTTGCACGCCCTGGCCACTGCTTCCGTGGATGATTTGCGCAAGGTCAAGGGGATTGGCCGGGACAAGGCGGTGACGCTGGTGGCGGCCTTTGCGCTGGCGCGAACGATGGCCAGGGAATTTCACGCCGAAGCCCCCTTGCTGGACACCCCGGAGGCGGTGGTTAACTTTCTACGCGAGGACAACCGCCTGCTGCAAGTGGAGACGCTGCAGGTTATTCTGCTGAACACGCGCCGGCGGCTCATCCGCTGCGAAACCATTTCCCAAGGCACGCTGGACACCCTGCTGGTGCATGCCCGCGAGGTATTCAAGGTGGCGATTTCCGCCAATGCGGCGGCCCTGGTGCTGGCCCATAATCATCCCAGCGGCGATCCCTCCCCCTCCGACGCGGATATCAAAGTCACGCGCGACCTCATTCGGGCGGGGCAACTCTTGAAAATTGAGGTGCTGGACCATGTGATCATGGGACGCGCCACGCAGGAGCGGCCGAAAGAATACGCATCCTTGCGGGAGCTGGGTTACTTTTATGCCTGAAAGCGCGCGCAGGCGAGCCGGGGGTGAAGGCAGGTGACTTTTTTGTTAAATAGCGTAAAAAAGCATGAATATCAAGCATTTCGGCATGGGTTTGATCACCACGGCGGCCTTGACGATGCCGGGGGCGGGGGTGTTTGACGCCCAGCCGGGGACCAACACGCTGGCGGTGGCGCGGGATGCGGTGCGGGCGTGGCGGGTGGCGGGGCATGCGGATGAGGCGGTGGTGATCCGGCTGGCGCCGGGTACTTACGCTCTGACGGAGCCGCTGGGGCTCACGGCGGCCGACAGCCGGGTGACTTGGGAGGCGCGGTCGCCGGGGCGAACGGTGATCACCGGCGGTGAGCGGATCACGGGGTTTACGGTGGATGCCGGAGGGCGGTGGCACGCGGCGGTGCGGCGGTGTTTTGAACAATTATACGTCAATGGCGAACGGGCCGAGCGGGCGCAGGCGCCGGGGGAGGGGTTTTTTCCCATTCAGGCGGTGCAGCAAGCCGGGGCGCCCCACGGGCAGGCATGGCTGACGATTCAGGTCACGGCCGAAGCCCTGGCGGCCCTGCCGGCGGAGGCGGACGCGCTGACAAATGTGGAAGTGGAGGTCTTTCATAATTGGGATACCAGCCGCTACCGGGTGGCCAGGTGCGACCGCGCGGCGGGCAGCCTTACGGTGCTGGGCCAGCCGATGGCCGTTTCCAATCCGTGGACGGTAAAGAGCTGGTTCCGGCTGGAAAATGCGCGCCAGTGGGTCACCCGGCCGGGGAGCTGGTTTCGGGATCCCACCGGGGAGTTGATTTACTTTCCCCGGCCGGGCGAGCGCCCGGAGAGCTCGGAAGTGATTGCGCCGGTGGTGGAGCACTGGCTTCAGGTGCAGGGGGCGCAGGAGGTGCATTTCACGGGGCTGCGATTTTATCATGCGGCGTGGAGGTTGCCGCCCGGGGGCGATCCCCCGGTGCAGGCGGCCGCCCGGCTGGGGGCGGCGATTGAGCTGGACGACGTGACGGGGGTCACCTTTGACCGGGTGGAAATTGCGCATACGGGGAATTACGGCATTTGGTTCCGGCAGGGCTGCCGGGACTGCCGGTTGGAGCAGGCCGCGCTGGTGGATTTGGGCGGAGGCGGGGTGCGCATCGGGGAAATGCAACTCCGGGATGAGCCGGAGCGCCAGACCGGGGGCGTGGTGGTGGATGACTCGATCATCCGGGGCGGCGGCCGGAATCATCCGAGTGCGGTGGGGATTTGGATTGGCCAGAGCGCGAACAACCGGATCACGCATAATGACATTAGCGACCTGTTTTACACGGGGATTTCGGCCGGCTGGACGTGGGGTTACGGGCGCAGCCAGGCCACGAATAATTACATTGGATACAATCGGATTCATAACATTGGCCAGGGGGTGCTGAGTGACATGGGCGGCATTTACACACTCGGGGTCAGCCCGGGCAGCGTGGAGGCGGGCAATGTGATTTATGACGTCCGGGCGCGGGATTACGGCGGCTGGGGCATTTATCCCGATGAAGGCAGCTCGGGCTGGCGGATTGAGAGCAACCTGGTCTGGCACTGCACGTGTGGGAACCCGGCGATGGGCGGGGCGTTTCACCAGCATTACGGGGAAACGAACCGGATCGCCAATAATGTCCTGGCCTTCAGCTCCGGGCCGCCGCTGCAGGCGACGCGGGCGGAGGACCACTGTTCCCTCACCCTGGAGCACAACTTGATCCTGAGTTCCAACACGCCCTTTTTCAAGGGGCCGTGGAAGCAGTTGCAAACGGCCAGCCGCAGTAATTGTTACGTGTATCTAGGCAATACGACAAGGATTTTTCCCACGGGGGATCTGGCGTCCTGGCAGGCCGCCGGGCATGAGGCCGGGTCCAGCCTCACGAACCTGACCGTGCGCGGGGAGTGGCCGGACATCATGCTGCCGCGGCATTCCCCGGCGGAGGCACTGGGTTTTATATGGTTTGACCCAAGGCAGGCGGGAGCGGACTGGCGCTGGAAAAATCCCGGTGGCAAACTTCCCTGAGTTGAGCGCGGGGCCAGTCGCGGGATTTAACCCGAACTCCGCAATTAAAACGGCCGGACGGCATCCATGTCTTGGGCATAAACGCTTGGGAACATTGGCTTCCCAAGCCGCTGCCAAGCAGTTGCCCATTTGACGATGCGCGCAGCGGCAGCCTCACCAGACCACGGCGGGCAGGCCGGCGATTTTTCCAACGTGTTTCTGCTCCACTATCTTGACGCATCCCAGCCGGTTCCTCGCTGGTTTCGGTGGCATTCGGGTTGGCTTGGGCCGTCGGCTGCTGGATTGCCGAATCCCAACGGGATTCAGTCCGCCAGGCCAGGGTGGTCCCGGCAGCGGGACTACCCTGGGCAGGCTGACGCATTTTTCTGCAACCCCAACGGGGGTGTGTCATGGGGCTGGGCCGGCCAAGGGGCACAACCCCGTTGGGGTTGGCGGTCGTGGGGGGGAATACCCAAGGTAGCTCGTGCCGCGCAACCTTGGGCGAGC
>CAIQWB010000133.1 GCA_903875465.1 uncultured Verrucomicrobia subdivision 3 bacterium
AAATTCTCCACATTGAGTTTTCGGGCCTTTTTTGTTGCCTAAGTATATGTGTAAGGCATATACTCAGTTTCATGAACCTCAACCTCACCCCCCAGTCGATCCTCCATGACATTGCCCAAATCCAGCAGTTGGAGCGCGGCACCGTCAGCATTATCCGCCAAGGCCCGCAGGGTCCCTATCACAACCATCAATGTTACGAGCACGGGCGCAATGTTTCCCGCTATGTGCCCCCGGAGCAGGTGGCCGAGGTGAAAGCGGCCATTGACGGCTACCATCAGGTCCAGGAAATGATGGCGCAATATGTCCAGCTCATGGTGGATAAAACCCGTGCCGAGCGGGCGGCGGCCATAAAAAAAAAGCCGCTGCCCCCGAAATCCTCCTTGCCCAAGATCAGGAAATCCAGCGCTTGATGGCCCAGTTTCAGGGCCAGTCACCCTGTGGGCAACGGGTGCAGGAACTGGAACTGCTGGTTCGGACGGCCGTTTTCAAGTCCGCCAGCGCCTTGGTGGGCGTGCTGTTGCAACAAGCCGCCGACCACAGCGATGCCGCTTACCAGCCCAAACCCGGGGAACGACGCAAAGGCCGGGAAACCCTGCAGGTGCAATGCCTTTTTGGCACCTTCCCCATCCAGCGCGATTACTACTATCATGCCGGCAAACAGCTGGGGCATTATCCGGCGGATGCCGCCTTGGGCTTGGAGGTGGGATACACCCCGGCGTTGGCACGGTTAATTTGTCTGGAAGGGGCGGATGAAGCCGGCTTTCAAAAAGCGGAGCGGCATCTGGCCGAGACGGGGGGCATGGCGGTGTCCGCCCGCCAAATCCAGCGGGTGGTGCAACGGGTAGGTGCCGAAGCGCAAACCTGGCAGGAGCGCACGGGCCAGCCAGGCGCTTGTGACGCGCGGGTCTTGTATGTCAGCGGCGATGGTACGGGGGTGCCCATGCGCCGGGAGGAACTGGTCGGACGCACTGGCAAACAACCCGACGGCACCGCCAAAACCCGGCAGGTTTATCTGGGTTGCATCTTCACCCAGCACCAGACGGATGCACAAGGTCATCCGGTGCGTGATTACCAGTCCACCACCTATGTCTCCAGTCTCCAATCCATTAGCCAGTTCGGGCCGCTGCTGCGCCAGGAGGCCATCCGTCGGGGCATGGCCAGCGCAGGCAAGGTCGTGCTCCTCATTGATGGGGCGGCGGGGTTGGAAGGCATGGGCCGGGATTGCTTCAAAGACGCCGTCCAGATCGTGGACTATTACCATGCGCTGGACCACGCGGGCCAAGTGCTTGAAGCCCAGCTCGGCAAGCACCATCCCGACTTCAAAAAGCAGCGAAGCCGCTGGGCCAAACGGCTGTTGCGCGACAAGGTGCAATCACTGGTGGCCGAAACCCGCCGTGCCGCCACGGGAACTCCCCAAGCCGCGGCGGTGGAGAAAGCACTGGGTTATTTTGACCGCAACCTCGAACGCATGCAGTACGGAACCTTTCGCCAAAATGGCTGGTTCATTGGTTCCGGGGTCGTGGAGGCCGGCTGCAAGACTGTCATCGGCGCGCGTTGCAAACAATCGGGCATGTTCTGGTCCGCATCGGGTGCCGAAAACATCCTCGCCCTCCGCTGCCTGCAGGCCAGCCAACGCCACGACGAGTTCTGGAAATACCGCCTCAATCAACACGCCAAACGCAATGACACCCTCAGCCTTTCAGAATAATGAAGAATTTTGTCCTGCACCC
>CAIQWB010000134.1 GCA_903875465.1 uncultured Verrucomicrobia subdivision 3 bacterium
GTCCACTTGAATTTCGTTGTCGAAGTGGCCGATGTTGCAGACGATGGCCTGGTCTTTCATCGCTAGCATGTGTTGCACGGTGACGATGTCGCAGTTGCCGGTGGTGGTGACGTAAATGTCGCCAACGCCCAATGTGCTTTCGACGGTGTTCACTTCGAAACCCTCCATCGCGGCCTGCAGCGCGTTGATCGGATCAATTTCGGTGACCACGACGCGGGAACCGTAGGCGCGGAGCGAATGCGCGCAGCCTTTGCCGACATCGCCGTAACCGCAGACGACGGCGACTTTGCCGGCGAGCATGACGTCGGTGGCGCGCTTGATGCCGTCCGCGAGCGATTCGCGGCAGCCGTAGAGATTGTCGAACTTCGACTTGGTGACGGAGTCATTGACGTTGATGGCGGGGACGAGCAGTTTGCCGGCCTCGAGCATCTGGTACAGGCGGTGCACGCCGGTGGTGGTTTCTTCGGAGACGCCCTTCCAATCTTTCACGATCTTGTGCCAGATGCCGGGTTTTTCCTTGGCCACTTTCTTGAGCAGGTTTTTAATGACCTGTTCTTCGTGGGAACCGCTCGGGGTGTTGACCCAGTTGTCGCCTTCTTCCAATTGAAAGCCTTTGTGGATGAGCAGGGTCACGTCGCCGCCGTCATCGACGACGAGTTCGGGGCCGAGTTCGCCGGGGTGAATGACGGCTTTGAGAGTGCAGTCCCAGTATTCTTCCAAGGTCTCGCCCTTCCAGGCAAAAACAGGGATGCCGGCCTTGGCGATGGCGGCCGCGGCCTGGTCCTGGGTGGAGAAGATGTTGCAACTGGCCCAACGCACGGAGGCACCGAGGTCCACCAAGGTCTCAATGAGGATGGCGGTTTCGGTGGTCATGTGCAAGGAACCGGTCACCCGGACGCCCTTGAGGGGTTTGGCGGGCGCGTATTTCTTGCGGATGGACATCAAGCCGGGCATTTCGTGCTCGGAGACTTGAATGGTCTTGCGGCCCCAATCGGCCAGGGTGATGTCCTTGACCAGATAATCGGGCTGGGCGGCACCTTTGCCATTGACGGCGGATTTGACCTTGGCTTTGCGGGGCGGGGTAAGTTTAATAGTGGCCATAATTTTATTTTTAAACAGTTGACTGTTAATTGGTTAAACTGACTTCTTCAGCGCTTCCACCTTGTCGGTTTTTTCCCAGGTGAGATCGGGATCGTTCTTGCCGAAGTGACCGTAGTTGGTGGTTTTGGAGTAAATGGGGCGGCGCAGGTCGAGCTGCTCAATAATGTCCGCGGGTTGGAAGCTGAACACTTTGTTGATGGCCTTGATGATGCTTTCATCAGGCACGGTACCGGTGCCGAAGGTGTCGACGCTGACACTGACGGGATCGGGATAACCGATGGCGTAGGCGAACTGGATTTCGCACTTGGCGGCGAGGCCGGCGGCCACGATGTTCTTGGCCACCCAGCGCCCCATGTAGGCGGCACTGCGGTCGACCTTTGTCGGATCTTTGCCGGAGAACGCACCGCCACCATGACGGCCCATGCCGCCGTAGCTATCGACGATGATCTTGCGGCCGGTCAGACCGGTGTCGCCCTGAGGTCCACCGACGACAAAACGGCCGGTGGGATTGATCAAAAATTCGGTCTTGGCGGTCAGCAACCTGGCTGGAAGCACTTTCTTAATGATCTTTTCAATGCAAAACTTTTCAATTTCCGCGTGCTCGGCATCTGCCGCGTGCTGGGTGGAAATGACGACGTTGGAGATGGCGACGGGCTTGCCGTTTTCATACACCACGGAAACTTGGGATTTCGCATCCGGACGAAGCCACGGCACTTTGCCAGTTTTGCGGATACGGGTGAGTTCGCTGCCCAAACGGTGGGCGAACATCACGGGGGCGGGCATCAGTTCGGGGGTTTCATTGCTGGCATAACCAAACATCAAGCCCTGGTCGCCGGCACCCTGCTTGGCGGTCTTTTTGCCCTTGGCTTTTTTGGCATCCACGCCCTGGGCGATGTCGGGGGACTGCTGGGTGACGATCACATTGACGAAAACTTTATCGGCATGGAACACGTCGTCGTCATTCACGTAACCGATTTCGCGGATGGCGGAGCGGGCGATTTTCACAAAGTCCAGGCTGGCCTTGGTCGTGATTTCGCCACCGATGATGACGATGTTGGATTTGACGTACGTTTCGCAGGCGACGCGGGAGAATTTATCCTGGGCGAGACAGGCGTCCAAGACGGCATCCGAGATGGTGTCGGCTACTTTGTCCGGATGGCCCTCGCCAACGGATTCGGATGAGAAGATGTAGTTGTTGCTCATGTAATTTCGGTCAATGTTGTGAATCTCCGCCAATGACATATTGACGTATCAAGATAAGATGATATAACACTTTCAGTGCGCGTCAAATGGTTTTTGGAAAAAGTTGGCGTGCCGGCGGGTAAATTGGTTCCATGTTTTTTAAAATCCTCAGTGCTGGGTTGCTGCTTGCCGCTCTCTTGGGTGGAGCCCGGGCTGTGTCGACGGTAAAAACCGACAAGCCACTGGTACCGCCTGACCTATATTTTGAATTCAAGGAAGTTCCGCCCGCTAATAATGGTATCATCAACTGGCGGCGCGCTGGGGAAGTCATGGTGCGCCCGACGGAAAAAGTGCGGACGGCCGCCAAATATTGCTGGGCGCCGGGCGAACGGCAACCGGATGGCGAAACCCTCGCTGATTTACAGCACTGGTTGAACCAAAATCAGGAAGCCCTGCGCTTGTTTGCCGAAAGCCTGCAAAAGCCCCGAATGCAATGGCCGATGCACGATCCAAATCAGATTGTTCCGGAATACCAGGCTTTGGGGAATTTGATTTTGGCGCGTTTGCTGGAAGCCGATCATCTGGCGGAAGCGGGACACTACCGGGAAGCCACCCGTTCGCTGGCCGACAGCCTGAGAATGACCCAATGCGGCGTGGAAGGTGATGCCTCAATTACTGAATATTTGATTGCCGGCCTGGCTCGGGAAAGAGTGCAGGAGGCCATCCTGCGGCTCGCGGGTCGCCGCCAAACCCCCGTGACTTGTCTCAAACAATTGCTGGAGGATTTGCCGGAACTGGATGCGGAAACCAATGCTTATGCGCATATTCTGCGCGTTGATTTTACGATTTACAACTATGCCACATACGATACCAGGCATGTTTCGGAAAACTGGTCCAAAATTGCCGTGACCAATCTCGCCATGTTCATATTTCCGGAGGAACTGCGCCGGCCGTTCAAAGTCCTGCTGGATCCTTCCTTGGTTGCCCAGCATCCCCTGCCCCTCGACGCGGTGTCGAATATGAAAAGTGACACGCGGCACTTTCGAATCTTCCGGACAAATGCCCTCGGTGCCTGGACAAACCGCAGTTCGCTCGTGGAGGATGAGCGAGAGGAAACGAGAGGGAAACTTATGGAAGACATCCAGCCACTGATGGAACTGGTCCGGGATGAATCGCTGCCACTCAGCCGCCACGCTGCCCAAAGAGCACGCGAGGCGTATTTGAAAATTGAAAACCCGGTGGGCAGAATTCTTGGTCTAAGCGCCCTGGCCGAAAATGGCACCAGGATTTTTCGTTATCGAACCGGACGGGCCGCCACGCGCACGGTGCTTGCCCTGCTGATCTTTGAGCGTCAAAAAGGCCGCTTCCCCGCCGGGCTGGCCGATTTGGTTGACGCGGGCATTCTGCACCGGGTTCCCACTGATCCATTCTCCGGTGGCCCCATGCTGTATTCGCGCAAGCGCCAAATCGTTTGGAGCGTGGGCCAAAACGGCACCGATGAACAGGGCTTGGGCACCGCCTTTCACTTTGTCGGTGATGATGCTGTCTGGAAGATTTCAGAATTAAATTAATATGTCTTCAACTCTTAAATCCTTGCGTGCTCTGTCGGATCAAACCCGGCTGCGCATCGTCGCCCTGCTCGAAACCAGCGAACTGTCGGTGAACGAACTGCAGGAAGTGACGCGACTGGGGCAATCCCGCATCTCGACGCATCTGGGCCTGCTGACGGATTGCGAACTACTGTGCTCACGGAGGGACGGCAAGCGGTCGTTTTATAAAATCAACCCGGAGGCGGATTCGGTGACCGCTGATTTTATCCAACTGGCCATTCGCGGGGCGAAGGAATTGTCCGAACATGACAGCGATCAAATCAACCTCAAACGCGTGCTGCAGCGCCGGGGTGAGCAGGCCCAAGTATACTTCAACCAGGTGGCCGGGCGGTTTGACCGGGTATATGGGCCGGGCCGTTCCTGGCAGGCATTTGGGCAACTGCTGCTGCGCATCCTGCCGCCGATTGTGGTGGCGGATCTGGGGGCGGGCGAGGGGTTGTTGAGCGAATTGCTGGCGCGGCGCTGCCGGAAGGTGATTGCGGTGGATAACTCGGAAAAGATCGTGGAATTTGGGGCGGCCAAGGCCAAAAAGAACGGTCTCAAAAACCTGGAGTTCCGCCAGGGGGATTTGCAAAGCCCGCCGGTGGACCCAGACAGTGTGGACCTGGTGGTGCTCAGCCAGGCCCTGCATCACGCCGCGGAACCAGCCGAGGCCATCCGGAGCGCTTACCACATTCTCAAGCATGGCGGCCAAATTATGATTCTGGACCTGCTCAAGCACAATTTCGAGAAGTCAGGCGAACTCTATGGCGATCGCTGGCCGGGATTTGCAGAAAGCGATTTGCATCGCTGGCTGGAGGCGGCGGGGTTCAAGCGCATTGAAATCAGCATTGTGGCGGCGGAGGAACAGCCGCCGCATTTTCAAACACTGCTGGCGAGTGGGGAAAAAGGTTAAAGAAACTTCAAACTTCAAAATCCAAGCATCAGAGAAGGTTCAATATTCAATTGGCAAATGAATAGGCCCCTTGCCGAGCGAGCAATCTGAGAGTTTTCAGGATGCACCACGACCAAATTGCCTTAGCCCGAACTCTGAAATTATAACAGCCGGTTGGCATCCATCGCTTGGGCATAAACGCTTGGGAACATTGGCTTCCCAAGCCGCTGCCAAGCAGTTGCCCATTTAAGGGTGTGCGCTGCGCGCAGAGGTAGTCTCACCAGACCACTGCGGGTAGGCCGGCGATTTTTCCAAAGTGTTTCTGCTCCAACATCTGGACGCATCCCAGCCGGTTCCTCGCTGGTTTCGGTGGAATTCGGGTTGGCTTGGGCCGTCGGCTGCTGGATTGCCGAATCCCAACGGGATTCCGTCCGCTAGGCCGGGGTTGTCCCGGCAGCGGGACTA